>JBFWXS010000050.1:0-25063 GCA_050187175.1 Burkholderiaceae bacterium
GGCGGCATGTCAACAATGAAAGGGGACCGATGAATCTGCAAGGTGTCTCCGCCGTGGTGACCGGCGGTGCTTCAGGGCTGGGCTTGGCAAGCGTCAAGCGCCTGCTCGAGCAAGGAGCGAAGGTCACCATCGCCGATCTGCCGGCGTCGAACGGTGCTCGCGTGGCGCAAGAGCTGGGCGCGGGCGCGAGCTTCGTCGCCGCCGACGTCACCGACACGCAGGCGATGGAAGCTGTCTACGACGAGGCCGAGCGCCACGGGCCGCTGCGCGCGCTGGTGCATTGCGCCGGCCGCGGCGGCGCCGTGCGCCTGGTCGAGAAAGACGGCAGTCCCGGTTCGCTGGAGACCTACGAGGCGATCATACGGGTCAATCTGCTGGGCAGCTTCAACGTCCTGCGGCTGGCGGCCGTGCGCATGGCGCGCAATGAACCGACGCCGGAAGGCGACCGCGGGGTCTGCGTGCTCACCGCGTCGGTCGCCGCCTACGAGGGGCAGATCGGCCAGATTCCATACGCTTCGTCGAAGGCCGGTGTGGTCGGCATGACGCTGGTGGCGGCGCGCGACCTGGCGTCCAAGGCGATCCGCGTCTGCACCATCGCGCCGGGGCTGTTCGACACGCCGATGCTGGCCCGCTTGCCGGAACCGGTGCGCGACTCGCTCGGACGCTCTGTTCCGTATCCGCCGCGGCTGGGCAGCCCTGACGAATTCGCGCAGCTCGCGCTGCACATCTTCGCCAACACGATGCTCAACGGCGAGACCATTCGTCTCGACGGCGCAATCCGCATGGCGCCGCGCTGACGGTGGCGTATTGCGGCATATAGCAGCGTATAGCGGAGGCGCGTGACAGCCATGGGCGCGGCCGGGGAGCCGGCGATGACGCTGGACGACTGGGCCGAGCGTCGCCCCGACGACACCGCGCTGGTCTTCACCGGCAGTGGACGCCGCTTCAGCTTCGCTGAGCTGGCCGCGCAGGGCGCGGCCAGCGCTCACTGGCTGATCGAGCTCGGCCTCGCGCCCGGCGAGGGCGTCGCCGCTCTGCTCGAGAACCGCGGCGAGCTGATCACGCTGGCGCTGGGAGCGCGCCGCGCCGGGCTGTATTTCTCGCCGCTGAGCGTGCATCTGCAGCAGCGCGAGATCGCGTTCATGCTGCGGGATTGCGGTGCGCGCATCCTCATCGTGTCGTCCGCCACGGCCGAGCTGGCGCAACGCGCCTTGTCGGGCGACTGGCAGGGCGCGGTCGCGCCGGCAGTGTGGTGCGTCGACGAGTCCGCCGACGCGCCGTCGCTGAGCGAGGCGCTGCGCGGCCGGCCCGCTGATGCTGCCCGGCTGCCCCCACGGCCGGTGGGGCGCGATCTGCTCTATTCGTCGGGAACCACCGGCATGCCGCGCGCCATTCGCAAGCCTCTGCGCGACTGGGCCGAGCGCCATGTCGAGGACCGCGAGGTCGCTACCTGGCGCCGAGTCTTCGGCTTCGACCCGCACAGCGTCTACTATTCCGCCGCGCCGCTCTACCACGCGGCGCCGCTGCGGTACGCGCTGCGCACCGTCGACGTAGGCGCGCGCTGCGTGATGTCCGAGAAGTTCGATGCCGAGTCCGCGCTGCGGGCGCTCGGCGAATGGCAGGTCACTCACAGCCAGTGGGTGCCGACCATGTTCGTCCGGATGCTGGCCTTGCCGCAGCCGCTGCGCGAGCCGCTGCGGCCTGCCTCGATGAAGGTCGCGATCCACGCCGCGGCGCCGTGTCCGGTGCCGGTGAAGCAGGCCATGATCGATTGGTGGGGGCCTGTCCTGTACGAGTACTACGCGGGATCCGAAGCCGTCGGCATGACGGCGATCGACAGTACCGACTGGCTGGCGCATCGGGGTTCGGTCGGCAAGGCAGTGCTGGGCCGGCTGCGGATCGTCGACGAGCACGGCGCCGAGCTGCCGGCCGGCGAGATCGGCCAAGTCTACTTCGAGGGCGGTCCCCGCTTCGAGTATCTGAACGATCCCGTCAAGACCGCATCGGCCTATAACGCAGCCGGCTGGGCGACGTACGGCGATATCGGTCACATGGATGCCGACGGCTATCTGTACCTGAGCGACCGGCGCGCCGATCTCATTCTGTCCGGTGGTGTTAACGTCTATCCCCGAGAGATCGAGGAGCTGCTGCTGACCCATCCGGCGGTCGAGGATGCCGCCGTCGTCGGTGTGCCGCACGCCGACCTCGGCGAAACGGCGATGGCGGTCGTCAAGCCGCGCATGCTGCCCGCCGCCAGCAACGAGCGGCAGCGGCTCGTCGATGAGCTGATCGCGTTCTGCCGCAGCCAGCTGTCCCATGTGAAGACGCCGCGTGCCGTCGATCTGGTCTCCGAGCTGCCGCGGCTGGACAGCGGCAAGCTGCTGCGCCGCCGCCTGAAGGAACACTACCGAGTCTGTCATGCCTGCTACCGATCCCCTCTGGATGGATGAAGATCTGCGCGCTTTCCGCGACAGCGTTCGCCGCTTCGTGGAGAACGAATTGGCGCCGCGCGAGGAAGAGTTCATCGCGAAGCGCCGCGTTGATCCCGCCGTCTGGCGGCAGGCCGGCGAGGCGGGCCTGCTGTGCGCCAGCATCGACGAGCAGTACGGCGGGGGCGGCGGAAATTTCGCGCATGAAGCCGTGATCACCGCCGAGCTCGCGCGCGCCGGCGTCAACAGCTTCGGCAACAGCGTGCACAGCGGAATCGTCGCCCACTACATTGCGCGCTACGGTTCGGAGTCGCAGAAGCACCGCTGGCTGCCCCGAATGGCCAGCGGCGAGCTGGTCGCCGCGATCGCCATGTCGGAGCCGGGCGCGGGCTCCGATCTGCGGGCGATCGGCACGCGTGCCGTGCAGGACGGCGACGACTACGTCATCGACGGATCGAAGACCTTCATCACCAATGGCATCAATGCCGGGCTGGTGGTCGTGGTGGCCAAGACCGGCGACGGCCGCGAATCCGGTACGGTTTCGCTGATCGTCGTGGAGACGGAGGGGCTGAGTGGTTTCGAGCGCGGCCGCAACCTCGAGAAGATCGGCCAGAAGGGACAGGACACGGCGGAGCTGTTCTTCTCCGGCGTGCGCGTGCCCCGCGGCAATCTGCTCGGGCCGGATGAAGGGCAAGGCATGAGGCAGCTGATGCAGCAGCTGCCGCAGGAGCGGCTGATCATCGCCGTCATCAGCGCCGCGGCCGCCGCGCGCGCCGTCGATCTGGCCGTCGACTATGCATCCGGGCGCAAGGTGTTCGGCCAGCGGCTGCTCGATCTGCAGAACACTCGCTTCAAGCTCGCCGAGTGCGCTACCAAGGTGCGCCTCGCCGGCACTTTCGTCGACGATTGCATCGCACGCCAGCTCGCGGGCACGCTCGACGGAGCGACCGCGGCGATGGCCAAGTGGTGGTGTTCGCAAGCCTATTGCGAGGTCGTGGACGACTGCCTGCAGCTGTTCGGCGGTTACGGCTACATGGAGGAGTACCCGATCGCCCGCATGTACACGAACGCGCGCGTCACCCGCATCTACGGCGGCTCGAACGAGATCATGAAGGAACTGATCGCACGCGATCTGGATCCGGCCACTGCACGGCGGCGCTGACATCGACGCTCTGATGACGCTGGTTCCCCGCGCTAAGCTCAGCGCTCCGGCCGCGATTCCGTCGCAGTTCGTGCGGCGGCAGATCTGCGAGCGCGTCTGCGCCGCGCGCGCCGCGCGTCTGGTGCTGATTCGAGCACCGGCCGGTACCGGCAAGACCACGGTCATGGCCCAGTGCCGCTCGCTGCTCGAGGCGCAGGGCGTGCGCAGCGCCTGGCTGACGCTGGATGTGTCGGACAATGATCCCGCGCGATTCGTCCAGGGCTTGTCGGCCGCGGTGGCGGCGCTGCACGGCGGCGAGCGTGGCACATCCGATCTCGAAACCGGCCAGGCGGCGCTCGCGTTGATGGAGCGTCTCGCCGACAGCGACTGCTTCGTCATCTGCCTCGACGACTTCGAGGCGATCCAGAATCCCGACGTCATCGCCATCGTGCGCGAACTGCTGCACAACCTGCCGCGCCACGGCCAGCTGATGCTCGCTTCGCGGACCGTTCCGGAACTGGGGCTGGTGCGCCTGCGCGCGCGCGGCCAGCTGCTCGAGCTGTCCGCCGGCGAGCTGCGGTTCTCGATCGACGAGACGCAGGCTTTCTTCGAGCGCGACGGTACGACCGGCCTCGGCGACGAGGAGGTCCGTGCGCTGCATCGCAAGACCGAAGGCTGGGCCGTCGCGCTGCGGCTGGTCTCACTCGCGCTGGAACGCTCCGACGCGCGCCGCGCATTCATCGAGCGCTTCTCCGGTTCGAGCCAGATCGTGACCGACTATCTGCTCGACGAAGTGCTGGCGGGCCAGGCCCCGGAGATCAGGGACTTCCTGCTGCGCACCAGCGTGCTGCGCAGCTTCGACGAGGCCATGTGCGCCGCCGTGCTGGGCATCGCCGATGCGGGTGCGATGCTGCGGCGTGTCGCCGAGGCGGGCTTGTTCCTGATCCCGGTCGAGGATCAGCTCGGCGCCTATCGCTATCACAGCCTGTTCGCCGAGTTCCTGCGCGCGCAGCTGGCGCGTGAGTGTCCGGCCATCATTCCGGCACTGCATCTGGCGGCATCGCGCTGGTACGAGACGCAGGAGCGGCCGGTTCCGGCAATCGACCACGCGATCGAAGGCGGGCATTTCGAGCGCACGCTGCAGCTGCTGGGCGATCACGCCCAGCGGCTGCTGGAAGGCGGACGCATGCGGCTGCTGGCACGCTGGTTCGACGTGTTGCCGGCCTCGCTGGTGAACGGCCACGCGCTGCTGAGCATGGCCAAGGTCTGGGCGATCTGCTTCACGCGCGGGCCGTGGGAAGCGATGCGCGTGCTCGATCAGTCGGCATCGGCACATGACGAAGCGGCGATTGCGCCGCACGTTCTCGCGCTCCGTCCGCTGCTGCTGGGCATGATGGACCGCTATGACGAGGCGTACGAGACCGGGCGGCAGAATCTGCGGGCTCTGCCTACCGGCCACCGCTTCGCCGACAGCGTGCTGGTGAACACCATGGCCTACACCTTCCTCGTGGTGGGCCAGTACCGCGAGTCGCGCCGGCTGCTCGAGACGGCGCGGCGCTCGCGCGGCGGCTGGGAAAGCGAGTTCAACCGCATGTACGCCGAGACGGTCGAGGGGCTGATCGAGCTCGAAGAGGCTCAGCTGCGCAAGGCCACTGCCCGCTTCCGCTTCGCGCTGCATGCCGGTCCGCCGGCGACGTTCTCGCCGACCGGCGGCAATGCGTACCCTGGCGTGGCCTACGCGCTGTCGCTGTACGAGGCCGGCCAGCTGACGCAGGCCGAGCAGCTGCTGAGCGTCTATGTCCCGCTGGCGCGCGATGCGGGGCTGCGCGATCAGATCATCCTGGGCCACGTCACGCTGGCGCGGATCGCGTTCCAGCATGGACGCCTGGACCACGCCTGGGAGCTGCTGGCCATGCTCGAGCACGAAGGGCGGGCGCGGCGGCTGCCGCGCATCGCGGCGAGCGCGCGTCTGGAGCGTTCGCGGCTGTTTCTGCTGCAAGGCAATGCCGATGCTGCGCGCTCCGAGCTGGAGCTGGCCGGCCAGGATGCGGTCTGGCAGCGCGTCGCGCGGCTGCGCCTGCCGGCACACGACATCGAGGACCTTGCGCTCGGGCGCATGCGCTGGGAAGCGAGCTGCGGCGACGCGGCCGCCGCGGGGCGCGAGATCGAACCGGCGCTCGCCGCGGCCGCCTCCGGCCGCAGGAAGCGCCGAGCCCTGAAGCTGCAACTGCTCAATGCGATCGCCCTGCACCGGCGCGGCGAGCCGGCCGCGGCGCTGACGCTGGCGGGGCGGCTGCTGCGCACGCTCAGCGCCGAAGGCTTCGTCAGGATGGTCATCGACGAAGGCCCGGCGGCCGCCCGCATCGTGCAGGGCCTGCGCGCGCAGCCGAGCTTCCTGCGCGGCGTGCAGGGCGACCCTATCTTCGACGAATACTTTCAGCGGCTGCTGCACGAGTTCGGCGCGCCGCCTGCCGGCGAGACGGCGTCGGTGATCCTGCCGGTGGAGGCGCTGACGCCCAAGGAGGCCCGGCTGCTGCGCCTGCTGGCCGAGGGCTTGTCCAACGTCGAGCTCGCGGGCAAGCTGTCGGTCTCCGAGAGCACGGTGCGTACGCATCTGCGCAACATCAACATGAAGCTGAATGCGAAAAGCCGTACGCAGGCAGTGGCGATCGGCCGGCGAACCGGCCTGATCTGAGCCGGTGCCGCCTCGTCGGTTTCGACGAGGCCTTGCATGCCGCGGGACTTTAGACTGCGACAACGAACAGGATTTTCCAAGGAGCGAGATCTCATGAACCACCCCGTCATCGTCGAGGCGCTGCGCACGCCGATGGGACGCGGCCGGGCCGACGGCGCCCTGGCAGAACTGCATCCGGTCGAGATGCTGGCCCAGGTCCTGCGAGGCCTGGTGAAGCGGACCGGCATCGACCCGGCGACGGTCGACGATGTCATCTGCGGCTGCGTCAGCCAGGCCGGCGAGCAGTCGGGCACGCCCGGCCGGATGGCCTGGCTGGCCGCCGGCTATCCCGAACACGTGCCGTCGACCACCATCGACCGCAAGTGCGGCTCCAGCCAGCAGGCGATCCATTTCGCGGCGCAGGGCATCAGCGCCGGCGCTTATGACATCGTGATCGCGTGCGGCGTCGAATCGATGAGCCGTGTGCCGATGGGCGTCGCCAGGATGGATCAGGACCCGGCAGGCCCGAGCGTCAGCACGCGCTATGGCGGCCTGATCTCGCAGGGTGTTTCCTCTGACCTGATCGGCATGCGCTGGAAGCTGGATCGCGAGGAGCTCGACCGCTACGCCGCGCGTTCGCATCAGCGCGCCGAGCAGGCGCGCGCTTCAGGCGCGTTCCGCCGCGAGATCCTGCCGGTCGCGACGCCGTCCGGCCTGGTCGAGCAGGACGAGACGATTCGCCCGTCGACCACGATGGAGCGGCTGGCCAGCCTGAAGCCCTCGTTCGAGCGCGCCGACATGGCCGAGCGGTTCCCGGGAATCCAGTGGCAGACCACGGCCGGCAACTCGTCGCAGATCACCGACGGCGCTGCCGCGCTGCTGATCATGAGCGAGCGCACCGCCAACCGGCTGGGCCTGCGGCCGCGCGCGCGCTTCGTGTCGTTCGACGTGCGCGGCGCCGATCCGCTCGAGATGCTGACGGCGCCGGCTCCCGCGACGCGCCGCGCCCTGGAGAAAGCCGGGCTGGGCGTCGACGCGATCGACCACTTCGAGATCAACGAGGCCTTCGCCACGGTGCCGCTGGTGTGGCAGCGCGAGCTGGGCGCGTCGGACGAGCGTCTGAATCCGCGCGGCGGCGCCATCGCGCTGGGCCATCCGCTCGGCGCTTCGGGTGCGCGGCTGATGACGACGCTGCTGCACGGCCTCGAGGACAGCGGCGGCCGCTACGGCCTGCAGTCGATGTGCGAGGCCGGCGGCATGGCGAACGCGACGATCATCGAACGTCTGGCCTGAAGGGGGAGTCCGTTCGCGGCCGCTCAGCCGAGCGCGGCGCCGGCGGTGCCGGTCGGCACGTGCAGCGCCGTGCGGACGCGGTCCTGCGCCAGCCTGGGGCTGCGTCCGACGATGGTCAGGATCTGCGAGCGCTCTTCGTCGGGCCAGCCGTTCATCGCGCCCATGCCGTGCGCCGTATCCTGCGTGTGCTCGGTGAGCGGCCGCTCGCGCGCTTCCCACGTGGCCAGCGCCGCGGGCAGATCGTCCGGCTGCCTGCTGGCGTGCGCAGCGAGGCTGAGGGCGTTCATCAGCGCGCAGCCGCCGCCCTGGCCGAGATACGGCGGCATCGCGTGAGCCGCGTCGCCGAGGATGGCGACCCGGCCTTCCGACCAGCGACGAAGCTTCAGCAGCTCGAAGGTGTCCCAGCGGCCGGCGTCGCCGAGCCGGCGCACCAGCCGCGACAGGTGCGGAAAGGACTCGCACCATAGGCGCACGTCGATCGGCACCGTGCGTGCGGCGACATCCGTCTCTTCGCAGCACAGCGCGACGTACAGATCGGTGGCGCTGGACGGCGTATAGAGGATGCGTCGCGTCCCCGACAGGTATTCGATGTACTTCGGCCGGTCGCCCGGATCGCGCAGATCCTCGGCGCTGCGCGGCACCAGCATCCGCACCGCGCCGTAGCCGAGCGGCATCCGGAAGGCGAGCAGGCCGAGCGCGTCTCGCACGCGAGAGTTCAAGCCGTCGGACGCCACCACCAGATCCGCGTTCAGCCGGCGGCCGTCGGCCAGCGTCAAGCTGCCGTCAGGGGCGGCGGCCACTGCCTCCGATCCGGTCACGATTTCCACGCCGCTGCGCCGGCACGCATTGGCCAGCGAGCGGATCAGGGTTTCGCGCAGGATGGTGATCAGCTGCACTCCGCCCGGCTGGTTGATCGGTATGTGCTCGACGGTGCGGTCCAGATGGTCGCGCGTCTCGAAGCAGGGGCCGATGTGCGCGCCCTGCGAGGCTTCGTCGTAGGCGCCGATCGAGCGCAGCACTTTCAGGCCGTTGCCCCAGATGTAGATCCCGGCGCCGAATGCGCGCAGGTCGGGCGCACGTTCGTGCACCCGGACCTGCCAGCCCCGCTGGGCCAGCGCGGCCGCGGCGGTCAGCCCCCCGATGCCCGCTCCGACGACCTCGGCCCGCATCTCAGACCTCGTAGTCGACGAACACGCTCGAGGCGACGTAGCTGTCGACCTGGGCGCGGGTCTCCTGATGCACCGGATGGCGGTGGTAGGCCTCCAGCGCCGCCTTGTCGGCGAAGGTGGTATAGACGGCCACGTCCAGCGCCTTCGGCGATTCCTTGAAGTTCAGGCCGACTTCGGCCTCCAGCAACCCCGGAATGCGGCCCGTCTGGCCTTCCACTGCCGATTTGATGCGAGCGAACATGGCCTCGCGGCTGTCGCCCGCGGCGGGCGCCTGCAGGCGCCACAATGCGATGTGCTTGATCATGGATGAGTCTCCGTCTCTGTTGCGTGTGGTCAGGCAGCGGGTTGCAGCACCAGGTCGTAGCGTCCGGTCAGGAACGGCGCGTCGAAGCCGTACGCGCTGCCGGCCTCGGCTTGCGACGGGCCGTCGAGCCGGATCACCAGGCTGCGATGCACGCAGTTGGCGGCGTCCGAGTCGAGATACGGGTCGGCATCGAAGTAGATCTGGGTGGTCAGCTGGCGGAATCCCGGGTGGCTGACCTTCAGGTGCAGATGGGCCGGACGGAAGCGGTGGCGCCCCATCGCATGCAGCATCCGTCCGACCGGCCCATGCCGCGAGATCTCATACGGCTCGGGACGTATCGTGCGTACCTCGAAGCGGCCCTGCTCGTCAGCGACGAACTGTCCGCGCAGCAGCCATTCGGGCACTTCGGGATCGATATTGCTGTACAGCCCGTCATGCGTCGAATGCCACAGCTCGATCCGGGCGCCCGCGAGCGGCCGCCCCTGCGTGTCGCTGACCCCACCGGTGAACAGCAGCGGCGTTCCGCCTTCGTCGGGCCGCATGGGCATGCGGCACGGCACATCCAGGCGCGGTGAGCCGGCAATGTAGTAGGGGCCTTCGGCATTGAAGGCGGTGCCGGCCGACGCGGCGTAGTCGGACTCGACCACCGCCGCTTCGAGGATCAGATCGCAGATCAGGCCCATCTCGCCTTCGCCGGCGACGCCGAACATGAACTCCACCATCTGACAGTACTCCTCGTGCGTGACGTGGTGCTCGCGCACGACTTGCTTCAGCGCGGCGCTTACCGCATTGAACAGCTCGATGAGCCTGGGATGGCCTGGGCCGAGGGCGGCGAGCTTCTCGGCAACGACGGGATGGATCGACGAGTCCTGCACGGCGTGCGAGCCGGTGGTTGTCATGTCTGCACTCCAGGGGTGGAAGGGCGTCCGGCAATCGCTGCTGCCGCCCTATAAACAAGCGATGCTCATTTTTAACCACGAAGTGCAGAACGTCAACACCGGCGTTCAGGTGTCGCCGGAGTCTTCCGTGGCCGCGAGCGGATCGCCGAGCAGCAGTGACACGAACATGGCCACCGTGGCACTGCCGCAGCCGCTGGTGGGATTGACGTGATGCCACATCGCGAATCCGTCCTGGGCCATCATCAGGATGTGCACGAGTCCGCCGCGGCGCAGCAAGGCCCAGCGCTGCGCGGGCAGCACGTCGGCCAGCATCGCTTCCAGCCGTCCTTCGATCCAGCGCAGCAAGGTGGGTCTATAGGTTTCCGGCTTGTCGATCGTGGAAAGCGCCTGCATCAGGTTGTTCGAGAAGCCGTTGTCATCGGCCGGCAGATGGCACCACAGCGTCGTCAGCACCAGTTCCAGCTTGCGGCGGCGGTCGGTTTCAGCGCTGAGCCGGCCTTCGAGCTGATGGATGCGCTCGCGCCACCAGGGCTCATAGACGCCGAAGAAGATGTCCAGCTTCGACTTGAAATAGACATACAGGTTCGCCTCCGACACCTTCGCGCCGGCTGCGATCTGCTTCACGCTGGTGCGAGCGTAGCCGCGCTTGGCGAACAGCTTGTAGGCGCTGTCCAGCAGGGCTTCGCGCACCTCTGCCTTCTTGAACTGGGCCATCGATATCGGCTTCCTGGGTTATTACCGAGTGCAACTCGCTATTGACAAGGATCAAGACTGAGGTGAGTATCCCACGTTATCGATGCCGGTCCGGCGCCGGCATGACAAACGACAAGATCCGTCACCGCCCATGGCTCGCGTACGCAACTTGCTGTTTATCATGGCCGATCAGCTGCGCTGGGACCATTTGTCCTGTTATGGTCACCGCAGTCTGCGTACGCCGCATCTGGACGGCTTGGCGTCGCGCGGCGTGCGCTTCGAACGCGCCTATGTGCAGTCACCGGTATGCGGCCCGTCGCGGATGTCGACGTACACCGGCCGCTACGTCGCCAGCCACCGCAGTTTCTGGAATTTCGTGCCGCTGCCGCTGTCGGAGCGCACGCTCGGCGAGTACCTGTCCGAGGCCGGCATCCGCACCGCGGTGGCCGGCAAGACGCACGTCGAACCCGACCTGGCCGAGCTCGCGCGGCTCGGGCTGTCGCCCGACGAGGGCATCGGCCTGCGGCTGAGTCAGGGCGGCTTCGAGCCCTACGATCGCGACGACGGCGTGTTCCCCGAGGCCTTCGGCGCCCGCGTGCAGACATCCTATGCGAACCATCTGCGCGCCATGGGCTACGACGGCGCCAACCCCTGGCACGACCATGCGAACTCGGCGCGCGGACCCGGCGGCGAGATCCTCAGCGGCTGGTATATGCGCTACGCCCGCGAACCGGCGGCGATTCCCAAGGAGCACTCGGAAACGGCGTACATGACGACGCGGGCCATCGATTTCATTGATGCGCAAGGCGAGGCGCCATGGTGCCTGCATCTGTCATATATCAAGCCGCATTGGCCGTACGTGGCTCCCGCGCCCTATCACTGTCTGTTCGAGGCCGGCGACGTGCAACCGCCGGTGCGCGCGGCGGCGGAGCGCAAGGACCCGCATCCGGTGTACGGCGCCTATCAGCAGCGTCCCGAGAGTCTGGCCTTCTCGCGCGACGAAGTCCGCGACCTCGTCGCACCTACTTACATGGGTCTGGTCCGGCAGCTCGACGACGAGATCGGCCGGCTGCTCGCCCATCTGCAGCGCTGCGGTCGCATGGACGATACGCTGATCGTCTTCACGAGCGATCACGGCGACTATCTGGGCGATCACTGGCTGGGCGAGAAGGAACTGTTTCATGACGCTTCGGCGCGCGTGCCGCTGATCGTCTACGACCCCGATCCCGCGGCGGATGCCAGTCGGGGCCGCGTCGAGCATCGGCTCGCCGAGGCGATCGACCTGCTGCCCACGATGCTCGACGCGGTCGGCGTGCCGCAGCCTTCGCATCGCGTGCAGGGCCGCTCGCTGCTGCCGCTGTGGCGCGAAGCCGGCTTGCCTGCCGCCTGGCGCGAGTTCGTGTTCAGCGAGCTCGACTATTCGTTCTGGACCGACACGCGGCTGCGGCTGGGGCGTCCGCTGGATGGCTGCCGCGCACGCATGGTCTGCGACGGCCGCTGGAAGCTGGTGACGTACCAGGGCTATGAGCGCGTGCAGCTGTTCGACCTCGATGAGGATCCGGGCGAGCTGCGCGACCTCGGTACCGACCCGGCGCGCGGTCCCGTGCTCCGGCGCCTGAGCGATGCCCTGCAGGACTGGAGCCTGGGCATTCCCGCGCACGAGACCGCACCCGACGACTGGGTGTCGGCCTGGTGGGCGCGCAATGAATCCGCCGGCGTGCACATCGGCCGCTGGTGATCCATCCACTTCGGGCGGTGCCGAACTGCCCATCATCCACGACGAGGAGTTCCCGATGAAGTTCGCCGCTGCAGGCCTGGCCCTGGTGGCCGGCACACTGGCGCTGAGCGCTCCCGCGAGCGCCCAGACCACGCTGCTGTTCAACCGTTACGTACCGCCTACTCATGTCATTTCCACCGACATCATCGGAGCCTGGGCGCGCGACGTCGAGCGCGTCACCGAAGGCCGAGTGAAGGTGCAGTTCCCGCCCGACTCGCTGGCGCCGCCTCCGGGACAGTGGGAGCTGGTCACGCAGGGGCTGGCCGACGGCGCCTTCATCCAGACGGCGTTCGCGGCGCGCCGGCTGCCGCTGACGCAGCTTGCCGATCTGCCGTTCTCGGCGTGGAGCGTCGAGGCCACTGCGGTGGCGCTGTGGCGCACGCACGAGAAGTTCTTCAAGCCTCGCGACGAGCACAAGGGCGTCGTGTTCCTGGGTTATTTCTCGGCGCCGGGCGGGCAGATTTTCAGCCTGACCGACAAGCCGATCACGTCGGTCGGCGACCTCAAGAACCTGAAGATGTGGTCGCTGCCGAATCTGCCGGCCCGCTTGCTGGATCGCATGGGCGCCTCGGTCGTGCCGGGGCCGGCGACGCGCATCCACGAGATCGTCTCGAAGGGCGTCGTCGATGCGCATGCATCGATCGGCTACCACACGCTGGTCTCGTTCCATGCCGCGCCGTACACGAAGTCGGCCACCGAGATCCCGGGGCGGATGAACGCGTCGTCGTTCTCGGTCTTCCTGAACCAGGCGAAGTGGAACAGCATTTCTACCAAGGACCGCGAGGCCATCCTGTCGATCTCCGGCGAACGCCTCGCGCGGCATTCCCGTGCGTGGGATGTCGTCGAGGAGCAGAGCCGGACCAAGTTCATCGCCGACGGCAAGAAGGTGCATGCCGCGGCGCCGGAGTTCGTCGCCGCGCTGGAGAAGGCATGGGGCTTCGCCGCCGATGAATGGGTGGCAGAGGCATCCAAGCTCGGCGTCGACGGCAAGGCCGCGCTGCAGTACTTCCGCGAGCAGGCCCGCGCGGTCGCGGCGGAAAAGCGCTAGAGCCGCGGCTCCGGTCCAAGCCCTCGGTCCTAACCCCCGGTCCGAGCCCCATCCCGAGCCCGCGTCAGCATCGCGCCGGAGAACCCATGCACCGCCTGTTCCGCTTCACGCAGTACGCCCTGTCCGGCGTCGTGGCAGTCATCACCTTCGCGATGATGCTCATCACCTTCGTCGACGTGTTCGCTCGCTATCTGTTCAACGCGCCGCTGCGGGGCGCGTACGAGGTGATCGGCTTCATGCTCGCGATCGTCGTGTTCAGCGCGCTGCCGCTGGTGACCTGGTCGCGCGAGCACATCACGGTGGAGATCTTCGAGCAGCTCGGATCGGCTGCGATGCGGCGGATCCAGGGGCGCGTCGTCTCGGCCTGCTGTGGCCTGCTGCTCGCCGTCATGGCTTGGCGCCTGTGGGTCCATGCCGGGCTGCTGGAACAGGGGCCGCAGGTCACCGGCTTCCTGGAGCTGCCGTATGCGCCGATCGCCTACTTCATGGGCGGGATGTCTGCGCTCGCCTGCGTCGGCGCTTTCGTGCACGCGTGGCGCGGCGATATCCGGCAGGAAGCGACGTCATGATCGCGGGACTGATCGGCTTCGCCGTATTGCTAGGCTTGTGCTTCGCCGGCCTGCCGCTGGCCTTCTCCATGATCCTGGTCGGCGCGGCCGGCCTGACGCTGGTGCGAGGCTTCGAGCCTGCCATGCTGGTCGTCTCGCAGCAGGCGATCGACTGGTCGACCAGCTACGGACTGACCGTGCTGCCCATGTTCATCCTGATGGGTACGCTGGTCCACCACGCGCGTCTGGCGGATGACTTGTTCGCGGCGGCCAATGCCTGGATGGGACACCGGCGCGGTGGACTGGCAATGGCGACGATCTCGGCCTCGGCCGGACTCGCCGCCGTGTCCGGCACCTCGCTGGCCACCGCCGCGATCATGTCCAAGGTATCGATCCCGGCGATGCGCCGCTACGGCTACAGCGACGCGCTGGCAGCCGGCTCATGCGCCGCCGGCGGCTGCCTGGGCATTCTGATACCGCCCAGCGTGCCCATGGTGATCTACGGCATCCTCACCGAGACCGACATCGGCAAGCTGTTCATCGCCGGCATCATCCCCGGGCTGCTGCTGACGATGATGTACATCCTCTCGATCGCGGTCAAGGTTCATCTGGATCCGGCCGCAGCCCCTCGCGGCGAGCGCATGCCCTGGAGCGAGCGCCTGCGGCTGCTGGGCGCCACCTGGGCGATCCTGGTCCTTGCGCTGGTAGTGCTCGGCGGCATCTATATCGGCGTCTTCACGCCGACGGAGGCCGCCGGCATCGGCGCCGGCGGCGCCCTGCTGTTCGCGCTGGCGCGAGGCAAGCTGACGCGGCGCATTCTGTGGGACGCATTGATCGAAGCCGGCCGCACCACCAGCACGGTGTTCATGGTAGGGATAGGGGCGCTGGTGTTCGCCAAGTTCGTCACGCTGGTGGGCATGACCGGTGCGATGGTGGCGTGGATCGAAAGCCTGAACGCGCCGCCCATGGGCGTGGTCATCGCGATGTGCGTGATCTACCTGGTGCTCGGCTGCGTGTTCGAGAGCCTCGGCATGCTGCTGCTGACCGTGCCGGTGTTCTATCCGATCGTGCATGCGATGGGCATCGATCCGATCTGGTTCGGCATCATCGTGATCATCGTCGTGGAAATCGGTCTGATCACGCCGCCGGTGGGCATCAACGTGTTCGTGGTCAAGGGGCTGTTCCGCGAGATCCCGCTATGGACCATCTACGGCGGCATCATGCCGTTCCTGATCGGCAACCTGGTGTGCCTGGCGATCCTGCTGGCGCTGCCCGGACTGGTGACCTTCCTGCCGAACCTGATGCGCTGACGCGTACAAGGTGCATGAGGCGCATGAGGCGCAGCGGCCCATCAGGCGCCGGCGCGTCAAGGGCGCGAAGCGCGGCCCTCAGGGCGCCTCGCCGGGTCGCGTGGTGAACACGTCGTCCCACTCGGGGTGCTTGGCGTACTGCGCCTGCACGTAGGAGCAGCGCGGCACGATGCGGAAACCGCCGCGGCGCGCATCGTCCACCATGTACGCCACCAGCGCGGCCGCCGCGCCGGTGCCGCGCAGCGTCTCCGGCGCGCCCGTATGATCGGCGCTGATGAGATCGGGTGCCCGCTGCGTGAACGTGAGCTCGGCTTCGCCTTGCGCGCCGCGCACGCGCGCCACGTAGCGGCCATGCCGGTCGTCCCGGGCTTCCTTGCTGATGTCTATGTCGGCCATGATCGTCTCGGGGAGGGGTGGAGCGGTCTCGGCAGGAACGAAGCGGCGCGTGAATCTGCATCCGGCCGCCTTTGGGCAATGATGCCAGAACGAGCCCGCGCGCCCGGCTTCGTGCGCCGCAGCATGATCTGTCCGGGCGCCGCGTCCCCCTCGCGGACGGACAAAGCACAGCAAGGGCTTAATATGTCGTCCGCGCGCGGGGAGACCAGCCGCCGCAGGTGGCGGGCAATGGCGCACGCCGCCAACCGGACGAGTGAGCAGATGAGGATCAGCGACGTCGTTTTCACCGAGGGCCGCTCAGGCTATTTCAACAAGGACCTGAAAGCGGTCAAGGCCGGCGGCAAGGCCAATGGCTCCTTCGTCGAGGGGCCGACGCTGACCCCCGGCTACAAGGCGATCGTCCAGGCCGGCTCCATCATCTCGGTGATGCTGATCCTCGAGGACGGCAGCGTCGCGATCGGCGAGTGCGCCGACGTGATCTTCTCCGGGCTGGCCGGGCGCGATCCGCTATTCCAGCCGGCCGAGCACTTCCCCGTGCTGCAGTCGGAGATCCGGCCGTGGCTGCTGGCGCGCGACGTCAGCCGGTTCCGCGAGAACGCCGAGGAACTCGACCGCAGCAGCTTCGGCGGCGCGCGGCTGCATACGGCGCTGCGCTACGGGATCACGCAGGCGCTGCTGAACGCCACCGCGCTGGCGGCGCGGCGCACGATGACCGAGGTCATCATCGACGAATACGGCTCGCGGCTGGCAGCGGCGCCGATCGACATCCTGGTCTCCTGCCATCGCGGCGATTCGCTGCAGCTCGACCGGATGATCATGAAGCGCGCGCCCATCCTCCCGCATGCGTCGTTCACGCTGGCGCAGGATCTCGGCCCCGGCGCGAGCGCGCTGACCGACTACGCGCGTTCGATCGCGCAGCGCATCCGCGAGGTCGGCGCGCCCGGCTATCACCCGCGCATCCACCTCGACGTGTACGGCACGCTGGGAGACCTGTTCGGCGACGACGTCGAACGGCTGGCGGATTACCTGAAGCAGCTCGGCGAGGTGGTGGCGCCGTTCGACCTGATGATAGAGACGCCGGTCATCGCCGACAGCCGCGCCGGCCAGATCGAGGTCCTCGGGCGCCTGAAGGCGGCGCTGCGCCAGCGCGGCGCGCGGGTCGGCCTGATCGCCGACGAATGGTGCAACACGCTGGAGGACATCCGCGTCTTCGCCGATGCGCAGGCGTCCGACTACGTGCAGATCAAGACGCCGGATCTAGGCGGCATCAACAACAGCATCGAGGCGGTTCTGTACTGCAAGTCGCACGGCATGGGCTGCTGCCTCGGCGGGACGGCGAACGAAACCGACCTGTCGGCGCGGATCACCGCGCAGATCGCGCTCGCCACCGGCCCCGACTTCATGCTGTCCAAGCCCGGCATCGGCGCCGACGAAGGCTTGATGATCCTCAGCAACGAAATGATTCGCACGCTCGCGCTGGCGCGCCGCCAGCCGGCAACGGCCTAGCCGCCGCGCGTCCTTACTGTGCTCAATCCGGAGAAACATCGCATGAGTCCTTTCAATTTCCGAGCCGGCGCCCGCCTCGCCGCTCTGTCGAGCGCGGCAGCCGGTGCGACCGTCACGGTCGGCGTCGCGGCCACCCTGTGCCTGACCTCAGCGTCCGCGCAGGCGCAGACGCCGAAGCGCGGCGGCACCGCGGTCATGGTGCTCGGCACCGATCCGCTGAGCCTGAGCCCGGACACGACCAGCTCGGTCCCCGACGTTGCCGCCGGCTGCCTCATCTATGACGGGCTGGTGCGTTTCAAGAAGGGCTTCGAGATCGTGCCGGGACTGGCGAAGAAGTGGGACATCTCCGCCGACGGCCTGAGCTACAGCTTCGAGCTCGAGGACGCCACCTGGCATGACGGCAAGCCGGTTACTTCCGAGGACGTGAAGTTCACGCTGGAAGAGATCAGCAGCAAGTTCGGCCCGCGCTTCGCGGCCGCCGGCAAGTTCATCGATCGCATCGAGACGCCGTCGCCGCGCAATGTCGTGATCCGTCTGAAGCAGCCGTTCGGTCCGTTCCTGTTCTCGCTCGCCTGCGAGCAGAACGCGGCGATTATGCCGGCCCACATCCTGCGCGGCGCCGACATCCTCAAGCATCCGGCCATCCTCACGACGCCGGTCGGCAACGGGCCGTTCAAGATCGTCGACTGGGTGCGCGGCAGCCACATCACGCTGGCACGCAACCCGAACTACTGGCGCAAGAACGAGCCCTACCTCGATCGCGTGATCATCAAGATCATGCCGGACGCGTCGGCGCGCGTGCTGGCGCTGCGCGCGGGCGAGGTCGACTACATCGTGCCCGACTACGTGCCGCTCAACTCGGTGCCCATGCTGCAGAAGAGCTCGCAGTTCACGACGCAGGAAGTGAGCTACCCGGGCAGCGACATCATCATTCTCAATACCAGGCACGCGGCGCTGAGCAAGCCCGAGGTGCGGCAGGCGCTGCTGATGGCCGTCGACCGCCAGTTCATCCACGACAAGGTGTTCCACGGCCTCGGCGGGGTCCCGCGCAGCGCCTTCGACACGCGTCTGTGGGCGTACAACAAGTCGGTCGACTACCAAAAGATGTATCCGTTCGATCCGGCCAAGGCGCGCCAGATGCTCGACGCGGCCGGCGTCAAGGCCGGCGCTGACGGCACCCGCTTCACGATGCGTCTGCTGTTCGAGACCGCGAAGCCCGAGTGGCTGCCCGCCGCGCAGGCGCTGCAGCGTTTCTGGCAGGCGGTGGGCGTGAAGGTGGTCCTGGAAGGCGCCGAGCGTCCGGTGATCCTGAAGCGCGTCTACAGCGACTACGATTTCGAGGCTACGCTGCAGACCTATACGACGCTCGGCGATCCGGCGCTCGGCATCGCGCGCACCTACACGAGCGAATCGATCAAGCAGGGAACCAACTTCAATAACGCGGCCCAGTACTCGAACGCGGAGATCGACAAGCTGTTCGCCGAGGGCCGCGACGCGTCGACGCAGGCGGCCCGCCAGAAGGCGTACGACCGCGTCCAGCTGATCCTGGCGCGCGATCTGCCGGTGCTGAACCTGCATCAGCAGCCGCAGTTCGCGGTCGCCAGCTCCAGGCTGCAGGGCTTGTGGCAGGCGGCCAATCAGCAGTGGTGGGGCAGCGTGTGGATGAAGTAGCCGGGCCCGTCGGCAGCGGCAGCCTCAGCGAGCAGCTTGCCGCGTACTGGGCGGATGCGCGTTTCGACGATCTGCCGGCCGAGGTCGTGCACGCGGCCAAGCGCTGCCTGCTCGACACGGTGGCGGCGGGCGCGGCCGGCGGCCGCACCGCGGTCGTCGACACAGTGGTCGCGGCGATGCGCGCGGGCGGCTCGGGCGACGGCGAGGCGGTTCTCTGGGGACGCAGTGAAACACTCGCGCCCGCGGCAGCGGCTCTGGTCAACGGCACCGCCGCGCATGCGCTCGAACTGGACGACTTCGGCGGCTGCGGCCATTCCGGCGCGGTAGTCATCCCGGCCGTCTGCGCGCTGGCGCTGCGGCATCGCTTCAGCGGCCGCGACGCGATCGTGGCCATCGCCGCCGGCTACGACCTGGCCGGCCGCGTGCTCGAAGGCAGCGGCGGCTATCGGCCGCACAACGAGCACGGCTGGCACTCCACCGGCACCTGCGGCAGCTTCGGTGCCGCGGCGGCGGCGGCGAAAGCGCTGCGGGCCTCGCGCGAGACGCTGACGCAGGCGCTCGGAATCGCCGGCACGTTCACCGGCGGCACCTGGGCCTTCCTGGCCGACGGTGCGATGGTCAAGCGTTTCCACCCGGGCAAGGCTTCGGAGACCGGGCTCAGCGCTGCGCTGCTGGCGCATGCCGGGCTCACCGGACCGACGCAGGTGCTCGACGCCGCATGGGGCGGCTTCTATCCGACTTACGCGCCGGGCTTCGCGACGCCGCAGCGCGCGGTGCAGGATCTGGGCCGCAGCTTCCACATCCTGAACTCGGGCATCAAGCCCTACGCCTGCTGCCGCACCATCCATTCGTGCATCGACGCCGCGCTGCAGATCATGGCGGCCGCGCCCGGCGGCTCGCGCTCGGTCAAGGCCCTGATCGTGCACGGCAATGCGCAGACGCAGCGGCAGTTCTCGCGCAGCGGCCGCGACATCAGGAGCCTGCTGGAAGCGCAGTTCAGCATGCCGTACTGCCTGGCGGTCACCGTCGACAGCGGGCGCGCCACGCTGGAGCAGTTCCAGCCGCTACGCGTCGACGATCCGGAGATCGCGCGGCTGATGGCCGTCACCGAGATCCATGCGGATCGTGTGCTCGGGCCCGCGGACTACCCGTCGCTTGAGATCGTGTTCAGCGACGGCCGCCGCGAGCTGCGCGACATCCCATTCGCCAAGGGCGCGCCCGAGGCGCCGGTAACCGATGCCGAGCTGACCGACAAGGCCGGCGGCCTGCTGACGGCCGGCCTCGGTGAGCGCGCGGCGCGTCGCGTCGTCGAGCTGGCCTGGAAGCTCGACGAGCTGGAGGATTTTTCGGCGCTGGTGGCGCTGCTGCGCGCGGGCGAGCACGGGGTCGGCTGATGCGCTACGTACTGTCGCGCTTGCTGTGGGGCGCCGTGATCGTGCTGCTGATCCTGGTGCTCAACTTCCTGGTCATCCATCTGGTGCCGGGCGATCCGCTCGATGCGCTGCTCGGGGACTTCCCCGTACCGCCCGGCTATGCCGAGCAGGTGCGCGCCGAGTTCGGCCTGGACCAGCCGCTGCTGACCCAGCTGTGGCTGTACCTGGCGAACCTGGTGCAGGGCAATCTCGGCTTCTCGTTCGCCAACCGGATGCCGGTGCTGGACCTGATCCTCGGGCGCCTCGGCCCCACCGTTCTGCTGATGGTGCCGGCCCTGTTCTTCGCCGCCGTCCTCGGCGTGATCCTCGGCGTGGCGGCCGCGCCGCGCGCCGGCAGCGTGCAGGACAGCGCGCTGACCGCGATCTCTCTGTTCGGCTATTCGGTGCCGATCTTCTGGCTCGGGCAGATGCTGATCATCGTGTTCGCCATCCAGCTCGGCTGGTTTCCGGCGCAGGGGATGCGCAGCATGCGCGACGAGCTGCACGGCCTGGACGCCGTGCTGAGCGTGATGCGCCATCTGGCCCTGCCGGCGTTCAGCGTGATGATCTTCTACATCGCGATCGTCTCGCGCGTGGCGCGCGCCAGCGTCGCCGAAGCGCTGCACCACGACTACGTGCTGACTGCCAAGGCGAAGGGCATGAGCCGGCGCACCATCCTGTGGCGCCACGTGCTGCCCAATGCGCTGATCCCGGTGGTGACGGTGATCGGCTACAACTTCGGCCACTCGCTGACCGGAGCGATCCTGGTCGAGACGGTCTTCGCCTGGCCCGGAATCGGCAACCTGTTCATCACGTCGATCACCAACCGCGACTACCCGGTGCTGCAGGGCATCTTCCTGCTCGCGGCGGTGTCGGTGGTGATCATCAACATCGCGACCGACTTGCTGTACGCCTACCTCGACCCCCGCGTCCGGAGCGCCCATGACCCGCGCGCGTAGGTTCATTCGCGATCTGGGCCGCCATCGCAGCGGCGTGGCCGCCGGCGTGTTCATCCTGCTGCTGCTGCTGATCGCGCTCGGCGTCGGCCTGGTGCCGCAGCTCGATCCTCATCGGCTCAGCAACGATTCGCTGATGGAGCCCTCGCTGCAGCATCTGCTCGGCACCGATGATCTCGGCCGCAGCGTGCTGGCCGGCGTCCTGCACGGCACGCGGATCTCGCTGACGGTGGGCTTCTTCGCCGCGCTGGTCGCAACCGTCATCGGCGTCCTCATCGGTTCGGCAGCCGGCTTCTATGGCGGCTGGTTCGATACGGTGGTGATGCGGATCGCCGAGTTCTTCCAGGTGATCCCCAGCTTCATCCTCGCCGCCGTCATCGTCGCGATGTCCGGTACCGGCCTCACGCAGATCATCGCCGTCGTGGGCCTGCTGGCCTGGCCGCAGGTGGCGCGCGTCATGCGCGGCGAAGTGATGCGCGTCAAGCAGCTGGAGTTCGTCGACGCGGTGCGCTGTCTGGGCGTCAGCGAGTCGCGCGTGCTGTTCGGCGAAGTGATCCCGAATGCCGTCGCGCCGGTCCTGGCAGTCGGCACGCTGATCGTCGGCCAGGCGATCCTGCTGGAAGCGTCGCTGGCCTTTCTGGGCTTGAGCAGCACCGAGCTCGTGAGCTGGGGACGGATGCTGAACAGCGGCCAGCGCTTCCTGTTCAATGCGTGGTGGATGTCGTTCTTCCCCGGCACGGCGATCTTCGTCACCGTGCTCGCGTTCAACCTGTTCGGCGACGCGGTCGGCGCCGTGCTCAATCCTCGCAACACGAGGTAGCGATGGCTGAGGTTTCCCTGCTGAAGACCGAGGAGCTGCGCGTCGTCTACCGGTCGCGCGGCGGCGTGATGGTCGCGGTCCAGGATGCTTCAATCGAAGTCCGCGAAGGCGAGTCGGTCGCGCTGGTCGGCGAATCGGGCTCGGGCAAATCGACGGTGGCGCGCGCGATGCTGGGTCTGTTGCCCGAGGGCGTCGGTGCCGTCGAAGGCGGCCGCATCCTGCTCGACGGCACGGACGTCAGCGGCTACTCGCAGGCGCAATGGGAGCGCGTGCGCGGCCACCCGGTGGCGATGGTGTTCCAGGATCCGCTCAGCTATCTGAATCCGGTCATCCGCGTCGGCAAGCAGATCGCCGAGAGCGTGCGGCGGCACGATCCGCGGGTCGCCGACGTCGCGGCCCGCGTCGCCGAGCTGCTCGAGCTGGTGCGGCTGCCGGCCGCCTGCGCACGCTCGTATCCGCACCAGCTGTCGGGCGGCATGCGTCAGCGCGTGCTGCTCGCGATCGCGCTCGGCTGTCGCCCGCGCCTGCTGATCGCCGACGAGCCGACCACTGCGCTGGACGTGACCACGCAGGCCGAGATCCTGCTGCTGCTGCGCGATCTGCGTCAGCGGCTGGGCATGGCGATGCTGCTGATCAGCCACGACCTGGGCGTGGTCTGGGAGGAATGCGAGCGCGTCTACGTGATGTTCCGCAGCCGCATCGTCGAGTCGGGCGCGACGCGTGAAGTCTTCTCGAAGCCGACGCATCCGTACACCGCCGGCCTGATCAAGGCGGCAAAGGCGGCGCGCAACAGCGAAGGCCGTTTCGAAACCATCGAGGGCGAGTACTCGACCTCGAACGATTGAGCGCGTGATGACATCGATCGCTACTGCCTCGATGACCGGCCGCCCGCTGCTGGCGCTCGACCGCGTCTCCAAGAATTTCCGGCTGCCCGGCGGAGCGTTGCTGGAGGCGGTCAAGTCGGTCAACCTGATGGTCCATGAATCGGAGATCGTGGCGCTGGTCGGAGAAAGCGGGTCGGGCAAGTCGACGCTGGGCCGCATCGCGCTCGGGCTGATGCAGCCCGACGGCGGTACCGTCGAGTTCGACGGCCATCAGCTCACCGGCCTGTCGGCCGAGCAGTTCCGGACGCTGCGCACCGGCATGCAGCCGATCTTCCAGGACCCGACCGCGTCGCTCAACCCGCGCCGCACCGTGCGCGAGCTGCTGATGCAGGCATCGTGGAAGTCGCCGCAGGCCGGCGAGGCGCGCTGCGCGCGGCTGCTCGAGGACGTCGGCCTGCGTCCGGCGGCACAGTATCTCGACCGCTATCCGCACGAGCTGAGCGGCGGCCAGCGCCAGCGCGTCTCGATCGCACGTTCGCTGGCGATGGAGCCCAAGCTGATCGTCGCCGACGAGCCGCTGTCCGGCGCCGACGTCTCGATCCGCGGCCAGGTGCTGAACCTGATGCTGGACATTCAGCGCAGCCGCGGCGTCGCCTATCTGATGATCACGCACGACATTTCGATCGCGCGGGCCTTCGCCCATCGGGTGGCGGTGATGATGAAGGGCGAGCTCGTCGAAGTGGGGCCGGCCGAGCAGGTGCTGAGCCGGCCCGAGCATTCGTACACGAAGCGCCTGGTCGCCGCGGTGCCGGCGCTGGGCTGAGCGCCCGCTGCCGCTGCGGCAGGCTGCCCGCCTCCAACGGAAAGCGTGCGAACCATGAGCGATTCTCCGCTGCGGCTGACGGCGGCCCAGGGCAGGCGCATCTGGCTACGGGCGCAGCGCCTGGACCGGCCCGCTCCGTTCGGCGCGGGAGCGGCGGCGGTGGCGGCTGCCGTCGAGCATCTCGGCTATGTGCAGATCGACACCATTCACGTCATCGAGCGCTGCCATCACCATATCCTTTGGTCGCGAATTCCCGACTACCGGCGCGCCGACCTGCGGCAGGCCCAGTCGGTGGACAAGAGCGTCTTCGAGTACTGGACGCACGCGCTGGCCTACGTTCCCACTCGCGATCTGCCGTATTTCCTGCCGGAGATGAAGCGGCGTCGAGCCGAACCGTCCCGCTGGCATGCGAGCGTGACGCCGCAGGCAATGCGCAAGGTGCTGACGCTGATCCGTCGCGAAGGCCCGATCTCGATTCGCGACATCGACGATGACGAGCTGGTCGAGAAGACGCATTTGTGGGCCAGCCGCAAGCCGTCGAAGCGGGCGCTGCAGCGAGCCTTCTTCGACGGCCGGCTGACGATCAGCGAGCGGATCGGCATGCTCAAGCGATACGAGCTGTTCGACCGCCATTTCGACTGGGACGCAGCGCCGCGGCCGGCCGGCGCGCGGCAGCTCGTCGACTACCGGCTCGAGCGCGCGCTGCGCGCGCAGGGACTGATCAGCCTGGACTCGGCCTGCTATCTCGAAGCGGGGCGCAAGCCGGCGATGCTGCAGGCGATAGCGGCCCGCGTGAAGCGCAGCGAACTGCGGCCGGTGCAGCTCGACGGTGCCGGCGCAGTGCTGCATTGGGCGGAGCCGGCAAGCCTGGAGCAGGCCGACGAGGCGATCGATGACACGGTAGTGCACCTGCTGTCGCCGTTCGATCCGCTGGTTATACAGCGCAGGCGGCTGCAGCAGTTCTTCGGCTACGAGCATCTGTTCGAGGCCTACGTGCCGGCGCACAAGCGGCGCTTCGGCTACTTCGCGCTGCCGGTGCTGGCCGGCGACCAGATCGTCGCGGCGATCGATCTGAAGGCCGATCGCGGCGAGCGAGTGCTGCGGATTCAGAACTGGACCTGGGTGGGTCAAGGGCGGGCAGGGCGGCACAAGCGGCTGATTGAGGCCGCGCTGGACCGCTTCGCGCGCTTCCAGTTCGAGGACGCGAGCGAGAGCGAGAGCGAAGGCGAAGGCGAAGGCGAAGGCGAAGGCGAAGGCGAGGACGGGGACGGGGACGGGGACGGGGACCGGCGCGGAGCCTGAGGCGATTGGCCGACGGCGACTAGTTGCCGGTGCCGGCTATGGAATGTGCAGATGGGTCGAGTTCTTCA
>JBFWXS010000050.1:25163-39926 GCA_050187175.1 Burkholderiaceae bacterium
GCGAAGGCGAAGGCGAGGACGGGGACGGGGACGGGGACGGGGACCGGCGCGGAGCCTGAGGCGATTGGCCGACGGCGACTAGTTGCCGGTGCCGGCTATGGAATGTGCAGATGGGTCGAGTTCTTCAGCTCTTCCATCACCGCGTAGGTGCGCGTTTCGCGCACACCGGGCAGCTGCCATAGCACCCGTCCGGCGAAGGCGCGGTACGCGTCCATGTCGGCGACGCGTGTCTTGATCAGGAAATCGAAGCCGCCTGCGACCATGTGGCATTCGAGGATCTCCGGATGCACATCGATTGCCGCGCGGAACTGATCGAAGACGTTCGACGTCGTTCGATCGAGCAGGATCTCCACGAAGACCAGCATGCCTGCGTTCAGCAGCGCCGGGTTCAGCCGGGCTTCGTAGCCCAGGATGTAACCGTCGCGCGTCAGCCGCTGCACGCGCGCCAGCGCGGCAGTCGGCGACAGCGAGACGGCCTCGGCGAGCTTCAGGTTCGACAGGCGGCCGTCCGCCTGCAGATGGCGCAGGATGCGGCGGTCGGTGCGATCGAGCCCCACCGGGTCGGCGGCGGGAGCCGGCGGCGGGTTCCTTGGTGGATCCTTCGGCGGGCCCTTGGGAGAGAGGCTGCGATTCATTCGGCAATATTACCAAATAACGAAATAATTGACTATAGAAAACCGGGATCATTGGCAGAATCAACAGTTGACAAAGGTCCTGCATGAACCCCTCGTCCGCCGCCGGCGCATTGCACGAGCCGTCGCCGTTCGCCGCCTCGCCGCTGCGCCGGGCGATCACCGCGGCGTGGCGAGTACCCGAGCCCGCCGCCGTTTCACGCCTGCTGGACGCCGCCCGGCTGCCATCGGGCCTGGCGCAGCCGACGCAGGCGCTGGCGCGCCGTATCGCGCAGGCGGTGCGCGAGCGCCAGGGGAGCGGTCAGCGCGGCGGCCTCGTGCAAAGTCTGCTGCAGGAATATGCGCTGTCGTCGCGCGAGGGCATCGCGCTGATGTGCCTGGCCGAGGCCCTGCTGCGCATTCCCGATCTGCCGACCCGCGACCGGCTGATTCGCGACAAGATCTCGCAGGGGCAGTGGCAGCAGCATCTGGGCCGCAGTCCGTCGCTGTTCGTCAATGCGGCGACCTGGGGGCTGCTGATCACCGGCCGCCTGGTGGGCACGCACAGCGAAGCCAGTCTGTCGGCATCGATCGGGCGGCTGGTCGGCGCGGGCGGCGAGCCCTTGATCCGCAAGGCGGTCGACGTTGCCATGCGGATGATGGGCGAGCAGTTCGTCTGCGGCGAAACCATAGACGAAGCACTGAAGAACGCGGCCTCCCGCGAGAAGCAGGGGTTTCGCCATTCGTTCGACATGCTCGGCGAGGCCGCCATGACGGCCCGCGATGCGCGGCGCTATCTGCGCGACTACGAGAGCGCGATCGACGCGATCGGCCGCGCCTCGGCCGGGCGCGGCGTCTACGACGGGCCGGGCATCTCGATCAAGCTGTCGGCGCTGCATCCGCGCTACAGCCGCGCACAGTACGACCGCGTGATGGACGAGCTCTATCCGGTGCTGGCCGAGCTCTGCGCGTCGGCCCGGCGCCATGACATCGGACTGAACATCGACGCCGAGGAATCGGAGCGGCTCGAACTGTCGCTGGATCTGCTGGAACGGCTCGCCTTCGAGCCTCGGCTCAAGGGCTGGGACGGGCTCGGCTTCGTCGTGCAGGCGTATCAGAAGCGCTGCCCCGCGGTCATCGAGCATCTGATCGATCTCGCGCGGCGCAGCGGACGGCGCCTGATGATCCGGCTGGTCAAGGGCGCGTACTGGGACGCCGAGATCAAGCGAGCGCAGGTCGACGGGCAGGACGACTATCCGGTCTACACGCGCAAGACCCATACCGATGCGGTGTACATCGCCTGCGCGCGGCAGCTGCTGGCCGCGCCCGAGGCGGTCTATCCGCAGTTCGCCACGCACAATGCATACACGCTGGCGGCGATCCATCAGCTCGCGGGGCCTTCGCAGTTCACGCCGCGGCAGTACGAGTTCCAGTGCCTGTACGGGATGGGCGAATCGCTGTACGAGCACGTGGTCGGCAGTCCCGGCGAAGGCGGGCTGGGCCGGCCGTGCCGCATCTATGCGCCGGTGGGCACGCACGAGACGCTGCTCGCGTATCTCGTGCGCCGCCTGCTGGAAAACGGCGCCAATACCTCGTTCGTGCACCGCATCGCCGACGCGACGATTCCGCTCGACGAGCTGGTGCGCGATCCGGTGGAGCTGATCGAGGCGCAGGCTGCCGTGGACGGCGTGATCGGGGCGCCGCATCCGGCCATTGCGCTGCCGCGCGATCTGTATGCGAGCGCACGGCGCAATTCGCGCGGCCTGGATCTTGCCAGCGAAGCGACGCTGACCGAGCTGCAGGCCCGGCTGCGCGCCGCTGACGCCGAACAGTGGACGGCTCCGCCGCTGCTGGCCGTTCCCTGCGAAGCCGGCGAGACGCAGCCGGTGCGCAATCCGGCCGATTCCGGCGACCTCATCGGCACGACGCGCGAGACCAGCGCCGACGAGATCGAGCTGGCGCTGCAATGCGCCGAGCAGGCGGCGGTGCAATGGGCGGCAGTGCTGCCGGCCGAGCGCGCAACGGCGCTGGAGGCTGCGGCAGAGATTCTCGAACGCGACATGCCGCGGCTGATGGCGCTGCTGATGCGCGAAGCCGGCAAGGCCGCGCCCAATGCGATCGCCGAGGTCCGCGAGGCCGTCGACTTCCTGCGCTACTACGCGGCGCAGGTCCGCGCCTGCTTCGACAATGCCGATCATCAGCCGCTCGGCCCGGTGGTCTGCATCAGTCCGTGGAACTTTCCGCTGGCCATCTTCGTGGGCCAGGTCGCCGCTGCACTGGCGGCCGGCAATGTAGTGCTGGCCAAGCCCGCCGAGCAGACGCCGCTGATCGCTGCGGAAGCAGTGCGTGCGCTGTGGCGCGCCGGCGTCGCCCGCGGCGCCGTGCAGCTGCTGCCCGGCCGCGGCGCGGTGGTCGGCAGCCGTCTGGTGGCCGACGCCCGCATCCAGGGCGTGCTGTTCACCGGCTCGACCGAGGTGGCGCGGCTGCTTCAGCGCAGTCTGGTCGGCCGCGTCGGCCGCAACGGCTGCGCGGTGCCGCTGATCGCCGAGACCGGCGGTCAGAACGCGATGATCGTCGACTCGTCGGCGCTGCCCGAGCAGGTGGTCGCCGACGTGCTGAGCTCGGCCTTCGACAGCGCCGGCCAGCGGTGCTCGGCCTTGCGCGTGCTATGTGTGCAGCGCGAAGTCGCCGACCGCGTCCTCGACATGCTGCTGGGCGCGATGGCGGAGCTGCGCGTCGGTCCGGCGGGGCGGCTGGAGACCGACGTCGGTCCGGTCATCGACGAGGAGGCGCGCGACGCCATCGAACGGCACATCGAAGCGATGCGCGGCAAGGGGCGGCGCGTGCACGCGATCGCCGGACACGGCCGTTTCGAGCCGGGCGCGGGCACCTTCGTCGTGCCGACGGTGATCGAGATCGACGACATCGCCGAACTGCAGCGCGAGGTATTCGGCCCGGTGCTGCATTTCGTCCGCTTCGACCGCGAGCGGCTAGACGAGCTGCTGGCGCAGATCAACGCGACCGGTTACGGCCTGACGCTGGGGCTCCATACGCGCATCGACGAGACCATCGAGCGCGTGCTGCAGCGCGCTCGCGTCGGCAATGCCTACGTCAATCGCAACATGGTGGGGGCCGTGGTCGGCGTGCAGCCGTTCGGCGGCGAGGGCCTGTCCGGTACGGGGCCCAAGGCGGGCGGTCCGCTGTATCTGTATCGCCTGCTGGCGGCGCGTCCCGACGACGTGCTGCCGCGCGTCTTCGGCGGTGCGGCTGCGGGAAGCGGGCGGGCGGCGCTTGCGGAACTGCGCCGATGGGCACAGTCGCGTCCGGGCTCGCTGCAGGCCGCCTGCGCACGCGCCGCCGAGCTGTCGCGCCCCGGCGCCGAGCTGGTGCTGGCCGGGCCGACCGGCGAGCGCAACGCTTACCGCCTTGCGCCGCGCGCCCGCGTGCTGTGCCTGGCCGACGACGACGATGATCGGCTGGCGCAGCTGGCGGCCGTGCTCGCCGCCGGCGGCCACGCGCTGTGGCCGGCGCAGCCGCCGGTGCAGGCGCTGTTGCGGCGGCTGCCGCCCGCCGTCCAGGACTGCGTCACGCCGGTGGCCGACTGGACGGCGCCGCAGACCCGCGTCGACGCGGTGCTGCTGCACGGATCGGCCGAGCAGCTCGCCGAGGTGCAGCGCATTCTTGTCGAGCGTGAGGGCCCTCTAGTCGCGGTCGAGCGGATGGCACCGGGCACGGTCACGGTGCCACCGGAGCGGCTGGTGCTGGAGCGCGCGCTCAGCGTGAACACCGCGGCTGCCGGCGGCAATGCGTCACTGATGGCGATCGGCTGAGACTGCGGCGCATCCGCTACCGCTATCGCTATCGCTATCGCTATTGCGACTGCGACTGCGACTGCGACTGCGACTGCGATCGCGGCCGGCCTGGCTGGCCCGGCGTGCCTGCTAGCGGGGCGGCGCCACCGATGCACCCTCGATCGAATGGCGCGCGAGCGCATCGGCCACGAAGCCCGAGGCCACGGCTTCGTCGATGAACTTCGCCAGCACGGCCAGCGCCGCGGCACTGCGGCTGCGGGCCATCGCGGCCGCCTGTTCGATGACCATGAAGCGCCCGTCCAGCATCCGCAACGCGGGTTTGCCGGTGGCCGACAGCCGGGCCAGATCCGCTTCGAGCTGCTGGCGCACGCCGGCGGCCACCGAGCCCGGACGCCGCAATGCCTCGTCGACGACCTGCTCGGAGAGGGCCACGCGCGTCAGCTGCGCGTGCTTCAGATGGCGGCGCAGAAACAGGTCGTAAGCACTGCCGCTGCCGACCACCACCTCGACACCGTCGCGGTCGACCTCGTGCTGCGCCTGCAGCGGCGAATCGGTGCCGACGACGTAGGCGCCCTCTATCAGCACGTACGGGTGCGTGAAGGCCAGCGTCTGAGCGCGATCGGGGTCGACGGCCAGGAATGCGATGTCGGTCGTGCCGTTAGCCACCGCTTCACCCGCGTCCGCCGCGCGCGGGAAGCAGACGCATTCCACTGTCACGCCGAGCCGCCGCGCGAAGTCGCGAGCGAGATCGACGGTGACCCCCGCCGGCTGTTCCGGCGAGGTGCGGCTGCTGGCGAGCACCGGATTGCCGAGGTTGATCGAGGCGCGCAGCACGCCGCGCGGGGCGATCTCGGCGACGAGGCTCGGATCGATGGTCATGAGGCAGGCTCCTGTGTGTCGAGGATTCGAGTTGGCACCGGGTCAGCCGGCTTCGGTGGGGCCGAGCCAGCGGCCCTCCATCCAGTCGCCGCTGTCGACCGCGTCGCGTGCGCAGCGGGTCAGTGCATCCACCACGTAGCGTACCGCGGGTCCGGCCGGGCGCAGCGCGGACATCGCCAGCACGATGCGCCGGCTCAACGGCGGCTCGCACAGCGGGGCCGCGCTCAGGTCGCCGCGCGCCACCTCGCCGACCACCGCGATCGACGGCAGGATGCTCAAACCGTGCCCGCCGATGACGAGATTCTTCTGCACGTTCATCGAGTTCGTTTCGGCCACTACGTCGAGCGTGACGCCGGCCAGCGCGCAGGCATGATCGACCAGCCGGCGCAAGCCGTGCGGCGCGCTGGGCAGCACCACGCGCTGCCCGTCCAGGCGCGACAGCGCGAACGGCCGGTCGCGATGCAGTCGCTGCGCGGGCGTACCGACCACCCATAGCCGTTCGTCCAGCAGCGGACGCAACTGCAGGGCCTCGGAGTGGCGCGGCGCATACAGCAGCGCGAGATCGATATCGCCGGCCTCCAGCATCTGCTGCAGATCGCCGGCGTAGCTGGCCGACACGCGCAGCCGGATGCCCGGATGCTGCCGCTCGACCGCCGTCACGAGCCGGCTCGACAGCAGATCGCAGGTGCTGGGCAGCAGGCCCACCGTGACGATGCCGCTCACGGGAGCTGAGCGCGCCGCGATCTCGGCGCGGGCACGCTCCAGTTCCTGCAGCGACCGGCGCGCATGACTGGCCAGGATGGTGCCTGCTTCGGTGAGTTCGACGCCGTGGCGCTTGCGTTGGAACAGCGGCGTACCGAGCGCTTCCTCGAGCAGCTTGATCTGGCGCGACACGGCCGGCTGCACCAGATGGAGCACGTCGGCGGCGCGCGTGATGCTGCGGGCGTCGGCGACCGCCAGGAAAGTACCCAGCTGCTTCAGATCCAGTGAACCGTAGACATGACGCGGATTGATTTCTGACATCAGAAAATACTATGAATGTCGGTATTTCATATCAGTATGATCATACCTCCTCATTCGGAGTTTCTGCATGTCTTCCTCCTCCTCGCCGCCGGCCTGGCAGCAGGCCGTATCCCGCGCCCTCAAGAACGCCGGCGTCCGGCAGATCGCCTACGTGCCCGATGCCGGCCACTCGGAGGCGATCCGCGCCGCCCAGCAGGACCCCGAGATCCACGACATCGTCTGCACCACCGAGGAAGAAGGCGTTGCCATCGTCAGCGGCGCCTGGCTCGGCGGCCAGCGCGCCGCGCTGCTGATGCAGAGCAGCGGCGTCGGCAACTGCGTGAACATGTTCTCGCTGCTGCGCAGCTGCGCGTTTCCGTTCCTGACCCTGGTAACCATGCGCGGCGAATATGCCGAGTTCAATCCGTGGCAGGGACCGATGGGCCGCAGCACGCAGGCCGCGTTCGAGCTGATGGGCATCACCGTGGTCCGTGTCTCCGAACCCGACGAAGTGGAGGAGACGCTGGGCGCCGCCTGCGATGCCGTCTTCGGCGCAGGCGAGCAGGTCGCGGTTCTGCTGTCGCAGAAGCTGATCGGACGCAAGAAATGGGAGCGCAAATGAACCTCGCTGCTTCAGCACGTATCGACCGTCGCGCCTTCGTCGCGCAGCTGCTCGCGCAAGTGCCGGATGCGCTGGTGGTCACCGGCCTCGGATCGCCGTCATACGACGTGTTCGCCGCCGGCGATAGAGACGGCAACTTCTATCTATGGGGGGCGATGGGCGCTTGCGCCGGCCTTGCGCTCGGTTTGGCGCTGGCGCAGCCCGAGCGTTCGGTGCTGGCGATCACCGGCGACGGTGAACAGCTGATGGGCATCGGAACGCTCGGCACGATCGCCGTCAAGCAGCCGCCGAACCTGACGGTCGTGGTGCTCGACAATGGCCACTTCGGCGAAACCGGCATGCAGCGCAGCCATACCAGCCTGGGCACGGATCTCGTTGCCGTGGCGCGCGGCTTCGGCATTGCTGATGCATTCGTCGTCTCCGAGCGCGCCGGCCACGAGCAAGTGGCGCGCCGCGTCAATGCGCGCTCGGGCACGGCATTCGCGCAGGTGCTGATCGACGCATCCGAGCCGCCGCGTGCGCTGCCGCCGCGCGATGGCGTCTTTCTCAAGAATCGCTTTCGCTCCCATCTGGGGCTGCGGCCGTTCTGAGCATCGGGAGGAACGCGATGAAGCGCTATCAGATGTACATCGACAATCAATCGGTGGACGCCGCCGGCGGCCGCTGGTTCGAGTCGCACAATCCGTTCACGGGCGAGACCTGGGCGGAGATTCCTCGCGGCAGCGCCGCCGATGTCGATCGCGCCGTGCAGGCCGCGCATGCAGCAATGATCCGCGGCGCGTGGGCGGAGATGAGCGCGACGCAGCGCGGCGAGCTGCTGCGGCGGATGGGCGATCTGGTGGCGCGAGACGCGCGCGCGCTGGCCGAAACCGAGGTGCGCGACAACGGCAAGCTGTTCGCCGAGATGTTCGGCCAGCTCAGCTACATTCCGCAGTGGTACTACTATTTCGGCGGCCTGGCCGACAAGATCGAGGGCAGCGTCCTGCCGATGGACAAGAAGGGCTACTTCGCGTTCACGCGCAGGGAGCCGATCGGAGTGGTCGCGGCGATCACGCCGTGGAACTCACCGCTCATGCTGCTGAGCTGGAAGATCGCGCCCGCGCTGGCGGCCGGCTGCAGCGTCGTGATCAAGCCGTCCGAATTCACGTCGGCCTCGACGCTCGAGTTCGTGAAGCTGTTCGAGGAAGCCGGTTTTCCGCCCGGCGTGGTCAACGTCGTCACCGGCTTCGGCACCGAAGTGGGGTCCGCGCTCGTCGAGCATCCGCTGGTCAGCAAGATCACCTTCACGGGCTCGGACGCGACCGGCAAGCGCATCAATGAACAGGCCGCGCGGCACCTCAAGCACACCTCGATGGAGCTGGGCGGCAAGTCGGCGAACGTCGTCTTTGCCGACGCCGACCTCGAGCAGGCGGTCTTCGGTGCCATCTCCGGCATCTTCGCCGCCACCGGCCAGACCTGCATCGCCGGCTCACGGCTGCTGGTGCAGGACAGCATCCACGACGAGTTCGTCGACAAGCTGCTCGCGATCGCGCGCACCGCGCGGCTGGGCGATCCGATGGACGCCGGCACGCAAGTAGGCCCGGTGACCACGCAGCAGCAATACCAGAAGGTGCTCGACTACATCGACATTGCGCGTGCCGACGGTGCCAGGCTGCTGCTCGGCGGGCGCGCGGCCGATGCGCCGGGCTGCGGCAATGGCTGGTTCGTCGAGCCGACCATCTACGGCGACGTGCAGCCGCAGATGCGCATCGCGCAGGAAGAGGTCTTCGGGCCGGTGCTGGCCATTCTTCGCTTCAAGGACGAAGCCGAGGCAGTGGAGATCGCCAATGGCGTGCGCTTTGGCCTGGCTGCCGCGGTGTGGACGCGCGACATTGCCCGCGCGCTGCGGATGAGCGAGCAGCTGCAGGCGGGAACGGTCTGGGTCAATACCTATCGCGCGGTGAGCTTCATGGCGCCGTTCGGCGGCTACAAGGACTCGGGCTTCGGCCGCGAGAACGGCGCGGCAGCGATCAACGAGTACCTGCAGACGAAGTCGGTCTGGATCAACAGCGGCGCGGTCACGGGCAATCCGTTCGTCATGCGCTGACGCGCGCCGCTCGACATCAGACCTTGCCGCTGCGCGTCGCATCGACGCGCGCGCCGTCGCGCAGCGCGCGCTCCGCCTCGCCGCCGGTGAAGATCATCTCGATCTGCGTGCCGTCGGGGTCGCGGAAGAACACCTGATGCATGGCCTGCTCGGGCACGGCGAACTCATCGAACGCAATGCCCTGCGTGCGCAGCCGCGTGCGCAGGCCGTCGAGATCCGTGGCCATGAAGGCCATGTGATTGAACGGATCGGTCTGCCGAGAGGTCGGCGTGCGGCCGGTGGAGATGTGCAGCACCGGCCGGCCGTTCGCGTACATCCATGCACCGGGGCGGTCGAAGGGCGGTCGGGCGCCCTCGGCCAGGCCGACCACGTCGCGATAGAACGCGCGCGAGGCATCGAGATCGGTGGTGCAGATGTTCAAGTGGTCGAGTGATTGGACCGTCATCGGAAAGTCCTCCTGCTGATTTGAATAGTAATGACAATTATATGGGTTGAATAAGGGGTTAATCCTCTATTTTTTCGAGTGATCATTCATTTCGTTTTGATTTGACATGACAATTATGGCATCATCCACTTGCTCGAAACAAGGATTGCCGATGCCGACCAGCTCCCCCGTGATCGATGCTACGCCCGCGGCCGCCGCTGCGGCCGCGGCGCCTGCGCGGCGCAAGTCCGCCGACTTCTCTGATGTCTCGTACGACGATGCGCTTGCCCGCGCGGAAGCCCTGATTCCACTGCTGCGCAGCGAGGCCGACGCGAGCGAGCGGCTGAACAGCATGACCTCGACCGTCGTGAACGCGTTGCATGAGGCCGGGCTGTTCCGCATCCATCAGCCGAAGTACTGGGGCGGGATGGAACTGCCGTACTACGCGCAATTCGACATCTGCGAGATTCTCGGCCGCGGTGACGCCTCTGCTTCGTGGACCTTTGCCAATCTGGCTTCGCACCACCGGCAGCTTGCCCATTGGCCCATGCAGGCGCAGCAGGAGGTGCTCGCCGACGACCGCGACGCGCTGGTCGCCTCCGGAATCGCCTACATACAGGGGCAGGGACGCCGCGCGGAAGGCGGACTGCGGCTGTCGGGCAAGTGGGGCTTCTCGTCCGGCGTCACGGTCTCGAGCTGGAACATGCTGGCCTGCGTGGTGAAGGACGGCGACCGGCCGGTCGACTGGTGCATGTGCCTGGTGCCGGCGGCCGACTATCGAGTCGTCGAGGACTGGCAGACGCTAGGCATGTGCGGCACCGGAAGCTGCACCGTCGTCTGCGACGATGTGTTCGTGCCGGCGCACCGCGTGCTGTCGATGAAGGCCGAGCCGGGCATGGCGGCATTCCCGGGGCTGCAGCAGCATCGCGATCCGCTGTTCCGCATTCCCAACTCCGCGCTCGGCGGTAACGGCATCGCCGGCGCCATGCTCGGCAATGCTCGGGCAGCGCTGGACTGCAGCATCGAATCGGTGAAGGAGCGCAGCACCAGCTACACGGCCGCGAAGATGCGCGACTTCCCCACCGTCCAGCTGCGCATATCGATGGCGGCCGCCAAGATCGACGCGGCGCGCATGATGCTGCGGGCCGATTGCCTCGAGGGCACTGCGACCATAGCGCGCGGCGGCATCATCGACAGCGAGGCGCGGCTGCGCTATCGCCGCAACACTGCGATGTGCATCCGCCTCGCGACCGAGGCCGTGGGCTCGCTGCAGGAAATGGCCGGCGCCAACGGCATCTACGACAAGTATCCGATCCAGCGAATGTTCCGCGACGCCGTCGCGGCAAACGGTCACGTGCTGTTCAACGTCGACATGCAGCTGACGCCGTGGGGGCTGGTGGCGCTCGGCGGCGAGGTCAAGAGCCCGACCGTCTAGCGCGGCACGGCGCCGCACGCTTGCGTTCCCGTTCACCAAAGGAGACACCCATGCCGGGATTCGAACAGACCGGACGCCCCCTGCGGCGTACCGCCCTTGCTCTCGCCCTCGCCGCCGCCGCAGGCGCCGTTGCGGCGCTGGCCCCGACGCCGGCCGCGGCACAGAACGCAGCCGGCTATCCGAACCAGCCCATCCGGCTGATCGTGCCGTATCCGGCGGGTACGCAGACCGACATCACGGCGCGCATCGTCGGCGAAGAGATCACGCAGGCGACGGGACAGCCGGTGGTGGTCGAGAACAAGCCCGGTGCGTCGACGTTGATCGGTGCCGAGCTGCTGACCAAGAGCGCGCCGAACGGCTACACGATCATGCTGACGACCAATACCACGTCGGCGGCGAACAAGAGCCTGTTCATCCGGCTGCCGTACGATCCGATCAAGGACTTCGCCTACGTCGGCCGCATCAATTCGACCTCGCAGGTGCTGGTCGGCCGCGCGGATCTGCCGGTCAATACGCTCGCTGAGTTCGTCGCCTGGGCGCGCAAGCAGAAGAATCTGCAGGCAGGGCACTGGTCGGCCGGCTCGCAGGTATCGGTGGCGATGCTGAAGTCGCTCGGCGGCATCGACCTGCAGCCCATCCCGTACAAGGGCGGCCCGCAGGCGGTCGCCGACGTGATCGGCGGACAGATTCCGCTGACCTTCTCGGATTTCTCCACTGCGCTGCCCAACATCCGTTCGGGCAAGCTCAAGGGCATAGGCATCACCGCGCCTGCACGTTCGGCGGTGGCCCCGAATCTGCCGGCGCTGGCCGAAGAGATTCCCGGCTTCGACGTGCTCGTCTGGACCGGCATCGTCGCCCCCGCGGGAACCCCGGCCGACGTGATCGCCAAGCTGAACGGCATCATGAACCGGGGCCTGGCCAAGCCCGAGGTGAAGGCCAAGTTCGCGGAGATCGGCTTCGACGTGGCCCCGACGTCGCCCGACGAACTGACGCGCTTCGTCGAGAGCGAGATCGAGCGCTGGCGCAAGCTGGTCGCCGAAGCGGGCATCAAGCCGCAGTAACGCAGGCGAGCCATGTCGGACTCGGCGATCGATACGCGCCGGCTGCGCAGCACGCTCGGCGCCTTCGTCACCGGCGTGACGGTGGTGACGACGCGCGACGCGGCCGGACGCAGATTCGGCCTCACCGCCAACTCGTTCAGCTCGGTGTCGCTCGATCCGCCGCTGATCCTCTGGAGCCTGTCGAATACCGCGCCGAGCTTTCCGGTGTTCCAGGCGGCGGAGCGCTTCGTCGTCAACATCCTCGCCGAGGATCAGCTGTCCATCTCGAATCAGTTCGCTTCGCGCGCGCCGGACAAGTTCGCCGGCATCGCGCTGCGCGAAGGCATCGCGGGTCTGCCCATCATCGAGAGCAGCGCCGCCTATCTGCAATGTCGCAAGGTGGCGACGCACCCCGGCGGAGATCACGCCGTCTTCATCGGCCACGTCGAGGATTTCCAGCACAGCACGCGTGCGCCGCTGATCTTCGGCGGCGGCGACTATCTGGTCGCCGAACCGCATGAGCTGGGCCGCGCCCGCATGGCCACGCCGCGCGATCTGATGCAGCTGAAGGCGATACGTCTGGCCACGCGGGCGATCGGCATGCTCGCGCGGCAGCGCGGCCACACGTACGGCATCGTCGTCTGGGGCAGCCACGGGCCCACGGTCGTGCGCTGGGAAACGCCGGCGGCGCCGTTCACGCTGCATCTGCCGATCGGTGAGGTGCTGCCGCTGCTGAACAGTGCTTCGGGACTTGCGTTCGCGGCATTCCTGCCGGAATCGATGACACGCGATCGGATCGCCGAGGCCGTCGCCGCCGGAGAAGTGGCCGGTCCGCCGGGTGCGACGCTGGCGCAGGTGCGCGACGAACTGGCCGCCATTCGCCGCGCCGGCGCCGCGCGCATCCGCGACAAGCCGCGACGCGACGTACCGGCCGTCAGCGGCCTGTCGGTGCCGGTGTTCGGCGACAGCGGCGCGATGCTGTGCGCGCTCACGACCATGGGCGAGGGCGTCGCCTTCGATGCCGAGCTCGATGCGGGGCTGGGTGATGAGCTGAAGACGGTGGCACGTCAGCTGTCGGCGGAGCTTGGTGCGCGCGATCGCGGCAACCGCGATGGCCGCGAAGGTTGCGATGGCCGCGAAGGCCGCGAAGGCCGCGGCGCAGGCGGAAGCGGCCTCAGCGAGCAGACAGCGGCTTGAGCTCGCGCCGCAGCTGGAACGCGTAGCGGTAGCGCGTCTCCGGATGCACGCTGACCGTGGTCTCGAACGGCATGCCGTCCGCGCCGCGGTAGCGGCGCACGACGAACAGCGCCGGTGAGTCCTGCGCCGCCTGCAGCGGTTCGGCCAGCCGCGCAGGCACGCGCCCGGCGAAGATCTCGACGTCGGCCTGCTCGATGCTGACGTCGAACATCTCGGTGATCTGCACGCAGACCGGAATCCGCTCGTGGCGCGGATGCTTCTGCACCCCTGCGTAGCGAGGCAGTACGTAGACGTCGGTCCAGCAGATCGGCGTCGTCGAATCGCCCTGGAAGCGCAGCATGCCGATCTGGAACCAGTCGCTGCCCACGTCGGCGCGCAGCAGCGTCGACAGCTCGTAGTCGGCCTTGATGTAGCCGCTCGAGATCGCGCGGCGGTACGTCGTCGCGGGGTAGTCCAGCAACTCCTCGACGGACGCCACCTGCTGCGCGAGCACCGACGGCGGACGCTCGGCGATCACCGTCGAACCGGTGCGCGGCCGACGGACTATCAGACCTTCCTGCGCCAACGTTGCCAGTGCACTGCGCACGGTGGGCCGGCTGGCCCCGAAACGCGCACTCAGCGCTTCTTCCGTCGGCAGCCGGCTGCCGACGCCGTGAACGCCGCGGCGGATCTCCGCGCGCAGCTCGCTCGCGATCTCGCGATGGCGGGGGATGTGCGCGGCGGCGGCGTCGCGCTTGGTGGCCATGGGCTGGGCTCCGCAGGAAATGCCGAAACCCGGATTGTGCCTGCTGTCGCGCGGCAGCGGCGCGCGGACGATCGCAGGACGGCCAGGCCCTACGCGAGATCGATGAAGCCGACGATCGCGCTGGCGCCGTTCTGCAGCTTCAGTTCATAGCGCACGCGGTCGCCCTGGCGCTGATGCCGCAGCTGCAGTGCCGCATCAGGCTTTACCGGCGCCTTGAAGCGGACCGCCAGGCGGCGGTACTGTGCGCTGCCCTCGGTGTCGTACAGCTCGCCCAGGCGCCGCACGGCAAGCCCCCACAAGCCGGTGCCGTGCACGATGATGTCATCGAGCCCGGCTGCCAATGCCGCGCGGCGTTCGGTATGGATGGGATTCCAGATCTGCGCGCATTCCGTGTACAGGTGCGGAAACATCCGGTCGAAGCGCAGCGCTTCGGCGAGCGCCGAATCATCGGGTGCAGTGGCGTCGATCGGCGGCACCGGCACGCGCAGCGCTGCGGGAATTTCTCGGGTCACATCGCGAAAGATCGACGTCGACCTGGAACGGCACAGCAGCTCGCCGGACTCCTCGTCGGTCGACGTGCACAGCACGGTCACCGCGAGGCCGGCGCGGGTGGCATGCGCCGCTTCGATGATGCCGCGCGTACGAACGTTCTGACCGGCGCGCAGCGGCATGAAGAACTCCGAGTCCTGCGACGAATGGACCGCGCGGCGCGCCTCATCGGCGGACAGCCCGAACGCGGCGCTGCGATCGACGCGCGTCATGGCCGGCCATTCGAGCGACACGCAGAACAGCGGTGGCGCCTCCAGTCCGCCTTCGCGCGCGTCGTCGACGTAGCGCGGCTGCCGATAGCCGAGCGCGGCCGCGAACGCCAGGCTGCGGCGCGGAGTGATTCGTTCGACGACTTCGGTCG
>JBFWXS010000051.1:0-8206 GCA_050187175.1 Burkholderiaceae bacterium
CCCGGCATCACCTTCGGCGCCGGCGAAGGCGGCAACCCCGTGGGCGATCGCCCCTTCCTGCGCGGCTACGACGCCGGCACCGACATGTTCGTCGACGGCGTGCGCGACGGCGGCTCGCAGTCGCGCGAAGTCTTCAACGTCGAGCAGATCGACGTCGTCAAGGGCCCCAGCTCGGCCTACGGCGGACGCGGCGGCGTGGGCGGCTCGATCAACATCGTCACCAAGTCGCCCAAGGCCGAGAACTTCGTCGCCGGCAGCCTGTCGCTGGGCACCGACGCCACGCGCCGGCTCACCGGTGACCTGAACCGCTCGCTGACCGAGGACGTCGCCTTTCGCGTGAACCTGATGACCCACCAGGCCGACGTGGCCGGGCGCGATGCGATCGAGCTCAAACGCTGGGGCCTGGCCCCCTCGATCACCTTCGGCATGAAGTCGCGCACCCGCGTGACGCTGGGCTACTACCATCTGCAGACCGACGACATCCCCGACAGCGGCCTGCCGTACGCGCTGAGCGCCAGCGCCGCCACCGACCCGGCGGTGGTCGGGCCGGTGCGCAACGTCGACCGGGGCAACTTCTACGGGCTGCTCAACCGCGACTTCCGCAAGACCCGCGCCGACCTGGGCACGATCCGCATCGACCACGACTTCGGCAACGGTTTTCAGCTGCGCAACACCACCCGCTACGGGCGCACGCTGAACGACTACATCTGGACCAACCCGGACGACAGCCGCCGCAACCTGCCGCTGGGCTTCGTGAACCGCTCCCCGAAGAACCGCTACACCGAGACCGTCACCGCGGCCAACCTGACCGACATCAGCGGCGAGTTCACCGCCGCCGGCGTCAAGCACCGCGTCGCCTTCGGCGCGGAGTTCAGCCACGAGGACACCGACGTCGACGGCTACACGGTCACGGGCGCGACCACCTACAACGCCGGGGCGGCCACGCCCACGCCGTGCCCGGGCGTGGGGGCGATCAGCGGCTACAACTGCGCGGATCTGTTCAACCCGAACCCGAACGATCCGTGGGCGGGCTCGTTCACGCGCCGCAACACGCCGACCAATACGCGCACGCGCGTGCAGTCGGTCTACGCGTTCGACACCATCGAGCTGACCCCGGCCTGGCAGCTGAACCTGGGGCTGCGCTTCGACAACTACTCGACGACCTCGACCACCACCGCCACGGGCACGACGCCGAGCGTGACGCTGAACAATGATTCCAGCTTCTTGAACTACCAGCTCGGGGTGGTCTGGAAGCCGGTGTCCAATGCCAGCGTGTACGTGTCGTACGGCACCTCGTCGTCGCCGCCGGGGGTGGCCAACGGCGAGGGGACGGGCGATAACGCGAACCTGACGGCGGCGATGCAGAATCTGAAGCCGGTGCGGGCACGCAATCTGGAGATCGGCACCAAGTGGGACGTGCTCGACCGCAAGCTGGCGCTGACGGCGGCGGTGTTCCGCTCGGAGATCAGCAATGCGCGGGTGGACGTCGGCGGCGGGGTGCTGCAGAACGTGGGCTCCAAGCGGGTCGACGGCATCGAGTTCGGGGTGGCCGGGGCGATCACGCGCAACTGGAGCGTGTTCGGCGGCTACACGCATCTGGACTCGGAGCTGACCGACAACGGGCCGGTGGCGGCGAACGCGGCCAACAACGGCAAGAAGTTCCCGAACACGCCCAGCGACAGCTTCAGCCTGTGGAGCACGTATCAGCTGTTCCCGGGGCTGACCATCGGCGGGGGCGCCTTCTACATGTCCAAGGTGTTCGGCAACACCGCCAATACGCGCTACGTGCCCTCGTACTGGCGCTTCGATGCCATGGCCGCCTACCGCATCAACAAGAACATGGACTTGCGCTTGAACATCTTCAACCTCGGGGACAAGCTGTACTATGACCGCGCCTACACGACGCATTACGTGTCGGTCGCGCCGGGCCGCTCGGCGCTGCTGACGCTGAACCTGAAGTACTGACACCGGCTGGCATCGCCGGGGAGCGGCGCGGCGTCGTGGCGCCGCTGCGAGATGGAGAAGTAAACGCATGATGGTTCGCATCCCCGGCGTGCTGACGCCAGAACAGGTTCAGCACTGCCGGCACGCGTTGGCCACGGCCGAATGGGCCGACGGCCGCGCCACCGCCGGCTACCAGTCGGCCCGCGTCAAGAGCAATCTGCAGCTGCCGGAAGATCATCCGGTGGCGCGCAGCCTCGGCGATCTGATCCTCGACGCGCTCGGACGCAACGCGTTGTTCATCGCGGCGGCGCTGCCGCTGAAGGTTTATCCGCCGCTGTTCAACCGCTATGAAGGCAACGGCCGCTTCGGTTCGCACATCGACAATGCGATCCGGCAGGTCGCCGGCACGTCGGTGCGGGTGCGCACCGACATCTCGGCCACGCTGTTCCTCGCCGAACCCGACGAATACGACGGCGGCGAGCTGATGGTGGACGACACCTACGGCTCCAAGGGCGTCAAGCTGCCGGCCGGCGACATGATCCTGTACCCGGGCACCAGCATGCATCAGGTGACGCCGGTCACGCGCGGCGCCCGGCTGGCGTCATTCTTCTGGATCCAGAGCCTGGTGCGCGACGACGTGCGCCGCGCGATGCTGTTCGATCTCGACACGGCGATCCAGCAGCTCGGCAGCGAGCTGCCCGACCATCGCGCGATGGTGCAGTTGGCCGGTGTCTACCACAACCTGATCCGCCACTGGTCCGACACCTGATCGCCCGCGGGCCCGCGGCAGCGTAAAATGAAACCGGGAGCGGGTCGGACGATCGCTGGCGTTCGCGCTGGAGGAAGGTCCGGACTCCACCGGGCAGGATGCTGGCTAACGGCCAGGCGCAGCAAGCCGCAAGGCCCAAAGCGACGGAAAGTGGAACAGAGAGCAGACCGCCCAAGCGGCCGCCGGTTCGCCGGCAGCCGACGGCAAGGGTGAAACGGCGAGGTAAGAGCTCACCGCGGACGTGGCGACACGGACGGCATGCCAAACCCCATCCGGAGCAACATCAAATAGGCACGCGCGCCGCCTTCGGGCGGTACGGACGGCCCGTCCGAGCGTGCGGGTAGATGGCTCGAGCGGCCGGGTAACCGGTCGCCCAGATGAATGATCGTCACGCTGGTTCGCTGGCGTACAGAATCCGGCCTACAGACCCGCTCCCCCTTCTTGTCGTATCCAGGCTGCCTCGGCCGGGGGTCGCTTCCGGTGGTTGCTTTGTCGCGGGGGCTGGTTTTTGGGTGGGCTGTCGTGCTTCGGTTGTGGCGGGGGAGCGGCAGGCGCGGGTCGGCGGCTGGGATGGATGCGGCGGTCGGCTCTTTGGGCCGACTTCCCTGCGCTGCTCGCCTGAGGGCTGGCGCGGCATAACTCACTGCGCTCCCCTTCGGGGAGCTCCGTTCAAACAGATGCCGCGATACAGAAGACGAAGCGCGCTGCGCGCGCCGCCCCCAGGCTGCGCTGCTCGGCGCCGCATACATCCCAGCCGCCGACCCGCGCCTGCCGCTCCCTGCAACGATGGTGGCGTGCCAAGAAAAGCAGGCCGCGTCTGCAGCGATCTGTCCGGTTCGATTCTGTCGGTTCGATTCCCCTGGCTCTATTTTCCGGGTTTGATTTTGCGGGTTGGAGCGTGCCCGGTTTGAGCGGTCGGCTGATTCTAGCGGTCAGCTGGCATGAGCAACTGGCTGGCGCAGACGATCAGTTGGTTCGAGCAACCGATATGTCCCGGAGTGAATGAAGTTTCGGCATGAGTCACCTCTCTGTTCGAGGCTTCATCTATGGAGCCGAGTCTCGTCGCCTGTCACCGCTGTATCGGCAAAGGCGTGGGCCGAGGGCTGGGACTGGGCGGGAGCACCGGTGTGCAGGGTGGGCGCAGCGCTGGATGCGCAGCCGAGAAGCGCAGGAAGCTTGGACCGCGCGCGCAGCGCGCCACCACTTCTGACTTACGGCGTCTGTCTGAGCGGAGCTCCCCACAGGGGAGCGCAGCGAGTTACGCCGTGGGCCAAGCTTCCGAGCATCGCAGGGAACCCCTTTGCGTAGCAAACGGGCAAGCATCCAGCGCTGCGCCCACCCTGCACACCGGTGCTCCCGCCCAGTCCCAGCCCTCGGCCCACGCCTTTGCCAGCTCCCCAGGATGCACGCCCAGACGAGCCCCGTCCCCCGATAGATTGGCTCAATGCTGACAATCTACTTCTACTATCGAAGCCAAGTCCTTAATATATTTAAGGTAAGCGCTGGCCCCTGCTTGAAGAAGCTGATCTAAGTATTTGTTACTCAAGGAAAAAAGCCACCAATACCAACTTGCCTTGCTGCAGGCTTTTCCGTAAAGTGGCGACTCGTGCAGATTAGTGCATTTTAGTGGGAAGGAACAGGCCCCGGCAGCCGGCTCCTCTCCCCATCGACGCCGGGTCGGAAGGGCATGTTCCAGGGAAGTTCCGCGCTGCTGCTCGATGCCAAGGGTCGGATGACGGTTCCGACGCGGCATCGTGACGCGCTTTCTGCGCAATGTGAGGGCCAACTCACATTGACGCGGCACCCGGATGGCTGCCTGATGCTGTTTCCCCGCCCGGTCTGGATCGAGCACCGCGCCAAGCTGGCCGCGATGCCGATCTCGGCCCGCTACTGGGCCCGCATCTTCCTGGGCAACGCGCTCGACGTCGAGATGGACGGCACCGGGCGCATCCTCATCTCGCCCGAACTGCGCACCGCCGCGGGGCTGGCCAAGGAAGTGATGCTGCTCGGCATGGGCAGCCATTTCGAGATCTGGGACGCCGCGACACTGGCCGCCAAAGAACGCGAAGCGATCGACGCCGGCATGCCCGACGCGATCGCCAACTTCAACTTCTGATGTGGCGGCGCAACCACCCTCCCGGTCGCCGGCGCCTCCGCCCGGTCTCGGCCACCGCAGCGTTTTCCTCGACGAGGCTGTCGCGGCGCTGGTCTGGCGCGCCGACGGTCGCTACGTCGACGGCACCTTCGGGCGCGGCGGCCACAGCGCGGCGATTCTCGAGCGGCTCGGCCCGGAAGGGCGGCTGCTGGCGATCGATCGCGACCCGCAGGCGGTCGCCGTCGGCCGCGGCTGGTCCGATCCGCGCTTCGCGATCGAACACGCGCGTTTTTCCGACTTCGACGAGCAGCTGGCGCGGCACGGCTTCGGCCGGCTCGACGGACTGCTGCTCGATCTCGGGGTTTCCTCGCCGCAGCTTGACGACCCGGGGCGCGGCTTCAGCTTCAGGGAAGACGGGCCGCTCGACATGCGGATGGACCCGACACGCGGGGTATCGGCACGCGAGTGGCTGCTGGGTGCAACCGAAGACGACATCGCAAAGGCGCTGAGGGACTATGGGGAAGAACGGTTTGCTGTTCCGATTGCAAAGGCGATTGCAGCTCGCTGCCGGGACGCCGGCGACGCCGCGTTTCAGACCACCGGAGAGCTTGCCGCTGTCGTGGCGGGCGTCGTGCGGCGCCGTCAGGCGCGGCCGGAGGTGGGCAAGGACCCGGCCACCCGCACCTTTCAAGCTCTACGGATTCTCGTCAATCAAGAGTTTGAGGAACTCGCGCTAGTGCTGCGCAAGTCGGTCGAGCATCTGTCGACCGGCGCGCGGCTCGTCGTGATCAGCTTTCATTCGCTGGAAGACCGGATGGTCAAGCAATTCATCGCCCGCGAAGCGGGACGCCATGCCGCGCGCGACCCGGTGACGGGCGCGTTGCGCCATGACGTCGCGCCGCGGCTGCGCGCTGTGCAGCGGCTGTTGCCGTCGCCGCAGCACGTCGCCGAGAACCCGCGCGCGCGTTCGGCGGTGCTGCGCGTGGCGGAGCGGATCTGAGCCATGGCGCGCCTGAACATCCTGCTGGCTGCCGTGCTCGTGCTGTGCTCGCTGGCGCTCGTCACGTCGCAGCATCGCGCGCGCAAGCTGTTCATCGACAGCGAGCGCGCGCGTACGCAGACGGCGCAGCATGAAGTGCGCTGGAACCAGCTGCAGGTCGAGCAGACGGCGCTGGCCAATGCCTCGCTGATCGACGCCAAGGCGCGCCGCGAGCTGGCGATGCAGTCGATCTCGGCCGATCGAACGCTGCATCTGGTCATCGATCCGGTCGATCGGGTGGTGCGGCTCGGCACGCCGCTGCCGGAGCTGCCCAAGAAGGCCGCGGGCCGCGACCCGCGTCAACGCGCGAAGGTGCAACGCTGATGCTGCGCAAACGTTCCGGCGGCCGCAACGTGCCGTTTGCCTCCAATCCGCTGCTGAAGGTCAAGCTGCCTGCCTATCGCTCGCAGGTCGTCATGCTGTTCGTCGCGATCGGCTTCGTCGCGCTCGCGGCACGCGCGGTATGGCTGCAGGTGTTCTCGCAGGATTTCCTGCAGAAGCAGGGCGAATCGCGCTACGCGCGCACCATAGAGCTGCCGGCGTCGCGCGGCAAGATCTTCGATCGCAACGGCATCGTGCTCGCCTCCAGCCTGCCGGCGCGCGCCGTCTGGGCGATTCCCGAGCAGGTCGATGCCACGCCGCAGCAGCTGACGCAGCTGGCGCGGCTGCTCGGCGTCAGCGAGCGCGAGCTGCGCCGCAAGCTGGCCGACGAGGACCGCAGCTTCGTCTATCTGAAGCGCCAGGTCGATGCGGCGCAGGCCGAGCGCATCGCCGAGCTCCAGCTGCCCGGCATCCACATGCAGCGCGAGTACAAGCGCTACTACCCCGAGGGCGAGACGGTGGCCCACATCGTGGGCTTCACCAATGTCGAGGACATCGGCCAGGAAGGCATCGAGCTGGCCAAGAATCCGGTGCTGGCGGGCAAGGCCGGCAGCCGCCGGGTCATCAAGGACCGCTTGGGCCGCGTCATCGAAGACGTCGAGGCCGTGCGCGAACCGCATCACGGCAGCGACCTGGCGCTGTCGATCGACAGCAAGGTGCAGTTCCTCGCCTTCAACGCGGTGCGTGAAGCCGTGCGCGAGCACAAGGCCAAGGCCGGCGCCGCCGTGGTGCTCGATGTGCGCACCGGCGAAGTGCTGGCGCTGGCCAACTGGCCGACTTACGACCCGAACCAGCGCGGCCAGCTGACCGGCGCGCAGCTGCGCAACCGCGTCATCACCGACACCTTCGAGCCCGGCTCGACGATGAAGCCGTTCACCGCCGCGCTGGCGCTCGAACTGGGCCAGGCCACGCCGGAGACGGTGATCCAGACCGGCAACGGACGCCTGGCGATCGGCCCGAACACGATCGGCGATACGCACGCGTACGGCGCGCTGACGCTGGAGCAGGTGGTGCAGAAGTCGTCGAACGTCGGCACCGCGAAGCTGGCGCTCGGCATGCCGGCGCAGAAGATGTGGGAGATGTACACGACGCTGGGGCTGGGACAGGCGCCGCGCATCGGCTTCCCCGGCGCGGTGGCCGGCCGCGTCCGCCCGTACCGCAACTGGCGCCCCATCGAGCAGGCGACCATGTCGTACGGCTACGGGCTGTCGGTGTCGCTGCTGCAGCTGGCCCGCGCCTACACCGTGTTCGCGCGCGACGGCGAGCTGCTGCCGCTGTCGATGTTCCGCGTCGACGGTGTCGCCGAGGGCGCGCAGGTCATGAAGCCGAAGACCGCGCGTGCCGTTCGCCACATGCTCGAGCTGGCCGCCGGCCCCGGCGGCACGGCGCCGCAGGCGCAGATCGCCGGCTACCGGGTCGCCGGCAAGACCGGCACCGCGCACAAGCGCGAGGACGGCAAGTACGTCAACAAGTATCTGTCGTCGTTCGTCGGCTTCGCGCCGGTGTCGGACCCGCGCATCATCGTCGCCGTCATGATCGATGAACCGGCCGCCGGCAAGCACTACGGCGGACAGGTGGCCGCGCCGGTGTTCGCGCGCATCACCGGCGATTCGCTGCGCACGCTGCGCGTCGCACCCGACGCGCCGATGGCGCATCTCGCCGATCCGACCCGGCCTGCCAAGGAGAGTCTGTGAGCGAGGCCTCGCAGCCCGACGCGGGCCAGGCCATCAGCGCCGCCCACTGGCTGCGCAGCGTCCTGGCGCCGGGGGCGAGGCTGACGGCCGACAGCCGCGACGTCAGGCCGGGCGACGGCTTCATCGCGTACCCGGGCGGCAGGAGCGACGGACGCGCGTTCATCGAGCAGGCGCTGGCCGGCGGCGCCGCCGCGGTGCTGTACGAGGCTGACGAAGACGGTGAAGACAGCCGCGTCAGCGGCGATGGCGGCGACGGCAGAGTCGGTGGAACCAGCGGAGTCGGC
>JBFWXS010000051.1:8306-39670 GCA_050187175.1 Burkholderiaceae bacterium
GAACGCGGCGCGGCGCTATCGCGCAGCGCGGTGCCGTCACGCAGCGCCGCGGCCGCGGTCGCCGCCTCGGCCCGCCCGGGCCTCGCGGTATCCGGGCTGAAGCGCCTGGCGGGACCGATCGCCGCCGAGTACTACGATCACCCGAGCGCCCGGCTCGACGTCATCGCCGTCACCGGGACGAACGGCAAGACCTCCGTCACGCAGTGGATCGCGCGCGGACTGGCGGACGCCGGGCAGCGCAGCGCAGTGATAGGCACGCTCGGCAGCGGCGTCGTGTCGCCGGGCGCTTCCTACGACGAGCTCGACGCATTCGGGCTCACCACGCCCGACGCTGTATCGTTGCAACGCATGTTCGCTCAGTTCGTCGCAGCAGGGGTCGGGGTCGTGGCCATGGAAGCGTCGTCGATCGGCCTCGAGCAGGGGCGCATCGACGGCACGGCCGTGAAGACGGGGATCTTCACGAACCTGACGCGCGACCATCTCGACTATCACGGCGACGAACAGGCCTACTTCGCCGCCAAGCTGCGGCTGTTCCAGTGGCCGGGCCTGCGCGTGGCGATCATCAACGGCGACGATCCGCTGGCGCCTGACATCCTCGATCATCTGCCGCACGAAGTGCAGACGATCTCGTTCGGCCACCTGCCGGGCGAATACGGCTGGCGCGCGCGCAAGAAGCTGTCGGCGTTCCAGATCCACGAAGACAAGAGCGGCACGCGCGCCACCATAGGCGGCGACTACGGCCGCGCCGAGATCCGGCTGCAGCTGCTGGGCCGCTTCAATGCGGTCAACGCGACGGCCGTCGCGTCGGCCTGGATCAGCCAGGGCATGCCGTTCGACGAGGCGATGCGCCGGCTCGAGTCGCTGCAGCCGATTCCGGGACGCATGCAGCAGGTGGAAGCGGCGGGGCGTCCGCTGGTGGTGGTCGACTACGCGCACACGCCCGATGCGCTGATGAACGTGCTGCAGGCGCTGCGGCCTATCGCCGAAGTGCGCGGCGGCCAGCTGTGGTGCGTGTTCGGCGCCGGCGGCGAGCGCGACGCCGGCAAGCGGCCGATCATGGGCATCGTCGCCGAGCGCTTCGCCGACAAGGCGGTGGTCACCAGCGACAACCCGCGCGGCGAGACGCCGTTCCGCATCGTTTCCGACATCCGCGCCGGCTTCACGCGCGAGCCGTGGCTCACCGAGCTGGACCGCGGCGAGGCGATCCGGCGCACCTTGTCCGAGGCGAGCGCCGACGACGTGGTCCTGATCGCCGGCAAGGGGCACGAAACCTATCAGGAGATCGACGGCGTGCGGCACCCGTTCTCCGATCTGCGGCTGGCGCGCGAGCTGCTCGGCGGCGCGCTGGAGGCCGGCGGTGTTTGACCTGCGCCAGGCCTTCGACTGGCTCAGCGCCGCGTGCCTGTATGGCGACGGCAGCTGCCGCGTGCACGGCGTCTGCACCGATTCGCGCAGCCTGAAGGCGGGCGATCTGTTCGTGGCGCTGCGCGGCGAACGCTTCGACGCGCACGATTTCATCGAGCGCGCGCAGCAGGCCGGCGCTGCCGCCGTCATGTTCGAGCGGCTCGTACCGGGCCTGCGCGCGCCGGCGCTGCGCGTGCCCGATACTCGCCGCGCGCTCGGCGAACTGGCCGCCGGATGGCGCCGCCGCTTCGATCTGCCGCTGATCACCGTGGCCGGCAGCAACGGCAAGACGACGGTGAAGGAAATGATCTCCGGCATCCTGGCCGAGCACGCCGGCGATGCGGGGCGGCTGGCGACGCGCGGCAATCTGAACAATGACATCGGCGTGCCGCTGACGCTGTTCCGGCTCGGCGACGCGCATCGCGCGGCGGTGCTCGAGCTGGGCACCAATCACCCCGGCGAGATCGCCCATCTGGCGAAGCTCGCGCGGCCGACCGTGGCGCTGGTGACGAACGCGCAGCGCGAGCATCAGGAGTTCCTCGACGGCGTCGAGGGATCGGCGCGCGAGAACGGCGCATCGATCGCGGCGCTGGCCGATGACGGCATCGCCGTGTTTCCCGGTGACGATAGCCAGGCGTCGCTATGGCGCGCGCTGGCGGGGTCGCGCCGCTGCGTCGAGTTCGGGCTGACCGCGCCCGGCGAGGCCGCTGCTGGTGAAGCCGCTTCGCGCAGCGGCGCTTCCGGCCAGCCCGCGCGCTTCGAGGTCAGCGCGCCCGCCGACGCCCGCCCGCAGGACTTCGAGCTGTCGATCGGCGGCCGCACGCTGAGCGCGCGGCTGGCGATCGACGGCCTGCACAGCGTGCGCAACGCGCTGGCGGCCGCGGCCAGCGCCTATGCGATCGGGATCGATGCCGACACCATTGTGCGCGGCCTGGCGCGATTCCGGCCGGCGGTGGGGCGGCTGGCGCGGCTGAACACGCCCAGCGGCGCGGCGCTGATCGACGACAGCTATAACGCCAACCCGGATTCGGTGCGCGCGGCGATCGACGTGCTGGCCGGCTGCGCCGGGCGGCGCGTGCTCGTGCTCGGCGACATGGGCGAGGTCGGCGCGCAGGGGCCGCAGTTCCACCGCGAGGTCGGCGACTATGCGCGCCAGCGCGGCATCGAGCATCTGCTGGCGCTGGGCGAGGCCACGCGCGCCAGCGCGGCGGCGTTCGGCCCCGGCGCCGAGCATTTCGGCAGTGTCGAGCCGCTGATCGAGCGCGCGCGCGAGCTGGTCGCCGCCGGCACGTCCACGCTGGTCAAGGGCTCGCGCTTCATGCGGATGGAGCGCGTCGTGGCGGCGCTGGCCGGCAGCGGCGCCGCGGGAGGGCACGCCTGATGCTGCTCGAGCTGACGCAATGGCTGGCCAAGGACATCCGCGCGTTCTCGGTGTTCAGCTATATCACGCTGCGCGCCGTCCTGGCGACGCTGACGGCGCTGGCCATAGGCCTGATGTTCGGCCCCGCGCTGATCCGCAAGCTCACCGCGATGAAGATCGGCCAGGCGGTGCGGCCGGACGGTCCGCAGACGCATCTGGCCAAGTCCGGCACGCCCACCATGGGCGGCGCGCTGGTGCTGATCGCGGTCGGCGCGGCGACGCTGCTGTGGGCCGATCTGTCGAACCGCTTCATCTGGGTCGTGCTGATCGTGACGATCGGCTTCGGCTGGATCGGCTGGGTCGACGACTACCGCAAGGTCGTGCACAAGAATCCGAAGGGCATGTCGGCGCGCGAGAAGTACTTCTGGCAGTCGCTGATCGGCCTGTGCGCGGCCGTCTATCTCGCGTTCGCGGTGCCGGCGCAGAGCAGCGCGCAGGCCGTCGACCTGTTCATGGAATGGGTCATGAGCGGCTTCTCGATGCAGCTGCCGGCCGGTGCCGACCTGATCGTCCCGTTCTTCAAGAACATCGCGTATCCGCTGGGCGTGTTCGGCTTCATCATCCTGACCTACTTCGTGATAGTCGGCACCAGCAACGCCGTGAACCTGACCGACGGCGCCGACGGCCTGGCGATCATGCCGGCCGTGCTGGTCGGATCCGCGCTCGGCGTGTTCGCGTACGTGACCGGCAACGCCGTGTTCGCGCGCTACCTGCTGATTCCGCACATTCCTGGCGCGGGCGAGCTGACGGTGATCTGCGCCGCGATCGCCGGCGCCGGCCTGGCCTTTCTCTGGTACAACGCGTACCCCGCGCAAGTGTTCATGGGCGACGTCGGCGCGCTGGCGCTGGGCGGCGCGCTGGGCACGGTGGCGGTCATCGTGCGGCAGGAGATCGTGCTGTTCATCATGGGCGGCGTCTTCGTCGTCGAGACGCTGTCGGTGATGCTGCAGGTCGGCTACTTCAAGTACACCAAGCGCCGATACGGCGAAGGGCGGCGCATCTTCCGCATGGCGCCGCTGCATCATCATTTCGAAGTCGGCGGCGTCAAGGAGAGCCAGGTCGTCGTGCGGTTCTGGATCGTCACGATGATGCTGGTGCTGTTCGGCCTGTCGACCCTGAAGCTGCGCTGAAGCCATGAGCGACACCACCGCCTGGGCCACGCCGCAACTGCAGCTGTTCGACCTCGCCGGTCGGCGCGTGCTGGTGCTCGGCCTCGGCGACTCGGGCATGGCGATGGCGCGCTGGGCCGCGCGGCGCGGCGCGCGGCTGCGCGTGGCCGATACGCGCAGCCGCGACGGCAGCGATCTGCCGCAGCTGCAGGCGCTGCGCGAGGCGCTCGGCGGGGCGCTCGGTGAGGCGGCCGGCGGTGCAGCCGGCGGTACAGCCGGCGAGATCGAGTTCGCCGGCGCACCGGCCTACGACGAAGCCTGGCTCGACGGCGTCGACCTGATCGCATGGAGTCCCGGCCTGTCGATCGAGCGCGGCGACTCGGCGAGCTTCCACGCGCGCGCGCTCGAACGCGGCATCGCGGTCGCCGGCGAGCTCGAGCTGTTCGCGCAGGCGCTGGTCGAGCTGCGCGAAGGCGGCTACCGGCCCAAGGTCGTCGCCGTCACCGGCACGAACGGCAAGACCACCACCACGGCGCTCGCCGCCCATCTGTGCCGCGCCGCCGGCATGACGGCGAGCGCCGCCGGCAACATCCGGCCGGCGCTGCTCGATGCGCTGCGTGAAGCGCTCGATGCGCAGGCGCTGCCCGAGGTCTGGGTGCTGGAGCTGTCCAGCTTCCAGCTCGCGCTGGCGCAGAGCTTCGCGCCCGAGGCGGCCACCATCCTGAACGTCAGCGAAGACCATCTCGACTGGCATGCGTCGATGGACAGCTACGTCGCGGCCAAGCAGCGCATCTACGCCGCCGGCAGCGCCGCGGTGTTCAACCGCGCCGAGCCCGCTACCGCGCCGCGCCGCGCCGCGCCGCCGGCCGCCGTTGCGGCGCGCCGCCCAAGCGCCGAGGAGCGTCGTGCCGGCATCGACGAACGCCGCGCGGGCACGGACGAGCGCCGTTCGAGTGCCGACGAGCGTGCGTCGCGCGAAGCCGCCGCGCCGGCGCGCGTCAGCTTCGGACTCGACGAACCCAGCTCGGCCGGTGACTTCGGCCTGCTGCGCGACGGGCCGCTGACCTGGCTGGCCTATGCCGCGCCGATCGACGACGAGCTGCCGGCCGCGCGCCGCCGCAAGGAGCCGCCGCCGTTCCTGGTCAAGCGGCTGATGCCGGCCGACGCGCTGCGCATCCGCGGCGCGCACAATCATCTCAACGCGCTGGCGGCGCTGGCCCTGTGCACGGCCGTAGGCGTGCCGCTGGCGCGGATGCTGCACGGGTTGCGCGGCTACGCCGGCGAAGCGCATCGCTGCCAACTGATCGCGTTGATCGACGACGTCGAGTACTACGACGACAGCAAGGGCACCAATGTCGGCGCCACGCTGGCGGCGCTGCAGGGCCTGGGCAAGCGCTGCCGGCTGATAGCCGGCGGCGACGGCAAGGGCCAGGACTTCGCGCCGCTGGCGCCTGCCGTGGCGCGCCACGCCGCGGCGGTCTACCTGATAGGCCGCGACGCGCCGCGGCTGCGCGAGGCGCTGGCCGAGACCGGCGTGCCGCTGGTCGATTGCGAGAGCCTCGAACAGGCGGTCGAGCGCGCGGCGGGCGAGGCGGTGCTCGGCGACGCCGTGCTGCTGTCGCCGGCCTGCGCCAGCCTGGACATGTTCCGCAACTACGAGCATCGCGCACAGGTCTTCGTCGCCGCGGTGCGCGAGCTCGGCGAGCGGCGCGGCATCATCATCGACGGGGGTGCCGCATGCTGAGCCTGCGCCTGCCCGGCCGCGTCCGCGGCACCCGTCCGGTGATGCAGCCCTCGTCGCTCAGCGCGCAGGCGGTCGACTACCCGATGCTGTGGGTGGTGGGCTCGCTGCTGATGTTCGGGCTGGTCATGGTCTACTCGGCGTCGATCGCCTTGCCCGACTCGGCGCGCTTCTCGGCGTACCGGCCGACCTACTTCCTGACGCGCCACGCCATCGCCATCTCGCTCGGTGCCGCGCTCGGCCTGGTGGCCTTCGCCGTGCCGGTGCGGCAGTGGCAGGCCTGGTCGAAGTGGCTGTTCCTGCTGGGACTGATCCTGCTGGTGATCGTGCTGATCCCCGGCGTCGGCAAGGTCGTCTACGGCGCGCGGCGCTGGCTGTCGCTGTACGTGTTCAGCCTGCAGCCGTCCGAGTTGATGAAGCTGTTCGTCGTGCTGTACGCGGCCGACTACACGGTGCGCAAGCAGGACTACATGCAACGCTTCGGCAAGGGCTTCCTGCCCATGGGCGCGGCGGTGGCGCTGGTCGGCCTGCTGCTGCTGCTGGAGCCCGACATGGGCGCCTTCGTGGTGATCGCCGCGATCGCGATGGGCGTGCTGTTCCTGGGTGGCGTCAACGGCAAGCTGTTCGCGGGCCTGGTCATCATCGCCGGCACCACGTTCGCGCTGCTGATCTCACTGTCGCCGTGGCGGCGCGAGCGTATCTTCGCGTACCTGGATCCGTTCGACGAAGCCAATGCGCTGGGCAAGGGCTATCAGCTGTCGCATTCGCTGATCGCGTTCGGCCGCGGCGAGTTCTTCGGTGTCGGGCTGGGCGGCTCGGTGGAGAAGCTGCACTACCTGCCCGAGGCCCACACCGACTTCCTGCTCGCGGTGATCGGCGAGGAGCTGGGACTGGTCGGCGTCATGACGCTGGTGGTCCTGTTCTTCTGGTTCACGCGCCGCGCGTTCGAGATCGGCCGCCAGTCGATCAAGCTGGACCGCACCTTCGCCGGACTGGTCGCCAAGGGCATCGGCCTGTGGATCGGCTTCCAGACCTTCATCAACATGGGCGTCAACACCGGCCTGCTGCCGACCAAGGGGCTGACGCTGCCGCTGATGAGCTATGGCGGCACCGGCATCCTGGTCAACTGCATCGCGGTCGGCGTGCTGCTGCGCATCGATTTCGAGAATCGTTCGCTGATGCGGGGGGCCATCAAGTGAACGCGCGCACCATCATGATCATGGCCGGCGGCACCGGCGGCCACGTCATGCCGGGCCTGGCGGTCGCCGCCGAGATGCAGGCGCGCCAATGGCAGGTCGTCTGGCTGGGCAACCCGGGCGGCATGGAAGCGACGCTGGTGCCGCGCCACGGCATTCCGATGGCCTGGGTGCGCGTCGGCGGCGTGCGCGGCAAGGGGCTGCTGACCAAGCTGCTGCTGCCGCTGACGCTGCTGCGCGCCTTCTGGCAGAGCATTCAGGCGCTGCGCGCCGCGCGGCCGGCGGTGGTGCTGGGCATGGGCGGCTACGTCGCCTTTCCCGGCGGCATGATGGCGTCGCTGCTGAACCGGCCCTTGGTCGTGCATGAGCAGAACTCGGTGGCCGGCCTGACGAACAAGCTGCTGGCGCGCGTCGCCGACCGCGTGCTCGAAGGCTTTCCCGGCACGCTGCCGGCGGCGCTGTGCACCGGCAATCCGCTGCGCGCGGCCATGCTCGGCGGCGACGATCCCGCGGCGCGCTACGCCGGCCGCTCCGGTCCGCTGCGGCTGCTGGTGGTCGGCGGCAGCCTCGGCGCGCAGCCGCTGAACGACGCGCTGCCGGCGGCGCTGGCGCTGCTGCCGGCCGAATCGCGGCCGCGCGTCATGCACCAAAGTGGCCGCGGCCGGCGCGACGCGCTGGCGGCCCGCTATGCGGAGCTGGGCGTCGCGGCGGACGTGGTCGAGTTCATCGACGACATGGCGGCGGCCTATCGCGACGCCGATCTGCTGGTGTGCCGCGCGGGGGCGATGACCGTCGCCGAAATCGCCGCCGTCGGCGTGGCCAGCGTGCTCGTGCCGCTGCCGCACGCGGTCGACGATCACCAGACCGGCAACGCGCGCTTCCTGGCGGGCCGCGACGCGGCGCGCCTGTTGCCGCAGAACGAATTGACACCGCAGGCGCTGGCCGCGCTGCTGTCCGGCCTGGACAGGGCCGCGCTGAGCGCGATGGCCGCCCGCGCGCGCGCGCTGTCGCGGCCGGACGCCGCGCAGCGCGTCGCCGACGTCTGCGAAGAAGTGGCCCGACGAACATGAAGCACAAGGTCAAACACATCCATTTCGTCGGTATCGGCGGCGTCGGCATGAGCGGCATCGCCGAGGTGCTGCTGAACCTCGGCTTCCGCATCAGCGGCTCCGACGTGTCGGCCAATGCGACGACGCGCCGGCTCGAAGCGCTGGGCGCGGCCGTGCAGCTCGGCCATGACGCGGCCTATATCGACGGGGCCGACTGCGTGGTCACCTCGACCGCGGTGCGCGCCGACAATCCGGAGGTGATCGCCGCGCGCAGCCGCCGCGTGCCGGTCGTGCCGCGCGCGCTGATGCTGGCCGAGCTGATGAAGCTGAAGCAGGGCATCGCCATCGCCGGCACGCACGGCAAGACCACCACCACCAGCCTGGTGGCCTCGGTGCTCGCCGCCGGCGGCTTCGATCCCACCTTCGTCATCGGCGGCCGGCTGAACAGCGCCGGCGCCAATGCGCGGCTCGGTAGCGGCGACTACATCGTCGTCGAAGCCGACGAGTCCGACGCGTCGTTCCTGAATCTGTCGCCGATGATCGCCGTGGTCACGAACATCGACGCCGACCACATGGAGACCTACGGCCACGACTTCGCGCGGCTGAAGCAGGCCTTCGTCGAGTTCACGCACCGGCTGCCGTTCTACGGCGCGGCGGTGCTGTGCATAGACGATCAGAACGTGCGCGAGATCATGCCCTTCGTGTCCAAGCCGGTGCTCAGCTACGGCCTGTCGGAGACGGCGCAGTTCCGGGCCGTCGACGTCGAACCGCAGGAAGGCGGCATGCGCTTCACGCTGCTGCGCGAAGACGCGCCGCCGCTGCCGGTGGTGCTCAGCGCGCCGGGCGTGCACAACGTGCGCAATGCGCTGGCCGCCATCGCGGTGGCCGACGAACTGGGCGTACCCGACGAAGCGATCGTCTCGGCGCTGGCCGACTTCCGCGGCGTCGGCCGGCGCTTCCAGCGCTACGGCGACCTCGCCGTCGCCGTAGCCCACGGCGGCGGACAGTTCGCGCTGATCGACGACTACGGCCACCATCCGGCCGAGATGGAAGCCACGCTGGCCGCGGCGCGCGGCGCGTTCCCGGGCCGGCGCATCGTGCTCGCGTTCCAGCCGCACCGCTTCACGCGCACGCGCGATCTGTTCGAGGATTTCGTCCGCGTGCTGTCCACGGCCGACGTGCTGCTGCTGGCCGAGGTCTACGCCGCCGGCGAGGCGCCCATCGTCGCCGCCGACGGCCGTTCGCTGGCGCGCGCCCTGCGCGTCGCCGGCCGCATCGAGCCGGTGTTCGTCGAGGAGATCGCTGCCATGCCGGCTGCGATCCTCGATATTGCGCGCGACGGCGACGTGGTGATCACGATGGGTGCCGGCTCGATCGGCGGTGTGTCGCAGCAGGTGACGGAGGCGGCCCGCGATGCGGCGCCGCCGACCGGGACTGCGGCGGCGGCTGCGGTGGCGCGCCCTGCGCCGCAGTCCGTGGGAGCGGCGCGATGAGCAGCCGACGCGAAGCCGCCGCGGTGCCGGGTGCAGACTTGCCGGGCGCGCAGCTGCCGCGCGACCTCGCCGAGCTCGGCAAAGTCGCCGTGCTGTTCGGCGGCCGCTCCGCCGAACGCGAGGTGTCGCAGATGTCCGGCACCGGCGTGCTGGCCGCGCTGCGCAGCCGCGGCGTCGACGCGCACGCTTTCGACCCGGCCGAGCGCGGCATGGACGAGCTGCGGCGCGACGGCTTCAGCCGCGTCTTCATCGCGCTGCATGGCCGCTACGGCGAGGACGGGACGGTGCAGGGCGCGCTCGAGCTGCTCGGCATTCCGTACACCGGCAGCGGCGTAATGGCTTCGGCGCTGGCGATGGACAAGGTCATGACGAAGCGGATCTGGCTCACGTACGGACTGCCCACGCCGCGCTTCGAGGTCGTGCGCGCCGGCGACGTGCTGCGCGAGCTGCCCGACCGGCTCGGCCTGCCGCTGATCATGAAGCCGCCGCACGAAGGCTCGACGATAGGCATCAGCAAGGTCAGCGGCTACTCGGAAGTGACGCAGGCCTTCGAGCTGGCCGCGCGGCACGACGACGTGGTGCTCGCCGAGGAGTTCATCGACGGCCGCGAGCTGACGATCGCGATCCTCGGCACCGGCCGCCAGGCGCAGGCGCTGCCCGTCATCGAGATCCAGGCGCCCGGCGGCAACTACGACTACCAGAACAAGTATTTCTCCGACGACACGCGCTATCTGTGCCCGGCGCCGCTGCCCGAGGCGGTCGCCGCCGAGGTGCAGCGCATCGCGCTCGAAGCCTACCGGACGCTGGACTGCGCCGGCTGGGGCCGCGTCGACGTCATGCTGCGCCGGACCGACGACGCGCCGTTCCTGCTCGAAGTGAACACCTCGCCGGGCATGACCGGCCACTCGCTGGTGCCGATGGCCGCGCGTGCGGTCGGCCTGTCGTACGAAGACCTGTGCCTGCGCATCCTCGCGTCGGCAGCGCTGAAGGGAGGGCCGCGGTCTTGACGCTGTGGCACAACGTCCGGCTGATGAACGCGCTGGCCAATGCGCTGTTCGCGCTGTCGCTGCTGGCCGCCATCGCGGCGGCGCTGTGGTGGCTGTCGCAGCGTCCGGTGTTCTCGCTGCGCAGCATCCACGTCGAGGCCGTCGAGGGCACGCAGCTGCGGCACGTCTCGCCGCCGCTGCTGCGCGCGACGGCGGCCCGCGACGTCCGCGGCAACTTCTTCGCCGTCGACCTCGACGAAGTGCGTGCCACCTTCGAGACCGTGCCCTGGGTGCGCCGGGCGAACGTCCGCCGCATCTGGCCCGACGGGCTGGCGGTGACGCTGGAGGAACACCGGCCGCTGGCGATGTGGGGCGAGGACCGTCTCGTCAATACCTTCGGCGAAGTCTTCGCCGCCAATCTCGACGAAGCCGAGGAGGACGGCGAGCTGCCGCACTTCTCCGGCCCCGACGGCAGCGCGCTGCAGGTGGCGCGCCGCTACGCCGAGCTGCGCGAGATGGTGGCGCCGCTGGGCGCGCATCCCGACGTCGTTTCGCTGTCGCCGCGCCATGCATGGACGATGCGGCTCGACGACGGCACGACGCTGCTGCTCGGCCGCGACCAGGGCACGCCGATCGAGCGGCGGCTGGCGCGCTGGGTCGAGACCTATCCGGAAGTCGTGGCCAGCCTGAAGCGGCGGGCCGAAGTGATCGACCTGCGCTACCCGAACGGATTCGCGATCCGTTCGCTGGCGCAGATCGAAGTCGAAGAATCCGCGCCGGCGGCGGCGCGATGAACATGCGAGCCAGGACCAGGGCATGACCAGAGACGCGAAGGACTTGATCGTCGGACTCGACATCGGCACGTCGAAGATCGTGGCGATCGTCGCCGAGATGCGCGCCGATGGCCACTACGAGATCGTGGGCCTGGGGCAGCACGACTCCAAGGGCCTGAAGAAGGGCGTGGTGGTGAACATCGAGTCCACCGTCGCCTCGATCCAGCAGGCGCTCGAAGAGGCCGAGCTGATGGCCGACTGCAAGATCCGCACCGTCTACACCGGCATCGCCGGCAGCCACATCCGCAGCTTCAACTCGAGCGGCATGGTGGCGATCAAGGACAAGGAGGTCACCGAGGCCGACATGGCGCGTGTGATCGAGACGGCCAAGGCGGTCAACATTCCGACCGACCAGCAGATCGTGCACGTGCTGCCGCAGGAATTCATCATCGACGGCCAGGAGGACATCCGCGAGCCGATCGGCATGAGCGGCGTTCGGCTCGAGGTCAAGGTGCACATCGTCACCGGCGCGGTGTCGGCGGCGCAGAACATCGTCAAGTGCGTGCGGCGCTGCGGGCTCGAAGTGCAGGACCTGATCCTGCAGCCGCTCGCATCGAGCATGTCCATCCTCACGCAGGACGAGAAGGAGCTCGGCGTCGCGCTGGTCGACATCGGCGGCGGCACCACCGACATCGCGATCTTCACCGGCGGTGCGATCCGGCACACGGCGGTGATCCCGATCGCCGGAGACCAGATCACGAACGACATCGCGATGGCGTTGCGCACGCCGACGCCCGAGGCCGACGACATCAAGCTGCGCTTCGGCATCGCCAAGCAGGTGCTGGCCGATCCCAACGAGAAGATCGAAGTGCCCGGCCTCGGCGACCGCGTCCCGCGCACGCTGTCGCGCCAGGCGCTGGCCGCGGTCATCGAGCCGCGCGTCGAGGAGCTGTTCTCGTTCGTGCATCAGGTGATCCGCGAGTCCGGCTACGAGGAGCTGCTGTCGTCCGGCATCGTGCTGACCGGCGGCTCGGCGCTGCTGCCCGGCATGGTCGAGCTGGCCGAGGACATCTTCCTGAAGCCGGTGCGTATCGGCATGCCCGGCTACACCGGTGGCCTGGCCGACGTGGTGCGCTCGCCGCGCTACTCGACCGCCGTCGGCCTGCTCGAGGAAGCCAGATTGCAGAGGCTGCGCGGCCGCAAGGTGGCCGAGCAGTCGGGATCTTTCAAGGAAACGCTGCGGCGGATGAAGGAGTGGTTCCTTGGCAATTTTTGAAGTACCCGTAGTTCTTGTCGGGAAGGTCGAAGGGAGAGGCGAGGCCGGGGCGGCCGCGCTGACGGGGGCATGTGCCGGTATTCGGCTCAGCTTCTCCCATCCGTCTTCCCACCATCCTGGAGGCCACCATAATGAGTTTTGAAATGATCGAGAACGAGGTCGAAGGCGCCGTCATCAAGGTCGTCGGTGTCGGCGGCGCGGGAGGCAACGCCGTCAACCACATGATCAACCGCAACGTGCAGGGCGTGGAGTTCATCGTCCTGAACACCGACCGGCAGGCGCTGTCGCGCTCGCTGGCCGAGCGCACCATCCAGCTCGGCGACCAGGGTCTGGGCGCCGGCGCACGGCCCGAGGCGGGCCGCGCCGCGGCCGAGACCATGCGCGAAGAGATCCGCACTGCGCTGGCCGGCGCGAACATGGTGTTCCTCACCGCCGGCATGGGCAAGGGCACCGGTACCGGCGCCTCGCCGGTGCTGGCCGAGATCGCCAAGGAAATGGGCATCCTGACCGTCGGCGTCGTCACCAAGCCGTTCGAGTTCGAAGGCGCCAAGAAGATGCAGATCGCCGAGGCCGGCATCGACCAGCTGGTGTCGCACGTCGACTCGCTGATCGTCGTGCTGAACCAGAAGCTGTTCGAGGTCATGGAGGACGACGCCAGCCTCGAGGACGCCTTCCGCCGCGCCGACGATGTGCTGCACAACGCGGTGGCCGGGATCGCCGAGATCATCAACGTGCCTGGCCTGGTCAACGTCGACTTCGCCGACGTCAAGACGGTGATGAGCGAGCAGGGCAAGGCGATGATGGGCATCGGCGAAGCGGCCGGCCTGGACCGCGCGCGCATCGCGGCCGAGCAGGCCGTGGCCTCGCCGCTGCTCGACGGCGTCGACCTGCAGGGCGCGCGCGGCGTGATCGTCAACATCACGGCCAACCGCAGCCTGAAGCTGAAGGAGACGAACGACGTCATCAACACGATCAAGGCCTTCTGCGCCGATGACGCCACCATCATCCACGGCACCGTGTTCGACGAGAACATGGCCGACAAGTTGCGCGTGACGGTGGTGGCCACCGGCATCGGCCGCCGTTCGGCCAAGCCGGTCCTGGTGCCGCAGCAGCAGCTGCGCACCGGCACCGACAATGCGGCGGCCGCCGGCGTCAACTACGAGCAGTTCGAGCAGCCGACCATCTGGCGCAGCCCGCGGGCGTCGGCGGCGGCGCAGGTGCAGGCGCTGGAGGACAGCGGCGTCGAACGCTTCGACATCCCCGCCTTCCTGCGCAAGCAGGCCGACTGAATCGTCGGCGCGCCGGCCGCCGCCCCGCGGCCGGCTTGCCAGCGGTGCGCCGTTCGGTCGAGGCGCGCCGTTCGTTCGAGGTGCCGCCCGCCCCGCGGCGCCACCGCGTCGCGTCGCTGTCGCCCGTGCATCCTGCCCCTGCCTCCGGTAAGGGTGTCCGGGTTTCGGCGGCGCGCGCGCCGACTGCGCACTACAATGGCGCCTTCCGCGGCCCGACCGTTCCGCGGCCTGACCCCGCAACCCGCGCCCGCCGTCCGGCGATCGGCGCTTCTCGAACCGGAGAATTCAGATGACCATCAAAGTAGGCGACACGCTGCCCGATGCCGCGCTGACCGAATTCGTCGAAGTCGAAGGCAACGGCTGCTCGATCGGTCCGAACCAGTTCAAGGTCGCCGACCTGGCCAAGGGCAAGAAGATCGCGATCTTCGGCCTGCCCGGCGCGTTCACGCCGACCTGCTCGGCACAGCACGTGCCCAGCTATCTGAAGAACCACGATGCGCTGAAGGGCAAGGGCATAGACGAGATCTGGTGCGTATCGGTCAACGACGCGTTCGTCATGGGCGCCTGGGGCCGCGAGCAGAAAGCCGGCGGCAAGGTGCGGATGATGGCCGACGGCTCCGCCGACTTCACCCGCAAGCTCGGGCTGGAGCTGGATCTGACCGCGCGCGGCATGGGCGTGCGCTCGCAGCGCTATTCGATGATCGTCGACAACGGCGTGGTCAAGGCGCTGAACGTCGAGGCGCCCGGCAAGTTCGAGGTGTCGAACGCCGAGTCGATGCTGGCGCAGCTGTAAGCGGCACGGAGCGCACGTTCGCGATGATGCGGCAACGCACGATCAAGTCGCCGGTGAAGACCACCGGCGTCGGCCTGCACTCGGGCCAGCGCGTCGAGCTGACGCTGCGGCCGGCGCCGGCCGATGCCGGCATCGTGTTCCGCCGCGTCGACCTCGATCCGCCGGTCGAGATCCGCAGCGGCGCGGCGCGCGTCACCGACACGCGGATGGCGTCGACGCTGACCGCCGCCGACGACGGCCCCGGCAAGGACGTGCGCGTCGCCACGGTCGAGCACCTGATGTCGGCGCTGGCCGGCCTGGGCATCGACAATCTGTTCGTCGACGTCACGGCCGCCGAGATCCCCATCCTCGACGGCTCGGCGGGCTCCTTCGTGTTCCTGGTGCAGTCCGCCGGCATCGTCGAGCAGCGCGCCGCCAAGAAGTTCATCCGCGTGACGCGGCCGGTCGAGGTGCGCGACGGCGACAAGTCGGCGCGGTTGGATCCGCACTTCGGCTTCAAGCTGCGCTTCTCGATCGAGTTCGGCCATCCGGCCATCGACGCCACCGAACAGGTGGTCGAAGTCGATTTCGCGCAGGTCTCGTACGTCAAGGAAGTGGCGCGCGCGCGCACCTTCGGCTTCATGCAGGACGTCGAGACGCTGCGTTCGCACGGGCTGGCCAAAGGCGGCAGCTTCGGCAACGCGATCGTCATGGACGAGTATCGCGTGCTGAACGATGACGGGCTGCGTTCGGGCGACGAGTTCGTCAAGCACAAGATCCTCGACGCGATCGGCGACCTGTATCTGGTCGGCCATCCGCTGCTGGCCTGCTATACGGCCCACAAATCCGGCCACGCGCTGAACAACCTGCTGCTGCGCGAGCTGATGGTGCAGCAGGACGCTTGGGAGCTGGTCAGCTTCAGCGAGCGCCGCTCGGCGCCGAAGCTGTTCTCGCTCGACTGGGGGTACGCCTGATCGTGCTCCGGCTGCTGCTCGCGCTGACCGCGGTGGCAGTGGTCGGCAGCGTGGCGCTGTGGTTCTTCAAGCGCGAACCGCGCTATCTGCGCTGGGCCAAGCTCAGCTTCGTCGCCGGCATCATCGCGCTGGTGCTGTTCTTCGCGGCGCTGATCACGGAGCGCCTGCTGAACACCTAGGCGGGGCGGGCTCCCCTCAGCCGCCGCCCATCGGCCGAAGTGCTCATCGGCCGCCGCGATGCCGGCGCAGCAGGTTTGTAAGCGCTTCCTTCAGATGCGAGCCTTCCACCGTCTCGCACAACGCCTTAAGCTCCCCCAGCGCGTTCGACGGAATGGGCCGCTTCGGCGGCTTCGGCGCCTCGGCCCGCGCCATACCGGTCCGTTGCGGCACGATTCTGATTCGATTAACCTTCGCCCGTTCGGCTTCCAGCGCCGCCCTCAGTGTCGGCTCGAGCTGCCGCAGCCGCGCCGCCCAGGCCGCGCTCGGCGTGCTGACCGTCAGCGTCTCGCCGTCGATCGACACGACCGTCATCGGAATGCGCGGGCAGGCAGTGGCGATCGCCGCCTGCAGCGCGACCAGCCGGTCGACGCGGGCGGCCACGGCCCGGAACGAGGTTTCCTGTTCCAGCCAGCTGTGGATCGGTCGGGCAGAGGTTTTCATCGGGGGTCGGGCAGGCCGCCAGCGCGTGCTGGCTCGATCATGGACGGTAGCACGACGGAGAGCGCCATTGCAGATCATTCTCGTGCATCCGAAACTGAAGCGTGCGCGCAGCATCACGATCACGCGGCGCACCGTCGTCGGGGTGGCGCTGCTGGCGGCGCTGATGCTCGCTTCCGCGTCGGGACTGCTGTCCTACGTCACCATCCGCCATGTGCTCGAAGCCCAGCTGCCGCTGATCAAGCCGCTGCTGCCGGCGGCCGAGACGGTCGGCGCGACGGGCCCGGTCGAGCCTCGCGATGAATTCGTGCGGCAGCACATCGATGCGCTGGCCACTCGTCTGGGGCAGCTGCAGGCCCAGCTGACGCGGCTCGATGCGCTCGGCGAGCGCATCGCCTCGAAAACCGGCATCTCGCGTCCCGCAGAGGTGCCGCTGACCAGCACCGCACCGGCCCCCGCGCAGCGCACGCGCGGCACGGCGGCCGGCGGATCGGCGCCGCCCGCGGGGGCCTCGCTGGCCGCCCCCAGCCCGCTCGGCGCGTCGGCGCCGCTGGTCGCGCCCTCACCACTGGCCGCACCGTCCTCCCTGACCGCACCGTCTTCCCTGACCGCGCCGTCTTCCCTGACCGCGCCGTCCCCCCTCACCGCCCCGTCCTCCTTCACCGCACCGTCCTCCCGCGCCGCACCGACCGCCCCGGCTGCGTCCGAACTGCTGCAGCCCGGCCGCGGCGGCCCGCTGCCGGGCTCGACGACCCCGCCGCTGCTGATGATCGAAGAGCTGAACCGCGCGGTCGACCGCGCGGCCGCACAGTTCGAGCGCCAGTCCGACGCGCTGAGCCTGCTCGAATCGGAGCTGCTGTATCGCGACGTCAGCAAGCGGCTGGTGCCGAACGCGCAGCCGATCGAGGACGGCACGCTGGGCTCGCGCTTCGGCGTTCGCAGCGACCCTTTCACCGGGCGCCATGTGCTGCATGAAGGCCTGGATTTCAGCGCGCCGGTAGGCGCACCCATCCTGGCGGCCGGCGCCGGCGTCGTAGTGGTCGCCCGCTGGCATCCGGCCTACGGCAACCAGGTCGACATAGACCACGGCAAGGGGCTGGTGACGCGTTATGCGCATGCGTCTCGGCTGCTGGTCTCGGAAGGCGACATCGTCCGGCAGGGCCAGAAGATCGCCGAGGTCGGCTCGACCGGTCGCTCGACCGGACCGCACCTGCATTTCGAGGTGCGCGTGGACGGCGTGGCGCGCAATCCGCTGGCTTACCTGCAGGGCGAGTTCGGCGCTCCCGGGCGCCCGGCGCTGGCCAAGCGCTGAACGGCACAGCGTCAGGGTCCGCGCGGCAACGGGGAAGCCGGGCCGCGTGCTAGACTCCACCGATTTCCCTCCAAGCGGACTGCCGCTGTGGCGCGGTCCGCCCGCAGCCGAATGATCCAGAACTTTCTCACCCGCCTCTTCGGCAGCCGTAACGAGCGGCTGCTGAAGACCTATAGCAAGACCGTCGAACAGATCAACTCGCTCGAGCCGGGCCTGCAGTCGCTATCCGACGAGCAGCTGGCCGGCAAGACGGTCGAGTTCCGGCAGCGCCTGGCCAACGGCGAGACGGTCGATTCGCTGCTGCCCGAAGCATTCGCGGTGTGTCGCGAGGCCGCGCGCCGCGTGCTCGGCATGCGGCACTTCGACGTGCAGCTGATCGGCGGCATGGTGCTGCACTCCGGCAAGATCGCCGAGATGCGCACCGGCGAAGGGAAGACGCTGACGGCGACGCTGCCGGTGTACCTGAACGCGCTCGCCGGCAAGGGCGTGCACGTGGTCACCGTCAACGACTACCTGGCCAGCCGCGACGCCGAATGGATGGGCAAGGTCTACCGCTTCCTCGGAATGACGGTGGGCACCATCCTGACGCAGCAGCCGACGGCCGACAAGAAGATCGCGTACGCCGCCGACATCACGTACGGCACGAACAACGAGTACGGCTTCGACTATCTGCGCGACAACATGGAGTACGCGGTCGGCGACCGGCGCCAGCGCGGGCTGCATTTCGCCATCGTCGACGAGGTCGATTCCATCCTGATCGACGAGGCGCGCACGCCGCTGATCATCTCGGGACAGGCGGAAGACCATACCGAGACGTACATGCGCGTTAATACCGTGCCCACGCTGCTGACGGCGATGGAGCACGAGCCGAAGTCCAATGAGCCCGAGCCGGCCGGCGACTACTGGATCGATCGCAAGGCCAACCAGGTCTATCTGTCGGAGGCCGGCCACGAGCGGGCCGAGCGCATCCTGTCCGAGATGGGGCTGCTGCCGGGGGGCGCCAGCCTGTATGACCCGTCGAACATCGGGCTGATGCATCACCTGATGGCCGCGCTGCGCGCGCATACGCTGTTCCACCGCGATCAGCACTACGTCGTGCAGAACGGCGAAGTCATCATCGTCGACGAGTTCACGGGCCGGCTGATGCCGGGACGCCGCTGGTCCGAAGGGCTGCACCAGGCCGTCGAAGCCAAGGAAGGCGCGCGCATCCAGGCCGAGAACCAGACGCTCGCGTCGATCACCTTCCAGAACTACTTCCGCATGTACGGCAAGCTGGCCGGCATGACCGGCACCGCCGACACCGAGGCCTACGAGTTCCAGGAAATCTACGGGCTCGAGACCGTGGTCATCCCCACGCACCGCCCCATGGTGCGCCAGGACCGCCAGGACCAGGTCTTCCGCACGGCCAGGGAGAAGTACAACGCGATACTTGCCGACATCAAGGATTGCTATCAGCGCGGCCAGCCGGTCCTGGTCGGCACCACGTCGATCGAGAATTCCGAGCTGCTGTCGACGCTGCTGAACGAGGCCGCGCTGCCGCACCAGGTGCTCAACGCCAAGCAGCATGCGCGCGAGGCCGAGATCGTCGCGCAGGCCGGCCGCCCGCAGATGGTCACCATCGCGACGAACATGGCGGGCCGCGGCACCGACATCGTGCTCGGCGGCAACGTCGAGAAGCAGATCGAGTTCCTGCAGGCCGACGCCGCGCTGAGCGACGTGGACCGGCGCTCGCGCATCGACAAGCTGCGCGACGAGTGGCAATCGTTGCACGACAGGGTGATCGCCGCCGGCGGCCTGCACATCATCGGCACCGAACGGCACGAATCGCGCCGCATCGACAACCAGCTGCGCGGCCGCTCGGGCCGGCAGGGCGATCCGGGTTCGTCGCGCTTCTACTTGTCGATGGAAGACCCGCTGCTGAAGATCTTCGCGGGCGACCGGCTGAAGGCGATCATGGATCGGCTGAAGCTGCCCGACGGCGAGGCGATCGAAGCCGGCATGGTCACGCGCTCGATCGAGTCGGCGCAGCGCAAGGTCGAGGCGCGCAACTTCGACATCCGCAAGCAGCTGCTCGAATACGACGACGTCGCCAACGACCAGCGCAAGATCATCTATGCCGATCGCAACGCGCTGCTGGAGTCGAGCGACTTCTCCGAGCGGGTCGCCGATCTGCGCCATCGCGTGTTCACCGACCTGTTCCGCCAGCACGTGCCGGCCGAATCGGTGGAAGACCAATGGGATCTGCCTGCGCTCGAGAAGATCCTCGAGACCGACTGGCAGCTGCCGGTGCCGCTCACCGAGATGGTCAGGCAGAACGATTCGCTGACCGACGACGATCTGCTCGCCGCCGTGCTGAAGGCCGCCGACGATCTGTACGCCGGCAAGGTGATGCAGGTCGGCACCGAGGTGTTCGCCGGCTTCGAGCGTTCGATCATGCTGCAGGCGATCGACCAGCACTGGCGCGAGCACCTGTCGACGCTGGACTACCTGCGGCAGGGCATCCATCTGCGCGGCTACGCGCAGAAGAACCCGAAGCAGGAATACAAGCGCGAGGCGTTCGAGATCTTCGGGCTGATGCAGGAGCGCATCCGCAACGACGTCACCCGCATCCTGATGACGGTGCGCATCCAGTCGGCCGACGAGGTCGCGCAGGCCGAGGAAACGGCGCCGCCGCAGTTCGCCAACGTCAACTACACGCACGCCGATTTCAACGAGGCCGCGGCGCAGGCCGAAGGCAGCGACCCGGAATCGATCGCGCTGGCGCTGCAGCATGGCCCGCAGGGCGACCCCGGCGACGCGCCGCAGCAGGCGCAGGCGCCGCTGCGCCGCTTCAACGCGAAGATCGGCCGCAACGATCCCTGCCCCTGCGGTTCGGGCAAGAAATACAAGCAGTGCCACGGCCGCCTGGCCTGACGCGCCTGCTCGCCGCCGGTCCCTCACGACGCCGATCCAGCCATGCCCGTCAATCTCCAGATCCCCGATCGTGAATCGCTGCAGGCGGTGGCCGGCGTCGAGCTGGGCACCGCGCGCGCGGCGATCCGCAAGCCGAACCGGCGCGACGTGCTGGTCGTGCGGCTGGCGCCCGGCACCACTGCCGCCGGCGTGTTCACGCGCAACCGCTTCTGCGCGGCGCCGGTCCAGGTCTGCCGCGAGCATCTGCAGCAGTCCGGCGGCGCGGTGCGCGCGCTGATCGTGAACACCGGCTGCGCCAATGCCGGCACCGGCGCGCAGGGGCTGGCCGACGCGCGCCGCAGCTGCGAGGAAACGGCTCGGCTGCTCGGCTGCGCGCCCGAGCAGGTGCTGCCGTTCTCCACCGGCGTGATCCTCGAGCACCTGCCGATGGAGCGGCTGCTGCCGGGGCTGGCCGCCGCCGCTGCCGACCGCAGCGACTGGCTCGACGCCGCCGAAGCGATCATGACCACCGATACGCTGCCCAAGGGTGCGTCGCGGCGCGTCGATCTCGGCGGCGGCCGCGCCGCCACGGTCACTGGGGTGTCCAAGGGCGCCGGCATGATCCGCCCGAACATGGCGACGATGCTGGGCTTCATCGCCACTGATGCGGCCGTCGAGCAGCCGCTGCTGCAGCGCTGGGCTCGCGAGATCGCCGATGCCAGCTTCAACCGCGTCACCGTCGACGGCGATACGTCGACCAACGATTCGCTGGTGCTGTTCGCCACCGGCGCCGGCGGCGTCGCCGTCGCCGACGAGGCCTCGGCCGAGGCCCGCGCGCTGAAGTCGGCGCTGCTCGAGGTCGCGCAGCAGCTGGCGCAGGCGCTGGTCCGCGACGGCGAAGGCGCGACCAAGTTCATCACGATCCGCGTCGAGCAGGCCGGTTCGGCCGACGAAGCCGCGGCGGTGGCCTATGCGATCGCGCATTCGCCGCTGGTGAAGACCGCGTTCTTCGCGTCCGACCCCAACCTCGGCCGCATCCTGGCGGCGATCGGCTACGCCGGCATCGCCGATCTCGACGTCGACCGCATCGAGCTGTATCTCGACGACGTGCACGTCGCCACGCGCGGCGGCCGCCATCCCGACTACCGCGAGGCGGACGGCCAGCGCGTCATGAAGCAGGCCGAGATCGCGATCCGCGTCGCGCTCGCCCGCGGCAGCGCGGCCACCACCGTCTGGACCTGCGACCTGTCGCACGACTACGTTTCGATCAACGCCGACTACCGCTCCTGAAGCGCGAGCGTCCGGCCCGCCGTCCATGCCCGATTCCGCCGCCCTCGAACGATTCGCGCTGCGCGCCGAAGCGCTGCTGCAGCGCCTGGAAACCCTGCTGCCCGCCACGCCGGCGCCCGACTGGGATGCCGCCATCGCGTTCCGCTGGCGCCGCCGACAGACCGCGCTCGGTACGCAGGCCGTGCTGCAACCGGTGCGCTCCGTCTCGCCGATCCGCCTCGGCGATCTGCAGAACGTCGACGACCAGAAGCACGCCGTCGAGCAGAACACGCGCCAGTTCGTAGCCGGCCTGCCGGCCAACAACGTGCTGCTGACCGGCTCGCGCGGCACCGGCAAGTCCTCGCTGATCAAGGCCTGCCTGAACGAGTACGCGGCGCAGGGGCTGCGGCTGATCGAGGTCGACAAGGACGATCTGGTCGACCTGCCCGACATCATCGAGCTGGTCGCCGACCGTCCCGAACGCTTCATCGTGTTCTGCGACGACCTGTCGTTCGAGGAAGGCGAGCCCGGCTACAAGGCGCTGAAGGTCGCGCTCGACGGCTCGATCGCGGCCCAGTCGGACAATCTGCTGATCTACGCCACGTCGAACCGGCGGCACCTGATGCCGGAGTACATGCGCGAGAACCTCGATGCCAAGCATCAGGAGGACGGCGAGATCCACCCCGGCGAGACGGTCGAGGAGAAGATCTCGCTGTCCGAGCGGTTCGGCCTGTGGGTCTCGTTCTATCCGTTCCGGCAGGACGACTACCTGGCCATCGTCGCCCACTGGCTCGGCAGCCTGGGCTGCGGGCCGCGCGAAATCGCCGACGCGCGCATGGACGCGCTGCGCTTCGCGCTCGAACGCGGTTCGCGCTCGGGCCGCGTCGCCTGGCAGTTCGCCAAGGACTGGGCCGGCCGGCACGCGCCTATGGCCTCGGGTTCGGCAGGCTCCGGCCCGAATGCCGCCGGCTCGCGCCCGACCCGCTGAGCCCGGCCGGATGCCGGATACGCAAGACCTGAGTGGACGCGGCGCGGCGCTCGTTCCGCCCGCCAAGCTGGTCGACGTCGCGGTCGGCGTGCTGATCCGCGGCGACGGCCGCGTGCTGCTCGGCCAGCGCCCCGCCGGCAAGCCGTATGCCGGCTGGTGGGAGTTCCCGGGCGGCAAGCTCGAGCGCGGCGAGAGCGTCGAGCAGGCGCTGGCGCGCGAGCTGCGCGAGGAGCTGGGCGTCGACATCGCGGGCTCCGTGCCGTGGGTGGTGCGCGAGCACGTCTATCCGCACGCGCACGTCCGGCTGTTCTTCCATCGCGTCTACGACTGGCGCGGCGAGCCGCAGGCGCGCGAAGGCCAGCAGCTGCGCTGGCTATCCCCCGCCTCGGTCGACGTGGCGCCGCTGCTGCCGGCCACCATCCCCGCGCTGGGCTGGCTGCGGTTGCCGCCCCGCTACGCGATCTCCTGCGCCATCGAGCTGGGCGACGAACGCTTCCTGGAGCGCCTGCAGGCGCGGCTGCTGAGCGGCCTGCAGCTGCTGCAGCTGCGCGAGCCCGGGCTCGGCGAGGCGCGCTTCGATGCGCTGTTCCACCGCGTGCGCGCGCTGTGCGCGCGGCATGGTGCGCGCCTGCTGGTCAACAGCCGGCACCCGGCCTCGTACTGGCGGGCCTGCGACGGCGTGCACCTGCGCGCCGACGACCTGCGCGCGCTGGCCGAGCGGCCGGCGGTGCGGCTGGTCGGGGCCTCGTGCCACGATGCGGTCGAGCTGGCGCGCGCCGGCGCGCTGGGCGCCGATTTCGCGGTGCTGGGACCGGTGCGGCCCACGCTGACGCATCCGGCCGCGGTCCTGCTCGGCTGGGAAGGCTTCGAGCGGCTGGCGCGTTCCGCCACGCTGCCGGTCTATGCGCTGGGTGGGCTGGACGAGGACGATGCGGTCGATGCCCGGCAGGCGGGTGCGCACGGGCTGGCGATGATCCGCAGTTCGTGGCGCTGAGCAGCAGCGGCGTAGTCAGCAGGCCTCCCAGTCAGGGTACCGCGCAGCCAGGCAGCCAGGCAGCAAGCGGCCGAGCCGCTTCAGTTGCCCGGCTGCTTGCCCGACTCGGACGCCGCGCCGGCCGCGCCCTCGGACCAGTCGTCAGCCCCATCGTCGCTGGTTTCGCCGGCGATCCGGTAGCGTTCCGCTGCCCAGGCGCCCAGATCCACGGTCTTGCAGCGCTCCGAACAGAACGGCCGCCAGCGGCTGGCGGGCGTGAACGGCACCTTCTTGCCGCAGGTGGGGCAGTCGACCTTGACCATCATCCGAGTCGGCAGCCGCGGGGCCAATTCACAGATTGCACAGCGACAGCTCGAACTCGACCGTGCCCTCGAACGGCCGCGGCCGCAGATCGCCGTCCTGGCTGGTGAAGCGGACCCACAGCAAATACTTGTTGGCGCTGATCTCGGGAATCGCGCCCAGCGACGGATCGAGCCGCAGCTGCACCATCTGGTAGGTCTTGCCCCCCAGCGGCTGCTGGTAGCTGCCTTGCGGCGCGGACAGCACCGAGCGCTGCGCGCTTTCGCGCAGCAGCCGCAGCACGATGGACAGGCTGTCGTACAGCGGCTTGAACGGTCCCGCCCAGGCGGCGATGTCGCGCTGCCGGGCTTCGGCCGGCCGGTGCTGCCAGGCGTGGTACGAGGGCAGGTCGAACTCGCAGGCGCCGCCGGCGATGATGGTCCGGCTGCGGATGCTCATCAGCCATTCATTGTCGCGCAGATGCTGGCCGGTCTTGCCGGGACTGGAGCCGAGGCCGCGGGCGGCCTCGTCGATCTGCTCGAGGATCCGGTCGAGCGCCGCGTGCGAGACGTCCGGACTGCCGCGGAACGCCATCAGCGTCTGGCGCTGACGCTCCAGCTCCTGCAGCAGATCGGACTTCATGTCGGCGCGGCCGGCGACGTCGAGCGCCTCGAACAGCGTGACCAGCGCGACGTGATGATCGAGCGGGTGCTCTTTCGACGCGAAGAACTCCAGGCGCTCGAACAGGTCTTCCAGCCGCAGCAGCGTCCGGACGCGTTCGTTCAGCGGATACTCGTACAGAATCAAGGCGTCGTCCTGAGCCGCAATGGACGCCGGCCGCAAGCAGCGAACGGCCGTGCCCTCGAGCCAATGAGATGCTCGTTACCTGAAGACTCCCGGATTTTGGCGCAAAGCGATTCGCTTGACAAACCGATCGGACGCACGTGGGCCGATATCGTCGTCATTGCATCGCCAGATAGCGCTGATGCAGCGCGTCGACCTGGCCCGGAAGCGTCTCGGGCGAGCCGCCGTTGTCCACCACCTCGTCCGCGGCCGCCAGCCGCTGCTCGCGCGAGGCCTGCGCGGCGATGATGGTGGCGACGCGTTCGCGCGACAGGCCGTTGCGCCGCATGACGCGCTCGATCTGGACCTCCACCGGGCAGTCGACGACCAGCACGCGCTCGACGCGAGTCCGCCAGTTGCCCGACTCGATCAGCAGCGGCACGACCAGCATCGTGTAGGCGCCGGTCGCCTGTTCGACCTGGCGGCGGGATTCGTCGCGGATCATCGGATGCAGGATGCCTTCGAGCGCATGCCGCTGCCCCGGATCTCCGAACGCCAGCTCGCGCATGGCGTCGCGGTCCAGGCTGCCGTCGGCGCGCAGCACGCGCTCGCCGAAGCGTTCGCGCAGCGCCGGCATCGCCGCGCCGCCGGGACCGGTCAGCGCATGGGCGATGGCATCGGCATCGACCAGCGTCACGCCGCGCGCTGCGAACAGATCGGCGACCGTGCTCTTGCCGCTGCCGATGCCACCGGTCAGGCCGATGACGGGCCGGCGCGGCGCCTGCTCGAACGATTCGATCGCGGTCATCCGGCGAGTCTATCAGCCGCGCGGCCGGGGCTCGGATTTTCCCGAGCGCGCGGCCGGCGATCCGCGGGCCTTGCTAGGCAGGCAGCGGCAGCAGCGCCCGCAGCGGCTCGGGGAAGTACAGCGCCAGCAGCCCGGCGCCCGCCAGATAGGGGCCGTACGGAATCTGCATGTCGAAGCCGCGCCGCGCCAGCAGCATCAGCACGATGCCGCAGACCGCGCCCACCAGCGCCGACAGCAGGATCACGCCGGGCAGCGCCGCCCAGCCGAGCCAGGCGCCGATCGCCGCCAGCAGCTTGAAATCGCCGTAGCCCATGCCTTCCTTGCCGCGGATCAGCTTGAACAGCCAGTAGATCGTCCACAGGCTCAGATAGCCGGCCACGGCCCCGACCACGGCGCTGTCCAGTGGCGCGAACACTTCATGCAGGTTGAACAGCAGCCCGAGCCAAAGCAAGGGTAGCGTCAGGTCGTCGGGCAGCAGCTGCGTGTCGATGTCGATGAAGGTCAAGGCGACCATGATGGCCGAGAACAGCATCGCGCCCAGCCCGGCGGCGCCCAGCCCGAAGTGCCAGGCCGCCGCGGCGAACAGCAGGCCGGTGAGCAGCTCGACCAGCGGATAGCGGGCCGAGATCCGCGTGCCGCAGGCGCGGCAGCGGCCGCGCTGCAGCGCCCAGCTCAGCAGCGGCACGTTCTGCAGCGCGCCGATCGGATGGCGGCACGATGGGCAGTGCGAGCGCGGCACCACCAGGTTGTAGCGCGGCGGGTCCGGCGCATAGGTCTCGCCGCGCAGCTCGGCCGCCTGGGCCTCCCATTCGCGCTCCATCATCCTCGGCAGACGATGGATGACGACGTTGAGGAAGCTGCCGACCAGCAGGCCGAAGATCAGCGCGGTACCGACCGCCAGGGGTACCGACTGTTGCAGGAACTCGAACATCGGCGAAGCTTAAACCACCTGGCCCAGCTTGAAGATGGGCAGATACATGGCCACCACCAGCCCGCCAATCAGCGTGCCCAGCACGACCATGATCAGCGGCTCGAGCAGGCTCGACAGGCTTTCGACGGCTTCGTCGACCTCGCGCTCGTAGATGTCGGCGGCCTTGCCGAGCATGGAGTCCAGCGAACCCGATTCCTCGCCGATCGACGACATCTGCAGCACCATGTTCGGAAACACCTGGGCGTTCTGCATCGCCACCGTCAGCGCCGTGCCGGTGGCCACTTCCTGCTGGATCTTCTTGGTGGCCATCAGGTAGACATGGTTGCCGGACGCGCCGCCCACCGAGTCGAGCGCTTCGACCAGCGGCACGCCGGCGGCGAACATCGTCGACAGCGTGCGCAGCCAGCGCGCGATGGTCGCCTTCTCGACCACCGATCCGAAGATGGGCAGCTTCAGCATCATGCGGTCGACCACCATCTGCACCTTGGGCGAGCGCCGCCAGGCCTGCAGCAGGAAGTACAGTGCGCCGCCTATGCCGCCGAAGATCAGGTACCAGTATTCGACGAAGAAATCCGACAGGGCGATGACCATCAGCGTCGGGGCCGGCAGATCGGCGCCGAAGCTGCTGAACACGTCCTTGAAGGCCGGCACGACGAACAGCATGATCACCGCCACCACGATGAACGCGACGATCAGCACCGCCACCGGATAGAACAGGGCAGACTTGATCTTGCCCTTGATCGCCAGCATCTTCTCCTTGTAGAGCGCCAGCCGGTCCAGCAGATCGTCGAGAATACCCGCCTGCTCGCCGGCGCCGACCAGGTTGCAGAACAGCGAGTCGAAGTACAGCGGATACTTGCGGAAGGCCTGCGACAGTGAGGTGCCGGTCTCGACGTCGCTGCGGATGTCGGTGAACAGCTTCGACACCGACGCATTGTTCGTGCCGCGCGCGACGATGTCGAACGACTGCAGCAGCGGCACGCCGGCCTTCATCATCGTCGCGAGCTGGCGCGTGAACAGCGTGATGTCCTTCTCGCCGATCTTGCGGCCCTTCTTGTAGCGCCGCTTCGTCACCTTGCTGACCGAAATGCCCTGCCGGCGCAGCGTGGTCTGCACCACCGCCGGGCCGCTGGCGCGCATCTCGCCGCGCACCACCTTGCCGGCGCGATCGCGGCCTTCCCAGACGAAGGTCATTTCCTTCGGCGCCTGGCGCCGCGGTGCGGGGAGGGTTCGGGTCGCCATCTGCTTGCCCTTCAGCGTTGCGCTACTCGTTGGTCACGCCCAGCACCTCTTCGATGCTGGTCATGCCTTGCATCACTTTCATCAGGCCCGAGCGGCGCAGGTCGCGCACGCCTTCGAGCTCCGCCTGCTTGGCGATCTGCAGCGCGTTGCCGCCCGCCAGGATGATCTTCTGCGTCTCTTCCGAGATCGGCATCACCTGATAGATGCCGACGCGTCCCTTGTAGCCGCTGCCGTTGCAGCGCTCGCAGCCCACCGGCTTGTATGGAATCCAGCTGCCGTCGAGATCGGCTTCGCGGAAGCCGACCTTCAGCAGCGCGGCCTCGTCGGCTTCCAGCGGCTGCTTGCAGGCGCACAGCCGGCGCGCCAGCCGCTGCGCGGTGATCAGGATCACCGACGAAGCGATATTGAACGGCGCCACGCCCATGTTCGCCAGCCGCGTCAGCGTCGTCGGCGCGTCATTGGTGTGCAGCGTGGACAGCACCATGTGGCCGGTCTGCGCCGCCTTGATCGCGATGTCGGCGGTCTCCAGGTCGCGGATCTCGCCGACCATGATCACGTCCGGGTCCTGCCGCAGGAACGACTTCAGCGCGGCGGAGAAGGTCAGCCCGGCCTTGTCGTTGACGTTAACCTGATTCACGCCCGGCAGGTTGATCTCGGCCGGATCCTCGGCAGTCGAGATGTTGATGCCGGCGCCGTTCAGGATGTTCAGGCAGGTGTACAGCGAAACGGTCTTGCCCGAGCCGGTGGGTCCCGTCACCAGGATCATGCCGTACGGCCGGTGGATCGCCGACAGCAGCGCTTCCTTCTGGTCCGGCTCGTAGCCGAGCGCGTCGATGCCCAGCTTGGCGGACGAGGGGTCGAGAATCCGCATCACGATCTTCTCGCCGAACAGCGTCGGCAGCGTCGAGACGCGGAAGTCGATGGCGCGCTGGTTCGACAGCACCAGCTTCATGCGGCCGTCCTGCGGCACGCGCTTCTCGGAAATGTCCAGCCGCGAGATCACCTTGATCCGCGACGCCAGCTTCTCCTTGATCGCCAGCGGCGGCTGCGCCACCTCGCGCAGCTCGCCGTCGATGCGGAAGCGGATCCGGTAGAACTTCTCGTACGGCTCGAAATGGATGTCGGAGGCGCCGCCCTGGATCGCGTCGACCAGGATCTTCTGCAGGAAGCGCACCACCGGGGCGTCGTCGACCTCGCTGGTGTCCGGCGCCGGCGCCTGCTCCTCGCTGGAGACGTCGATGTCTAGCGCGTCGTCGCTGAGCTCGGCCAGCTGATCGGCCGCGCTCTGGCCGAGTTTCTCGACCAGCCGCAGCAGCTTGTCGTGCTCGACGACGATCGGATCGACGGTGGCCTGCGCCGAGAAGCGGATGCGGTCCAGCGTCTTCGAGTCGGTCGGATCCGACATCGCGATCGAGACCCGCCCGCCGCGCTTGGCCAGGGGCACCACGCGCACTTCGTTCGCGAGCTTGCGGTCGAGCACGTCGCCCGGCAGCCAGGCCGGGTCGACGGCCGACAGATCGAGCATCGGGTGGCCGAACACTTCGGCGGCAAACTTGGCAAGCTGCGTCGCCTGCAATTGGCCGCTGCCTAGCAGTTCGTCGATGAAGGTGCTGCCGTTCGCGTCGGCCTTGCGCTGGATCGCGACGGCCTGGTCGAGCCGGAGCTGCTGATGCTGGATCAGCGCACGGCCCAGGCCAGCGAGCGAGATCGACTCGGCCGGGCGTGGCGGTAGAGTTGCTGCTGCCATCGCGCCTGTCTGGAAGGATTTCTCTTATCGGATTCCCGGGTTATCGGGCAATGATGCACGCAGCCGGAGGGCTGGCGCCATGCAATCGGCCGAGGCTTCGACGGACGGCGGGCAGGCGGCCACGAACGGCGTGACGCCGCCGCCGGGGCCGGTTCGCGTCGCGAACAAGCCCTGGGGAAGCCCTAGGGCGAGGCCTCGAACGGCGGCGGACGGGTGCCGTCGGCGGGCTCCAGGCGGCGCAGCCGGGCGCGCCGGATCAGCCGGTTCTCGATCTGGGCGACCTCGACGACCAGGTTGCCGTGTCGCACGCTGGCCGGGCCGTCGGGCAGCGTGCGCAGCGTTTCGAGCAGCCAGCCGTTCAGCGTGCGCGGGCCGTCGAGCGGGAAATCGGTGCCCAGCCGCCGGTTCAGGTCGCGCAGCGCGGCGGCGCCGTCGACCAGCGCCTCGGCGCCGTCGCCCCACGACGGGCCGGCATCTCCACCCGGCGCCGAGGTGGTGAACTCGCCGACGAACTCCTCGATGATGTCCTCGAGCGTCAACAGGCCGAGCACCTCGCCGTATTCGTCGACCACCAGCGCGACGCGCTGCCGGTTTTCCTGAAAGAACTGCAGCTGCCGGAACACCGGCGTCCCGCTGGGCACGAAGTAGGGTTCGCTGAGCAGGGCGCGCAGGTCGTCGGCGTCGAAATGGGCGCGCTGCAGCAGGCCCAGCGCCCGCCGCACGTGCAGCAGGCCGACGACGCGGTTGATCTCGCCCTCGAACACCGGCAGCTTGTTGTGGAAGCAAGTGGTCAGCTGCTCGCGAAGCTGGCGTTCGTCGGCCGCCAGGTCCAGCGCCTCGATGCGATGGCGCGGCACCATGACGTCGTCCACCGTGATCCGCTCCAGGTCGAACAGGTTCAGCAGGATCGCGCGATGCTTGGGCGGCATGAAGCCGCCGGCTTCCAGCACGATCGTGCGCAGCTCCTCGGTCGACAGCTGCGCCGCCTGCGGCCGGTCGGCGCGAATCCCGAACAGCCGCAGCAGCCGGCTCACCACCAGGTTCACGGCCCATACCAGCGGCCAGGCCAGCCGCATGACCAGGCTCAGCGGATAGCTGGACGGCAGCGCGATGCGCTCCGGATACGTGGCGCCGATGATCTTGGGCGTGATCTCGCAGACCACGATCAGCACCAGCGCGATCAGCGTGGTGGCGATGGCGATCACCGATTCGTCGTGGCCGAAATAGCGGATCGCCATCGCTGTGACGATCGCGGTCAGCGCCGTATTGGCGACGTTGTTGCCGAGCAGAATCGTGCCCAGCAGCCGGTCGGTCTGCCCGAGCAGCTGCGCCGCCTGGCGCGCGCCGCGCCGGCCTTCGCGCACGAGGTGGCCGAGCCGGAACCGGTTCAGCGCCATCATGGCGGTCTCGGAGATCGAGAAGAACGCGGACAGCGCCAGCAGCAGTACCAGCCCCAGCAGCTGCATCCAGAGAGGAATCGTATCCAAGCGTGTGAGGCAGGGGCAGTCGAGCCGCTAGCCTACCGGATTCGGCGCGCCGCCGCACCCGCGTCACCCCCGCACCAGCCGAGTGCACCGCCGAATGAAGCTGACGCGACATTCACGCTAACCCGGATTGTGGCTGCCTGAGGCGGTCGACATAATTCCTCGCACCCCAATGCGGACAGCTTCGTCCTTCATGGCCGAATCCGACGATTACATTCTCGAGACACGAGGCCTGATCAAGGAGTTCAAGGGCTTCGTCGCGGTCAATGACGTCAACCTGAAGGTCAAGCGTGGGCACATCCATGCGCTGATCGGTCCGAACGGCGCCGGCAAGACCACGGTCTTCAATCTGCTGACCAAGTTCCTGATCCTGTTGATTCACCGTACAAACTGAGCCAGTGTTCACGCCGAATATTGAGCCACTAGTTTTAAGGATGTTTTGTCAGTTGGTTGTGGATAAGTCTAACGGCTGGGTCGTTTGATCGGCTCCTTTCTG
>JBFWXS010000052.1:0-18104 GCA_050187175.1 Burkholderiaceae bacterium
CCGGGTCCGCGTCGAACACGGCCGGCCAGCGCGAGGCCAGCGCCTCCAGGTCGAGGTCCTCGGCGCCTTTCGCGTCGGTCTCGGCTTTGGCGTCGGCGGCGACTTCGGCGTCGGCATCGAGCTCGGCGCCGGTGGCCGCCACCAGCGGCGAGTACGGCAGCCAGACGTTGCGCAGCCCGGCATCGCACAGGCGCAGCGACCACTCGACGGCAAGCCGATCGCGGACATACTGCGGCGCGCTGCTGCCGGCCTGCGCCAGCTTGCGCATGTCGAGCACGAGGCATGGGCCGTCGAGCACGCTGAAGCTGGACGCGACGACCAGCCGACCGAAGTAGCCGGCCTGACCGCCGGGCGCGCCGCGATACGGCCGCCGCAGCACCGGCCGCCCGGACTCGTCGCGCAGCGCCATCGTGCCGGCATAGTTCATGGCGCCGCTGCTGTCGAACACCTTGGCAGCGACCAGGCCCACGTCCGGCAGCAAGGCCCACGACAGCAGGCTCGACAGCCAGTCGGGACCCATCGGCCGGACACCGTCGCGCAGCAGCACGACGACATGGCCGTCGCCGGCGGAAGCGCCGGCCACGTCGTCCGCGGCGAGCATCGCTGCCAGCGCCGATGCACGGCTGGTCTGCGCCGGTCGCACGAACACGCGCGGCGCGCTACCCGCCATCGCCGCGCGCGCCGCCGGCGTCGCCAGCATTCCTTCGTGCTCGGGCCGCGCCAGCAGCCGCACTTCGCGTACCAGTGGCCGCGCCCGCGCGGCGACGGCGGCGATCCACTGCAGAAAGCCGACGTCCAGCCGCGGCCCGCATTCGAAGGCCAGCACGACCGGCGGCAGCGGCTGCGGCAGCGCGGGCTGGTGCCACCAGAAGGTCGAGGCCGGCGGCTGAAGCAGCGGCGCGGCCCGACCGATGCGCTGCAGATGCTCGATGAGCGTGCGTTGCTGCGCGGCACTGACGTAGTCCTTGCGATCTTCCGACACCGAAGTCGAGCCGGCCACCGTGCGCCAGTGATAGAGCACGCGCGGGACATGGCGGATCTGCCCGGGCTGCGCGCCTTCGCTGATGCGCAGTGCGAGATCCCAGTCCTGCGCACCCTCGAATCCGACTCGGAAGCCGCCGACGGCCCGCACCGCTTCGGTACGGTAGACGCCGAGATGCGAGATGCAGTTCTGCGCGCGCAGCAGATGCGGATCGAAGTCGGGCTTCATGTAGGCGTCGTTGCGCCACCCGAGCAGATCGACCTTGTCCTCGTCGCTGTAGACGATCAGCGCCTGCGGATGCGCCACGATCTCGGCGGCGACGTGATACAGCGCCTCCGGATGAAGCTCGTCGTCGTGATCGAGCAGCGCGATGAACTCGCCACGAGCCAGCGCCAGCGCGGCGTTTGAGCTGGCGGAGATGTGCGCGTTGCGCTGGTTGCGGACGACGCGGATCCGGTCGCTGCGGCGCGCGTACTCGTCCAGCACGCGGCTCACGTGCGCTTGTGTCGATGCGTCGTCGGCGATGCACAGCTCCCAGGCCTCGTACCGCTGCGCCAGCACCGAGTCCAGGCAGCGGCGCAGCCAGGCTTCGCCGATGTTGTAGACCGGCAGCAGGATCGAGATCAGCGGCCCGTCGGTCAGCCGCGGCAGCGGTTCGGCGCGCGCCTCGGCGTCGAGGATCCAGTCGTCGTAGCCATCCGATGTGTCGAGGCTGCGGTGCAGCCGCTCGCGCCAGTCGGCCACGCGATCGGCCGGCCATCGCTGATCGACGCTCGCGAAGAATCGCTGCCGGCAGAAATCGACCTCGATCAGCGAGCGCAGCACGTGCTGCGAGAACGTGTTCGTCGCATGCAGCCGGTAGCGGTACAGCGGTTCACGCACGAAGGCCGGCGCACCCAGACAGCAGGCGGCCAGGATGAAGTCCCAGTCGTGATTGCCTATCATCGGACGGAAGCCGCCCAGCGCATCGAGCAGTTCGCGGCGGAACAGGAAGTTGCCGGTCGAGATCGCGACATTGACGCGCAGCAGCGTATCGATGAGCGCCGCATCGTCAGGCGCCGGCCCCAGCCGTTCCATGACGGTCTCGAGCGCGCGGCGATACGGATGCCGGTCCGGCACGGGCTGGCCGTCATCGCCGATGAACAGACATTCGGAGAACGCGAGCGGCGCTTGCCCGCGCTGCAGCACCGGCATCATGCGCGCGAAGCGCTGCGGCAGGTAGGCATCGTCGGAATTGAGAATGGCGATGTAGTCGCCGCGGGCCAGCGCCAGTCCGAGATTGATCGCCTCGTGCGCGCCGCGGTTGCGCTGGAACACCGCCCGCATCGGGCGTGTCGCGGCGTGCAGCAGCCCTTCGATGACCGTGCGCGAATCATCGGTGGAGCCGTCATCGATGATGATCAGTTCGAGCTCGGGCCAGCTCTGCGTCAGCACCGACTCGATCGCGGCCGCGATGTAGTGCGCATGATTGAACGACGGCAGCACCACCGAAATGCGCGATTCAGCACGCGGTGGCGCATGCCATGCCGGATTGTCGATCACTTGCACGCCGGTCAGCGCCTGCGCAGATACCGGCAAGGACTGATGCGGCGGCGGCACCTCGATCGCGGCAGCCAGGCCGTCGGGCAGCGCGCGCTGGTACTGATCGACGAGCGCAGCGGCGTGCGGAACAGCTGCGCAGTCTTCGATCAGCAGCGGCAAGCCGCCTTGCAGGAACAGCCACCGCTGCCCGGGCTGCAGCCGCGCGATCGAGCGCGGCGCGGCAAAGCCGAGCCACGCCGCGAAGGCTTCCGGCGAGGCGGACGGCATCGGTGCGGACTGGTCGGCGCCGTCGAGATCGATTGCATTCAAGCCGACCGGCACCGTCTCGAGCACGGGCCAGCGAGCCTGCGGCTGCTTGAGCCGATGCGCCGCCATGGCGCGATAGTCGGGCAACCATGCCGTCGGATCGGGGAGCGCCGTATCGGAGGGCCTCGCATTGGCAGGCGCCGCATCCGCGGGTGCCGCGCCTGCGTCGCGCAACAGGCCGAACGGCGGCCAGGCCAGCGCGGCATCGCAGCCGATGCGCCGCGCGTCGCCGTGCCAGCGCAACTGCACCGCCAGCACGGCGATCTCGCCGATGCCGCGAGCCCGGCAGTCAGCGCGCCAGCGCTGCACGCTCGCTGCGGCGTCGGACAAGCGGTCGACGTCGAACAGCAGCAGCATCGGACGTCCGTCGAAGCGCGGCGTCGCGGCGTCGACGCGATCGAAGACGGCGCGAATCAGCGGCAGGCTCTCGTCCGGACTCAGTCGGCGCGCCACGCCGCCGCCAAGCCGCGGAATCCGCCAGCAGAACACCGACGGCACCGCCAGCCAGCCGGACGCAGCGCACGACGCGAGAAGTTCGTTCGGATCATGGCCGGCGTCCGGATGCCAATCGACCGGATGGCAAAGCGCGGCCAGCCCCAGCGCCTGCATGCGTCGTGCCAGATCCGGAGGAGCCGGCGGCAGCGCCGGACCGTCGGCCTGCGCTCGCTCGACGACGGCGATGACGGCGGGCGATCGCTCAGGCAGCATCATCCGGCTTCGACGAGAACCGTGCCGGGCAGCTTCAGCCGCTGCGCCAGGGCATCGGAGGCGAACATAAGCGCCACATGGTGGCGGCCGTGCGCCGACAGTCGCCGCAAGCGTTCGGCCAGCGGGCCGTGGGCGGGCAGGTCGCAGAACAGCCAGCGCGCGGTCCATTCGGACGCAGCCATCCAGTCCCCTGCATCGACGTCGGTACCGATCACCATCAGCCCGCCGCCGGGAGCCGCGCCTTCACGCGGCACGACGCGCGGCGCAGGCAGGCCGGGAACCGGCTCGGCCGCGGCCGTCGACCAGAAGACCAGCGCGGCATCCGGTTCGTCGGCAGGGGCGGGAGTGGTGGTGGTGGTGGTGGTTGCGGTGGCGACGGAAGTTGCAGGGGCGGCAGCCGTGGCGGCGGCAGCAGCAGATGCGGCAGCGTACAAGGCCCGCACGAAACGCTGCGCGGCAGCCGTCAGCCCGGCCGGAGGCAGCAGCAGATGCAGCGGCGCCGCGCCGACAGCCGCGGCCATCCGCGCATGCAGGCCGGCCGCCGTCAACCGCCGCGACGACTCGTCGTCGGGCTCCGCAAGTGCGCAGTAGCGCGGCAAGTGCGCCAGCGCATATCGATCGAACTCGCTGCCGGCGGCGAACGCGCGCTGCACGAGCTCCATGTTCATCATCGCATCGACCGACTGCGGCTGCACCGCCAATGCCGCTTCGATCAGCTGGCGCGCGCGCTCGAAATCGCTTCGCTGGTACGCGACCACGCCGCCCATGTGCAGCGCGTCGAAATGCCGCGGATCCTCCGCCAGCACCTGTTGATACAGTCGATCGGCCTCTTCGTAGCGGCCGGCCTGCTGCAGCTGCAGCGCGCTGGCGAGCATCGAGCTCCGATCGCCGGCCGCCGATCGCGTCCGTGCCGTCGATGACCGCGGCGCGGAGGCGCCTTCGGTCGCACCGCAGCAATGCTTGAAACGTTTGCCGCTACCGCATGGACAGGGACTGTTGCGACTGTTCATCCACACCTCGAACGCACTGCGGCGCGTGTCGCAGGCGCCGCGAGGCGAAGATTACTACGTTAGCGCGAGCGACCCGATGTCAGGACAGCGCTTCGGCCTCGCGGCGCGAACCGGCGCCCGCCGGGGCCGGCAGCGCGGCGCGCGGCACCGGGCAGTCGATCGCGGCGGCGACGGCGCGCAGGAAGGCCTCGTAGTTCGCGTCGCCATGCGTTCTCGCCAGGCCGTTCAGCACCTTCAGCAGCAAGGGCTTGTCCAGCGGCGGCAGGCTGAGCAGCGTGTCCAGCGCATTGGCCAGCTCGGCCGTATCGATCTCATCGGGCGTCGCCGCAGGCGGCGGCACGTCGAGCAGCGCAGCGGCTTCGGCCAGCGCATCGCGCGTGCTGCGCGCAGAGGCCTCGCCGATCGCCGCGGCCATCGCGAACAGCGCGGCCAGCGCACGGCTGTGCGCCGACTTCGAGGTCGTCAGGCGCCGCCGCGCGGCACCGGGCGCGGCCGGCAGCAGACGATGCCGCGTCAGCGTGTAGTAGACCCACTCGGCGGACTCGACCTTGCCGTCGCTCTCGATGGCGCGGCGGCAGCGCTCGAGCAGCTCGCGCCGGTGCGCGCTGCTCCAGCGGCGAATCCGCGCCAGCAGCAGCTCGAGCAGCGGCACACGCAGCGAAGCACCGGCGGGCGAGACCAGCCAGTGCAAGGCCAGCCGCAGCGTCGTGTCAGGCTCGTCGACGGCACCGCCGGTGACCAGCGCGATCAGCCAGCGGCCGGCAGTGTCGAAGCTCAGCGAGGCGGAGCGGATCTGCGTGATCAGTGCGCTGGCGGGCGAACCGGGCGCCGGGCCGGACATGCGCTCGTCGAACGCGCCGCCGCCGGGGTTCACGGCCAGCGGTACGACGGCACCGGCGACCGCGGCGCGCGGCAGCGGGTCGAACGGAATCGTCTCGATTGCAAGCGGCTCGCGGCCACCCGCCGGGGCCTGCATGCCCAGGACTTCACCGGGCGCATCGGCGCCCGATGCGCTTCGCGACTCTGCTCCCGACGGCGCGCCGCCCGGCCCGGCACCGGCGGGCGTCCATCCCGGCAGGCCGTCGGTGCGGGATGCGATGCCGCTGCCGTCGCCCGCAAGCCCTGTGCGGGACTCGCCGGCGGTCAGGGCCGCAGCGTCGCCGGCCCGCGCACCGCCACCGATCGGCAGCGCCAGGTTCGGCGCCATCCCCGGCACCATCCCCGGCACCATCCCCGGCGCGAGCGCCGGTGCGAAGTCCGATGCGACGGCCGGGCCACCGGTCAAGGCCGACGCTGCCGTCCCGCCCGCAGCGGCAGGCAGGCCTGCGGCGCCTGACAGTCCAGCAGCGCCCGACGTTCCCGCGACGGCCGACGGCCCTGCAGCACCCGGCCACCCCGCCGCGCCGCCGGCTTCGCCCGCCCGCGCCGGCATGATCGCCGGCATGCGCCGCCCATACAGCCGGCGCACGCGCTCAGCCAGCGACGGGTGCGTATCGAACCAGTCGCCGGCCCCCGCGGGCTGCGCCAGCAGGAAATGGCTGACCAGCGTGACATACGACGAGGGCGAGGCCAGCGGCTGCGGCGGCTCGCCGGCGATGCGCCGCAGCGCCCGGCCGAGGCCGTCGCGGTCGCGCGTGATCTGCACCGCCATCGCATCGGCGAAGAACTCGCGCTGGCGGCTGATGCCCGCCTTCAGCACCTGGGCGGCGAGCACGGCCAGCGAACCCACCGCGAACAGCGCCGCGCCGGCGATCATCATCAGCACGCGCGGCAGGCCCAGCCGCAGCGGCAGCCCGTCGACCCAGCCGTCGCCGATCATCTTGCTGCCGGCCAGACGCAGCGAATAGAGTCCGTACAACGCGCCGGTGAGCCGCGTGTTCAGCCGCGTGTCGCCGCTGACGATATGCGCGAACTCATGCGCGACCACGCCCTGCAGCTCGGCGCGATCGAGCTTCTCGAGCGCTCCGCGCGTCAGCATGATCGCTGCCAGCCCGGGGCGTTCGCCGGCGGCCAGCGCGTTGATCGAGCTGTCGTCGAGCACGTACAGCGCCGGCACCGGCACACCGGCGCCGATGGCTGCTTCCTCGGCGACGTCGCGCAACCGCCGGTGCAGCGGATCGACGTCGCTGAGCGGCAGCGCGCCGATGCGCTCGGCCAGCAGCGAGCCGCGTTCGCGCAGCCGGTGGATCTCGATCCACGCGCCACCGCCGACGATCAGCAGCGTGACCAGCGAATTGGTGATGAAGAAGTACGGCGGCCGCGCCAGCCCGGCGCCGAACAGCCACCAGACGAGCATGGCTGCGCCGTTGACGGCGGCCAGCACCGCTGCCATGGCGAGCGCGAACAGCAGCAGCAGACGGCGTGAAGCCGCCTGCGCCCGTTCCTGGTGGGCGTAGAAGTCCATCTAGGGGAATCGTGCCGTCAGAGCGCGACCGCGATCGGCTGGCGTTCGCGCGGTGCTCCGGTGGCGCGCAGCAGACTGGCCCGGCCGAAGCCGCAGCCGGTCGCGATCAGCGACGCCGGAAACGATTCGACGGCGGTGTTATAGCTCATCACCTGATCATTGAAGGCCTGGCGCGCGAACGCGATGCGGTTCTCGGTGCTGCGCAGTTCCTCGGTGAGTTCCTGCACGCTCGCATCGGCCTTCAGCTCGGGATACTGCTCGACCAGCGCCATCAGCCGCGACAGCGGCGAGGCGAGCGCCTGCTCGGCGGCCTCGAGCGCGATCAGGGCCTGACCGTCGGAGGGCCGGCGGCGCACGACCTGGCTGGCATCGGCCGCGCGCTGCCGCGCGGCGATGACGGCTTCCAGCGTCTGGCGCTCGTGCGTCAGGTAGGCCTTGGTCGCCTGCACCAGATTCGGAATCAGATCGTAGCGGCGCTTCAGCTGGACGTCGATCTGCGCGAACGCATTCAGATGCCGATTGCGCAGCGCGACCAGCCGATTGAAGACGGCCACTGCCCAGATGAGCGGGATCAGCAGCACGGCAATCACAATGATCAATCCGCTCGACATGGCAATCACTGACGTCCGAATCATCGGTGAACGATGAGTGATTGTCCGCCGAAACGGGCGTAAAGGCCTGCTACAGCAACGCCGCTCGTCGGGCTGCGAGCGGCATCCGTCGTCGCGGCCGCGCGGCCGCCTGACGCCGCCGCCGCGCTATTGCGGCTTCTGTTGCGACAGCCGCGTCGCGTCTTCCTCGGCGATGTACTGGAACACGGTCACGACGCGCTGCACGCCGGCCACGCGGCTGGCCACCTGCGCCGCGCGGTCGCCCTCGCGGCGCGAGACGAGGCCCATCAGGTAGACCGTCCCTGCTTCGGTGACGACCTTGAACGCATTGGTCTGCAGATCCTTCGCGTCGATGAACGCGGTTTTCACGCGCGCGGTGATCGACGCATCGGAGCCCGCCGTGCGCAGCGTTGCACGCGACTGCAGCTGCAGCTCGTTGTGGATCGACTGCACGCCGGCGACGCCGGCCACGGCGCGCTCGACCAGGCGCCGCTCATCCTCGGTGGCCGCTTGTCCGGTCAGCAGCACCTTGCGGTTGAAGCTGGTCACGCTGACGCCGTCGGCGACCTGCGGCGCCATCTCGCGAATGCGCGAGGCGGCCTTCATCTCGATCGACTGATCCTCGGTCTGCGCGCCGAGCGTGCGCCGGTCGAGCACGGCCATGGTGCCGACGGCAGCGCCGGTGGCCACCAGCGGCACGCAGCCGGAAGCAGCAAGCGTCGAGACGAGCAGCGCGCCGACGAGCGCGATGCGGAGTGGTGTGTTCATCGAGTTCTCCCCAGTGCGGAATCAGTCATCGCCGAGCAGCGACGCATCGATTCCGTCGCAGATGCAGTGAATCATGAGCAAATGAAGTTCCTGGATGCGCGCAGTGCGCTGATGCGGCGCGCACAGATGCAGATCCTGCTCGCGCAGCATCTCGCCGAGCTTGCCGCCGCCGCGGCCGGTCATCGCCACTACGGTCAGTCCGCGCTCCTGCGCGGCCTGCACGGCATTGAGCACGCTGACCGAATTGCCGCTGGTCGAGATCGCGACCAGCACATCGCCGTCGCGCCCGAGCGCGCGCACCTGGCGGGCAAATATCTGGTCATAGCCATAGTCGTTGCCGACCGCGGTGAGAATCGACGTGTCGGTGGTCAGCGCAATCGCCGCCAGCTCCGGACGCTCGCGCTCGAAGCGGCCGACGAGCTCGGCCGCCATGTGCTGGCTGTCGGCCGCCGAACCCCCGTTGCCGCACAGCAGGATCTTGCGATCGGCCGCCAGCGCGCCGGTCATCAGCTCGACTGCCTGCGCCACCGGCTCGGCGAGCACGGCGGCCGCCATCCGCTTCGTGTCGGCGCTGTCCTCGAACTGCTGGCGAATTCTGTCGGTAAGGCTCATGCGCGAGGGGCCATCGGGGCAACGTGACGCGTTCCGCGTGCCGCGCACGCGCGCCGGGCCGCCTGCGCGATTGGCCGCAGACCCGTCGATCGATTATACCGAGCGGGGTCGCCGAAGCATGCGGCGGCGGACGGGCGGCGCGGCCAGGGGTGGCGATTCAGCGCGATTCAGAATGCGCCGCGAATCCAGTCCACGTCGCCGGCGTCGATGGCGAACACATCGAACCGGCACGGCGGCCAGCGATCGCCATAGCGGGCGTTCAGATAACGCTGCGCCTCGCGCTGCAGCCGGCGCTGCTTGGTCGCGCTCACCGAGGCGGCCGCGCCGCCGAAGCCGCGCGACGCGCGGCTGCGCACCTCGATGAAAACCAGCGTATCGGCGTCGCGCATGACCAGATCGATCTCGCCCAGACGGCTCGCCACATTGCGCTCGACCAGATGCAGCCCGCGCGCCTGCAGAAAGGCGAGCGCATGCGTCTCGGCCGCGTCGCCGGCGGCCTGGGTCGGCGAACGCCGGATCACGGTGCGGTCAGCGCTTGCAGCAGGCCGTCGCGGTATTCGGCCATCACGCCGAGCCGTTCCACCGCTGCGCCTTCGGGCGCATCGAGGCGCAGCCGTCCCGTGACGCCGTCGAGATCCAGCGGCACGTCGCGCTCGATCAGACGCCGCGTCAGCCGGAACGCGTCGATGCCGAGCGCATACAGCCGCTGCAGCTCCAGATGCAGCCCCTGCGGCCGCGGATAAGCCATGACGGCCGGATGGTCGCGCTGCAGCAGCCACGGCATGTCGAGCACGCGCACGCCCTCCAGCTCCGGCGAGCGCAAGCCGAGGGCAGCGTCGTCGGCGGACGCCAGTGCGCCCGTGTTCAGCATCGACGCACCGTAGATGACACCACGGCCGCTCAGCGCCAGCCGCACCGCGCCCGCCACGTCGGGCGAGGCACCGACGAAGTAGACGTCGGCGCGCACACGGCCCAGCAGCGAGCGCACGCGGCCCGGCGTCGCGATGCTGACGTCCACCGGATCGTAGACGTCGCCGCCCAGCTCGCGCCAGCGTTCGATGAAGGCAGCCGCGCTGCGCCGGCCGAGCGCCGACGCATTCTGCACCGCGGCTGCGCGCGGCCGCCGTCCGCCGATGCTGAGCGTCGCCTCCTCGAGCGCGGCGGCGGCGATCTGCCGCGCCTCCGACTCGATCGACAGGCCGAAGGCCACCAGGTTCGGCGGCAGGCGCCCACCCTGCGGCTGGTTCAGCGCCAGCGTCGGCACCGGCGGCGCGCCGGCTGCCGTCACCAGCCCGACGGCGCTGCGCGTCAGCGGACCGATGACGAAGGCGAACTCGCGTTGCTTGAGCTCGTCATACAGTGCCTGCAGCGCGAACGCGTCTTCGTTGATCTCGACGATCTCGAGCGCGACATCCTGCCCTTCGCGCTCATGGCCGGCTTTCACGCCGGCGAGCAGCGCCTGCGATGCGCGCCGGTAGATACCGTTGGCCGGCGGCAGCAGCAGCGCGACGCGATTCGGCCCGCTGCCGACCACCGGACGATCGGTCGAAGCCTGGCCGCGGCTCTCGGGGCCGATGCTCGAACCCGGCGGCGCGGTGCTGCTGGGCAGCGCATCGCCGGTGCCCGCGGAACCGGCGGCGGGCGCGGGCGCGGAAGGAGCGGCAGGCGCAGGCGGCGCCGACGGAACGGCGGGCGCGGCGGGCGACGGCGGACTCATCGGCGACGGCGGTTCCATCGGCGACGGCGGCTCCGGCGCCGCACCGGCAGCCCCGGGCGCCGACGGCAGTACCGCTTGGCTTGTCTGCGACTGAGCCAGCGCCGACAATGCCGGCACCGCGCTCGCCGCGGCTCCGATCAGCGCACGCAGCGTGCGCCGACGCACTGGCATCGTGGATCGCATGACTGAAGGAATTCCCGAGACTGGCCTGGCGGTCGGCTCATTATATGTAGTGGCCACGCCGATCGGGAATCTGGCCGATCTGAGCCAGCGCGCCGCTGCGACGCTGCGCGCTGCCGACGTGGTCGCCGCCGAGGATACGCGCACCACGCGGGTGCTGCTCGACCATGTCGGCGCCCGGGCGCGGCTGGTGGCCGCGCACCGGCACAACGAGCGTGAGATTGCCGAGAGAATCGTGGAATGGCTGCACACGGGCCAGCGTGTCGCGCTGGTCAGCGATGCCGGTACGCCCGCCGTCAGCGATCCCGGCGCACGCATCGTCGCGGCTGTCTGGCAAGCGGGCTTGAAAGCAGTGCCCGTGCCCGGTCCGTCGGCGCCGATCGCGCTGCTGTCGGCCTGCGGTCTCGTCGAAGGCCCATTCCACTTCGAGGGTTTTCTGCCGGCGCGTGCACGCGGCCGCGACAGCCGTCTCGCGGCGCTGGCCGCGCTGCCGCACCCGTTCGTGCTGTTCGAAGCGCCGCATCGCATCGCGCAGACGCTGCCCGCGATCGCCGCCGCCTGCGGCCCGGCGCGCTGGCTCGCGCTGGGACGCGAGCTGACCAAGCGCTTCGAGGAGATCCACGTCGGCCCCGCGGGACAAGCGCTGCAGTGGCTGAGCGAGGACGCGAATCGCGAACGCGGCGAGTACGCGATCGTGGTCGCCGCCGCCGACTATCGCACGCCGGCGGAGGCCGCGCAGGCAGGACAAGCCGCACGCGGCACCGATATCGGCGCGGGCGCAGGCGCGGGCAGCGACGGCGAGCGCGACGGTTCGCCGCTGCCCGCCACGCCGGTCGGCGTCGACGTCGACGCACTGCTGCGCACGCTGCTGGCCGAACTGCCGCTCAGTCGAGCGGTGAAGGTGGCCGAGCGCGCCACCGGCCTGCCGCATCGCGCGCTCTACCAGGCGGCGCTCGCCATCAGCGCGGCGTCATGAACGGCTGCAGCTCGGTCGCCGCGCGGATCCGCTCGGCGGCGGCCTGCGCCAGGTCACGGCGCGGCCACGGGCCGGCCTGCACCTTGAACAAGGCACCGTCCTGGCGCACGTCGAAGCCGGTCTGCAGCCACTCAAGCCGACGTGCGAACCGGTCGCGCGCCAGCTGGGCATTGTCCAGCGACGCGAAGGCTCCCAGCTGCAGCCAGTAGCCGCGGCCCGCCGCCGGCGTCGGCGCGGACAGTGCAGGTCTCGGCGCAACCGCCGGCACAGCCTGGGTGGATGAGGCGGAGGCGGTGGATGAGGCGGATGACGCTGCCGCCGCCGGCATCGGGGCCGCCGGCATCGGCGCTGGCGGCATCGACGCCGTCGACGTCGGCGCTGTCGACATCGGCGCTGTCGACGCCGGCCCCGCCGGCATCTGCGGCTCGGAGCCGACGCCGGCCCCGGCGGAAGCCTGGCCCGCAGACGCCGCACCGGCCGGCGCCGCACCGCCGTAACGATCGGGCTCCGGCCGCGTCTCGGTGCGCGGCGGCTCGCCCGGCGTATAGATGGTTTCCACCGTCAAGCGCCCCGGTGGCTCGGCGGAGGCGGAGCCCGACGACGACGCAGCCGCGCCTGCCGAAGAGGCCGCACCCGTGCTCGAAGCGCTCGATGCAGCGGACCCCGCTGAGCCGCCGGTCCCACCCGCATCGTTCGATGCCAGCAGCAGCGCCGCGCCACCTGCCGGCGATGCAGTCGCTGCGGGTGCGGCCGCCGCAGGCGCAGACACCGCAGATCCAGCCGCTGTCGGCCCAGCCGCCCCGGCACCCGGCCGATAGACGACCGGCACCGCCGTGACCGGCTTCGCCGCGTCGGCGCCGGTAAGCATCGGCGCGTCGAAGCGCGTGAACAACTCCACCTCGACCTCGGCGCTGCCGGCGTCGATGTAGCCGAGCTTGGCCGCGGCCGTATACGACAGGTCGATGATGCGGTTCTGCAGGAACGGGCCGCGATCATTGACCCGCACGATGACGCTGCGACCGCTGCCCACATGCGTGACGCGCGCGTAGCTGGGAATCGGCAGCGTCGGATGAGCCGCGGTCATCGCATACATGTCGTAGCGCTCGCCGCTCGACGTCGGCTGCCCGTGATAGCGGCGGCCGTACCAGGAAGCCATGCCGCGCTCGCGATACGGCGCGAGCTGCGCCATGGGCGTGTACTGGCGGCCGAATACCGAATAAGGCCTCGCGGTGCGCGGCAGCAGCGGCTCGTGGCGCGGCACGGCGTCGGGAATGGCCGCCAGGTCGGGCGGCGGCGCGTCACCCGGACCGTCGTCCATGTAGTAGCCGCCGCGGCTCGACGTGGGCCCGGGGCGGCTGGGAGCACCGCGCTCGCCGCCGGCACTGCTCGCGCGACTGCCGGCAGCGGTCCCGCCGGCGGCCGCCGTGCCGGCGTCCGGACCGCGCGCGCCGCGCGGCGGCTGCGGCGAGGAGCAGGCGGCGAGCACGAGCACGGCTGCGGCCAGCAGCGTCGATCGCCATGGGGCGGGCATAGGCATCATCGTCCTCCTGAAGGGTCGTCGCCGCCGGCGGCGCGCGGCTTGCGCGGCGCACGCTCGAACAGGCGGTCATACAGGGCGTTCGGCAGCAGGCGCATCAGCGCGGCCACGATGCGCATCGGCCAAGGAATGACCACGAACGAGCGGCGCCGGTCGATGGCGCCGATCGCTCGCCGCGCGAACACGTCGGCGTCGAGCAGGAATGGCATCGGATACGGATTGCGGTCGGTCATCGCCGTGCGGATGTAGCCCGGCGCGATCGTCACCACGTCGATGCCGCTGCCGCGCAGCTCGACGCGCAGGCTTTCCAGATAGGCGATGGCCGCGGCCTTCGATGCGCTGTAGGCGCCCGCCCCCGGCAGCCCGCGGATGCCGGCGACGCTGGCGATGCCGACCAGCGTTCCCGCACGCGCTGCGCGCATGGCGGGCACGAACGGCGCGAAGGTATCGAACATCGCGATGACGTTGACCGCGAAGATGCGCGAGAAGACCGCGCCGTCGCCCTGCTCGCCGGTGACCGTGCCGGCGCTGATGCCGGCATTGGCGATCACCACGTCCGGCGGCCCGCCCGCCTCGGCCATGAACTCGCGCGCCGCGTCGGCCAGCCGCGCTCGATCGGTGACGTCGATGGCGTAGCTCAGCACGCGCGCGCCGGGCAGCAGCGAGGCCACGCGCGCCAGTTCGTCGCCGCGCCGCGCCACCAGGCCGATCGTCAGGTCCGGCGAGCGCCGCGCGTACTCGCGCGCGAGCGCCTCGCCGATGCCGCTCGACGCGCCGGTGACGAACAGCCTCACGGCGTCAAGCCTCGCCGCATCACTTCGTGCGCTGACGCTCCTGCGCGAGCAGGTACTCGACCACTTTCAGCGCGCCGGGGTTGCTGCCGACCATGCTGGGCGCCGTCACGTAGCGGCCGTTGACGGCCAGCGCCGGCACGCCGTCGATGCCGTAGGCCTCGCTGAGCTGCGTGCCGCGCCGTATCTTGGTCCGCACGGCGAACGAATCCCAGGTCTGCGTGAACTGCTTGCCATCGACGCCGTGGCGCGACAGCAGCGCGATCATCTTCTCGGGCGTGTCCAGGCGGTTCTGTTCGACGTGGATCGCGCGGAACACTTTGTCGGCGAGTTCCTCGGCCTTGCCCATGGCATCCAGCGTGTAGAACAGCTGCTGGTGGCGTCTATCGCCGAAGGGCACGTGCACGCGCCTGAACTCGACGTCGGGCGGCAGCGCCTTGGCCCACTGCACCAGCGCCGGCTCGAGCGAATTGCAGTGCGGGCAGCCGTACCAGAAGAACTCGAGCACTTCGAGCTTGCCGGCGGGCGCCTCGGTGTTCTGCACCGGCTTGACCAGCCGATATTCGCGGCCCTCGCGCGGGCCGCCCTGCGCGAGCGCCGGCATCGGCGCCGCCAGGCTTGCCGCCGCGGCGCCCAGCGCCGCGTTCATCATCATTCGTTTGCGTTTGTCCATCGTGTTCCCTCGATCGGACGGCCCTCGGCCGTCGGTCCGTACAGGCCTCTGTCTCAAAACGGCTCGGCGGCGCAGCGGATGACCGCCGGCGCCTGCATCGCGTGCCGGGCTGCCGATCGGTCGACCGCTTCGCCGGGACCTTGCAGCCGCTCGTCGGCGGCCTCGACCGCCGCGACGGCCTCGGCGGCCTCAGCGCTGACGCACCACCGACGCTTCGATGCCGTTCTCGGCGAGCCGCGCACGGGCCCGGTTCATGTCTTCGAGCTGTGCGTACGGGCCGACCCGTACGCGGTACATCGTCTGGCCGTTGACGTCTGCCGTCAGCACGCGTGCCTCGAAGCCGATCAGCGCCAGCTTCGCCTTCATGCCGTCGGCATCGGTCGACGAGCGGAACGCGCCGGCCTGCAGCAGATAGCTGGTCCGGTCGTCGCCCGGCGCCGGCGATGCGGGTGCCGTCGCGGCCGGCGGCGGCACGGCCGGCACCGCGGCAGGCGCCGCGGGCGCGGCGCTCGCCGTCGGACCGGGCGTGGACGGCGCGGCGGCAGGAGCCGTGCCCGACGCGCCGGACGCCTCCGCACTGCGCGTCGCGCGCGACTGCAGCGGCCTGTTGGGATCCGGCGTTTCGGCCGCGCTGCGCGGCTCGACGACGCGTTCCGGCGTGCGTGCCGCCTTGTTGATGAACGGCACCGGCGCCCGGGTCACCAGGATCGCCACTACCACGGCGATCGACAGCCCGGTGACCAGCCCGACGAGGAAGCCGAGGAAGGTGCCGCCGCGCTGGCGGCCGGGCATCGACAGGCTGGCCATTACATCCTCTCGGGGGCCGAGACGCCGATCAGCGCCAGCCCGTTGCGAAGCACCTGGCGGGTGGCGAGCAGCAGCACCAGGCGCGCGATCTTGGTCGGCTCGTCGTCGACGAGCACCCTGTCCGCATTATAGTAAGAGTGAAGATCGGAGGCTAAGTCTTTGAGATAAAAAGCAAGCGCGTGCGGCGCCAGATCGTCGACGGCGCTTGCCAGCATCTCGGGGAAGGCCGCCAGCCGCGCCGCCAGCGCGAACTCGCGCGCACCATTCAACGGCGCCAGCAGCGCCTCGTCACCTGCTGCCGCGCGGGCCGCCAGCGCGTCGGCGTCGCCGCCCCACTGCGCCAGCACCGAGCAGATGCGCGCATGCGCATACTGGATGTAGTAGACCGGGTTCTCGTCGGTGCGCGCCAGCGCCAGGTCGACGTCGAACACGAACTCGCTGTCGGCCTTGCGCGAGATCAGGAAGTAGCGCACCGCATCGCGCCCGCGGCGCTCGTCGATGCGCGCCGTGCCCGTGCCGCCGTCGTGGGCTGCGCTGCCGTCGGGCACCGCACCGCCGTCGTCCTTCACTTCGCCAGTCCAGCTGATCAGGTCGCGCAGCGTCACGTAGGAGCCGGCTCGCTTGGAGATCTTGACCTCCTGCCCGCCCTTCATCACGGTGACCATCTTGTGCAGCACGTAGTCCGGATAGCCGGCCGGGATGCCGACGCCGAGCGCCTGCAGGCCGGCGCGCACGCGCGCGATGGTGCCGTGATGGTCCGAACCCTGGACGTTGATGGCGCGCGCGAAGCCGCGCTGCCATTTGGTGACGTGATACGCGACGTCGGGCACGAAGTACGTATAGCCGCCCTCCGACTTGCGCATGACGCGATCCTTGTCGTCGCCATAGTCGGTGGTGCGCAGCCACAGCGCGCCGCCTTCCTCGTAGGTGCGGCCGGCGGCGACCAGCGCGTCGACCACCGCCTGCACGCGGCCCTGCTCGTACAGCGACGACTCGAGGTAGTAGTTGTCGAAGCGCACGCCGAAGGCGCGCAGATCGATGTCCTGTTCGTTGCGCAGATAGGCCACCGCGAAGCGGCGGATCGCTTCGAGATCCTCGGCGTCGCCGGCGGCCGTGACGGCGGCCACGCGCTCGGCCGAGACCGTCTTGCGCGCCAGATAGTCGGCGGCGATGTCGGCGATGTATTCGCCGCGATAGCCATCCGCCGGGAAGGACGGATCGTCGGGCGTCAGGCCGCGCGCGCGCGCCTGCACCGAGCGCGCCAGATTGTCGATCTGCGCGCCGGCGTCGTTGTAATAGAACTCGCGCGTCACCTGCCAGCCGTCGGCGGCCAGCAGCGCCGCCAGCGCGTCGCCGAGCGCGCCCTGCCGGCCGTGGCCCACGTGCAGCGGCCCGGTCGGATTGGCCGATACGAACTCGATCATCACCTGCCGGCCGGCGCCCCGCTCGCCGCGGCCGAAGCGCTCGCCGTCGCGCAGCGCGCGCGCGATCACCGCGCGCCTGGCCTGCGCCGTCAGCCGCAGGTTGATGAAACCGGGGCCGGCGACTTCCAGCGACTCGATCAGCGGCGGATCGGCCTTGCCGCCCTCGCGGTCGAGAGCGGCCACCGCCGTCTTCAGCTGCTCGGCCAGCTGCCGCGGGTTCGATTTCAGCGGCCGCGCCAGCTGCAGCGCGAGATTGCAGGCCAGGTCGCCGTGGCCGGCCTGCTTGGGCCGGTCGAGCTCCACCGCGGGGGGCGCCAGCTCGGCACCGGCCTGCGCGATCAGCTGCCCGGCCGCGGCCCGGAACAGCGCGGCGAGGCGGGTTTTGTGTTCGATCAGCATGGCGGCGGATTGTACTTGGAAGGGTCTGCCGACGATGCCGGCCTTGTCAGTATCTGGCAATATGGAGGGACCAGCGAACTCGTGATGGGGACCCCTCGATGGCCAAGACCAAGCCGGCAGTACCGATCAACATCGGCATCAACGAAAAGGATCGCAACGCGATCGCCAAGGGCTTGAACGGCCTGCTCGCCGACACGTTCACGCTGTACCTGACCACGCACAATTTCCATTGGAACGTGACCGGGCCGATGTTCAACACGCTGCATACCATGTTCATGGAGCAGTACACCGAGCTGTGGAACGCCGTCGACCCGATCGCGGAACGAATCCGCGCGCTCGGTCATACCGCCTCCGGCTCGTTCGGCGACTTCGGCAAGCTCAGCACGCTGCCCGATGCACCGGCCACGCCGCCCAAGGCCGAGGAGATGATCCGCGTGCTGGTCGCCGGTCACGAGGCGGTGGCGCGCACGGCGCGCGGCGTCTTCCCGCTGGCCGACAAGGCCAGCGACGAGCCGACCGCCGACCTGCTGACGCAGCGCCTGGACGTGCACGAGAAGACTGCCTGGATGCTGCGCAGCATGCTCGAGGGCTGAGCCCACCCGGGCTCGCTCGCGCCGGGCCCACGCCCGAGCCCGAGCCCGAGCCCGAGCCCGAGCC
>JBFWXS010000052.1:18204-20985 GCA_050187175.1 Burkholderiaceae bacterium
GCCCGAGCCCGAGCCCGAGCCCGAGCCCGAGCCTAGCATGCGCCGAACCGGAGCGAGCCAGCGCTAGGCTAGCGCGGCGCGCCGAGCACGCGCTCGGCAGCATCGACCGCCTCGGCGAAGGCCTCGATCAGCCAGTCGCGAAAGCAGCGCACTGATTCGCGCAGCGGCCTATCGGGCCACACCAGCAGATACGATTTGCCGGTCAGCAGCGGCTGCGGCACCGCCACCACCAGTTCATCGCGCGCGACGGCGTCGGCCGTCAGCAGCTGATTGGTCAGCGCCACCCCCTGCCCCCGCGCGGCCGCATCGGCGGCCAGCATCTCGTGGCTGAAGTACAGCCCACGCGCCGCGTCGATGTCCTGATAGTCCTGCTCGTCCAGCCAGCGCAGCCAGTATTCGCCGGACGCGCGCGGCCAGATCTCGTGCAGCAGACGCACGTCGGACTGCAGCCGCCCATCGCGCACATGCGCGTCGCGATAGACCGGCGAACAGACCGGATACATCGACTCGCGGCACAGCCGCCGCGATGCCAGGCCGGCTGGGGGATCGGCGGCGTGGCGGATCGCCAGATCGACGCCGTCGCCGTCGAACTGCGCCAGCGCGATATTGGCGTCGACCCGCACGTCGACCAGCGGATAGCGGCGCGTGAACGAATCCAGCCGCGGCATCAGCCAGCGCGCAGCGATGGTGGGCAGCACGCTGATCGTCACCGTATTGTGATCGGGCCGCACGCGCTCGGCGGCCTGCGCGATGGTGCGCAGCGCGCGGCTCACCGCCGCATGGAACAGCTGCCCCGCCTCGGTCAGCGCCAAGCCGCGCGGCTGCCGCTCGAACAGTCGCACGCCCAGCCAGTCTTCGAGCTGGCGAATCTGCTGGCTCACCGCGCCCGGCGTAACGAACAGATCGGCCGCCGCATGGCGCAGATTCTGATGGCGGGCGGCGGCGTCGAACGCCCGCACGGCGTTCAGCGGGGGCAGCTTCATACTGGTAGCGTTTAGCAAAGGCTTCAGAAAAACTAAACGATACCAGCTCAATAACTGGATTGCGCACGGCACCGCCGGCGCGGATGATCGGATTCCGTCGGCGCGGCATCCCACGTCGCGCCGCGGCTCACCTCCAGGAGCAGATCATGCGCGTCGTCGCCTCGGCGCTTTCCCTGCAGCTGCCACGCGGCGGCACGCTGCGCCTGAGCACCGCCCGCGGCGCCGTACTGCGCACACTGTCGGGCCGATTGTGGATCACCGAGGAAAATCTGCCCGACGACGCCTTCATCGGTCCCGGTCAGACGTACACGCTGCGCAGCGACGCGCTGGTCGTCGTGGAAGCCGACCATCCGAGCGTGCTGGAGCTCAGCGGCGGCGGGCTGCGCTGGCCGATAGGGGCAGCACCGCGTACGCGGTCCGCCGGCCGGCTGTGGCGCAGCCTGCGGGCTCGCCCGGGGCGGGTGCGCTACCTGCCGCCCTGCGCCACCCCGTCGGCATTGATCGGCTGAGTCGCGGGCGGGCGCGCCGTTTGCTGAACCTGATCGAATCCGGACTGTCTGCCGGGGGATCGATCATGTCGTACATCGCCTCGCTCAGCGCAACGATCACTACGTTGTCGATCGCTGCGATCGCCTCCGACGAACTGCCGGGACCGAAGGACTTCGACCTGAACCGGTATCTGGGCACCTGGCACGAAGTCGCGCGCCTGCCCAACCCGTTCCAGCACCGCTGCGTCGCCGACGTCACCGCGCAGTACGCGCTGCGCACCGACGGCACGGTGGCCGTCACCAACCGCTGCCGCACCACCGAAGGCTCGATCAGTGCCGAGGGCGTGGCGCGCGTCGTCGACGCCGGCAGCGGCCATCTGGAAGTCCGCTTCGCGCCCGCCTGGCTGGGCTGGCTGCCGCACGTGTGGGCCGACTACCGCGTCATCGAGGTCGATCCCGACTACAGGCTGGCCATGGTCGGCGAGGCCGGCCGCGAGTACCTGTGGATCCTGTCGCGCAGCCCCTCGGCCGATCGCGGCAAGGTCGAGACCATGCTCGAGAAGGCGCGCGCCTACGGCTTTCCGGTGGAACAGATCATCGTCGACGGCGCTGCTTTCGACTGAGGACAGCGCCCGCGCAGAGGCCCGCTCCGCTTTCCGATCCCCGGCGCCTGAAAGTGTTATGCTGCAATGCAGCATAACAGTTGACTCCGTCTGGAGTTCGCCATGATCGCCATCGTTCATCCGCTCGGTCCGCGGACGCGGACCGAGATCGTCGACCATCTGCATTCACTGAGCGCCGAGGATCGCCGGCTCCGCTTCGGCGTGCCGGCACCCGACATCATGCTGCAGCGCTACGCGGACTCGCTCGATTTCGACCGGGATGCCGTGTTCGGCGTACGCGATGACCGCGGCACGCTGACCGGCATGACGCACGTCGCGCCGCTGCCCGACGGCGCCGAGCTCGGCCTCAGCGTGCGGCCGTCCGAGCGCGGCCAGGGACTGGCGCAGGCGATGTTCAGCCGCGCCATCCTGCACGCGCGCAATCGCGGCTGGGCGGAGCTGTACATGCACTGCCTGGCCGAGAACGCCGCGATGATGCACATCGCGCGCAAGAACGGCATGCGCATCGTCATCGACGGACCCGAACGCGACGCCTTCCTGGCGCTGCCGCCGGCCACCCCGCTGTCGGTCGGCGAGGAGTTCTATCAGGGCCAGCTGGTGCTGTTCGACCGGACGCTGCGCAACGTGATGCGGCAGGCGCGACTGTCGACGCTGGCAGCGTAAGGCCCGCGGCGCGAGGCCGGCGAC
>JBFWXS010000052.1:21085-28151 GCA_050187175.1 Burkholderiaceae bacterium
TCGGCGCGCGGCGCGGAGCACGCGCATCACAATGTCCGGCGCCTGCAAAGGCTGGTGCCGCATCTCAGCCGAGCGCTCGAAGGGGCGCTGCAGCTCGGCCATCTCGCGGACGGCACGCGCCAGCTGGCGCGAGTGCTGCCGCTGATGCCCAATGCCGCGCTGCTCATCAACGACCAAGGCCGCATCACGCTGGCCAACCCGGCGGCCGAGAGCCTGCTGCGCACCGGCGACGGCCTGTCGATCGACAACCGAGGCCATCTCAGGTTTGCCGCAGCCTTTTCCTCCGAGACCGCCGCGCTGGCGAAAGCCATGGCTCAGGCCATCGCCGTGGCAAGCGGCGCCGGCGAGACTCCGGGCGAACCACTGCGGCTGACGCGCCCTTCGGGGGCACCGCCGCTGCTGATCCTGCCGGTTCCGCTGCCGCCGCCCGCCTTCGAGCTGTGGAATCTGCTTGAACCGGCCCGCGTCCTGCTGCTGGTCATCGATCCGGCGGCCCCCTGGCGAGGCAAGGCGTCGGCGATCCAGTCCGTTTTCGGGCTGACACCGGCCGAGGCGCGCGTCGCCGTCCTCGTCGCCGACGGCTTCACCGGACCGCAGACAGCGGCGGCGCTCGGCGTTTCCATCTCGACCGTGAAGACGCACCTGAAGCGCTGCTTCGACAAGATCGGCGTGCATTCCCAGACAGGACTTGCGCGCCTGCTCGGCGCCTTGCCGGTCGATGCCGATCGCAGACTGAACTGAGGCTGCGGCGCCGAGCTCACGGCGGCTAGGGCGGCTACACCGGCGCGCGCATGCCTGTCGTCATCCGATCGGGGGACGCAGCAGTCCCTTGCCGCTTCTACAGTACGGACGCACAGCCTTCTTCCACGAATTCAGCACGAGGAGCAAGAAAATGCGTCAGCCTTTCATGCGAGTCCTGATATCCGTGATCCTGTTAGTCGGCGCAGCGCCGGCATTCGCAGCGCCGGCGGACGATGCAGTCGGCATCCTGGCCAAATGGGAGAAAGCCTTCAATGCGGGCGACGCGCGCGCCGTGGTCGAGCTCTACGCGCCCGATGCAACGATCTTCGGCACGCTGAGCCCCACCGTGAGCTCCGGCGACGGTCTCAGGACCTATTTCGAGGGCACCGCGAAGAGCCGGACGCAGGTGAAGCTGCTGGGCAGCCCGACGGTCTCGACGCTGCCGAACAATGTCTTCGTCCTCGCGGGGCTCTACGAATTCTCCGGCACGCGCGCCAATGGCCAGAGCTTCACCGCCCCGGCGCGCTACAGCCTGGTCATCGCGAACGTCGGCGGCAAGCCGCTGATCGTGCATCAGCACTCGTCGCCGCAACCCCGCCCGCAATAAACGGCTCAGTCGAGCGGTCGCTCAGCCGATCGCCGACGCCGACCCTACCTGCTGCCGCAGCAGGTGCTTCTGGATCTTGCCGGTCGAAGTCTTGGGCACGACGCCGAAGCGCACTTCGCGCGGACACTTGAAATGCGCCAGATGCGCGCGGCAATGCGCGATCAGCTCGTCTGACAGCGAGCGGCTCGCCGCGTCGTCGGCCGGCATCCGCTCCGGCTTCAGCTCGACGAAGGCCAGTGGCGTCTCGCCCCACTTGGGGTCGGGCCGCGCTACGACGGCGCAGGCAAGCACGGCCGGATGCCGGTACAGGACATCCTCCACCTCGATCGAGCTGATGTTCTCGCCGCCCGAGATGATGATGTCCTTGCTGCGATCCTTGATCTTGATATAGCCGTCGGGGTACTGCACCGCCAGGTCGCCGGTGTGGAACCAGCCGCCGGCCAGCGCATCCTGCGTCGCCTTCGCGTTCTTCAGATAGCCCTTCATGACGATGTTGCCCTGGAACATGATCTCGCCGATCGTCTCGCCGTCCCACGGCACCGGCGCCATCGTCTTCGGGTCGAGCACCTGCGCGCCGCGCTGCAGATGGTAGCGGACGCCCTGCCGCGCATTCAGCCGCGCGCGCTCGCCGATGTCGACCTCGTCCCAGGCTTCGTGCTTCGCGCATACCGTCGCGGGGCCATAGACCTCCGTCAGCCCGTAGACGTGCGTCAGGTCGAAGCCCAGCCGCTCCATGCCTTCGATCAGCGACGCCGGCGGCGCAGCGCCGGCGACCATCCCGCGCACGCCTGTCGGCAGCCCGCGCTTGAGCTCATCCGGAGCATTGACCAGCAGGCCATGGACGATAGGGGCGCCGCAGTAATGCGTCACGCCATGCTCGCGGATCGCGTCGAAGATCGCCTTCGCCTCGACGCGCCGCAGGCAGACGTTCACGCCGGCGCGCGCCGCCACCGTCCACGGGAAGCACCAGCCATTGCAGTGGAACATGGGCAGCGTCCACAGATAGACCGCATGCTTGGGCATGTCCCATTCGAGGATATTGGACACGGCATTGATGGCGGCGCCGCGATGGTGATAGACGACACCCTTGGGATCGCCGGTAGTGCCGCTGGTGTAGTTCAGCGCGATCGCATCCCACTCGTCGGCGGGCGGCGCCCACGCGAACTCCGGATCGCCGCCGGCGACGAAGGCCTCATAGGTGGTGGAGCCGATCCGCTCGGCCGGCCCCGGGAACAGCGCGTCTTCCGCATCGATCACCAGCAGCGGGCGGCGCTCGCGGCGCAGTTCGATGGCCCGCCGCATCACCGGCGCGAACTCCACGTCGACGATGACCGCCCGCGCCTCGCCGTGATCGAGCATGAACGCGATCGCGGCAGCATCCAGCCGCGTATTGAGCGCGTTCAGCACGGCCCCCGCCATGGGAATGCCGAAATGCGCCTCCACCATCGGCGGCGTATTGGGCAGCATCACCGCCACCGTGTCGCCACTGCCGATGCCGGCGCGGCGCAGCGCGCTGGCCAGGCGACGGCAGCGCTCGTAGGTCTGCGCCCAGGTCTGGCGCAGGGCGCCGTGGACGATGGCGGTGCGCTGCGGATAGATCTCCGCCGCGCGTTCGCAGAAGAACAGCGGCGTCAGCGGCGCGAAGTTCGCGGCCGTCCGCGGCAGGTCTCGATCGAAGATCTCAGGCACGGCGGTCTCCTTGCTGGGCTGAGGCAGGCACCGGCGCGGCCGGCCCGCCCATCCAGCATAGCGCAGGCTGCGCCCCGTTCCGAGCCGTGGCCACTTCCCAGCCTCGTCGCCGAAAAGCCCTCACGCGAGCCGGAAAGCACCTGCGCGGTAGACTGGGCAATCCCGATCCACTCCGGTCATGCGCGCGGCGCTCCGGAATCCCCGTCACGGAGCAGCCCATGGCCGTCGAAGCCCTCACCACCGAAAAGTTCGATAGCACCGTCACCGGCAACGACATCGTCGTCGTCGATTTCTGGGCGCCGTGGTGCGGACCCTGCCGCGGTTTCGCGCCGGTCTTCGAGCAGGTCGCCGGCGACAACCCGGACCTGAAGTTCGTCAAGGTCAATACCGACGAGGAACAGGATCTGGCCGGGCACTTCGGCATCCGCTCGATCCCGACGCTGATGGTCTTTCGCGAGCAGGTCATCGTGTTCCAGCAGGCCGGCGCGCTGCCCAAGGGCGCGGTGCAGGACATGCTCGACCAGGTGCGCAAGCTCGACATGACCGAAGTCAAGCGCGGCGCCCGGCCGTTCGATCCGAACGAAGGCGCGCCGGACGCCCAGTAGCGCCGGACGCCCCAGGGCGCCGGCCCCCTGATAGCGCCGGCCACTCGATAGCGCCGAACGCCCATCAGCGCCGGCGCGCGGCCTGCACGCCGGCGATGGCCGCCGCATCCGGCCTCCTTTCCGCTGCGTTCTCTTCTTTCTCTGCCGCTCTGCCCGCGCCGTCATCCGGCGTGCCCTGCCGGCTCCTGAGCTCGCGAGCGCCACCTCGGCCGTTCGCGGCTGCCGGTCCTCGCCGCGCGCACCAAATCATCATAGGGTGATGATCGAATCACCCTATGCATGGTTTTCGCGAAAACCGGTTGCTACCATCCGCCGCACAGAACGACCGGAAGGAGACCAAGCATGGGTGCGGCGAGCATGAGGCATCCCGTCACGGGGGCCCTCTACACCGACCAGAACGGACGCGTTCGCGTCGAGCATGAAGGCCGCTGCGGCCTGTTCCGAGAGGACGGATGCTGGCTCGAAGGCGAGCTGCGCAACGCCGATCCGCTGATGTGCAAGTGGATCGCCGGCCACCGCTTCGGCGACCAGGTGCCGTTCCGCAACCAGCGGCTGCAAGCCAATAGCGGCATGGGACGCCGCACCGAGAAGGAAAGCGCCGAATGAACAAGCCGATGCGATTCGTCCGCCCCGACTACGGCCGCGACTACCAGAAGGAGCTGCAGAGCGACAGCCGGCCGGTACCGGAGTTCCTGAAGCTGAATGCGCCGGACACCAGCGGCCCCGACGAGGTGCCGATCTACAAGTACCTGTCGCGCGACTATCACGAGCAGGAAATCGAGAAGGTCTGGAAGCGCAGCTGGCAATGGGCCTGTCGCGAGGAACAGATCCCCGAGGTCGGCGACACCTTCGTCTATGACGTGGGCCCGCTGTCGGTGGTCGTGGTGCGCGTCGCGCCGGACCGGATCAAGGCCTATCCGAACGCCTGCCTGCACCGCGGCCGGCGGCTGTGCGACTACGACGCACGAGTAACCGAGCTGCGCTGCCCGTTCCACGGCTTCGCCTGGAATCTCGACGGCAGCTTCCGCTCGATGCCGAGCCCGTGGGATCTGCCGCACGTCGAACACGACAAGTTCGGGCTGCCCGAATGCAAGGTCGAGACCTGGGGCGGCTTCGTGTTCATCAATATGGACCCGGCCGCCGCGCCGCTGGCCGATACGCTGGGCGTCGTTCCCGAGCACTTCGCGCGCTGGGATCTGGAGAACCGCGCGATCATCGCCAATGTCTCCAAGGTGATGCGCTGCAACTGGAAGATCAACCAGGAAGGCTTCCTCGAATCCTGGCACGTGGCCGCCACGCATCCGCAGTTCCTCGCCAGCTTCGGCGCGATCACCGGCCAGTACGACGTGTTCGGCCCGGTCAACCGCACGCTGTCGGCCATCATGGGCGAGAGCACGCCTATCCTGGGCCGGCGCCCGTCGGAGCAGGAGAAGTACGACTCGCTGACCATCCAGTACCTCGCCGGCCAGCCCGGTCCGCAGCTGCCGGACGGCGTCAAGGCGCGCAGTTACTCGGCCGAGAACGGCCGCAAGTATCTGGAGACCGTCGTCGGCCCCAGGGCGGAGAACTTCTGCGACGCCGAACTGGTCGACAGCATCTGGTACTCGGTGTTCCCCAATTTCACGCCATGGGGCGGTCCCGGCGTGCGGCAGCAGTACCGCTGGCGGCCGTGGGGCGACGACCCCGAGATGAGCGTCATGGACATCGTGATCCTTGCGCCGTTCAAGGGTGAGCGCCCGCCGCCCGCGCCGCCGCGCCTGCTCGGTCCCGACCAGTCGTGGCGCGAGGCACCGGAGCTGGGCAGCATCAGCCTGGTCGAGGACCAGGACGCCTACAACCTCGAGGCCGTCCAGAAGGGGCTGCACATGACGGCCAGGAAAAGCATCGTGCTGGCCAAGTACCAGGAATCGCGCATCCGGCACTTCCACCGCTTGCTCGACGAGGCCATGGCCCGCCCCTGAACGCCGAACAAACCGCCCATGGAGGGAGACAAGAGATGGCTGGAATGAATCCGGGCAGACGCGCCCACCTGACCGCGATGACCGCCCTGATGGCCGGCGGCGTCGTGCCCACCGCCCGAGCGCAGGAGTTTCCGTCGCGGCCGATCACGCTGGTCAGCCCGTTCGCGGCCGGCGGCGGCGGCGACGCGCTGATGCGGCCGCTGGCCAAGCGGCTGTCCGAAAAGCTCGGCCAGCCGGTGGTCGTCGAGAACCGTCCCGGCGCGGGGCAGACGATAGGCACTGCGTTCGTGGCGCGTTCGGCGCCCGACGGCTATACGCTGCTGGCGCATTTCCTGCCCACGCACGTCAACGCGTTCGCCACCTATCCGAACCTGCCGTACCACCCGATCAAGAGCTTCGCGCCGGTCGGCCAGTACGGCACCGGCGGTCCGCAGATCCTGCTCGTCAGCAGTTCCAGCAAGATAACCAGCTTCCAGGAACTGGTCGCCGCCGCGCGATCGCGCAGCAACTTCAGCTACGGCTCGCAAGGCGTCGGCTCGACGCAGAACCTGGTCGGCGAGATGCTGCGCACCGAAGCGCAGCTGCCATGGATCCATGTGCCGTTCCAGGGCGGCGCTCCAGCGATGACCGCGCTGCTGGGCGGCCACATCGACAGTCTGATGACCGACGCCAGCGGCATTCCGCACGTGCAGGGCGGACGGGTCCGCGCGATCGGCGTGTCGTCGGTGCGCAGGCTGCGGCAGCTGCCCGACGTGCCCACCTACGCCGAGCTCGGCTTTCCGAATGCCACGCTGGACATCGCGCTGTGCGTCTTCGCGCCGGCCGGTACGCCGGCCCCGGTGGTCGACAGGCTCGGCGCCACGCTGCGCGAGATCGCGCAGGAAGCCGACATCCGCGAGCAGTTCGGCAAGATGAACTTCGAGGCCGTCAGCGGCACGCCGCAGGACCTGCAGGCGCGAATGGAGAGCGACGCGAGCAAGTATTGGCCGCTGATCGAGCGGCTGGGGCTGGCCAAGGGCAACTGAGCCGTGCAGGTCGAGCACGCCGGGCAAGCCGAGAAGGCCGAGAAGGCCGAGCACGCCGCCGACTGGTGCCAGCTGAGCCTCGAGCAGCCGCCGGTCGAGGGCACGATCGTCTGCGCGCATGCAAAGGGCCGCGAGTTCGCGCTGCACTGCCTCAGCGGCGGCGAAGTCTGCGTCACCGACAGCGTCTGCACGCACGAATACGCACGGCTGTGCGACGGCTGGCTGATCGACGACGTGCTCGTCTGCCCCCTGCATGGCGGCCAGTTCGACGTGCGCACCGGCGCCGGCCTGAGCTCACCGATCGAACGGCCGCTGCGCACCTATCCGGTACGCCGCGCCGGCGAAGCGGTCTTCATCCGGTTGGACGCCGAGGCGCCGCCGGCCGCGCGGCGGACGTGATGGACGATCGCTACGACGGCGCCGGTATATCGACCGGCA
>JBFWXS010000052.1:28251-39157 GCA_050187175.1 Burkholderiaceae bacterium
AACGACCCTGGCGCACCGCCCGAGGCGCCGCGCAAACCACGCGTACGCTCGGCGGCGCGAACAATGGCCGTCATGCTCGCCGTCGCGCAGGAGAGCCGCGGCGCCACCGCCAAGGAACTCGCCGAGAAGCTGCAGCTGCCGCGCCAGGTGCTCTATCACCTGCTGCACACGCTCGAAGGCCTGGACATGGTGCGCAAGCAATCGGGCATGCGCTACGTGCTGGGCCTGGGTGTAGCGCCGCTGCTGGAAGGCTTCCGCCGGCAGATGCGCGCGTCCGACATGCTCGGCGAGATCGCGCGCGAAGCCGCTTTCGAGACCGGCGAAACCGCGTACGTCAGCGGCTGGGTGGACAACGACATCGTCGTGCGAGTGACCGCGCCGGGCCACGCCCCGGTGCGCGCCGCCGAAGTCCCGGTCGGCACCGGCGGCAATGCGCACGCCCGCGCGTCCGGCAAGCTGCTGCTGTCGATGCTGCCGCTCACCGAGCGGCAGCGCTATCTGCAGACCCGTCCGCTGCAAGCGCTCACCCCCAGGACTCTCACGTCGCCGGCCGCTCTGCAGGCCGAGTTCGAGCGCATCCAGCAGATCTGGATGGCCATCGAGGTCGAGGAGTTCGCAGAAGGGCTGGCCTGCGTCGCCGTGCCGATCGGCACCCCGCCGTCGCAGCTCGCCCTCGCGATCTCGGTGCCGGTCGAACGCTTCCGCGCCCGCTCAGCCACCTACGTGGCTCAGCTGCAGCAGATCGCCGCGCGCAGTCGCGGCGATCGCTGAGCGGACGCTCCAAAAGAATCGCCTCGAATCACTCAAGGATCCCCGATGCCGGACGCCTCCCCCCTGCTGCAGGCCTATGCGCGCATGAGCCGCATTCGCCGATTCGAAGAAAAACTGCTCGAGCTGTCGACCGGCAGCGCACCGGTCGTCGCCGGCTCCGTCCATCTATGCGCCGGACAGGAAGCGATCCCGGTCGGCACCGCCGCCGCGCTGCGGCCCACCGATCGCATCGTCGCCACGTACCGCGGCCACGGCTGGGCGCTGGAGGCCGGCGTGCCGCTGGACATGCTGATGGCCGAAGTGATGCACCGGCAGACGGGCACGAACGGCGGCCGTGGCGGCTCGGCCTACCTGTCCGCGCCGCAGCACCGCTTCATCGGCGAGAACTCGATCGTCGGCGCCGGCGGGCCGATCGCGTGCGGCGTAGCGATGGCGGCGCAGCTGCGCGGCCAGGACCACGTCGTCGCCGTCTCGTTCGGCGACGGCGCGCTGAGCCAGGGCGCCCTGCACGAGGCCTTCGTGTTCGCGGCCGCACGCAGCCTGCCCGTCATCTTCATCTGCGAAAACAACGGCTGGTCGGAGCTGACGCCCACCTCGCGCATCGCACGCGTCGAACGCCTGGCCCGGCGTGCGATCGGCTACGGCATGGAGAACACCACCGTCGACGGCTGCGATCCGATCGCGGTCCAGGCCGCGGTCGCCGCTGCCGCGGCGCGCGCGCGCGCCGGCGCCGGTCCGACGCTGCTCGAATGCCGGACGATCCGGCTATGGGGGCACTACAACCGCGACATCCAGCACTACCGCCCCAAGGCCGATCGCGACGCCGCCAGCCTGCGCGATCCGCTGACGCTGGCGCGCGCGCAGCTCGACGCGCCGGCCTGCGACGCGCTCGACCGCCAGGCGAGCGACGAAGTGCAGACCGCGCTGGAACTGGCGCAGGCGGCGCCGCTGCCCGACACCGCAAGCGCCGCCGAGCACGTCCTCGCCCCGTCCGTCGGCCGCCAGCTCGAACAGCCGCCGAGCACCGAAGAGCTCAGCTACGGCAAGGCAATCAACGCGGCGCTGCACGACGACATGAGCGCCGACCCGCGGGTCGTGGTCTACGGCGAGGACGTCGGCCATGCCGGCGGCATCTTCGGCGTGACACGCGACCTGCAGAAGAAATTCGGCGAGCAGCGCGTCTTCGACACGCCGATCGCCGAAAGCGCGATCCTGGGATCGGCGGTCGGCGCCGCCATCGAAGGCATCAAGCCGGTGGTCGAGATCATGTGGGCCGACTTCATGCTGGTCGCCTTCGATTCGCTGGCCAATCAGGCAGCGAACGTCCGCTACCTGAGCCGCGGAACGCTCGGCGCGCCGATGGTGATCCGCACGCAGCAGGGGGCCACGCCGGGCTCGTGCGCGCAGCATTCACAGTCGCTCGAGGCCCTGCTGGCCCACATCCCCGGCCTCAAGCTGGGCCTGCCCGCCACACCGCAGGATGCCTACGCCATGCTGCGCGCAGCGATCCATGACCCCGACCCGGTGGTGCTGATCGAAGCGCGTTCGCTGTACATGAACAGCGGCGCCGTACAGCGCTCCGGCAACGTCGAAGCGGCAGCCGGCGCACGGCTGCGCCGCGAAGGCTCCGACGTGCTGATCATCAGCTGGGGCGCGATGGTCCACGAAGCGCTCGCCGCCGCCGAACTGCTGGCCGACAGCGGCAGCAGCGCCGCGGTGCTGGATCTGCGCTGGCTGTGTCCGCTCGACATGAACGCCATCGTGAAGCAGGCCCGCGCCTGCGGCCGCGTCATGATCGTGCACGAAGCGAATCAGACCGGCGGCTTCGGCGCAGAGATCGCCGCGCGCATCCATGAAGAATGCGGCGACGCGCTGAAGGCGCCCGTCGTCCGGCTCGGCACGCCCGACGTCCGCATGCCCGCGTCGCCGCTGCTGCAGCAGACGCTGCTGCCCGGGCGCCAGCGCATCGCCGCGCTGGTCCGCGAGAAGCTCAGCGCCGCAGCCGCGCGCGCAGCTGCCTGATCTCGTCGAGCAGCTGCAGCGTCAGCGCAGCGCCCGCCGGACTCAACTCGAAGTCGCGACTCAGCCGCAGCGCGAGCCGCGCGCGGCTCAGCGTCGCGCCGCTGAAGCGCCAGTCCTGCGGCGCGCTGCCGGCCACCGGATCCAGCACACCCTCGCCGACCAGCGCCGCCAGCTGCTCCGGGTCGGCGCAGCAGATCGTGCTGATCTCCTCCAGCGTGAGCCGCGTCTCTTCGGAAACCACCGTGGTCACGGTCACGCTCGTCTTGGTCACGGTCATCGTGGCCCTCACTTGCGCGGATCGAATTGCGGAAAGCGCTCGGCCATCTGGCGATAGGCTTCGCGCGCGGCGGGCGTGTCGGCCGGCGGCAGCACGACATTCAGCACCACGTACAGGTCGCCGGGCGGTTCGGACGGCAGGCCCTTGCCGCGCAGCCGCAGCTTGCGCCCATCGGCCGAGCCGGCCGGCACGCTGAGCTGCACGCTGCCGTCCGGCGTGGCCACCTCCACCGGCGCTCCGAGCGCCAGCTCCCACGGCGCCACCGGCACGTCGACGTAGACGTCGCGGTCCTCGACGCGATAGCGCGCGTGCGGCCGGAACTCGATCTCCAGATAGAGATCGCCGGCGGGACCGCTGCCCAGCCCCGGCCCGCCCTGGCCGGCCAGCCGCAGATGCTGCCCGGCGCGGATGCCGCGCGGGATCCGCACGTCGAGCTGCCGTTCCTGGAAGACGACGCGCCCTTCGTCATCGATCATGGGCGCGCGCAGCGACAGGCTGCGCTGCGCGCCGTGGTAGCTGTCCTCCAGCTCGATCAGCACCTTGGCGTGCCGGTCCTCGCCGCGCAGGTTCATCTGTGCGCCGCCGCGGCCCTGCGCACCCCGCCCCTGGGCGCCCCTGCCATGGGCACCGGCGCCGCCGCGCGCACCCGCCGAGGCGCGCCTGCCGAACAGGCTCTCGAAGAATTCGCTGAAGTCCTGCGCGTCGCCGTCGCCGCCGTCGCCGCCGCTGAACTCGTAGCCGGCGCCCCAGTCGGGCGGCGGCCGGAACTGCTGACCGGCGCGCATTGCGTGCAGCTGCGCAGCCGCCTCGTCATAAGCGGCGCGCTTCTCGGGATCGCCGAGCGCCTCGTGCGCTTCGTTCACCTCCTTGAAGCGCGACTCCGCGTCCGGCTCCTCGCTGACGTCCGGATGGTACTTGCGCGCCAGCTTGCGGTAGGCGCGCTTGATCTCGTCGGCGCTCGCCGTCTTCTCGACACCGAGCGTCTTGTAGTAGTCCTTGAACTCCATCGACTGCCCCAATCGAACCTGTCGTCGTGCACGGCCGCAGCGAGCCTGTCACCGCCTTGCCGCCTTGCCGCCTTGCCGCCTTGCCGCCTTGCCGCCTCGCCGCCTCGCCGCGCTCTGCCGTCCTTGACCCTGCCGCCGCCTCGCCGTCCTGCCGCATCCGCCCGTACGGGCCGGCGCCGGTCAGGCCGGCAGGCCCTCGCCGACCACCCCGGCCACCACGCGAGTCAGCATCTGCGCGTAATCGATGCGCAGGAACTCGTTCGGGCCGTGCGCGTTCGACTGCGGACCCAGCACGCCGGTGATCAGGAACTGCGCATCGGGAAAGTAGTCGCCCAGCATGTTCATGAATGGAATCGTGCCGCCCTCGCCCATCCAAGCCGCCTCGCGGCCGAAGCAGTCGCGCGACAGCCGATCGAGCCGCTGCTTCAGCCACGGCGCGGTGGGCGGCGCGTTCCAGCCGCTGGCCGCCCAGTCCGCCTCGAAGCGCACGCGCGCTTGATAAGGCGGGTCGTCCTCGAGCAGCCGCTTGAGCTCTGCACTGGCGCGCTCGCCGTCGACCGTCGGCGGCAGCCGCATCGACAGCTTCAGCGCCGTCTTCGGCCGCAGCACATTGCCGGCCGCATCGATCGCCGGCAGGCCGGCGCCGCCGGTCACCGACAGCGCGGGCCGCCAGGTGCGCGCCAGGATCGCCTCGACCGGATCGGTGGTCATCGGCTGAGCCGTCACCATCGCGGCATCACCGTGCCGGTGCGCTTCGTGGCTGCATCCGACCCACGGAAACTGCTTCCACACCGCATCGCCGAGAATCGCGCCGGCCGCCTGCGCCTCGGCCATGCGCTCGGCCGGAATCGACGCGTGGAAAGCGTCGGCCAGCACACGCCCGCTGCGCGAATCGTCGATGCGGTCGAGCAGGCGCCGCGCGATGCGGAACGACGACGGCACAATGCCGCTCGCATTGCCCGAATGCACGCCCTCGGACAGGATCTCGACGCTCAGCACGCCGCCGATCAGCCCGCGCAGCGAGGTCGTCACCCAAAGCTGGTCGTAGTTGCCGCAACCCGAGTCCAGCGCCACCACCAACTTGACCGCGCCGAAGCGCGGCGTCAGCAGGTCCAGATAAGCGGGCAGGTCGTAGCTGCCGCTCTCCTCGCAGGTCTCGATCAGGCCGACGCAGCGCGGCCGCGCCGCCTGCTGCAGATCGAGCGCCGCGATCGCCGTCAGCGCCGCGAAGATCGCATAGCCGTCATCGGCGCTGCCGCGCCCATACAAGCGATTGCCTTCGACCACCGGCTGCCACGGACCGAGATCATCGCGCCAGCCGCTCATCTCGGGCTGCTTGTCGAGATGGCCGTAGAACATCACCGTGGCATCGCCGCCGGCACCTTGCGTCGCCGGCGCATCGAACACGATGCAAGGCGTGCGGCCTTCGATACGCACGATCTCTATCGTCAGCCCGGGCAGCACGCCGGCGCCGACCGAAGCAGGCAAGGCCTGCGCCCAGTCGCGCGCCGAACGCACGACCGCATCGAGATGTCCATGCTCGGCCCAGCTCGCGTCGAAGGCCGGCGACTTGGCGGGCACGCGTACATAGTCGACCAGGCGCGGCAGCAAGTCATCGCGCCAGCGGCGGTCCACGAACCGACCGATTTCAGACAGGTCCATCGCTCGCACTCCCGAGGGTCTGCCGGTATTGAATGATGCACATCATCGTACCCGCATTTGCGGCACGGCTCACTCGCCCGCCCCCACCATCCGCAGCAGCTTGCCGCGCACCAGCTGGATGTGACTGCGCAGCGCATACAGCTCGTCGGCATGCGACAGCGGCACCGTCAGCTGCTCGACACGCGCATCGAGCTCGTCGAGCCGGGCCAGCAGCGCCGACGGCCGCTCCGACGCCGCGGCCAGATCGTCCTCGATGCGCCGCAGCTGGCCGTACCAGCGGAACACTCGCGAGCGCACACGGAACTCGTACAGCGGCGGCACCACGCGCGACAGCGGAATCAGCACCGCTATCATCGACACGAGCACCACCCACATGCGATCGATCAGGTTGGCCAGCCAGAACGGCAGATAGCGCTGCAGGAACGGCGGCCCGGCGCGCAGATTGCGCTCGGCCTCCTTGGCCAGAGGCCACTCCAGCGAACGCTCCGACGGGAAGTCGCCGCGCCGCTGGAACCAGCCCGCGTCGCCATGGATCGCCTGCGCCGCCTGCACGAACAGCTGCACCAGCGCCGGATGGATGTCTTCGCGCGCCACCAGCATCGCGGTCGGCGCGATCAGCCGGATGTCCTGCGGCGGCTGATCGGCCGCCAGATCGACGACGCCGCGCGGCAGCGTCACCGGACTGAGGAACGGATAGCGGCGCGAGTACGCTTCCGCCTGCGAGAAGTCGAGCAGCCGGATGCCCGGCGTCTGCAGCAGCATCTGCACCAGCAAAGCTTCCGGCGCCGACGCGAACACCACCGCGTCGATGCGCCCCTCCAGCATCTCCGCCACCGCCGGCGTCTGGGCCAGCCGTCCGAGCTGCAGCTCGGCCGCGTCGACCTTGTTCGCGTGCAGCAGCCGATGAACCAAGTTGGGCAAGCCGCTGCCCGGCGGCCCGACGTTCAGATGCCAGCCGCGCAGCTCGGTCAGGCTCTCGAGATGGTCGCGGCTCAGCCTTCGGCGCGCGCTGTCTTCACGATAGAACAACCAGACCGGCTCGTAGAACAGGCTGCCCAGCGCCACCAGCCCGTCGTCGCGCGGCTGGCCCGGCGGCGGCGACTCGGCATCGGCGCCGCCCTGCACGAAGGCCAGGTCGACGTCCGAGGCCGGATCACGCAGCAGATCCAGATTCTCGGCCGCGCCCTGCGTCGGCCGCAGCCGCACTTCGATGCCATGGCGGGCGAGCCACTGCGCGTAGCGCCGCCCGAATTCGGCATAGGCGCCCTGGTCCTGGCCGGTGGCCAGCGTCACCACCTTCGGCGGCGTCGGCTGCAGATACCAGTAAGCCGCGACGAGCAGCGCGATCGCCAGGACGAGGAACGGGCCGGCCGTGGCGAGCAGGTCTCGGACGGACAGGACCGCGTTGCGGAGGACTCGCGGCATGGGGATGGCGGGTCGAATGAAGACGGGTGGCGCTGCGCGGCGGCATGCCGGCGGCGCCGATCGATTCTACCCAACGGAGAGATGAAGCCCGCGGCAGCGCCGTGGGAGCGACCCGCCTTGGAGTCGCCGAACCGATGAGATGCGGCGGCCCATGGATGCGGCTGCCCACGGAATGATTCGTGAGTGCCGTCGTGAGCAACCGAATTGGCGCGCCCGGCTGGGTTCGAACCAGCGACCCCTGGCTTCGGAGGCCAGTACTCTATCCACTGAGCTACGGGCGCGGCGAAAACGCGTGATTATACCCGCACGCCGCAGCCCAGTCCCGGCGCTCCGTTCCGGCTGACGGTTCAGTCGACCTTCGCCCCCGACGCCTTCACGATCCGCCCCCACTTGGCCACTTCGTCCTGAATGAAGCGCTTGGCCTCGGCAGGTGAGTTGCCGCCCACCACAAAGCCGCGCGTGGCGAAGAACTCATGCATATCGGGACTCTTCAGCGCCTTCACGGTTTCCTCGTTCAGCCGGGCCAGCACCGGCGCCGGCGTGCCGGCCGGCGCGAACAGGCCTTGCCACGACAGCGCCTCGAAGTCGCGCAGCCCGGATTCGGCCACGGTGGGCACGTCGGGCAGCATGGGATGGCGCTGTTTGGACGTGACGGCGATCGCCTTCAGCCGGCCTTCCTTGACGTACGGCAGCACCACCAGCAGATCCCCGAACATCGCGCTGATCTGCCCGCCGAGCAGATCCTGCACCGCCCCGGCGCTGCCCTTGTACGGGATGTGCACCAGCCGCGTCTCGGACGCCAGCGCGAACATCTCGCCGGTCAGATGCATCGACGTGCCATTGCCGGGCGAGCCGTGCGTCACCTTCTCCGGGTTGCGCTTGGCATGCGCGATGAAATCGGCCACCGTCGTGCCCGGCATGGCCTGGTTCGTCACCAGCACCAGCGGCGCGCTGACCACCATCGTCACCGGATCGAAGTCCTTCGCCGGATCGTAGGGCAGCTTCTGGTACAGCGCGCCGGCGATCGCATTGGAGCCGGTCACGCCCATCAGCAGCGTGTAGCCGTCAGGCGCGGACTTGGCGACCTGGTCGGAACCCAGCGTGCCGCCGGCGCCGGGCTTGTTCTCGACGATCACCGGCTGTCCGAACGAGACGCTCAGCTTCTCGGCAATCCGCCGCGCCAGCAGATCGGTGCTGCCGCCGGGCGGAAACGGCACGATGATGCGCAGCGGCTTGTTCGGGAACGCCTGCGCATAGGCGGCGCCCGCCGGCAGACCGGCCGCGAGCGGCACGGCCAGCGCGGCAGCGACGGCAGCCAGCGCGGCGCGGCGGCTTGATGACGAGCGACGGTACTGCGGGGCAGAGCTGCTTGACTTCGTCATATGACCTCCCTGTGGGCGAAACTCTTGTCGTTCACTGGCCGGCGCGCCTTGCTCACTGAGCGGCAGGCGCGCCGCCGAGCCGGAAGCGCTGCGGCGAAAACGGGCGCAGGTCCACCTGCGGCGTGCGGCCGGCCACCAGATGGGCGAGCTCGCGGCCGGTCGTGGCGCCGCCGCACATGCCGACGTGCCCGTGGCCGAAGCCCAGCCATGCATTCTCGACCGCCGGCGCACGGCCGATCACCGGCAGGCTGTCGGGCAGGCAGGGCCGGTGGCCCATCCATTGCGTGGTGCGCGATACGTCGAGGTGCGGGAACAGCTGGCGTCCCTTGTGCAGCAGCACGTCGGCGCGCGCATAGTTCGGCGGCGCGGACAGCCCGGCCAGCTCCACCGAACCGGCCAGCCGCAGACCCATCGCCATAGGGTTGACCATCAGATTGTCTTCCACCGCCATCACCGTATGGCGCAGCGACAGATTGGAACTGGCCACCGTCACGTGATAGCCGCGCTGCGTCTCCAGCGGCACGCGCGCGCCCAGCCGCGCCGCCAGCGGCGCCGACCACGCACCGGCGGCCACGACCACGCCGTCGACCGGCAGCGCTTCGCCTTCGTCGAGCTGCAAGGCCGTCACGCGCGCGCCGCGCCGCTCGAAGCCGGTGACCCGGCGGTGCAGATGCTGCGCACCATCGGCAATCGCTCGCGCATGCAGCGCCTTGACCAGCGCCGACGGATCCAGCGTCGAGCCATTGTCCGGCGCGAGAATCCCGAAGCGGAACCGGCCCCTCAGGTCGGGCTCCAGCGTCTCCAGCTCGTCACGCTCGACGTCGCGCAGCGCCACGCCGAGCGAACGGCGCAGATCCATGCCCCATTGCCACTGCGCGGCCACCTCGCGCGATGAATACACGTACAGGCAGCCGGTGCGCCGCACGAGCTGCTGCGCGCCGGCATGGGCCAGCAGCGGTTCGTAGCTGTCGAAGATCGGCGCCAGCAGGCCGCGCATCGCCGCGGCAATGCGCGTCACCTCGGCGCGCGACGAGTAGTGCAGGAAGCGCAGCAGCCACGGCAGCGCCGTGGGCAGATAGCCCCAGCGAACCGTCAGCGGTCCGAGCGGATCGAGCAGCCAACTCGGCACCTTGCGCCAGATGCCCGGCATGCCCACCGGCAGGCAGGCGCTGGGCGACAGCGAGCCCGCGTTGCCGAACGAACACGCTTCGCCGGCCTCGCGCGGATCGACGAAGGTGATGCGGTGCCCGTCGCGCTGGAGCCACGCTGCGGTACATACGCCGACGATGCCGGTACCGATGACTGCCAGATGCATGGGCCTGGCGAGCGCGAGCGGCGCCCGTTAGAAGGGAAGGACTCGATTCTGCAGGCACCGGCCCCATCCTTCAAATTCAATCTTCTGCTGCATGAATCAGCGGATCTGATGCACATGCGTGCACGCGGGCCCGGAAATAGCTGCCGTCGGACACCTTGCCGCCCGCGCCTTGCAACGAAAGTCAGCACCAACTTCCATCAAAGCGACAGCCGCGCCTCGGGGTCCGGGACCGGCCCGATCCACAGCCGCCACCACAGCAGCTATAATTCAAGGCTTTGATTTCCTCACCGGCCGCGCCAATGAGCGACGAACACGAACACCAGCCCTTCATCAAGACCCCTCAGCAGCTGATCACCGTGGTCCTGCTCGCGTTCATCGTGCCGATCATCGTCATCATGCTGCTGGTGAACTTCGTCGGCGCCGGCGTGCGCACCGGAGCGGGCGCCGACTCGTCCACGCCGGAAGCCATCGAGGCCCGCATCCACCCGGTCGCCGGCTTCGAGCTGCGCGACGCCAGCGCGCCGCGCACGCTGCGCAGCGGCGAAGAGGTCTACAAGGCCCAGTGCACCGCCTGTCACGGCGCCGGCGTCGCCGGCGCTCCGAAAACCGGCGATGCCGCGGCCTGGGCGCCCCGCCTGAAGACCGGCCTCGAAGCCCTGCTGCACTCGGCACTGAAGGGCAAGGGCGCGATGCCGCCGCAGGTCGGCGGCGATTTCGACGAAACCGAGATCGCCCGCGCGGTCGTCTATCTGGCCAACCAGGCCGGCGGCAAGTTCGACGAGCCGCAGGCGCCCGCTCCGGCTGCTCAGGCCGAGGCCAAGCCGGCCGAAGCCAAGCCCTGAATCCGCTTCGGGCCGGCGGGCGGCGCGCGATGCGTCGATCTTGCCGGGTTCGAGGAGCGAAGCCCCGCGGTGCGAGCCGGCGGGGCTTTTTTGCGCGCCTCGGGGGCGGGGGAGCGACAGGCGCGGGCCGGCGGGTGGGATGATGCGTGCGGCGGTCGGCCCTGCGGGCCGACTTCCCTGCGCTGCTCGGCGCCGCATACATC
>JBFWXS010000052.1:39167-39591 GCA_050187175.1 Burkholderiaceae bacterium
CCCCCCCCCCCGCCCCGCGCCTGCAGCTCCCTGCAACGATGGTGGCGTGCCAGGAAAAACCAAGCGGCGTCTGCAACGATCTGCTTCGTCTCGATCCGCCTGCGTTGCTCAGCTTGCATAGTTCAGCTCCGCGATTCGCCAGTAGGTTCGCGCATGGAATCACATGTGGATTCACACGCAAGTCTGCAGAGGAGCGCGCACGGAAGCTCGCATAGGAACAGGATGTCGTCGCCTGCCACCGCTGTATTGGCAAAGGCGTGGGCCGAGGGCCGCGGCTGGGCGGGGGATGCCCCGGGCGGCGTGACGCCGGCGCGGCACGGCTTGGCTCCAGTGGGCATGGCGCTGTATGCGCAGCCGAGAAGCGCAGGAAGCTTGGACCGCGCGCAAAGCGCGCCACCACTTCTGACTTACGGCGTTTGTCTGA
>JBFWXS010000053.1:0-37210 GCA_050187175.1 Burkholderiaceae bacterium
ATGTCGATGAAGCTGTTTCAGCAAAAGACCAGTACCAACATGCTGGAAGTGCCCTACAAGGGCAGCGTTCAGGCGATCACCGACATTGCCGGCGGAACGCTCGACATGATGTTCGATGCCACGAACTCGGCGTACACCTACGTCACGTCGGATCGCGTGAAGGCGATTGCGACCTCCGGGCCGACCCGCTACTTCGGACTCCCGAACATTCCGACACTGAAGGAATCCGGCATCGACGTCGAAGTGGTGGGCTTCACGGTGCTGATGGCTCCCGCCGGCACCCCGGCACCGATCGTGAACCGGCTCAATGGGACGATCCAGGAGATCCTGAAGCTTCCCGATACGGAAGTCGAGATGCGCCGCCAGGGACTCGACATCCATGCGCCGCAGGGACCCCAAGCGACGACCGCCTGGCTGGCCAACGAAGGGCGCCGCTGGGAACAAGTGGCTGCGGCGGCGAACATCGCCAAGCAATGAGGCTGGAGCGTGCCGAATGAGACTCGTGACCTTCTCCGATGACACGGGCCAGCGAGTGGGCTGCCTGGACGGAGACGATATCCTGGACCTGACCGGCAGCGGCCTGCCGGCGGACATGCCGTCGCTGATCGACCTTCTTGTGCGCGACGGCGCCGGCAGCGTGCGCGGCAAGCTGGTGGGCGCCCGCCGGCTGCCGGCGTCGTCGGTGTCCTTGTGTGCCCCGATGCCGAGGCCGCGCAAGAACCTGTTCTGCGTCGGCAAGAACTATCACGAGCATGCGAAGGAGTTCGCGGCCAGCGGCTATGACGCCACGGCCAAGACCGCGATTCCCGAGCTGCCCATCATCTTCAGCAAGCCGCCGACCACCGTGATCGGTCCGGGCGAACCGATTCCCGCTCATATCGACCCCACGGCATCGGTGGACTACGAGAACGAGCTCGCAGTGATCATAGGCAAGCCGGGGCGCGGCATCAGCAAGGCGCGCGCATTCGAGCACGTGTTCGGCTACACGATCGTCAACGACGTGACCTCGCGGCATCTGCAGCGCGACCACAAGCAGTGGTTCCTGGGCAAGTCGATCGACGGCTTCTGCCCGATGGGGCCGGCCATCGTCATCGCCGACGAGATCGCCGACGTGCGCCGGCTGCGGCTGAGGACCTGGATCAACGGCGAGCTGCGCCAGGACGCCTGCGTCGAGGACCTGATCTTCGACATTCCGACACTGATCGAGACGCTGTCGCGGACCATGACGCTGGAGACCGGCGATATCATTGCGACCGGTACGCCGGCCGGCGTGGGCATCGGCTTCGATCCGCCGCGCTTCCTGAAGGCCGGCGACCGCATCGAGCTGGAGATCGACGCGCTCGGGCGGCTGGCGAATCCCGTCGGCTGAACGCGCCGCGAACCGCCGGCCGATTCCCGAGAAATTCCACCGAGGAACATTCATGCCGAAGGCCTACTGGGTCAGCACCTACCGCGCCGTCAAGAACGCCGACGCGCTCGCCGCCTACGCGAAGCTGGCCGGTCCGGCGCTCGCCGCCGCCGGCGGCCGCTTCATCGCGCGCGGCATGCCTGTCGAGGTCAAGGAACAGGGCCTGCTGCAGCGGACCGTACTGGTCGAGTTCGAAAGCCTGCAGGCGGCGCAGGCCGCCTACGACAGCCCGGGCTATCGCGAAGCGCTCGCCGCGCTGGGAACCGACGCGGTCGAGCGCGAGATCAGGATCATCGAAGGGGTCTGACGCAGCGGCCCCAACGCGTTGCGTCAGGCCGCCAGGAAGTCGAGCACCAACTTGTTGAACTTGTCCGCGTGCTCCCACTGCGCCCAGTGGCCGCAGCGGCTGAACAGCGTCATGTCGGCGTTAGGCAGTCCCCACAGCAGCCGCAGGCCGACGTCGAAGGGCACGAAGCGGTCGTCGCGGCCCCAGATGATCAGCGAGCGCGCTTGCACTTCACCGAGCCGGTGGCCGTAGTCGGGGAACTGCTTGGGATTGGCTGCCAGGCTCTTGATGAAGTTCTCCAGGTGGTCGCGGCGCGCGAGCATATTGTCGAGGCGGGCCTTGAACAGATCTTCGGTGAGCACGCTGCTGTCGTAGACGAATACCGACATCATCTGCTTCAGGTTGTCGATCGTCGGCTCGCGATAGAGCGCCTGGATGCGCTTGATGCCTTCCGGCGGCATCGGTACGAACAGGCTCGGGCCGCCGGTGCCGCCGCCCATCAGGACCAGCCGGTCGACGCGATCGGGATAGGCCAGCGCGAATGCCACGGCGCTGTGCGCGCCCATCGAGTTGCCGACCAGATGCGCACGGGCGATGCCCAGCGCATCCATGACGCCGCGCGTGATGCGCGCGTTCAGGTCCGACCGCGACGCGGTGCAGACGACCGCATCGCTGCGGCCCCAGCCCGGATAGTCGATGAGCAGCACGCGGTAGCCGGCCCGGCCGAACGCGTCGATGTTGCGGTGGAAATTGGCCCAGCCGGTGGCGCCCGGTCCCGAGCCGTGCAGCATGATGACGGTCCGGTCCGCATTGCCGCAGTCGTTGCAGTGGATTCTGTACGAGGTCTCGCCGTCCTGCACCTCGATGAACCGGCTGGTGCTTGCTTCGTCGAATGGGCTTTGCATGGCCGAAGTCCGGGTCGTGTCGCGCGGTTGGTCGGGCGCGAGCAGCGATCGGTGATCGGCAATCGGCATTCGCGCGGAACGCCGATGGTAGCGGCCCGGGCGGCCGAAGGGAAGCCGCCGGCGGCGCTCAGCCGATGACGCCTTGCTGCCGCAGGCGTTCGAGCGCGGACTCCGGCAGGCCCAGGCGCGCGTGCAGCACCGACTCCGTATGCTCGCCGAGCCGCGGCGGCGCGCTGCGATAGACGGCGCTGGAACCGTCGAAGCGGATGCCCAGCCCGACCTGCGGCAGCGGTCCGGCGGGGCCTTGCACCGAAAACAGCAGTCCTTCATCGCGCAGCAGCGGGTCCTCGGCGAGCTGCGCCAGCGAATTGATCGGGCCGGACGGGATGCGGTGCTGCTCGAACAGCGCCAGCCAGTGCGCGCGCGGATGGGCGGCGAGCAGATCGGCGATCACGACGACGATGCGTTCGCGCGCGTTCAGCCGCAGCGCATTGCTGCGGAACTCGGCGCGTGCGCCATAGTCGGGACGCTCCACGGCGGCCCAGAAGCGCTGCCAGATCGCGTCGTTGCCCAGGCCCAGCGTGATCGGATGATCGGCCGTGTCGAACACCTGATAGATGGCGATGACCGAATCGCGGCCGCCGGAGCGTGTCATCGACTGTCCGCTGCCCAGGTACGGAACGATGCGCGGGCTCATGAAGCGCACCATGCTGGCCAGCATGGAGACGTCGATCCGCTTGCCGGCGCCGCTGCGCTGCCGTTCGTGCAGGGCCGCCAGCACTGCCAACGCCAGATCGTGGCCGGCCAGCAGATCGGCAGCGGGCGTGCCGACCTTCTGCGGCGGGCTATCGGCCTCGCCGGTGAGATCCATCACGCTCGAATGGCCTTCGGCGATGAGGTCGTAGCACGGCAGGTCGGCACGCGGCCCGTGCAGGCCGAAGCCGGTCAGCGACGCGTGGATCAGCGACGGATTGAGCGCTGCCAGCGTCGCGTAGTCCAGCCCGAGCTTCTTCTGGATCCGCTCGGCCACGTTCAGCACGACGACGTCGACGGTCGGCACCAGCCGGTGCAGCAGCGCGCGGCCCTCCGGCTGGTTCAGATCGATCGCGACGCTGCGCTTGTTGCGATTCACGCTCAGGAACCACAGCGATTCGCCGTCGAGGAAGGGCGGGCCCCAGGCGCGCGTATCGTCGCCGCCGTCACGCTTCTCGACCTTGATCACTTCAGCGCCCAGGTCGGCCAGCAGCTGCGTGCCGTAGGGGCCGGCGACTGAAGTCGACAGATCGAGGACGGTGATGCCGCGCAGGCTGGCGAGGCCTTCGCCGGGCGCCTGCGAAGTAAGCTGATTCAGCGGAGCCATCGTGGATCCCGGCCGTCCGGCGTTCTCGATCGGTCCTTCAGTCGACCGTCGCATGGGTGGTCTTGACCACTTGCGCCCAGTGCACCGCTTCGGTCTGGATGAACTGGCCGAATTCCTCGGGCGTCCCCGCCATGCTTTCGCCGCCGTAGCTGGCGATGCGGCTGGCGACGGCCTCCGAGCGGATCAGCCGCACCGCCACTGCGTTCAGCTTGCGGATGACGGCAGCCGGCGTGCCGCTGGGCGCCACCAGCCCGTACCAGGCGCTCATCTCGTAGCCGGGCAGCGCCTCGGACAGTGAGGGGACGGTGGGCAGCGCCGTGTTGCGGCGCGCAGTGGTGACGGCCAGCGCGCGCAGCTTGCCGCTGCGGACATGGGCCAGGCAGCTGCTGAAGCTGCAGAAGACGATAGGCACCTGGCCGCCGAGCGCATCGGTCATCGCCGGCGCCTCGCCCTTGTACGGCACGTGCGCCAGATCGAGCCCGAGCATGGCCTTGAGCAGCTCGCCGCTGAAATGCTGCGTGGTGCCGCTGCCGCCGGACGCGTAGCTGTATTTGCCCGGGCTGCTCTTCACCAGCTGCAGCAGTTCCTGCAGCGTCTGTACCGGCATGGACGGATGCACTGCCAGGATGTTGCCGATCGCCGCGTACGCGGTGATCGGGGCAAAGCTCTTGATCGGGTCGTAGCTGATCGAGCGGTACAGGCTGGGGTTGCCGGCCAGCGGGCCGTTCGACGCGAACAGCAGCGTATAGCCGTCGGGGGCGGCGCGCGCCACCATGTCGGCGCCGATGTTGCCGCCGCTGCCGGGGCGGTTGTCGACGATGACCGGCTGTCCCAGTTCGTCGGCCATGCGCTTGGCCAGGTCCCGGGCCATGCCGTCGGTGGGGCCGCCGACCGAGAAGGGTACGATCATGCGGATCGGCTTGGCCGGATAGTCCTGCGCGTACGCGGCCGGCGGCAGCAGGGATGCGGCGGCGCCGGCGCAGGCGATGAGGCAGCCGACGATACGGCGGAAGGATGCGGGCTTCATGAAGTCTCCGGTTCGAGCTTTGGGAGGAAGGAATCGGTTTCGCTACAGGCCCATCTGCCTGGCGATGACGGTGCGCATGATTTCGCTGGTGCCGCCGCCGATCGGGCCGACACGTGCGTCGCGGAAGAACATCTGCATGTCGTGCTCCATGGCATAGCCGGCGCCGCCCATGATCTGCATGCCCATGTCGGCGCAGCGGCAGTTGTTTTCGGTCGCGGCCACCTTGGCGACGGCGGTTTCCATCGTCGGCTGCAGGCCCGCGTCGAGCAGGTCGGCGACGCGATAGGTGAGCACGCGGGTCGTCTCGGCCATGATCTGCATGTCGGCGAACTGATGCGCGATCACCTGGTGCTCGCTGATCGGCTTGCCGAACTGCCGGCGCTGCGTGGCGTAGTCGCGCGAGTAGTGGATGATTCGCTGGATGTTGCCGCTGGCCGCCGCGGCGAGGCACAGGCGCTCCAGGTTCAGGCCGTGCATCAGGCGCTGCCAGCCGCCGTTGAGGCCGCCCAGCAGATTCGCCGCCGGAACGCGCACGCGGTCGAAGAACACTTCGTTGGGATGGATCATGCGGCGGCCGAGCATCAGCATCGGGCGGATCTCGACGCCGGGGGAGCGCGCCTCGACCAGGAACAGGCTGATGCCGCGGTGCCCCGCTTCGCGATCGGTCCTGGCGGCGACGACCAGATGGTCGGCGACGTGCGCGCAGGTGATGAATACCTTCTGGCCGGTGATCAGATAGTCGTCACCGTCGACGATCGCCGCGGCGCGGATCGAGGCAGCATCGGAGCCTGCGTCGGGTTCGGTGAGGCACAGCGCCATGCGCGTCTCGCCGCGGATGATCGCCGGAATCATCCGGGCGCGCAGCGCTTCCGATGCGCCGTGCTGGACCTGCATACCGCCGTACAGCACGGTCGCCAGATACGCCGATGCCATCTGCGCGCTGTGATAAGCCACGGTTTCGATGAAGACGGCGAAATCCTTGAAGCTGCCGCCCGCTCCGCCGTAGCGCGGTTCGTACGGCAGTGCCATCCAGCCGGCCTTGGCCAGCGCTTCGTAGGCCTCGAACGGAAACTCGCCGGCGGCGTCGAGCGCGCGCAGCCGCTCGCGCGGCAGCACGTCGGCCAGCAGCGCGAGCACGCCGGCGCGCATCAGCCGCTGGTCCGCCGTCAGCAACGGATCGTCGATCATCGTGCTCATGCGCTTCGCCGGCGATACAGCAGCGTGGCGCGCATCTGCTGCGCGATGCTGTCGTCCTGCTTCACGCAGCGCCGCTCGAAGGTCACGATGCCGCGGTCGGGCTTTGACGCCGCCTTCTTGTCGACGACGTGCGACACCATGCGGATCGTGTCGCCATGCTTGACGGGCGCAAGCATCTGCCAGGCGTCGATCTGAAGCAGCGCCAGCAGCGTGCCGTCGTTGATGCCGCTGGCGTACTGCAGGCCGCCCATGATGGCGTAGACCAGCGGTCCGTGCGCGATCGGCTCGCCGAACGGCGTACGCTTGCAGTACTCGAAGTTGGTGTGGACCTCGTTGAAGTCGCCCGACAGGCAGGCGAAGTTGACGATGTCGGTGGCGGTCACGGTGCGCGACGGCGTCGAGAATTCCTGGCCGACTTCGAAGTCGTCGAAGTACAGGCCGCGCGGCGTGGGTTCAGGCATGCTGCTCATCGGAGTGGGTTCCTGCTGAGAATGGCGGTGCAGTGCGACGACATCAGGCCGCCCTCGTTGTGCACCAGCGCCGTTTCGGCATCCGCGACCTGGCGCGCGCCCAGGCCGCCGCGCAGCTGGCGCACCGCCTCGACGAAGCCGAACAGCCCGCCGGCGGCGCCGGCATGGGCATGCGACAACATGCCGCCGTGCGTATTGACCGGCAGCTCGGCGCCCAGCGCGGCGCGGCCTTCGGCGTAGAACGCGCCGCCTTCGCCGCGCGCGCAGAAGCCCAGTTCCTCGAGCTCCAGGATGGGGACGATGCTGAAGCAGTCGTACAGCAGCGCCAGATCGATGTCGCGGGGACCCAGGCCCGCCATCCGGTAGGCTGCTGCGCCGCTGTGGCGAGCGCCGAACTCGGTGAGGCTGTCGGCGCAGATCAGGTGCTCGTGCGTATGCGCTTCGCCGATGCCGGCCAGATACGCTGGCGCGGCAACCAGGTCGCGAGCCCGCTCGGCCGAGGTGACCACGAAGGCGCCGCCGGCATCCGAGATCAGGCAGCAGTCGAGCATGCGCAGCGGGTCGGCGATCGGCTTCGAGGCCAGGACGTCGGCGACCGACAGCGGCGCGCGCATCTGCGCGTTCGGATGCAGCGCCGCGTGCCGCCGGCTCGTCACCGCGACCGCGGCCATCTGCTCCGCCGTCGTGCCGTACTCGTGCATGTGGCGGCGCGCGATCAGCGCGTACAGCGCCGGAATCGACGCGCCGTACGGCGCTTCGTAGTACGGGTGACCGACCGCCGTCAGCGCGGCCACGGCCTGGTCGCGCGACTGGCCGGTGGCGCGGTTCTCGCCGGCGCAGACCAGCACCGTCTCGCACTGGCCGGCGACGATCGCTTCGGCCGCATGCCTGAGCATCAGCCCGGGCGAGGCGCCGCCCGCTACCAGCGAGGCGCCGTAGCGCGGCTTCAGTCCCAGGTACTCGGCCAGCACCGAGCCGAGCATGAAGTACGGCTCGGTGAACGAGTAGGCGGTCAGCAGGCCGTCGACGTCGGCCGGCTTCAGGCCGGCATCGTCGAGCGCGCGGCGCGCTGCCTGCGCGTTCAGGCCCAGGCCGCTGAGCTGCGGCACTCGTCCGATGTCGGACTCGCCGACTCCGACGATGGCCACCTTGCCGCGCAGCGTCACAGGCCGAGCTCGCGTGCGATCAGCTGGCGCTGGATCTGCGAGGTGCCGCCGCCGACAGTAGCATTGCGCGCATCGCGCCAGTGGCGCTGCATGTCGTGATCGAGCGTGTAGGCGTGTCCGCCGAGAATCTGCATGCCCTGCGTGGTCAGCCGGGCGAACAGCTCGGAGACGAACAGTTTGGCCATGCTGGCTTCCTTGGCGCAGGGCAGCTTGCGGTCGTAGCGCCAGGCCGCCATCGCCGTCAGCCACCGCGCCGCTTCGAGCTCGGTAGCCATGTCGGCCAGCAGATGGGCGATGGCCTGGAACTGGCCGATCGGCTTGCCGAACTGCTCGCGCTCGCGTGCATAGGCGATCGCATCGGCCAGCGCGCTGCCGGCGCTGCCCAGATAGTTCGCCGCCAGCGTGATCCGCTCGCGCTCCAGGTGGCGGGTGACGTACTGCCAGCCGCGGTTGACTTCGCCGATCAGCTGGCGCTGCGGCACGCGCACCTCGTCGAAGAACACTTCGCACAGGCCGACGATCTTGCGGCCCACCGTCTCCAGCCTGCGGATCTTCAGGCCCGGCGTGTCGTTCGGTACCAGGAACAGCGAGATGCCCTGATGCTTGGGCGCCTCGGGGTCGGTGCGCACGGCGACGACGATGCTGTTGTCCTGCGCATCGGCGCCGGTGGAGAACAGCTTCTGCCCATTGATGATCCAGTCGCCGCCGTCGCGGCGGGCGCGGGTCTTCAGCGCCGCGGCATCGGAGCCCGAGCCGGGCTCGGTCAGGCTGAACGACAGCTTGCGCTTGCCGGTGGCCACCAGCGGCAGCACCTCGCGCTTGATCTCTTCGCTGGCGAAGTCGGCGAGGATCATGCTGCCCCATGCGATCAGCGCCAGCCGCGAGGCTAGGTCGACGCTGGGGCGCGCCAGCTCTTCGTAGACGATGACGCAGTCCTGCATCGGGCTGCCGAGGCCGCCGTAAGCCTCGGGCACCATCATCGCCGCGTAGCCGGCTTCGACCATGGCATGGTGGACCGCTTCGGGCAGCGCGCCGTCCTTGTCCCATTGGCGGACCGACTGGGCGGGGCAGTGCTTGTGGACGAAGCGCGCGACCGATTCGCGCAGAATGTTCTGTTCAGTGGTGGGTTCGAAGTTCATTCGGTGGGTCTCCTGCGGAACTGGGGCAGCGCCGCGCCGTCGGCGCAGGCCTCGAAGCAGACGTCGACCGCGTCGCCGATGGCTGCCTGCAGCGCATCGGTGCCGATCAGGTTGCTCATCATTCGGGGCCCTTCGTCGAGCTCGACCATTGCCAGGACATACGGCACGCGTCCGGCGAACGCGGGCAGCGCGGCGCGGTGCACGATGCTGAAGCTGTGGATGCGGCCGCGGCCGCTCATCGTTCGCCAGTCGAGCTCGTCGGACCAGCAGCGCGGGCATTGGCTGCGCGGCATGAAGAACAGATGCCCGCAGGCGCGGCACGCCGGCAGCGCCAGCCGGCCGTGGCGGGCCGCTTCCCAGTACGGTCGGTTCTCGCCGTTGATGCCGGGCGCCGGCAGTGCTTGCGCGCTCATGTGACGCCTCCGGTGCGGTCTGCGGCACGGTCTTCCGCACGTCGCGCAGCCCCGGCGAAGTCGGCGGGCCGCTTCTCCAGCGCGGCGGCCAGGCCCTCACGGAACTCGGGGTGCGACTGCGCCAGCGCCTGGCCGAGCCCTTCGAGCATGAACATGTCGGCCATGCCAGTCTCGAAGCTGCGTGCCAGCAGCGACTTGGCCAGCCCCATGACCTCGGCTGGACCGTCGGCCAGCCGCCGCGCCTCGCGCAGCGCGGCATCGAACAGTTCGGCATCCGGCACCACGCGCGCCACCAGGCCCCAGTCGGCCGCCTGCCGCGCGTCGATGCGGCCGCCGCCGAACAGGAAGTTGCGGGTCCGCGCCATGCCGATCAGCCGCGGCAGCAGGTACATGATTCCGACGTCGGGAATCACGCCGAGGCGGAAGAATCCCGCGACGAACTCGGCGCTCTCCGCCGCGAGCGTCAGGTCGCCGCACAGCGCCAGTCCCATGCCGCCGCCGACCCCCGGACCCTGCATGGCCACCACCAGCGGCTTGTCCAGCGACAGCAGCGGCAGGAACCACCGGTCCATGGCGCGGAAGCGCCGGTGCACCGGCCACGGATCGCAGGCGTCGCGCAGCATGCGCAGATCGCCGCCGGAGCAGAACACCGGCCCTTCGGACGCAAGCAGCACCGCGCGCACGTCCTTGTCGCGGCGCGCCAGCGCGACTGCATCGCCGAGCTGTTCGCGCAGCGCGGCGGTCAGCGAGTTGCGATTGCCCGGACTGGCCAGGCGGATGCACAGCACGGCGTCGAAGCGCTCGGTGTGAACGACTTGCTCGGTCATCGTTCTCGCCTCAGGCCGCCACGTAGGTCAGCCACCGGCCGCCGTCCACCACCAGGTTCTCGCCGGTCACGTAGCGCGCCAGATCGCTCGCCAGATAGGCCGCCGCATTGGCGACGTCCTCTTTGCGGCCGAAGCGTCCGAGCGCGACGCGGCGCTGTTCCAGCGCCATGCGGCCGGTCTGCTCGTACATGCGCTGGACGCCCTCGGTGTCGCCGATCGGGCCGGGCGAGATCGTGTTGACGCGGATCTGGTCCGCGCCCCATTCGACGGCCAGCGTGCGCGACAGCGACAGGACGCCGGCCTTCGCAGCCGCCGCGTGGGCGGCGCCCGGCCAGCCGCTGAGGGCCTGCATGGTGATGATGCTGATGATGGCGCCGCCGTGCCGCGAGGCTTTCAGCGCCTCGTACGACGCGCGGCAGCCGTGGAAGGTGCCGTTCAGATCGATGTCGACGACGGTGCGCCAGCCGTTCGGCGACAGGCTCGCAGTGGGGCAATGGAAGTTGCCGGCAGCGTTGTTGACGAGGATGTCCAGCGAGCCGAACTGCTCGACCGTGCGCGCCACGGCGGCTGCGACCTGATCGTAGTCGCGCACGTCGGCGACGCAGGCGCCGGCGCGCTCGGCCAGCACGCCCAGGCGCTGGCGAGCGTCGTTCAGGCGCTGCGCGTCGCGCCCGACCAGCATGACCGATGCGCCCAGGCGCGCGTACAGCGTGGCGATCTCGAGTCCGATGCCAGAGCCGCTGCCGGTGATCAGCGCGGCTCGTCCGGCGAGGGTTTCGGAAGTGAACATCAGCGTTTCTCCTTGCGTTGAGCAAGCATCTTGGCCAGCGCCGTGGCGTAGCCGGGAAGCGCGGTGGCCAGCGCGAATGCATCGGCTTCGTGCGCCAGGGCGGCCTGCATAGGCGGCGTCCAGGTTTGGCGCGCCAGCGACTTGGTCAGCAGCAGCGCTTCGGCCGGCAGCCGCAGCAGTTCGTCGGCCAGCGCCTGGGCGTGCGCCCCCAGTTCGGCGGCCGGTACGACGCGGCGGCTCAGGCCGCGGCGGCTGGCCTCGTCGGCGCCGATGGCGCCGCCGGTGAGCAGCAGGTCGAGCGCCGCGGCGGTGCCCAGCTTGGCCTGCAGCAGCATCGACGCGCCGCCGTCCGGAACCAGGCCGATGCGCACGAACGGGAAGCTCAGCGACGCGTCGTCGGCCATCAGCAGGATGTCCGCCGCCAGCGCCATCGATGCGCCGCCGCCGACGGCCTTGCCCTGTACGGCGGCGACCACGATGGCGTTCATCGTCGCCAGCATCCGGTGGTGACGCTGCGCGAGCAGGATGCGTTCGCGCCAGATCAGCGGGTCGCCGGGCAGATCGTCCATGTCGGCGCCGGCGCAGAAGGCGCGGCCCTTGGCGCGGATCAGCAGCACGCGGATCCCGGCATCGGCGGTCACGGCCTGCAGATGCCGGTCAATCGCAGCGCGCATTGTGCTGCCCATGGCGTTCAGCTTGTCGGGGCGGTTCAGCGTCAGCGTCGCGACACCGCCGGTCTTCTCGAGCAGCGCAGGTTCGTGGCTGCTCATGCGGCGGCTCCGGTGGCGGATGAAGTTCGGGTGGCCGCGCTGGCGAGCAGCGCGTCGATCTCCGGTTCGGACAGTCCGGCTTCGCGCAGCACCTCGAGGCTGTGTTCGCCCAGAGCGGGCGCCAGGCGCGCCAGCCGGCTCGGCGTCGCGCCGAAGCTCACCGGCGGCCGCACCTGGGTCAGCTCGCCTTCGCTGGGGTGCGGCACGCGCATGAAGGCGCCCACCGCCTTCAGATGCGGATCGTCGAACAGATCGGTGAGGCTGTTGACGGGCGCGACCGGGATGCTGAGCGCGCGGCATTCGCGCAGCCATTCACTGGAGTCGCGCGTCGCGATGATCTCGCCCAGCGTCCGGTACAGCGTCTCGTAGTTGCGGCTGCGGCTGTTGGCGGTGACATAGCGTGGGTCCTCCGCCAGATCGGTGCGCTCCGCCAGACGGAAGAAGTCCTGCCAGTTCCTGTCGGTGTACGGCAGCACGCACAGATAGCCGTCGCGGGTGCGATGCGGCTTGCGCAGCTGGCTGAGCACGCGCGGATAGCCGGCGGCGCCGTGGCGCTCGTCGTAGACGCGTTCCCACAGATGTTCGACCAGCACGAACGAGCTCAGCGTCTCGAACATCGGCACTTCGATGAACTGTCCCTCGCCGCTGCGCTGCCGGTGCAGCAGCGCGCCGAGCACGGCGTACGCGATGGTCAGCCCGGCCACTTTGTCGCCGATGATGGTCGGCGTGAAGCGCGGTTCGCCGGCCAGCTGCGCGTTCAGGTCGCACAGCCCGCAGACGCCCTGGATCATGTCGTCGTAGGCCGGCTCCAGCGCATAGGGGCCTTCCCTGCCGTAGCCGTAGGCGCCGCAGTAGACGATGCCGGGCGCCGCGGCGCGCACCTGCTCGTAGCCGAGGCCGAGCCGCTCTATCGCGTCCGGCCGCATCGAATGCACGAATACGTCGGCTGTGGCGGCGAGGCGCAGCAGCGCGTCGCGAGCGGCGGCCTGACGCAGGTCGAGCACCAGGCTGCGCTTGTTGCGGTTGACCGACAAGTGGATCGGCCCCATCGCCGGACTGCGGCCGCGTCCCATGTGGCGCATGATGTCGCCTTCCGGACTTTCGACCTTGATGACTTCGGCGCCCATGTCGCCGAAGATCTGAGTGGCGTACGGGCCCATCACCACCGACGTCAGGTCGACGATGCGAAAGCCGGACAGAGCTCCAGGCATGGCTCAGGCTCCCGCGCGCGCCGCAGCCACGGCGGCGCGCCGTGCCGGCGCGAACGCTTCCTGGCCGAGCGCCTCGTACAGCGCCCGGCTGACGGCGTAGTGGTGATGCAGGCCGGTACGCTCGAGCCGCGTGATCGGCCCTTCGGGATGGCCCAGGCCGAGGCACAGCGTGCGATCGAGATCGTCGGCGCTGGCCAGCCGCTCGTCGAGCCGGCGCAGCGCCGAGTTCAGATACGGGCGCAGCAGACGGTCGACGATGCGGCCGGGGAAATCGTTGCAGACGGCAACGACCAGGCCGGCGTCGGCGAATGCCTGATGCGCGGCGATCAATGCCTGCGGCAGCGTCTGCGGCTGCCGCACCAGTTCGACCAGCAGCGTCGGCGCGCTGTCGCCGAGGCGGTAGCGGGCGAAGCCGACCACGTTGCCGCCCTCGTTGCCGCGCTGCTCGCCGGTATGGACGCCGAGGCACTCGGTGCCCAGCTCGATGGCGACGAACGACGCCTGTTCGTCGGGCCGGTAGGCGGCGCCCGCCTGCGCGCCGAGGTAGACGACACCGTCGCCGTCGCCGTCGGCGCTGGCATGCGCGAGGAACGGATGCGCTTCGGGAAACGAGCGGCTCAGGCCCGCCTGAATGATGCGATAGCTCATGTTCAGCCTCCGAACATCCGGTTCCTGTCGTGCTCGAAGAAGCCGCGGCCGCTCTTCTTGCCCAGCCGGCCGGCAGCGATCATGCGGCGCACGAGCGGCGGGCAGGCGGCGCGCGGCTCGTGCGTGACGCCGTGCAGCGCTTCGCACAGCAGCTTCTGCGTGTCCATGCCGATCAGGTCGAGCAGCTCCATGGGACCCATCGGATAGCCGAGTGCAGTGCGGATCGCGACGTCGATGTCGGCCGGGTCCGCCACGCCCTGTTCGACCAGCCGGATGGCGTCGTTGTGATACGGCACGAGGAAGTAGTTGAGGATGAAGCCCGGCGTGTCCTGCGTCTTCACCGGCTGCTGCCCCAGCGCGCGGACGAACTCCCAGGCGATCGCGAAGCTGCGCTCGCTGGTGTCCAGTCCCGGCGACGTCTCGACCAGCTTCATCAGTTGAGCGGGCAGGCAGAAGTGCATGCCTACGCAGCGATCCGGGCGGCCGCTGCCGCCGGCGATCTCGGTGATCGACAGCGTCGACGTGTTCGAGGCGAACAGCGTGTGCGGCGGGCAGATGTCGTTCAGCCGCGAGAACAGCGCATGCTTGACCGACAGTTCCTCGAACACCGCTTCGATGACGATGTCGCAGTCGTTCAAGTCCTCGATCTGCTTCGTGCCCTGCCAGCGCTGCATGATCTCGGATACCGCCGAGGCCGTCAGCTTGCCGCGCTCGACCGACTTGTCGAGGAAGCCCTGCGTCTGCGCCCGCGCGCGCTGCAGCGCGTCGTCGCGGGTATCGTAGACGCGGGTACGAAAGCCGGCGCGTGCCGCCACGATGGCGATACCCGCCCCCATCGTGCCGCTGCCGGCGATGCCGACGGTCCGGATGTCAGTCACGAGTGCTCCTCTCCTTGCGCAGAAAGCTGCGTCCTATTAGTTGTCTGTGGATCTGGTTCGTGCCTTCCCAGATCTGGGTGATTTTTGCGTCGCGCATCAGCCGCTCGACGCGGTGCTCGGCGCAGTAGCCGTAGCCGCCGAGCAGCTGCACCGCTTCGGTGGTGATGCGCATGGCGGCATCGGTGGCGCGCAGCTTCAGCAGCGAGGCTTCGATGCCGAAGTCGGTCTCGCCGGCGTCGACCATCCCGCCGACGCGCCACAGCCAGGACTCGCACAGCGCCAGCTCGCTGGCCAGATCGGCGAGCAGGAACTGGATGCCCTGGAACTCGAGGATGCGGCGGCCCGACTGGCGCCGTTCATTGATGTAGGCCACCGCGTCGTCGAATGCGGCGCGCGCGATACCCAGCGCATGCGCGGCGACGCTGGGCCGCGACCGGTTCAGCGATGCGAGCAGGATGCCGAGCCCGTCGCCGGGATCGCCGATCAGGTTGGCGCGCGGCACGCGGCAGCCGTCGAAGGCCAGCGCCGCGGTGCTCGATGCGCGCATGCCCATCTTGTGCTCGGTGCCGAGCACCTGCAGGCCGGGTGTTCCTTTCTCGAGGATCAGCGCCGAGATCGCGCGCTTCGAATCGTCGATGCCGGCCCACTTGCCGAACAGCAGATACTGGTCGGCGACGTCGCCATTGGTGATGAAGGTCTTGCCGCCGTCGACGACGATCGCATTGCCGTCCGGCGTGAAGCGGGTGCGCATGCCGGTGGCGTCGGAACCCGCGGACGGCTCGGTGATCGCCAGGGCCGCCAGGCCGCCGGCGGCGATGCGCGGCAGCAGGCGGGCCTTCTGCTCGTGGCTGCCGAACTCGATCAGCGGCTTGACGGCATGGAAGTTGGTGGCCCAGATGATGCCGGTCGCCGCGCAGGCCATGGAGATTTCGCGCACGCAGGCCAGATAGCAGCGATACGACAGCGGCGCTCCGCCGTAGGCTTCGGGCACGAACATGGCGTTCAGGCCGAGCGCGTTCAAGGCCTCGACGTTGCGCCACGGGAACTCGCCGCTGCGGTCGAAACCGGCGGCGCGCGGCGCGAGCTCCGCGCGGGCCAGCGCGGCGACGCTGTCCAGCAGCATGCGCTCGTCGTCGTCCAGCGGCAGCCGTGCGTCGAGCCGTTCGAGCAGGTTCCGGTTCATAGCGCCATCCCGTGGCCACCATCCAGATACAGCGTCGCGCCGGTGAGGTACGGCTGCGGCTCCGCGAACAGCAGGGCCACCAGGCGCGCCACGTCGTCGGCGGTGCCGGGGCCGCCGGTCGGGATGCGGCGCGCCAGGAAGTCGCGCAGCGGGCCGCTGCCGAGCGCGTCGCGGTTCAGATCCGTAGTGACGTAGCCCGGCGCCAGGTTCATCACGCGGATGCCGTCGCCGGCCCATTCGACGGCCAGGCAGCGGGTCATCGCGGCCACTGCCGCCTTCGACGCACAGTAGGCCAGGTTGCGCTTGACGCCCAGCTTGTCGAAGAACGATCCCATGTTCACGATCAGCGCCGGCGTCTCGTTGCTGCCGCGGCGCAGATGCGGATAGGCGATCTGGCTGGTGCTCAGCACCGAGCCTGCATTGGTGGCCATCACGTGCTGGTAGTCGGCCATGGCCAGCGTGGCGGACGGCGCTTGCGTATGGACGCCGGCGTTGTTCACCAGCCCGATCAGCGGTACCGGAGCCGCCGCGGCGATGGCGTCGAAGGCGCGCCGCACGCTGTCCGGCTGCGTGATGTCGCAGGCCGCGGACAGCCAGCGGCCGCGCGTCTGCGGCGTTGCGTCGGCGCGCGCCGGCGGATCGCCGGAGCGGGACAGGCAGCCGACATGAAAGCCGGCCTCGGCCAGCGCCACCGCGATCGCAGCGCCTATGCCGCGGCTGGCGCCGGTGACGACGATGCAACCCTGACGTCTGTGCTGTTGCATGGCTTATGCGTCCCGGAACTGTGGCGCCCGCTTCTCGACGAAGGCCCGCATGCCCTCGTCGGCGTCCTGCGTGCGATAGGCCAGCGTCGACAGATCGGCTTCGATGCGCAGCCCTTCGGCCAGCGTCGTGTCGGCGGCGCGCTGCACGGCCTCGCGCGCGAAGCGGCTGGCGCAGCGGCTGTAGCCGAGCATGGGCGCGAGAAACTCGCGGCCGATCGCCACCGGATCCTCGCCGTCGACCACGCGATGCACGAGGCCGATCTGCTCGGCTTCGCGGGCGTCGACCGTGCGGCCCGACAGCACCAGCTCCAGCGCACGCGCCTGTCCGATCAGCCGCGGCAGCCGCTGCGTGCCGCCGTAGCCGGGGATCAGCCCCAGCTTGATCTCGGGCAGACCCATGCGCGCGCGCGGCGTCGCCACGCGAAAGGTGCAGGCCATTGCCAGCTCCAGTCCGCCGCCGAAGGCATGGCCGTGCAGCACGGCCAGCGACGGTATCGGCAAGGCATCGAGCGTGGCGAACGCGCGCTGTCCGAGCAGCGCGCCGTCGCGCTGGCTGTTCAGGTCGCGATCCATCAGCTCCTTGATGTCGGCGCCCGCGCAGAAGGCCCGGCTGCCGGCGCCGACGATCAGCAGCGCGCGTGCATCGGACTGCGCGACGCGGTCGAACGCGGCCGCCAGCTCGGCCAGCATGGAGAAGCGCAGCGCGTTCAGCGCGTCGGGTCGGTCGAGCGTGATCAGCGCGAGCGAACCGTCGCGGTCCAGGCGGATCGTCATGGCGGCGGACGTCATTGAGTGCGGCCTCATTCGAGGTGGTCCTGGTAGCGCACCGCCTGCGGCATCAGCTCGCCGCGGCGGACCATCTCGACCAGTTCGCGCTTGAGGATCTTTCCGCTGGCGGTGAGCGGAAAGCTGGGCAGCGCGGCGAAGAATTCCGGCATGTCGTACTTGGACAGCCCGGCCTCGGCCAGATGCGCCAGCAGCAATTGCGCGCTCGGCCCCTTGCCGTCGCGCGCGATGATCGCGAGGCAGGCCTTTTCGCCGAGACGTTCATCGGCCACCGGGAAGGCGGCCGCGCGCTCGACACCGGGATGGCGCAGCGCCAGCTCCTCGATGCGCGCCGGATGAATGTTGTGACCGCCGCGGATTATCAGATCCTTCCTGCGGCCCACCACGAACAGATTGCCGCGTTCGTCGAATCGGCCGAGATCGCCGCTCATGAACCAGCCGTGCAGATTGAATGAACTCTCGGTGGCGACTTGATGGCTGAAGTAGCCCAGCATCAGCAGCGCGCCGCGGCCGCCGATTTCGCCGATCTCGCCGGGCCCGGCTTCGACGTCGGGTGCATCCGGCCTCCACAGCCTGACTTCGTAGCCGCGGCATGCGCGGCCGCAGGTCGTGGTGATGATCCCGGGGGTGTCGCTGGGCAGCGTGTACTGATGCGAGCCGTTCTCGGTCATGCCGTAGACGTTCTGCGGCGTCACGCCGAGCCGCAGAAAGGTCTGCGCGATGTCCGGCGGGATCGCGGCGCCCGCCATGTAGAAGGTGCGCACGTCCCCCAGCGCATGCAGGCCGCGGCTGCGCAGCGCCTGCAGGATGTCCATCGCGTGCGTGGGCACGCCCATCACGTAGCTGGCGCGCGTCTCCAGGATCCAGTCGAGCGGCGCGCGGCCGCTGTCCGGGCTGGTGAGGACCAGCTCCAGTCCGGCGATCAGCATCTGCTCGACGGCGACGGTGGCGATGTGATGGCTGACCGGGCTCAGCGTCAGCAGGATGGTGTCGCTGCTATGGCCCCAGTCGTCGACCATCGCGCGGCCGTTCGCGAGCAGCGTATTGTCGCTGTGCATGACCCCCTTCGGCAGGCCGGTGGTGCCGGACGTGAAGGCCAGATAGACGATCTTGTCGGGATTCAGGTCGGGCGCCGACAGCACCGCCGGCGGCTGCCGGCCCGGGAAGGGCTGCGTGCCGGGAGGCAGCTTTGCGCTGCCCCCGCCGGACGTGCAGAGCGCGCCGGACGTACCCGATGTGCCGGACGCGCCGCTTGCGCCCGGCGCTTCGGGACGTTCAACCAGGAACGTGGCGACGAGCGACGCGATCCGGTACTCGGAGATCGAATGGCGGCGCGCATCCGCGCCGTAGCCCGGCATCGCGACCAGCGCCCGGCACTGGATGCGGTCGAGCAACGTCGCGATCTCCTGCGTCGTGTAGTTCTGGTGCAGCGAAGGGCAGCAGACGTAGCCGTTGCGCGAGCACGCCAGCAGCACGATCACGGCCTGCACGACGCTGGGCAGCCAGACGCCCACGCGATCACCCGGCTTCAGGCCGGCGCGATGCAGGGCCTCGGCGACGCTGTCGGCCCAGTCGACCGTCTCGCGCCATGTCAGCCGGACGTAAGCGTCGCGCAATGCGCAGGCGCTGGCGCGCTCGCGCGCATGGCGCCTGGCGAGCGTGTACAGCGTCTCCTGCTGCCACAGGCCGGCGAGGTAGTACTCCCTCGCCTTCTGCGGGTTGTGCAGCGTCAGGATGTTCTGCATACGGGCGGCGGCGCGGCGATCAGCGGCCGAAGCGCGATGTGTCGGGAGCGCGGCGCTCGGCGAAGGCCGCGGCCAGCTCGTCGTGCTCCTGCGAATCGAGGTAGCCGCGCAGCAGCAGGTCGTGCGTGACGCGGGACAGTCCGCCGACGCCGCCATGGCGCGCATTGAACGCACCCTTGACCGACGCCAGTGCGAAGGCGCCGCGCTCGGCCACTTCCAGCGCGTACGCGCGCGTTGCCGTCTTCAGCTCGGCGTCGGGAACGACCTTGTTGATCAGGCCTATCTCGAGCGCTTCGCGCGCGCTCATCTTCGGATTGCGATACCAGATGTCCTTCGCGCGCTTCTTGCCGACCAGGTCTTCCAGGTACCAGGTGCCGTAGCCGGCGTCGAAACTGCCCATCATCGGGCCCACCTGCCGGAAGACCGCCGACTCCTTCGCGATCGTGAGATCGCAGACCACCTGCAGCACATTGCCGCCGCCGACCGCGAAGCCGTTGACCGACGCAATCACCGGCTTCTGCAGCCTGTCTATGCTCTCGTACATCTCCAGCGTCGGCAGCACGCCGGCATACAGCTGCGTCCTGGGCATGCCTTCCTTGCGGCCGCCGATGCAGAAGAACTTGTCGCCCGCACCGGTGATCACGATCACGCGCGTGCGCGTCTCGCGCCGGATCGCGTTGATGCAGTCGCGGATCTCATGGCACATCGTCTCGGTGAACATGTTGCCGTCATGCGGCCGGTGCAGCGTGATCGTGCCGATCGGGCCGTCTTCCTCGTAGAGGATCTCTTCGAATTGCACGCGGGTCTCCGTGGCGAACGCGGCGCCTGGGTCGGGCGACGCAGGAGCCCACCAATGCAATCGCTGTGCCATCCGGCGTGGTCATCGCATTCAACATGCATGGACCTCACTTCGTCGCGTGTGCTTCCCAGTGAAACAGCGCCTTCAGGCTGGCACGCCAATCGCATCGATGACGCGAATCCGGGGCGAGGGATGAGAACATGTGCATCGCGACGACATCGATGGCAATCACTGTGTGCTTAGTGACTACATTTGATGTTCCGTCGTCCAACTTGCATCAGCAGCAACGACGTAGGATCCGATGAGAGAGCTGGAAGGGGTACTGGTTTTCGACGAGAGCGGGCAGGCGCGCTTCGCGTCCGGGCTCGGCAAGGACGATGCGGTGGCGAGCACCTTGTCCCGCTTGTGGCGCAACCAGCGCAATGCGCCGCTCAAGCGCGTCTATGCGCTGACCGAGCTCGAGCATCCGCTGACGGTCGGCACTATCATCACGGCCAACGGCGTCTGCTTCCTGCTGTTCGAGTCCGGCGCCGCCGACGAGCTCGCCGAGTTCGTCGCCACCGTCGATTGCGCCGACGACATCTTTCGCCACTTCATCACCAATCCCTACGAAGCGATCGTCGTGGTGGATCCGGCGGGTACGCTGCGCTACATGAGCCCCGTGCACGAGGGCTTCTTCGGCCTGCGGCACGGCGACGCCGTCGGGCGGCCGGTGGCCGAGGTCATCGAGAACTCGCGCCTGCCCAACGTCGTGGTCACGGGCAAGGCCGAGATCGGGCAGATGCACGAGATGAACGGCGTCACGCGCATCGTGTCGCGCACGCCGATCTTCAATCGGCACAAGCGGCTGGTGGCGGCCATCGGCCAGGTCATGTTCAAGGGACCGCAGGCGCTGCGCGACATGTCCAACGAGCTGGCGCGCGTCAGACAGGAGCGTGACTTCTACAAGCGCGAGCTGTCGGGCCTGCGCAACCGTGCGTGGGGGCTGGAGCAGATAGTCGGCGGCAGTGATGCCATCCGGCGATTGAAGGACGACATCCTGCGCGTGGCGCCGCTGGACGTGCCCGTGCTGCTGGTCGGCGAAAGCGGCACTGGCAAGGAGCTGGTCGCGCATGCGATCCATCTGCTAAGTCCGCGCAGCAACAAGCCTATGGTGCTGGTCAATGCAGCCGCGATGCCGGCCAACCTGATCGAAAGCGAGCTGTTCGGCTACGAGGGCGGCGCCTTCACCGGCGCCGACCGGCGCGGACGCAAGGGCAAGTTCGAGGCAGCCGACGGCAGCAGCCTGTTCCTCGACGAGATCGGCGACATGCCGCTGGAAATGCAGGTGAAGCTGCTGCGGGTGCTGCAGGATGGAGGCTTCGAGCGCATCGGCGGCGATCGCGTCTGCCATTCCGATTTCCGGCTGATCTCGGCGAGCAATCGCGATTTCGAGGCGATGATCGCCAGCGGCGGCTTCCGCCTCGACCTGTTCTACCGGATCAGCGCAGTGACGCTGCGGCTGCCGGCGCTGCGCGATCGCATCGAGGACATCCCCGAGCTGGCCGATACCTTTCTCGACGCCTTCGCCCGACGGCACGGCGTCGCGAAGAAGGCGCTGCCGGCCGACGTCGTCGATTACCTGCAGTTCCGCGCCTGGCCCGGCAATGTGCGGCAGCTTCAGCATGCCGTGCAGCGCGCGGCGATCTTCTGCGACGGGCCGGCGCTGTCAGTGGACGACTTCGGTGCGCTGGAACCGCGCGGCGGCATGCCCATCGATGCGCCGGACGGCGCGGCCGGCCGCTACGACACCGGCTACGCCGAGCCGCTGTCCGCGATTCGCGGCGACGTCTGGCAAGCCAAGGAGCGGGTCGAGACAGACCTGATTCGCGATGCCATGCGGCGCATGCGCGGCAACAAGAAGAAAGTGGCCGAGGAGCTGGGGATTTCGCGGTCGTATCTGTACAAGCGGTTGCGGGCCATGGGCATGGAGGGCGAGGCTCGCGGGTGAGTGGTGGCGGGCAAAGGCGTGGGCCGGGCGCCGCGCGCTGGCCGCCTCGGCCCGACGCCCAGCCGCAGCGCCCGGCCCACGCCTTTGCCGATACAGCGGTGGTAGACGAAGGCAATCCGCATGTCTGCGAACACCCGTTCGAGCCTGGATCCGATCCGATCGAGCGTGCGCGCGACTCCTGCCACTAGGTTTTCTTCAGCACGCCACCAGTGTTGCAGGAGCGGCAGGCGCGGGTCGGCGGCTGGGATGTATGCGGCGTCGAGCAGCGCAGCCGGCCCAAAGGGCCGACCGCCGCATCCATCCCAGCCGCCGACCCGCGCCTGCCGCTCCCCCGCCTCATTTTGACGAGAAGCACTTGACAACAATCAAGGATCGCCTGAAAGTATCCTAAATTGGCATGCCAATCGCGGATGCCATCAACCCGACGCGAGGGCGGCCCCATGCAAGCACCGAACTCAGCTCCCGTCCTGGAACTGAGGAACATCGAGATTCGCTATGGAGAGACCCCGGTCGTCTCCGACGCCTCCTTCGAGGTGCGCGAAGGTGAATTCGTTACGCTACTCGGTCCGAGCGGCAGCGGCAAGACCTCGCTGCTGCGCACGATCGCCGGATTCGTGAAGGCCAGCTCGGGCAGCGTGCTGCTGCGCGGCATGACCATGGACAAGGTGCCGCCGTATGAGCGCGACGTGGGGCTGGTGTTCCAGAACTACGCGCTGTTTCCGCATATGACCATAGCGGAGAACCTGCGCTTCGGCCCGAAGATGATGAAGATCCCCAAGGCGGAGATCGAGACGCGCGTGCAGGAGGCGCTCGTCCAGGTCCGGCTGGAGAAGTACGGTTCGCGCTATCCGCACGAGCTGTCGGGCGGCCAGCAGCAGCGCGTGGCCATTGCCCGTGCGCTGGCGATGCGGCCGTCGCTGCTGCTGCTGGACGAACCCATGTCCAACCTGGATGCGCGCTTGCGCGCCGAGATGCGCGTCGAGCTGGTCGCCCTGCTGCGGCGGCTGGGCATGACGGCGGTCGCGGTCACGCACAACCAAGAGGAGGCGCTGGCCATGTCCGACCGCATCGTGGTCATGGCCGAGGGCGGCATTCGCCAGGTGGGCACGCCCAGCGACATCTACCTGCGCCCGGCCGACGCGTTCGTCGCCGGCTTCGTCGGCGATGCCAACCTGATCGAGGCCTGTCATGCCGGTTATACGCCGCAGGGGCAGTCGCTGTTCCGCACGGCCGATGGCGAGTTCATCGTCGTGGCCGGCGACCCGCGCGGCTGTGAGGCCGCCAACCGGCTGATCGTGCGCCCAGAATCGATCTCGCTCTGTAGTCGGCGGGAGTCCGGGACGCCGCAGCACGGCGTCGATCCGGCGCACGGCGACGCCTCGCCCGATGGCATCAACCGCCTGCCCGGCCGCCTCGTCAGCCGCGCTTATATGGGCGCCTTCGTCGAGCTGCGCGCCGAGGCTGGCGCGCAGGAGATCCTGGTCAAGCTGCCGTCGACGGCCCAGCCCGACGGGATCGAGATCGGCGAGCCGGTCGTGCTGCAATGGGAGTCGACCTCCGTCAAGGCGCTGCTCGCATGAGCGCGGGCCAGACGACGGTGGACGCCGCCAGTCCGTCCGCAAGCCGGCGCGCCGCGGGCGGTCGTCGCCGCGGACCCGTCATGTCGCCGGCGGTGCAGCGCTGGCTGCTGCTGGCGCCCGCGCTGGCGACGATGGGCCTGTTCGCGCTCGCGCTGCTCGACCTGCTGGCCTGGAGCCTGTACGAGAGCGGCAAGATCGGCACGGCCCCCAGCGGGCCGATCGGGCTGCAGACCTATGCGCGGATCCTCACCGATCCGCTGTATCTGGGCGCGATCCTGGCCACCTTCCGCCTGTCGGCGATCGCGACCATCGGCAGCCTGCTGCTGGGCCTGCCCATCGCGTACTGGATCGTCCGTACCGATTCGGCGCGCGTGCGGGCGACGCTGATCATCCTGGTGGCGGTGCCATTCATGACCAGCCTGATCGTGCGGCTGTATTCGCTGATGCTGGTGCTGGGCAACAATGGGCTGATCAACAAGCTGCTGCGCACGCTGGGGCTGATCGCCGACAACGACTTCATTCCGCTGATCCGCAACGAGGCCAGCGTGGCGATCGGCCTGACCTATTTCGTGCTGCCGTTCGTGATCTTCACGCTGGCCGGCAGCTTCAAGCGTTTCGACCGGACGCTGGAGGAGGCTGCCAGCAACCTGGGCGCCGACGAGGTGAGCACCTTCTTCCGCGTCACGCTGCCATTGCTGGCGCCCGGTGTGCTGGCGGCCGGCACGCTCGCCTTCGTGCTGGCCGGAACGGCCTTCGCCACGCCGCTGATCCTGGGCGGCAGCGCGGTGCGAATGATCGCGAACGTGATCTACGACCAGGCGCTGTTCGCGCAGAACATGCCGGTGGCCGCGGCGCTCAGCGTCGCCGCGCTCGGCTTCACAGTGGCCTGCCTGCTCGTGTCGGGCCGGCTGTCGCGCTGGAGGAAGTATGCGTAATCATCGCCGCATCTGGCACCGGGCGCGCCGTCACGCCGCGTTCGGCTCGGTATGGGTGCTGCGGGCGGCAGCGTTCCTGCTGCTGTTCCTGCCCATCGTCCTGGTCATCCTGCTGTCCTTCTCCGGCGATACCTACACCATGCTGCCGCCGCGCAGCTACTCGCTGAGGTGGTACTGGAACATCTTCGAGCGAAACGAGTTCGTGTCGAGCTTCCTGACCAGCCTCGTGGTGGCCGGCCTGACGACGCCGATCTCGGTGGCCATGGGCACGCTGGCCGCCTACGGGCTCTGGAAGCATCCGGCCCGCGGCGCGCGCGAGCTGGAAACGCTGCTGATGTCGCCTATCCTGCTGCCGCTGGTCGTGACCGGGCTGGCGCTGCTGGTGTTCTTCAGCCGCGGCCATTTCGGCAGCGGCCTGTCGAACATCGTCATCGCGCACGTGATCATCACGTTCCCGTACAGCATGCGCGCGGTGCTGGCTGCGCTCAGCCGCCACGACCGCCAGCTCGACGAGGCCGCCGCCTCGCTCGGCGTGCGGCCCTGGGCCAGTTTCGTTCACGTGACCTTGCCGCTGATCCGGCCCGGGCTGTTCGCCGGCGCGCTGTTCTCGTTCGTGATGTCGTTCGACGACTTCGCCACGACGATCTTCCTGATCACGCCGGACACCAAGACGCTGCCGATCGCGATCTATCAGTACATGGAGTTCAACCTCGATCCGACGGTCTCGGCCGTGTCGGCCGTGCTGGTGCTGATCGCGATCGGCGGCGTGCTGCTGGTCGAGCGCGTGATCGGCATGGATCGTTTCGTAGGCCTGCGGGCCTGAGCATGACAGGAGAATATCGATGACTACCGCTGGGCATACGCCCGAACCGCTGAGCGGCCCGCAGGTCTGGAGCGCGCGCGAGCTTGCCGACGACATGAGCTGGGCGATGCGCTTCACTGACAGCGAGATCGACGAGCTGCTGTCCGCGCTGGCCGCGGCTCGCCGGCGCGGCGTCGCCGTCGAGCAGATCCGGCGCGGCGATTTTCCGGCGCCGCGGCTGCAGCAGCGCTTCGTGGAGATCAGCCGCGAGCTCGAGTCCGGCCGGGGCTTCGCGCTGGTGCGCGGCATTCCGGTGGAGACGCTGAGCGAGGACGACTGCAAGCTGCTGTTCTGGAGCATAGGGCTCCAGATCGGCGTGCCGGTATCGCAGAGCAAGCTGGGCAACTACATCGCCGAAGTCAAGGACGTGGGCGAGAAGATGGGCCAGGCTACGACCCGCGCCTACCGTGCCGGCGGACCGCTGCGCTTCCATACCGACCAGTGCGACCGGCTGGCGCTGATGTGCATTCGCGAGCCGATCTCGGGCGGGCACAGCCGCGTCGTCAGTTCACCGGCGATCCACAATGCCGTGCTGGCGCGCCGGCCCGACCTGCTGGCGGTGCTGTACCGGCCTTATTTCTTCAGCCGACAGGGCGAGGAAGTGGCCGGCGAGATGCCGTGGTACGAGCGGCCGGTCTTCGATTTCCAGGACGGACATTTCACCAGCATCTTCTCGCGCTCGTACATAGAGAGCGGCCAGCGGATCGCGGGCGTGCCGCCGCTGACCGCGCAGCAGCAGGAAGCGATCGAGCTGGTGTCGGCGCTGGCCGACGAGCTCAGCACGACGATAGAGCTGCGCAAGGGCGACCTGCAGTTCTTCAACAATCACCTCGTCTACCATTCCCGTACCGATTACAAGGACCACGACGACGTCGCCAAGCGGCGCACCCAGCTGCGCCTGTGGCTGGCCGCCCCCGACAGCCGTCCGCTGCCGGCGCAGGCCGCCGTCTTCTTCGGCCGCTCCGAACCGGGCGCCCTGCGCGGCGGCGTCACGCCGCCTTCGGGCGAGCGCTTCGCATTTCCGGACTGGGCGGCCGCCGGGTGGACCGAGGCGGACCTCGCGCTGTTCAGGTCGGCGCAAATGGCCTGAATCCCCGCGCGGGCCCTGATCCTGCCGTGATGCGGGGGAACTTTTGCTAGACTCCCCGGCATTGGTACACCAAAGCGCTAACGGCAGGCCATCACGCATCATGAGCAGATCGACCGAAGCGGATCGTGTCTTCAATGGCGTCGTCTCGGACATCCTTGCGGGCGTGATCCGTCCGCGCGATCGGATCTCCGAGCGGGATCTCGTATCGCGCTTCGGGGTCAGCCGCACGCCGGTCCGGGAGGCGACCAAGCGCCTGCTCGAACGCGGCTTCGTCGAGACGGGCCCGAAGGGCGTGGCCGTGGTGGTCGACATCGGCCCCGACGACCTGCGCAAGCTGTACGCGCTGCGGCTGCAGCTGGAGAGCGCGGCCGCCAAGCAGATCGCGGCGAACATCACCCCTGAAGAGATCGAGCGGCTCAAGCAGATCAACCGGCACTTCAAGGCCGCGCTGGCGCAGCGCGACCTGGTCAAGATGCTCGAGGTGCGCGCCGACTTCCATGCGGCCCTGGCCCGCGCCACGCGCAACCGGTGGCTGGAGATGGTGCTCGTGATGCTGCGCGACAAGGCCTACGTGGTGCGCCACTTCCATTGGCAGGACTTCGAACGCGCCGCGCAGACGCTGGACATCCACAACCAGATGATCAAGGCGCTGGAACGCGACGACGCGGCCGGCTTCGCGCAACTGGTCTGCCAGCAGATCAACGCGGCGATCGTCACCTACGAGAACCGGCTGCAGGTGCCGTCATGGAACCGCGCGGCCGTTCGTCCGGCCGAGGCGTCGCCGGCGGAGACGAAGAAATCGGCCGCGCCCCGGAAGGCGGCGCGCCGGAGGCTCGCGGCCGCCTGAGACCGGCGGCCGCCTCAGGCCGCTCAGAGCGCGGCCACGGCCTGGAACTCGATCATCAGGCCGGGGTCGGCCAGGTGGTTGACTTCCACGATCGTGCTGGTCGGCAGCTTGTTGCGGAAGAACTCCATCCGCGACGCCACGATTTCCTTGAACTGGCGGATGTCGGTGGTATAGACCACGATCGACACGATGTCGTCCAGCGTGCCGCCGGCCGCTTCGAGCACGGTGCTCATGTTGCGGATGCACTGACGCGTCTGCTCGGCCATGTCGCCGGGGCCCACCTGCTTGCCCTCGCTGTCGCGCGATACCTGTCCGGACAGGAAGATCAGCGACGATGGATTGTCCACGCGAATGTAGTGGTGGTAGATGGTCTTGCGGACGTTGGCGAAGCCCGCCGGATCCCCGCGAGTGATGTTGCTCATCTGCGCTCCTTGGTGGTGGGTGAATCAGTTCCGCTCGATCCACGACACGACCTGCGCCAGCGGGCGGTCGGGACGGGCCGCGAGCGGCCGTGCGGGGTTGCGGTAGCCGACGTTGAGCACGCCCATCAGCCGGGCCGGCGGATCGGGTAGTCCCACGCGCTGCGCAAGCTCGGGCGACAGCGCGAGCTCGCCGGTGGTCAGCAGCGTGTCCACGCCGGCGGCGGTCAGCGACAGCATCAGGTTCTGAGCGGCGGCCGCGACGGCGAACTCCTCCTCCTGCAGCAGCACGCGCGGGTTCGCCAGGTCCGGCACGCAGGCCAGCACCACGTTCACCGGCGCGTCCTTGGCGCGCTGCACGGCGCGCGCGACGTCGCGGCCCAGCCTGTGCGCCGCCGCCTCGTAAGCGTCGACCAGCAGCTGCCGCGCCGGGCGTGTGATGACGAAGAAGCGCCACGGTGCCGTCCTATGGTGATTCGGTGCCAGCACCGCGTCGGCGAGCGCCCGCTCGATGAGCTCGCGCGGCACGTCTTCGTCGCGGTAGGCATAAACGGAACGGCGCTTTCTGGCGAGCTGGCCAAAGGCTTCGACGGGGTCGGCGGCAGCGGCGGAATCGTGATTGACAGACGTGTTCATCGCGTACAGTATGGCGTATCGGCATACCAATTGTACATGCCGTTTTTTCTGTCCGATAGACCCACCGCCGGAGGACGTTAGCCATGAGATCGTGTCGAATCCTGTCCTGCGCCGCGCTGCTGCTGGCCGGCGCTCTGCTGCAACCCGCTCCTGGCATGGCCAGGGAGATCGTGCTCGCCACCTGGGGCGGCACCTGGGGCAAGGCGATCGCCGAGCAGGCGATCGCGCCGTTCGAGAAGGCCACGGGCGTCAAGGTGCGCGTGATCTCAGGCGTGTCGCTGGCCAACATCCAGATGGTCGCCGCGCAGCGCGCCAGCCCGAAGATCGACCTGGTAATGGCGACCACGCAGGACGCCACCGTCGCTTACGAGGACGGTCTGTTCGCGCCGCTGAATCCGGCCGAGATCCCCAGCCTCGCCACCCTGCCGGATGCGGGCGTGCGCCGCGATTCGAGCGGCGCGGCGATGTTCGCCGGCATGTGGGTCTATCCGTACGGCATCGTGTACCGGACCGATCGCGTGAAGAACGACATCAAGTGCTGGAAGGACCTGTGGCGCCCCGATCTCAAGAACCGCGTCGGCGTGTCCTCGCCCAAGTACATGAACGGCTTCTTCCTGCTGATGGCCAACAAGATTGCCGGCGGCAACGAAGCCGACGTCAGTGCGGGCCTGAACCTGATCAAGACCATGGGACCGAACCTGGTCGCGGTCATCGACGATTCCGCGGGGCAGCAGCGCCTGCTCGCTCAGGAGGAGGTCTGGGCGGTGCCGATGATCTCCAGCGCGGCCTACAAGATGATCGACGAGGGCGTGCCCGCGCGCTTCGTCGTTCCGTGCGAGGGCTCGCCGGCCGGCATGGACGTGATCGCGCAGGTCAAGAACGGGCCGAACGCCGCGGATGCGAAGCGCTTCATCGACTTCTATCTGAAGCCTGAGACCATCGCCAATGTCACGCGCGAGCTGAAGATCACGCCCGTCAACCGCAATGCCAAGCTGACGGCCGAGCATGCGAAGTACACGCTGTCGGACGCGGACTTCGCGCGGCTGGTGAGCTTCAGCGAACGCGCGGCCGCAAACAACCGCGCGCGCTGGCAGGACGCCTGGGATCGCGAGATCGCACCGATGACGCGACGCTGAGGTTCCCATGCCCGAGTTGATCGCCAATGGGGTTCGCACCTTCTATCGCATCGTCGGCGATGAGGGGCCGGCCGTGCTGCTGATCGCCGGCAACGGCATGGAGCACACGACCTTCGATCAGCAGCTGCCCAGCTTCAGCCGGCATTTCCGCTGCATCGTCTACGACCTGCGCGGCATCGGGCACAGCGACGTGCCCTCCTCCGGCTACACGCCGGCCGAGATGGCGCGCGATGCGCTGGGTCTGCTCGACGGCCTGGGCATCGCCCGCGCCCACGTCGCCGGCTATTCGCTGGGCGGCGCCATCGGCCAGGAGATCGCGCTGGCCGCGCCCGAGCGCGTGGCCTCGCTGTCGCTGTACTCGAGCTACGAACGGCCGAGTCCCTACATGCGGCTGCGCTACGACCTGCTGGTCAAGATCCTGCTGGAGACGACGCCGGAGCTGTGGGCGATGTTCAGCGCCTTCTCGGCGTTCGGCGAGGAGTTCATCAACGGGCACGAGCAGCAGGTGCGCGACGAGATCGCGCTGCGCACGCGCCGCTGGCAGGACGGTCACGCGCCGTCCAGGGAAGGACTGGCCGGGCACTACCGCGCGATCCTCGCGCATGACACGGCGCAGCGGCTGGACCGGATCGCCTGCCCCACGTGGATTGCCGTGGGCTCGGCCGATCCGGTCACGCCGCCGGCGCATTCGCAGCGGATGCATGCGGCCATCGCGGGGTCGGTGCTGAAGGTCTATCCGGGCCGGCCGCACCGGATCCTGAACTTCGAAGCCGAGGATTTCACTCGCGACGCGCTGGCCTTCCTGCTCGCGCAAGGCGATGCTCGGCGTTCTTGACTGGCATACCAATACGGCATATATTTCTCGCACACGTCAACCCGCAGGAACCGAGCTACCAATGGACAAGATCATCATTTCGTCAGACTCCCACGTGTTCGAGCCGACCGACCTGTGGATCAAGACGCTGGGCGGCCAGTTCGGCGAAAAGGTCCCGCACGGCGTGCAGAACTTCGAAGGACACGAGGGGGGGTTCTTCTACGTCGGCCGCGCCGGAGAAGCGGCGCGGATGGACGAGCTGGTCGCCGCCGACGGCAAGGATCGCCGGCTGGAAGATCTGGCCCAGGCAGGCTCCGATCCGGTGTACCGGCTGAAGCTGATGGATCAGGACGGCATCCAAGCCGAAGTGCTGAACCCGACCTGGGGCCTGTGGATTCCGCGGATGGACGACGGACGCGCGCGCAATGCCTGCGCGGAGGTGTTCAACGACTGGATCCAGGAGTACTGCTCGCAGGATCGCAAGCGGCTGCTGGCGGTGGCGATGATCCCCATCGTCGACGTCGACTGGGCGCTGACCGAGCTGAACCGCGTGCTCAAGCGCGGCGCGCGCGCGATCATGATAGGCACCAATCCGGTCGACGGCGCCGCGCCGTACCGCGACCGCCGCTACGATCCGTTCTGGGCGGCGGCGCAGGAAGCCGGCCTGCCGGTGACCCTGCACATCGTCACCGGCAAAGTGCGCGACCCCTTCACGTATCACGGCGCGAAGGAACGCGAGAACGTGCCGGCCAGCTTCCTCGATCTGTTCTACGAGGCGCAGCCGGTGCTGGCCAATGAGTTCATCTTCGGCGGCATCTTCGATCGCTTCCCGCGCCTGAAGATCTTCCTGTCCGAATACGATGCCTCGTGGCTGCCCATCCTGAAGTACCGGCTGAACCGCATCCAGACCTTCCCCGACTTCGACCAACTGCAGAAGAAGCCGGCCAGCCGCTACGTCGAGGAGAACATCTACGCCGGGATCATCAACGATCCGCTGGCGGCGAAGCTGCGCCAGGAGATCGGCATCGACCGCATCATGTGGGGCTCGGACTTCCCGCATCCGCCGTGTCCGTATCCGAACACGACGCAGAACATCGCGCGCATCCTCGCTGAGCTGTCGGAAGAAGAACGCTTCAAGGTGGTCGCCGGCAACGCCGCCAAGCTGTTCAAGATCGACATCTGAAGAACGGAGCGAGCGCCATGGCCAGGATCCTCGAGATCGCCGATGCCACGCTGATCGACGGCACGAGCCGCACGGCGCTGCCGCACGCCACGCTCCGGGTGGTGGACGGCCGCGTCGCCGCGATCTGGCAGCACGACCAGCGGCCGCGCGACGCGCAGGCGCCCGCCGACGAGGTCGTGCGGGCGCAGGGCATGACCGTGCTGCCCGGCCTGATTGACGCGCACTGCCACATCTCGTACGGCGAAGGCCGCAGCGCCGAGGAAGTAGACATCTACGGCGGGGCGGAATGGGCGGCCGTCAGGGCGGTCTGGAACGCGGCCAAGGTGCTGCAAAGCGGCGTCACTTCGTTCTGCGACCCGGGATCCACCTGGAACGTCGCCGTGACCTGTCGCGAGGCGATCGACAACGGCATGTTCGCCGGCCCGCGGATCTTCGCCGCCGGCCGCCACATCGCCGCCGACGGGGGCTTCGCCGACTATTTCCCGAGCTGGCTGGGCATGCCCGCATCGGCCGAGGGCGTCCTGTGCTCGACGATGGACGAGATGCAGCGCGAGGTGCGCCGGCAGGTCAGGAACCGCGTCGACCTGATCAAGATCAGCGGCGACAGCCAGGCGCAGGAGCGCAATGCCGACACCGGACCCTGCATGTCGGATGAGGAGATGGCCTGTATCGTGCGCACTGCGCATGCGCTGGGCCGCAAGGTCACGATCCACTCGCGCTATGCGAAGACCGTCGCCGCGGCGGCCCGCGCCGGCGTCGACTGGGTGATTCATGCCTCGTACATGGATACCGCCGATATCGGTCTGCTGCTCGACCGGCAGGTGCCGATCTGCCCGACGATCACTTACACGGCCAATGTCGTGCAGCACGGCCGCGAGGTGGGCGTCGATCCCGGCTATATCGACACCAAGCAGCGCGAGCTCGATTCGCTGGTGAACGTGCATCGCCGCGCCATCGAGGCAGGTGTGACGATGATGGCGGGCTCCGAAGCCGGCTTCTCGGTCACGCCGTACGGCTACTGGCATACGCGCGAGCTGGAGCTGATGGTCGAACTGCTGGGCATGTCGCCGATCGATGCGATCCTCGCGTCGACGCGCAACAATGCCCAAGCCTTCGGCTGGGACCAGGACGTCGGCAGCCTCGCGCCGGGACGCTGGGCCGATCTGCTGATCGTCGACGGCGATCCGCTGCGCGACATCCGCGTGCTCGGCGACCGCCGGCGCATCGCGGCGGTCTACAAGGGCGGCGAGGCCGTGCCGCGTCCCGCCGAAGTGCCGACGCGCAGGCGCATGTCGCACGAGCGCTCGCTGGCCGTGTCGACCGGCATGCTCACGCGCTGAGCAGTTCGCCATGGCCGATACGGACATCGACCGCGACTGGCTGGAGCTGGTCGTGCTGGATGCGGTGCGGACCGGCGCCGATACCATGCTGCTGCGGCTGGGCGGCGGCCCGGCCGAGCTGCCGGCCTATGAGCCCGGCGCGCACGTCGCCGTGCAGTGCGGCGGCGACATGGTGCGGCACTACTCGCTGTCGGGCTGCGGCGCCGATCGCGGCGTCTACGAACTGGGCGTGAAGCTGGACCCCGAGACGCGCGGCGGCAGCCGGTGGATCTTCGAGCACGCCCGGCCGGCGAGCACCTTGCGCGTCTCCGCGCCGCGCAATCACTTTCCGCTGGTCGGCGATGCGCCGGCTTACCTGTTCCTCAGCGGCGGCATCGGCATCACGCCCATCATCGCCATGCTGCATGCGCTGCGCCGCTCGAACCGGCGCGCCCGCCTCGTGCATCTGTGCCGCTCGCGCGAGCAGCTCGCGTTCGCGGACTGGCTCGACGAGCTGGCTGCGTTCCATGACGTCCACCTGCATTTCGATTCCGAGGCAGGCGGCGTCTACGACCTGCAGGCGGAGCTGCAGCGCTGTCCGGCCGACACCGAGATCTACTGCTGCGGTCCCGCGCCGATGATCGCTGCCGTGCAGGAATTGGCCGGGCGCGACGGACGCGCCGACCGGCTCCACGTCGAATTCTTCGCGCCGCCGGCGGCGCCCGACGGCGCCGACCGGGACGACTGCGAGTTCGTCGTTGTCCAGCATCGCACCGGCCGCCGCATCCCCGTGCCCGCCACGAAGACGATGCTGGCCGCGCTGCGCGATGCCGGCTTCGAGATGAAGAGCCAGTGTGAATACGGCGTCTGCGGCTGGTGCATGGTCGGCGTCGTCGACGGCGAGCCGGCCCATTTCGACTCGTACCTGACGGCGGCCGAGAAAGCGGCCAACAAGCTGGTGCTGCCCTGCGTCTCGCGCTGCGCCGGCACCACGCTGACCCTCGACATCTGATCGACTCCAGCCACCTGACGGAGGCCTCTTGAGACTCGCTACCTATTCCCTGCGTTCCGACCCCGGCCGCGCCCGCGTCGGCGTACTGAAGGGCGACCGGATCGTCGAGGCCGACGCGCCGTCGATGAAGGCCTTGCTGGCGGGGGGCCCGCAGGCGCTGCGCTCGCTTGCCGAACGCATCGAGCGGCAGGCGGAGGCGGGCCGGCCGCTGTCGGAGATCCTGTTCCGGCCGCCGGTCCCCGACGCCAGCAAGTTCCTGTGCGTCGGCAAGAACTATCGCAGCCATCTGGAAGAGCTCAAGCGGACCGATCTGATCCGCGAGATCCCGCAGGAGCCGACCGGCTTCGTGAAGCTCAACGATTGCCTTACCGGCCACGATACCGAGGTCGCACGGCCGCCGTCGGTCACGCATCTGGACTACGAGCCCGAGCTGGTGTTCGTCATCGGCAAGCCGGCGTTCCAGGTGAAGGCCGAGGACGCGTTCTCGTACGTCGCAGGCATCACGCTGCTGAACGACCTGACCTGCCGCGACACGCAGAAGCGCGAAGTGGCTTCAGGCTCGCGCTTCTGGACCGCCAAGAACGCGCCCGGCTTCGGCCCGCTGGGGCCGTTCATCATCACGATGGACGAGGTACCCGACCCGTACGACATCTGGGTCAGCTGCTCGGTCAACGGCGAGCAGCGGATGCGCGTGAACACCAGCGACCAGATCTGGAAGCTGCCGCAGATCCTCGAGCACTTCTCGCGACTGCTGCCGATGATGCCGGGCGACATGTTCTCCACCGGCGCGCCGGGCGGCGTGGCCGTCGGCAAGCCGAACGCAGAGGAGCTGTTCCTCAAGCCGGGCGACGTCGTGGAGTGCGCCTTCGAGGCGCCGGCAATGGTTCTGCGCAACCGAATCGTCGCTCCCGCATGATTGAAAGTACGACATGTCAACGATAGACCTTGAACGTTCGCAACGGCTGGCGCAGGCGGCGGATCATCTGCTGATCCGCGCCTCCGCCGCCAATACGATGCTTGCCGATATCGTGACGACGGCCGAGAGCGTGGACGCGAGGATAGTCGGCCTGGAAGAGGTGCAGCAGGTGTTCGAGATGCTGTCGATTGCGCTCGAGCAGTTCGTCAAGCAGAGCGACCGCGGTCAGGTGAAGCTGCTGCAGCCCGTCTCGTGACGGAACGGGCCGCTATACGCTGAGGAAGGCGGCCCCTGACTCCATCTGCGTCGCCGGCCGGACCGCCTCGAACACGTCGACGTCCTCCGTCAGCAGCGCGCTGGCCGAACGGACCTGCTGCGCGGCTGCCGTGGTGCCGGGCAGCGGACCTTCATCGCCGTCGCTTACGCGCTGCACCGCTTCCGTCAGCCGCCGCCGCGCCTGCACGATGAACTGGTCGATCGAGACCAGATGCTCGACCCGCCGGGCGACCGGCGACATGTTCTCCTGCAGCGCCGCATCCTGGTTGCCTATACCCGGCACGCCGCTGTAGTGAATGCCTGATTTCTGCTTGGAGCGATCCATCAGATAGTCATTGCCGCGATTGGCCGCCGGCAGGAAGCTGCCCGGCAGGACCGGAACATGCAGTCCGCCGCCCGCGCGCGCGTCGCTCAGCTCGTCGGGAGCGAGCGCGCGCGTCGGGTGGTACTCGAAGGTCCAGACCCAGCAGCGTTCGTCGTCGATGGGCACCCATGCGTGGCCGTGGACCGGGTGCTCGCCGAACGGCGGAATCAGCGTGAAACAGGGCATGATCCACTGCATGACGCGCCAGAAGATGCCGGCCTCGCTCTGCCGTCCGTTGGCCAGCTGCAGGCCGCCTTCGCTGCGCGCCGAGGCCATCCGCAGGTTTAGCTCCGGCTTCATGAAGCGGCGCACGCCGTCGCTGGCGAGGCGCCGCACGCCGGCGAACTCGCCGCGATGCAGGAAGGCGAGGTGGAACGGATCCATGCCGCCGTCGAGCGCCTGCAGATAGTTGCATTCCTGCAGCCGCTTCGATGCATAGCGCTGCGCGGCCGGGACCTGCACGAACTCGAATGCCGGCGGCGCCGGTTGATGCTGCGGCGGACCCAGGTAGGCCCACAGGATGCCGCCGCGCTCGATCAGCGGATACGACTTCAGCCGGATGCGATCGCGCACGCTGCTGTGCTCGGGCTCGGAAGGAATCTCCGTGCATTGGCCGGAAGTGTCGTACTTCCAGCCGTGATAGGCGCAGCGCAGGCCATGGTCTTCGTTGCGCGCGAACCAGAGCGAAGCGCCGCGGTGCGCGCAGTACTCGTCGACCAATCCCAGCCGGCCGGCGCTGTCGCGGAACGCGATCAGCGCTTCGCCGAGCAGCGTGACCCTGAGCGGCGCACAGTTGGGTTCGGGCAGTTCATCGGCCAGCAGCACCGGCAGCCAGTAGCGGCGGAACAGGGCGCCGGCCGGCGTGTCCGGGCCGGTGGCGCTGAGGCGTAGCAGGGGATTGTCGCGATCGGCGGGCGGCATGGCGCGCTCACTCGGCCTTGATGTTCGCCGCGCGCGCGATCCGGCGGAACTTCAGCAGATCATCGCGAATGATCTCCGAGAACTTCTGCGAGCTGCTGGCGATGACCTGGATTCCCAGATCGTTCATCTTGGCCGATACTTCCGGGGAACGCAGCGATGCAGTGATGTCCCGGTTCAGGGTCTCGATGATCTCCGGCGGCGTGCCGGCCGGCGCGAGGAAGCCGTACCACGCATTCTCGACGATAGGCAGGCCGAGCTCCTTCATCGTCGGGACATCGGGCGTGAACGAGGTCCGTTCCTCGGTCAGCGTGGCGAGGATCTTGGTGCGCTTCTCCTTGAGCTGCTTGACCGCGATCGAGAGATTGACGATGCCCGTCTCGAGATGGCCGCCCATCACCGCCATCATGATCTCGGTCTGGCCCTTGTACGGCACCTGCGTGAGGCGCACCTTGGCGCTCTCTTCGAGCATGGCGCCGATGAAATGGCCATGGCTGCCGACGCCGATGTGGCCGTAGTTGATCGGATTGCTGCTGCCGGTGGCGGCGCCGAACAGCTCCTTCAGCGACGTGAACTTCGAATCGCCGGGAACGACGAAGGCATATGGAACGTAGCCGACCAGCGAGACCGGAGCGAAGTCCTTCTCGGGGTCGTAGGGCAGGTCGCTTCTGACCGCCGAGTTGGTCGACAGATTGTTCGCCACCAGCACGATGGTGTGTCCATCGGGCTTGGCCTTGGCGACTGCCGAAGTGCCCAGGATGCCGCCGGCGCCGGCGCGGTTGTCGACGATCGTCTGGTACGGGAGCTTCGACGCGACCAGCCGGGCGACGGCGTCGATCGTGGCGCCCGCCGAGAACGGCACGATGATCCGCAGCGGCTGGCCGGACGCGGCCTGCTGCGCTCCGGCGGGTGCCGTACAGAGGCCGAACAGCAGTGCGACGGGCAAGAGCAGCGTGCGGAAGGAGAAGGAGCGGTAGATGTCGTGGCGCATGATGAGGACCTCCGGGGAGTACGCGGTCGATGGCTCGCAAGTGCCGCCGAAAGATGATGCTGCACCATTTCTGGATACGTTATCGGCATGCCAATTCTGCACGCATTTTGATCCTTGTCAACGGTGGAGCAGTCGCCGGCGTCGACCGGC
>JBFWXS010000054.1:0-36876 GCA_050187175.1 Burkholderiaceae bacterium
AAGAACACGCCGAACGCTTCCCAAGGGTCCTTGCCGAGCAGGCCGAACAGCAGCAGCCCCGCGAGCACCGTGCCGGCGGCCGCGATCAGCGGCGCGCACCAGCGCATCGCGGCCGAGGCCTCGGCGCGCGGCTCAAGCCGCAGCATGCGCGGCTCCGGGTGGATGCGGCGGCGGTGCAGACGGCGGCGGCGCGGATGCATCGGCCCCACGCGGCCACAGTCCGCTCATCCACGTGCCGATCTCCTCGACACTGGTCTGAGCAGGCGCACGCGACGGCGACAGGCAGCCATCGGCCAGCACCACGATGCGATCGCAGATCTCGAACAGCTCGTCCAGTTCCTCGGAAACCACCAGCACCGCCGCGCCGGCGTTGCGCAGATCGATCAGCGACTGCCGGATGAACGCGGCAGCGCCGACGTCGACGCCCCAGGTCGGCTGCGAAGCGACGAGCAGCGCCGGCTTCTGCATCAGTTCGCGGCCGACGATGAACTTCTGCAGGTTGCCGCCCGACAATGAGCGCGCGATCGCCTGCGGCCCCGGCGCCTTGACGGCGAAGCGCTCTATGCACGCGGCCGCGAAACGCGCCATCGCACCGCGGTCGATCAGCCCGCGGCGCACCAGTCCGCGCCGATGAGCGGTCAGCAGCGCGTTCTCGGCCAGGCTCATGTCGGGCACCGCGCCGCGGCCAAGCCGCTCTTCGGGCACGAAGCACAGGCCGAGCGCGCGGCGCTGCGCGGCATCGAGGCGCCCCGCGGGCACGTCGCCGAGCATCACCGCCGTCGGCTCGGCCACCGTACGCTCGCCCGAGATCGCGCGCAGCAGCTCCTGCTGCCCGTTGCCGGAGATGCCTGCGATGCCGACGATCTCGCCGGCCGACACCTGCAGCGAGACCGACTGCAGATCGACGCCGAACGGCTCGTCGCTGCGCAGCGTCAGTCCGCGCAGCCGCAGCGGCGGGGGCGGCGCCGGCTCACCCGCCGTCCGCTTCGCCGGCCCCTGCTGCGCCGGCCCGTGCACGCAGACCGGCAGCTCGCGGCCTATCATCATCCTCGCCATCGAGGCCGGCGTCTCGCGCGCCGGCACGCAGCGCCCGCTGACACGGCCGGCGCGCAGCACGGTGGCCACGTCGCACAGCGCCTGGATCTCGTCGAGCTTGTGGCTGATGTACAGGATGCTGCAGCCCTCGGCGGCCAGCAGGCGCAGCGTATCGAACAGCCGCTGCACGGCCTGCGGCGTCAGCACCGAGGTCGGCTCGTCCATGATCAGCAGGCGCGGCTGCTGCAGCAGGCAGCGCACGATCTCGACCCGCTGCCGCTCGCCCACCGACAGCGCGTGCACCAGCCGCTGCGGCTCGACCGGCAGTCCGTAGCGCGCCGACACCTCGCCGATGCGCGCCGCCAGCGCCTGCAGATCCGGCCGCCCGTCCAGGCCGAGCGCGACGTTCTCGGCCACGGTCAGCGTCTCGAACAACGAGAAGTGCTGGAACACCATGCCGATACCCAACCGCCGCGCCTGCGCCGGCGACTCGATGCGCAGCGGCCGGCCCTGCCAGCGCAGCTCGCCCGACGTCGGCTGCGTCACGCCGTAGATGATCTTCATCAGCGTCGACTTGCCGGCGCCGTTCTCGCCGAGCACGGCGTGGATCTGGCCCGGCATCACATCGAGGTCGATGCCGTCGTTGGCGACCACCGACGGATACACCTTGCGGATCGCACGCAGCGACAGCCGCGGCTCGGCGGCCGGGGAAACGTGCTCGGAATCGGCTGGCACAGCAGTCATCGCGGTTTCGCTCGGCATCGCCGCGCGGCCGCGGACGATGGCGCGAAAGCTCGCATGCCGGCCACGCGCTGTCAACCGCGCTCGGCCGGCCTGTTCAGCCCCTTGGGCAGCGGGAAGGTCATGTGTTCCTCGACGCCGGGCAGCGCCGTCACGCGCGCGACGCCCAGTTCGCGCAGCCGCGTCAGCAGGTCCTCGACCAGCCGCTCGGGCGCCGAAGCGCCGGCCGTCACGCCGATCCGGCGCTTGCCGGCCAGCCAGGCCGGATCGAGCTCCGCCGCCGAACCGATCATGCGCGCCTCGCGCCCCATCTTCTCGGCCACCTCGCGCAGCCGGTTGCTGTTCGAGCTGGTGGGCGAGCCGATGACCAGCACCAGATCGCACTGCGGGGCCATGAACTTGACCGCGTCCTGGCGGTTCTGCGTGGCGTAACAGATGTCCTGCTTCTTCGGTTCCGCAATGGCCGGAAAGCGCGCCTTCAGCGCGGCGATGATGTCGCGGCAGTCATCCACCGACAGCGTCGTCTGCGACACGAAGGCGAGCTGCTGCGGATCGGCGACCTCGAGCCGGGCCACGTCGTCGACCGATTCGACCAGATGGATGCCGTCGCCGACCTGCCCCATCGTGCCTTCGACCTCCGGATGACCGGCGTGGCCGATCATGATCACCTCGCGGCCGTCGCGCCGCATCTTGGCGACCTCGACGTGCACCTTGGTGACCAGCGGACATGTCGCGTCGAACACGCGCAGCTCGCGCCGGTCGGCCTCGCCGCGCACCGCGCGCGACACACCGTGCGCCGAGAAGATGACCACCGCGCCGTCGGGCACTTCGTCGAGCTCGTCGACGAACACGGCGCCTTTCTCGCGCAGCGCGCCGACCACGTGGTCGTTGTGCACGATCTCGTGGCGTACATAGACCGGACGGCCGAAGGCCTCGAGCGCGCGCTCGACGATCTCGATCGCACGGTCGACGCCGGCGCAGAATCCGCGCGGCTGGGCAAGGAGCGCTTCCATGACGATAGGGGCCTCTACAGGATGCCCAGGATCTGGACTTCGAAGCGGATCCGCTGACCCGCCAGCGGATGATTGAAATCGAACAGCGCGTAGCGCTCGGTGAGCTCTTTCAGCACGCCGGCATAGCGTCCGCCGCCCGGGGCCGGGAAATCGACGACGTCGCCCGGCTGGTACGGGCCGTCGGCCTCCGCGTCGACATTGGCATCGAAGACCTGCCGCGACAGCTTCTGCAGCAGCTCGGGATTGCGCTCGCCGAAGGCCTGCGCCGCAGGCAGCTCGAACGACGTATGCGCCCCCTCCGCCAGGCCGACCAGACAGCGTTCGAGCGGCTCGGCCATCTGGCCGAGACCGAGCTGGACGGTGGCCGGCCGATCGCCGAAGGTACTAATGACGTCCTCGCCGCTGTCGGACAAACTGATCCGGTAGTGCAGCGTCAGATGGGATCCCTGCGCCGCGATCGGCGGCGTGCTCGGGGTCGGAGAAGCATTCATGCACGCCATTTTAAGGGATGCCGTATGTCGATCAGCGAATGGCCCGCGGACCAGCGCCCCCGCGAACGCCTGCTCAGCCTGGGCCCGTGCCGGCTGGCCGATGCCGAGGTGCTGGCCGTGCTGCTGCGCACCGGCGTGCGCGGCAAGCACGCGGTCGAATTGGCGCGCGAGCTGCTGTCCGAGTTCGGCGGCATCCGCGGCCTGCTCGACGCGCCGCACGAACGCGCCTGCCCGCACCCCGGCCTGGGGCCGGCCCGCTGGACGCAGCTGCAGGCCGCCCGCGAGCTGACCCGCCGTTCGCTGCGCGACGAGTTGCTGGTCCGCGACGTGCTCACCTCGCCGACCGCCGTCCGCGGCTTCCTGACACTGTGGCTGCGTCACCGGATGCACGAAGTCTTCGCGGCGCTGTTTCTCGACGCGCGCAATCACCTGATCGCAGCCGAGGAACTGTTCCGCGGCACGCTGACGCAGACCGCCGTTTACCCGCGCGAGCTGGCCCGCCGCGCGCTGGAGCTGAACAGCGCGGCGGTCATCCTGGTCCACAATCACCCGTCAGGCTCGCCTGAGCCCAGCGCCGCCGACCAGCTGCTGACGCAGGCGCTGAAAGGCTCGCTGGCGCTGCTGGACGTGCCCGTGCTCGACCACCTGATCGTCGCCGGCAACGGCTGCTTCTCGTTCGCCGAGGCGGGACTGCTTTGAACGATGCGGGGCGCACCGCAGCAATGCCGGAACGCGCCCGGTGCCGGCGGCTAGGCTGCTCGCCGCACGAACCCGATCGCCGCACGCAAGGCCTCGCGGGCCTGCTCCGACGACAGCAATGAATCCGGGCGGAAAAGCAGGCACGCCAGCCCTGCGTCGGCGCAGCCGGCCGCTTGCAGCCCGCCGTCGCTGTCGACCGCCCACACCTGCCAGCCGACGGGCATGGCCGGCACTTCGCGCGGCGGCGCCTGGCCCGCCGGCACCTCGCCCAGCGGCGCCGCGACGCGGCTGCCCGCATAGCGACCCGCCAGCCACGGCACGCCGGTGCGCGGCCACGGCGCCTGCGGCGAATCGATGCAGCGCACCAGCCGCCCCTGCTCAGGCGCTACCCGGCTCACCGCAAATCCGGCCCGTTCGAGCAGGATCGCCGCCGCGTCGCCGATGGCGACGACCGGCTGCTTCGCGTCCTCGCACCGCTGCCGCCAGTCGAGCACGCGCTCCGGAACGCCGCCGATCAGCACGGCAGCTACCGCAGGCATCGGCAGACGCGACACTCCCGCGGCCGGCATCGACGAAGCGGGCCGCGGCGCAGCCGCCGGCGACAGGCCGAGCCCGGCCAGCGTGTCGGCCATCGCCGCAGCGAACGCGTCGCCCGCGTCGAGCAGCATGACGGCGTCCGTCGTGAACGCCCCAGCCTCGGATTCGAGCCGGGGCGCGCGGGCCGGCGCACCGTCCGAAGCCGCACCCGGCTGCTCAGCCAGCCCCAGCGCACGCCACAAGGAGACGGCCTTCAGCCGTGACTCCTGCTCTTCGCGCGGCGGATCGGAATCAGCCAGCAGATCGCCGCCGGTCCGCACTTCGGCATGGCCGTTGCGAATCGAAGCCGCGCGCAGAATGGTTCCGGCCAGTGCGCTGCCGTCGGCAGCCACCTGCACCATCAGCCCGCCATACCATCGGCGCGGCCCCGCCTCCAGCTCCGCGATGGCGCGCAAGGCCGCCGCGCGCGGCGTGCCGGTGACCATCGCTGGCGCCGCCGTGGCGAAGATCGCGCGCCAGGGGCTCACACCGTCGCGCAGGCGGCCGCGCAGCCGATCGACCGCGTGCACGACCGTCGACAGCGACATCTGCCGCCGCCGATCGACGAGCGACAGCGAACCGGCCTCGCACCACGGCGCCAGATCGTTGCGCAAGGCGTCGGAACAGACCGCCAGCGAAGCTTCATCGACCTCTTCGTTGACCAGCGCCTTGAACGACTCCGCTTCGCCGACCGCGCCGGCCCCGCGTGCCACCGTACCGCATACCGGCATGGCCTCGACGAGGCGGCCTGCAATGCGCAGCTGCAGATCCGGAGACGCACCGAACAGGCATTCGCCATCACCGGTGTTGACGAAGAACGAGACCGGCGCGGGGTTGACGGCGCGCAGGCGCGCGAAGGCCTGAGCCGGCGGCATCCGCACACGGCGCCTGAAGCTCTGGCTGAGCGTCAGCGACACCAGCGTGGCGTCGGCAAGCCGCTGCACGGCGCGCGCCACGACCCGGGCGTAGCCGCCGGGTACGAAATCATCGTCCCATTCCGGCGGCGCGAACGGCTCAGGGGGCCTCGCGGCAGAACCCGTGCCGGCAGACCGCGCGGGCGTATCCGCCGCGCGCGCATCCTCATCCTGCGGGCGGCCGCCGGCGGCGGCTTCCGGGCCGGGCAAGGCCAGATCGGGAAACGACAGCTGCAGACGCCACCACTGCCCGTCGCTGCCGCGCCGGTACAGAGTTTCGCCGAGATACAGCACCCCCAGCGAAGGGCCGTAGTGCGGCAAGGCCGTCGATGCCGATGCCGATCTCGATGCCGGACTCGACCCCGATACGGATTCCGATCCCGATGTGGCGGATTCGGGGCCCGGCCCCGGTTCCGGTCCCTGCCCGGGTTCCGGATCCGGGTCCGGCCCCAGCTCCAGCCCCCGCCTCAGTTCCGGTCCAGGCCGAGGCTCCGCTTCCCCCTCCGCCAGACGATGCGCCTCGAAGCCGACGGCACCGATCAGCGTCAAATCGGCGCAGGGTTCGAACGCGGCCATGAATCGCTCGAGCCAGGCCACCGGCCCGGGCGCCGCCGGCGCGCCTTCGCGAGCGGGGCCTCCTCCGATGTGCGCCGCCAGCGGGCCTTCCGCAGCGGCCCCCGCGTCGACAGCTTCGAACAGCCCGGCCAGCGCCGGATGGCGCAGCAGGCCAAGGCCGAGCTGCGAGCGTGGCTCGACCGATATCGCCTGTTCGTGGATCCGCAGGATCAGTGCTGGATCGACCAGCAGGCAGGCCCCGGACGGATGCATTCCAGCGATGCCGGCATCACATCCCAGATAGACGCCGGGTCCTTCGCCGAGCGCGTCCAGCATGGCGTCGATCCCGCCCTCCCCGGCCGGGGTGCGGACGACTTCGACGGCAATTCGTGCTGGCATGTCGTGGCTGCGCGATCGGGACGTCGCGTCCTGCGATCGGCACCGGCCGCAGCCGGCGCCCGGATCGCGGCTGCGAGCCTCAGTCGATCGTCGCGCCGCTGCGCTTGATGATCGGTGTCATCACGCGCAGTTCCTGCTGCATGAACTTCTGCAGATCCTCGATGGAGCCGCCGACCGGCTCCATGAACTGCGCATGCAGTTTCTCGCGCACTTCGGGCATGGCGAGCACGGCATTGATCTCGCGATTCATCCGCTGCACGATGTCGGTCGGCGTCGAGGCCGGCGCCATCACCGCCATCCAGGCGAGATTCTCGATCTCGGGCAGCCCGGCTTCCTTCATCGTCGGAATCTCGGGAGTCAGCGCGCTGCGCTTGGCCGTCGATACCGCCAGTGCGCGCAGCTTGCCGGCCTTCACCTGCGGGATCACCGCCACCGCCGGCACGCAGGCGAACTGCACGTCGCCTTGCAGGATGGCGAGGATCGCCTGCGGCGACGACGGATAGGGAATGTGCACAGCGAAGGTGTTCGTCTTCGCTTTCAGCAGTTCGATGCCGAGGTGCGACAGGCTGCCCACCCCGGTCGACGAGAAGTTGAACTTGCCCGGTTCCTTGCGCATGGCGCCGACCAGGTCGGTCAGCGAGTTGATGCCCGAATCGGTGCGCACCGTGCAGACGTTCGCCTGGCCGCCGCCCAGCACCACGGGCCGCAACTCGGTGAACGGGTCGTACGACAGCTTCTTGTACAGCACCGTGTTGTAGACCAAAGGCCCGTTCGTGCTCACCAGATAGGTGTAGCCGTCGCCCGCGGTCTTGGCCACCATGCCGGTGCCCAGGTTGCCGCCCGCGCCGGCGCGGTTCTCGACGATCACCGGCTGGCCGATTCGCTGCGCCAGCGGATCGGCGACGATGCGCGCGAACACGTCGGGCGACGAACCCGCCGCGTACGGGATGACGATCTTGACCGGGCGGGTCGGCCAGCCGGCCTGCGCGGCGGCGCCGGCAGCGGTGGCCGCCAGCGCGACGGCCGCGGCGGCCTTCAGCAGCGAGGTTCGCCAGATGCGATTGGGCAACATGCTCTGATTCATGATTCGATGGCTTCCGTGTCGTCGAAAAAACGCCCTTCGCCGGCGATATAAGCGGCGACGAGGGTCCTATAGGCTGTCTCGACTACGTCGGACAGGCCGGGAAAATCCTGTTCATGGCGGGCCGCCAGCTCGCGCACGCGCGCAAACACCTGCTCCTGGCGCTGCGGCGCGCTCACCTGGAACGCGTCGCGCTTGAAACGCGTGGCATCGCGCACGTAGCGGCCGCGCTCGGCCAGCAGCGCGACGATGCGTTCATCGAGCGCATCGATCTTGGCTCGCAATTCGCCCAGCGAGGCCGCCTGCGGTACATAATCCGGATCCTTGAAACGGCGCACCGGCGCGACGTCGGCGCGCGGCTCCTCTTGCGAAGGCATGGCTGGCTCTCTCCTCACAGACGGCCGCCGCGGCCCGGCGCGGCAGGGTCCGGCAGGCCGGGAACGGTTCAACAGACCGGGGACGGCTCGCCCGGCCCCCCGGCAGGCCCGGCAGGTCCTACGGCCGCCCAGCGGTGGTGCCCGATCTTATCAACAATCATGGGCGCGACAGCGCGGCGCCAGCGCCCCAGGCCGCCGTTCGCCCGCCGAGGCGCTGGCCCGGCTTGCCGCCCATGCGGCAGATCGGCTATAATTGGCGGCTTTGCTGAATACTGGCTGCGGATTGCCGCCTGCCGGCGCCGTCGATGGTGCCGTTCCACCGCCGCACCGCCCCCCTTTGGAATCCATCATGGCTCGAGTCTGTCAAGTCACCGGAAAAGCGCCGATGGTCGGCAACAACGTCTCGCACGCGAACAACAAGACCAAGCGCCGCTTCCTGCCGAACCTGCAATACCGCCGCTTCTGGGTCGAGAGCGAGAACCGCTGGGTGCGCCTGCGCATCACCAACGCCGCACTGCGCCTGATCGACAAGAAGGGTATCGACGTAGTCCTGGCCGAGCTGCGCGCACGCGGCGAAGCCGTCTGACGAGGGATTCCGATCATGCGTGAAAAGATCAAGCTCGAATCGACCGCCGGCACCGGCCATTTCTACACGACCACGAAGAACAAGCGGAACCAGCCGGAAAAGATGGAGATCAAGAAGTTCGATCCCGTCGCCCGCAAGCACGTGGCGTACAAGGAAACGAAGATCAAGTAAGGCACGGCACCGCGCCGCTGCTCGGCGCAACCGGTCCGAACGAAGCCCCTCGACGAGGGGCTTTTCTTTTTTTCTTCAGCACGCCTCCACTGTTGCAGGGAGCGGCAGGCGCGGGCTGGCGGCTGGGATGTATGCGGCGCCGAGCAGCGCAGTCTTGGGGCGGCGCGCGCAGCGCGCATCGTCTTCTGTATCGCGGCATCTGTTTGAGCGCAGCGCCCAAAGGGCGCGTAGCGAGTTATGCCGCGCCAGCCCCAAGACGAGCAGCGCAGGGCAGTCGGCCCAAAGGGCCGACCGCCGCATCATCCCAGCCGCCAGCCCGCGCCTGCCGCTCCCCCGCTCAACCAGGGACCGCGCCCCCGTCAGTAGCTATGCTCTCCAGCCGGAAACGCCCGCGCCTTCACCGCGTCGCGATAACTTTCGATGGCCGCGCGAATGCTGTCCGCCCCCGCCATGAAGTTGCGCACGAAGCGCGGCTTGCGACCGGGGAACACGTCGAGCATGTCGTGCAGCACCAGTACCTGCCCTGAGCATTCGGCGCCCGCGCCAATGCCGATCGTGGGGATGGACAGTGCGCGCGTCACCTCGCCGGCCAGCGCGGCCGGCACCATTTCGAGCACCAGCATGGTCGCGCCGGCCTGCTCCAGCGCCTTGGCATCGCGCAGCAGTTGATCGGCGGCACGGGCGTCCGTACCTTGCAGCCGGTAACCACCGAGCGCGAATACTGACTGCGGCGTCAAACCGAGATGGCCGCACACCGGCATGCCGCCGCGGACGAGCTGCGCCACGGTATCGGCCAGCCACTCACCGCCCTCGAGCTTGACCATCTGGGCGCCGGCGCGCATCAGCACGGCCGCGTTGGCTGCAGCCGCTTCCGGCGTCTGATAGCTGGCGAACGGCAGATCGGCGATCAGCCACGCGTGGCGCAGGCCGCGTGCGACGCAGCCGACGTGGTAGGCCACCTCGTCGACGGTGACCGGCAGCGTCGAGCGCTGGCCCTGGATGACCATGCCGAGCGAGTCGCCGACCAGCACGCAATCGATGCCGACATCGTCGATCAGCGCTGCGAAGCTGGCGTCATAGCAGGTCAGCACGGTGATCGGCTCGCCGCGCGCGTGCAGCTCGGCCAGCCTCGGCTGGCTCATCGCCTTGCGGACCGGGGCAGCGGAAGCGCCCCCTGAAGTGGAAGGCCCCGGCGCAGCGGCCGGGGCCTCGGACGGATGCGAGCTCACAGCCTCAGACGGCGTATGAACGCAACCGCTGCGACAGCGCCTGCAGCGCCGGGATGCCGCTGCCTTCGGCGCGATGGCACCACTGCTGCAGATGCGCGACCAGCTGGTCGCGGCTCAGATGCGAGCGTTCCCACACCGCCGCCAGCTCGCGGCGCATCTCGACCAGCTTCTCGAGCTTGTCGCTGGCCGCGAAGATTTCGCTGACCTTGGACTTGTGCTGCTCGCTCCAGCGCGTGGTGTCGCGATGCAGCCAGCGGCGCGCCGAGGCGACCAGCTTGCCTTCGGGCCGTTTCAGCTCGCGCAGCCGCTTTGCTTCGTCGGCGCAGACGCGGCGCAGCGAATGCGCGTACTGCGCCATCACGTCGTAGCGATGCGCGATGACCGCCTGCAGCGTCTCGAAATCGATCGCCGGCTTGGCCGGTGCGAACTTGGGTTTCGGCGCCAGGCGGCGCACCTTGGCAAGCCCCACCATCGACATCAGGCGGATGTACATCCAGCCCACGTCGAACTCGTACCACTTGACCGAGAACTTGGCCGAGCTGGCGTACGTGTGGTGGTTGTTGTGCATCTCCTCGCCGCCGATCAGGATGCCCCAGGGCACCAGATTGGTGCTGGCATCGGCGCAGTCGAAGTTGCGATAGCCCCAGTAGTGGCCCACGCCGTTGACGACGCCGGCGGCCCAGAACGGGATCCACAGCATCTGCACGGCGAACACCGTCAGGCCGATGGCGCCGAACAGCGCCACGTCGATGATCAGCGTCAGGTAGACGCCCCAGACCGAATGCGGCGAGTACAACTTGCGCTCGAGCCAGTCGTCGGGCGTGCCGTGGCCGTACTTATCCATCGTCTCCGCATTGGCGGCTTCGGCGCGATACAGCTCGGCGCCTTCCAGCAGCACCTTGCGCAGGCCGCGCGTCTGCGGGCTGTGCGGGTCTTCTTCGGTCTCGCACTTGGCGTGATGCTTGCGGTGGATGGCAGCCCACTGCTTGGTCACCATGCCGGTGGTCATCCAAAGCCAGAAGCGGAAGAAATGAGCCGCGATCGGGTGCAGGTCGAGCGCCCGATGGGCCTGGCAGCGGTGCAGATAGATCGTGACGCCGGCGATCGTGATGTGGGTCGCGACCAGCGTATACAGCACGATCTGCCACCACGAGGCGTCGAGCAGGCCTTGATCGAGGAAGGTCAACACGGAATCCAGCAAGAGTTCGTCTCCCTTAAGACACCCCGATTTTAACCGGGGGACCGCCCCTCGGCAGCACACGGTACGGGAATTCCACCAATATTCGAGTCGATGTTGCGGAAAAACAAGGCCATATTCGGCCCAACGGCCTACTTCGGCCGTTCCCAGCGCACCGCGAAGAATCCGTCGCAGTCGTCGCGATCCGGGCGCAAAGCTAACAGTCCGCCCGCGGTCGCCGCCGGCGGCAGCGAAACACCCTGCGCGGCCAGGACTTCGGCCGCGTCGCGCCGGCGCCAGTCAGGATGCCCGGCCTCGAACTCGGCCACCCGGGCGTCGTTCTCTTCCGGCAGCAGGCTGCAGGTCGCGTAGACCAGGCAGCCGCCGGGCCGGACCAGCCGCGCCGCGGCGGCGAGGATCGAGCGCTGCTGGCCCGCCAGCCGTGCCACGTCGGCCGGCATCATCCGCCATTTCAGATCCGGGTTGCGGCGCAAGGTGCCGGTGCCCGAACACGGCGCGTCGACCAGCACGGCGTCGGCGCGCGCCGTCAGACGCTGCAGCCGCGCGTCGTGCTCATCGGCGATCGCCAGCGGCTGCACGTTGGTCGCCCCCGAACGTTCGAGCCGCCGGCGCATGCGCAGCAGCCGCTGCGCCGAGATGTCGCAGGCGTAGATCTGGCCGGTCGAACGCATCGCCGCGGCCAGCGCCAGCGTCTTGCCGCCGGCGCCGGCGCACAGGTCGACCACGGTCTGCCCGCGGCGCGGCGCCACCAGCGCGGCCAGCAACTGGCTGCCGGCGTCCTGCACCTCGAACCAGCCGGACTCGAACGGCGCGCTGCGCTCCAGCGCGGGCTTGCCGGCGAGCCGCAGCGCATTCGGCAGGCCCAGCCGGTGCGGCGTGGCCTCGATGCCGGCGGAAGCCAGCGCGGCGCGCACCTGCGCGGCGTCGGCCTTCAGCGTATTGACGCGCAGATCGAGCGGCGCCGGCGTCAGCAGCACCTCGGCCAGCGCAGCGGCGCCGTCGGGGCCGAACCGGTCGAGCAAGGCCGTCGCCAGCCAGTCCGGCAGGCTGTAGCGCACCGCGAACGGCAGTCCGGCAGTGTCGAGCTGACCCGCGCGGCGGGCCGCGGACAGCGCCAGCAGGCGCTCCTCGATCGCTCCGCCGCCGCTTTGCGCCAGATGCGCATAGAGCCGGCGATGACGCAGGACATCGAAGGCCGATTCGGCGATGTCGCCGCGATCGCGGCGCCCCAGCGACGGATGCTCGCGGAAGAACGTGCGCAGCACGGCATCGGCCGGCGCCTCGAAGCGCAGCAGCCGCGCCAGTGCCTGGCGGCGCAGCGTGGCGAGATCGGCGACCGGTTGCGGCCGCCGCCGCGAGCGGCCGGCGGACCCACTGCTGCCGGTGGACCGACCGCCGCCGGCGGACCGACTGCTATCGGCGGACCGGCCGCTGCCGGCCGACGGACCGCTGCCGGCGCGCCCCTCGGCCCGCGCAGGTGGACGCCGCTTCACGAGGCCGCCACCAGCAGCCGCGACTCCCCGTCGCGCGGCGCCAGCAGCGTCACGCGCCGCCCCTCGACGCGGACCCGCCCTTCGACGAACCAGCGCAGCGCCATCGGGTACAGCCGGTGTTCGGCGCGATGCACGCGCTCGGCCAGGCTGGCTTCGGTGTCTTCGGCGCGCACCGGCACCGCCGCCTGGGCGACGATAGGCCCGGCATCGAGCCCGGTGTCGACCAGGTGGACGGTGGCGCCGTGCACCGCCACCCCTTCGTCGAGCGCGCGCCGGTGCGTCGCCAGCCCCGGAAACGACGGCAGCAGCGAAGGATGGATGTTGAGCAGCCGCGACGCGTAGCGCTCGATGAAGGCCGGGCCGAGGATGCGCATGAAGCCCGCCAGCACGACCAAGTCGGGCCGGGCCGCGTCGACCGCGGCAGCCAGCGCGCGGTCGAACTCCGCCCGCTCGGCGAAGCCGCGGTGATCGACCACGCTCGCCGGCAGGCCCAGCGCCTGGGCCCGCGCCAGGCCCCCGGCCGTGGGACGGTCGGCGATGACGCCGGCCACGACGGCCGGCCAGGCCTCGTCGTGGCAGGCCCGCACGATCGCTTCCATGTTCGAGCCGCGACCGGACAGCAGCACGACGATTCTCTTCATCGATCGATTTTATCATTCGGCCGCCGCGACTCCGGCGCTATAACTCTTATAATTCAAGGTTTTGCATCGCCGCTCGCGCACCGCCGCACGCCCGCCCGCCATGGAAGTCTTCCGCCGCCTGCCCCCGCCCGCGCGCCGCCAGCCGTGCGCGCTGACGATCGGCAACTTCGATGGTGTGCACCTGGGCCACCAGGCCATCCTGGCCCGGCTGCGCCGCCGCGCCGACGAGCTCGGGCTGCCCGCCTGCGTGCTGACCTTCGAGCCGCATCCGCGCGACTATTTCGCGGCACGCGCTGCGGCCGCGCCCGCAGCGGGCCCTGCTGCTCCGGTTGCCCCTGCCCGCATCTACACCCAGCGAGACAAGCTCGAAGCGCTCGCTGCCTGCGGCGTCGACCGCGTCTGCATCGCGCATTTCAATGCATCGCTGGCGGCTCTGCCGGCCGAGCAGTTCATCGAGCGCATCCTCATCGACGGCCTGCACGCGCGCTACCTGCTGGTGGGCGACGACTTCCGCTTCGGCGCCGCGCGCCGCGGCGATTTCGCGATGCTGCAGGCCGCCGCGGTTCAGCACGGCTTCGAGCTGGCCCGCACCGAAACCATCCTGGACGACGGCGTGCGCGTGTCGAGCTCGGCCGTCCGCGCCGCGCTCGCCGCCGGCGACTTCGCGCGCGCGCGGCAGCTGCTCGGCGGCCCCTACTTCATCTCGGGGCGCGTCATCCACGGCCGCAAGCTGGGCCGCACGATAGGCTTCCCGACGCTGAACCTGCGCATTCCGTTCGTGCGCCCGGCCGTCAGCGGCATCTTCGTCGTGCGCGTGCACGGCGTGCACGCAGCGCCGCTGCCCGGCGTCGCCAGCCTGGGCACGCGGCCGGCGGTGGCGTCCGACGGCCGGCTGCTGCTGGAAGTGCACCTGTTCGATTTCAACGAGAACCTCTACGGCCGGCGTATCCGCGTCGAGTTCCTGCACAAGCTGCGCGACGAAGCCGACTTCCCTTCGCTCGCGGCACTGACCGCGCAGATCGAGCGCGATGCCCAGGCGGCACGGCGCTGGTTCGCAGCGCAGGCCCCCGCAACCGATTGATCCGACCCGATTCGAGAGATACGCAAATGGCCGATGGCAAACCCGCCCAGCCTAGCCCCGCAGCGACAGGCTCCGCCGCACCGACCGGCGCCGCCAAGTCGTACCGCGACACGCTGAACCTGCCCGATACGCCGTTCCCGATGCGCGGCGACCTCGCCAAGCGCGAGCCGCAGTGGACGCGCCAGTGGCAGGAAAAGGGCATCTATCGCCGCATTCGCACGCTGTCCAAGGGCCGGCCGATGTGGGTGCTGCACGACGGGCCGCCGTACGCGAACGGCGACATCCACCTCGGCCATGCCGTCAACAAGATCCTGAAGGACGTGATCGTCAAGAGCCGCAACATGGCCGGCTTCGACGCGCGCTACGTACCGGGCTGGGACTGCCACGGCATGCCGATCGAGATCCAGATCGAGAAGCAGTTCGGCAAGCATCTGCCGGCCGCCGAGGTGCAGGCCAAGTCGCGCGCCTACGCCACCGAGCAGATCGCCAGGCAGAAGAAGGATTTCATCCGCCTCGGCGTGCTCGGCGATTGGGACAATCCGTATCTGACGATGGCGCCCGGCAACGAAGCCGACGAGCTGCGCGCGCTCGGCAAGCTGCTGAAGAAAGGCTATCTGTACCGAGGCCTGAAGCCAGTCAACTGGTGCTTCGACTGCGGTTCGGCGCTGGCCGAAGCCGAGGTCGAGTACCGCGACAAGACCGATCCCACCATAGACGTCGGCTTCCCGTTCGCCGAACCCGCGCGCGTGGCGCAGGCCTTCGGACTGGCGCAGCTGCCCACCGAGCGCGGCTACGCGGTGATCTGGACCACCACGCCCTGGACCATCCCCGCCAACCAGGCGCTGAACCTGCATCCGGAGATCGACTACTCGCTGGTGCAGGTCGACTGGCTCGGCGCGCCGGCGCTGCTGATCCTGGCCACCGACCGCGTCGAGGCCTGCCTGCAGACCTACGGGCTGCAGGGCCGCACGCTGGCCAGCTGCAAGGGCGCGGCGCTCGATCACATCAGCTTCCGCCATCCGTTCGCCGACCGCCTGTCGCCGGTCTACCTCGGCGACTACGTGACCATCGACACCGGTACAGGCATCGTCCATTCGGCGCCGGCCTACGGCGTGGAAGACTTCGCGTCGTGCAAGGCAAACGGCATGAGCGACGCGCAGATCCTGCAGCCCGTGCAGGGCGACGGCGTCTATGCATCGTCGCTGCCGGATTTCGGCGGCCTGTCGATCTGGGACGCGAACCCGCGCATCGTCGAGCTGCTGCGCGAACGCGGCTGTCTGTTCGACACGCGCAGCTACACGCACAGCTACATGCACTGCTGGCGCCACAAGACGCCGATCATCTATCGCGCGTCCAGCCAATGGTTCGCCGGCATGGACCTGACGCCGGCCGACGGCGGCCCGACGCTGCGCGAGACCGCGCTGGCCGGCGTCGAGGCGACGCGCTTCTACCCGGCCTGGGGCCAGGCGCGGCTGCACGGCATGATCGCCAACCGTCCCGACTGGACGCTGTCGCGGCAGCGCCAATGGGGCGTACCCATGGCGTTCTTCATCCATCGCGAAACCGGCGAGCTGCATCCGCGCACCGATGAACTGCTCGAGCAGGTGGCGCAGCGCATCGAGCGCGACGGCATCGAGGCCTGGCAGAAGCTCGATCCGCGCGAGCTGCTCGGCGACGAAGCCGACCAGTACGTGAAGAACCGCGACACGCTCGACGTCTGGTTCGATTCGGGCACCACGCACGAGACGGTGCTGCGCGGCTCGCATCGCGACGAATCGCAGTTCCCCGCCGACATGTACCTCGAAGGCAGCGACCAGCATCGCGGCTGGTTCCATTCGTCGCTGCTGACCTCGTCCATGCTCAACGGCGTGCCGCCGTACCGCTCGCTGCTGACGCACGGCTTCACGGTCGACGGCCAGGGCCGCAAGATGAGCAAGTCGCTCGGCAACGGCATCGAACCGCAGGAAATCTCCGACAAGTTCGGCGCCGAGATCCTGCGGCTGTGGGTCGCGAGCACCGATTATTCGGGCGAGATGTCGCTGTCGAAGGAGATCTTGGCGCGCGTCGTCGAAGCCTACCGGCGCATCCGCAACACCTTGCGCTTTCTGCTCGCCAACATCGCCGATTTCGATGCCGGACGCGACATGGTGCCGGTCGACCAGCTGTTCGAGATCGACCGCTACGCGATCGTCATGGCCGCCGAATGGCAGGCCGCGGCGCTGGCCGATTTCGAGAAGTACGAGTTCCACCCGGTAGTGGCGCGGCTGCAGACCTTCTGCTCCGAGGACCTGGGCGCGTTCTATCTCGACATCCTGAAGGACCGCCTGTACACCACCGCCGCCGGTTCGCATGCGCGCCGCTCGGCGCAGACCGCGCTGGTCCACATCACGCACTCGCTGCTGCGCGTCATGGCGCCCATGCTGTCGTTCACCGCCGAGGAAGCCTGGCCGCTGCTCGCGCCCGAGCTGTGGCAGCAAGGCGGCGAGACCATCTTCACGCAGACCTACTACGAGTTCCCCGAAGTCCCGGACGCCGCGCCGCTGCAGGCGAAATGGAACCGCATCCGTCGCGTGCGCGGCGAGGTGCTGAAGAAGCTGGAGGAGGTGCGCGCCGCCGGCGGCATCGGCTCTTCGCTGCAGGCGGAGGTCGCGCTGCGCGCCGAAGGCGAGGCCTATGAAGCCCTGGCTTCGCTGGAAGACGATCTGCGGCTCGTGCTGATCACGTCGCAAGCCACGCTGTCGCGCGCCGCGTCGGCCGGCGACGAGGCGATCTCGGTCACGCCGAGCACGCAGCCGAAGTGCGAACGCTGCTGGCACTATCGCTCCGACGTCGGCCGCGACCCGGCCCATCCGACCCTCTGCGGCCGCTGCGTCGACAACCTGTTCGGCGCCGGCGAAGCGCGACGATATGCCTGAGGCGAACGCGATGCGGCGTCCGGCCGCCGCGCCGCGCCAGCGCAGCGCCGAGGCCTGGTTCAGGTGGTGGCTCGCGCTGGCATCGCTGATACTGCTGCTCGACCAGGCCACCAAGGAGCTGGTCGAGCGGCTGTTCTCGTTCGGCGAGCGGCTGCCGGTCCTGCCCGGCCTGTTCGATCTGACGCTGCTGTACAACCGCGGCGCTGCATTCAGCTTCCTCGCCGGCGCCTCGGGCTGGCAGCGCTGGTTCTTCACCGCGCTCGGGCTGGTGGCGGCGGTGGTCATCGTCTGGCTGCTGCGTCGCCACGCCGGCCAGCGCATGTTCGCGATCGGGCTGGCGCTGATCCTGGGCGGCGCGCTGGGCAACGTGCTCGATCGCGTGGTGCGCGGCCACGTCGTCGACTTCCTGCTCTGGTACTGGCGCGACTACTACTGGCCGGCGTTCAACGTGGCGGACAGCGCGATCTTCGTCGGCGCCATGCTGCTGATCATCGACGAGTTCCGCCGCGCGCGGCAGGCGCGGCGCGATTCGGCCTGAAACTCCGGCTGAAACTCCGGCTGAGACCCGGCCAGAAGCCGGGCCGACCTTCGCCGTCGTTCATCCGCGCGCCAGCCGGCGCGCCACATGCATGCCCGAGGCCCCGCTCAGACCGGGGCCCGGATGCGTCGATGCTCCGATGTGCCACAGCTTGCGCACCGGCGTTGCGTGATTGCGCGTTCCCTTCAGCGGCCGCCACAGCAGGAACTGGTCGAGACTGCATTCGCCGCCGTACGGATCGCCGCCCACCAGATTGATGTTCATGCGGCTCAGATCGGTCGGCGAGATCACCGCGCGCCCGACGATGGCGCGCGCCAGATTCGGCATCTGGCGGCACATTCGCTCGATGATGCGATCCGCGTAGGCTTCGCGCACCGCCACGCTCCATTGCCCGTCGGCCGGCGCCTCGATCCTGCCCAGCGCATCGCCGGCAATCCGCGACGGACACTCAGGCACCTGCACCCACAGTACGCTGCCGCCGGTGGGCGCTCGCGACGGATCGATGGCAGACGGCTGGCCGACGCAGATCGTGCCCTCGGCCGGCAGCAGGCCGCGCTGCGCCTCGTCGCAGGCGCGCGCCACGGCATCGACGCCGTCGCTCAGATGCACGTAGACCGCCGTCGACAGTTCGGGCGCGCACCACTGGACCGGCTCCGACAAGGCCAGATGGATCTGCAGATTGCCTTTGCCGTGGCGGTACGCCACGGCCTGCCGCCGGATCTCCGCCGGTGCATCGTGCTCGCCGAGCAAGCGCCCGTACAACTGGCCCGGCGTCACGTTGCAGATCACATGGCGGCCGCCGAACTCGCGGCCGTCGGCCAGCCGTACGCCGACGGCGCTGCCGTCGCGCGTCAGCACGCGCTCGACGTCCGCCTCCGTATGCAGGCATCCGCCGTACTGCTCGATCAGGCGCCGGAACACCTCGACGGTGCGCGCGTTGCCGCCTTCGACCATCGGCATGCCGACCGCTTCCAGCGTGAACGCGATGACCTTCAGCATCAGCCCCGACATCGCGCTGTCGGGAGTCAGGCCGCAATGCAGCACCCACGGCGCCAGCAAGGCCCGCAGCAGATCGGAGCGGAACGCGGTGGACAGCCAGGCGCGCCCGCTCTGTACCCCGTCGCCGAAGAAGGCCGCCGAAGCGCGCGGCCCGGTGCGCCAGCCGTGCCGCAGCAGCGCGCGCAGCGTCGCGGCGCTCCACAGCTCGCCGCCGAGCAGCGCGAAGATCAGCCCGGCGTTGTCGCCGATCTGCTGCAGCGCCGCCTGATAGGCCTGTCCATCCCCCTCGGCCAGCGCCTCGAAGCGGCGCACGTTCTGGTCGCGCGAGGTCGACAGCAGCAGATGACGGCCGTCGGGCAGCAGCACGCCGGTCGGCGTGTCGTTGTTGCAATAGGACAGGCCGTGCGCCCGCAGCTCGTCGCCGAGCTCCGCATGCGCCGGCCCCGTCACGAACAAGGGATGCGCCGCCGACAGCGTGTCATGCAGATAGCCCGGCGCGGTCAATTCGTCGGTGCGAATGCAGCCGCCGAGCACCTTCTCGCGCTCCAGCACGCAGACCGACCGGCCTCGCCTGGCAAGGGAAGCCGCGCAGGCCAGCGAGTTGATCCCGCTGCCGACGATCACTGCGTCATAGGTTGCCATCGTTGTCGTTCCTCAAGCTCGCTCCAGCCACGGCGCGCGCGTAATACCTTCGCGCAGCAAGGCCTCGCCTATCCCTTCGGCCGTGGCGCGCAGGCGCCGCAAGTGCAGATCCACCATCTGACGCTCATCCATCATGCTGCGGATCCAGATCAGGCTCAGGCAGGCAATCACGCGCCGCCCCGCCAGCACCGGCACCGCGATCGCGTTCAGCTGGCCCGGCGTGCGCTGGTCCGGGCTCGGATAGTCCTCGCCGCGCACTCCGTAGCCTTGCCGGCGCGTGCGCGCGAGCAGGCGTTCGAGCCATCTCGATTCATGCACTGCGGCGTCGTCGGGATGCGTCGATTCCTGCAAGCTGTGCAGGATCCGCCGGCGTTCGGCGGGCAGGCAGGCGGCCAGATAGGCGCGCCCCACCGCGGACCACAGCATGCGCGGATACAGTCCCAGCACACGTTCGTTGACGATGAAGGCATTCATCGCGCGGCTGCTGTCCAGGATCACCATCTTCTCGCCGTCGCAGATCGACAGATCCGACGGCCAGCTCAGCTCGCGGTGCAGCTTGGCCAGATGCGACGCGGCGATCTCGGCGATGCGCGCCTTGGCCAGATCCCAGGGCTCCTTCGACTGCGCATGCCGGCTGAGGCGATAGTGCCCATCGGCCAGGCGCTTGCTGACCCAGCCTGCCGCCATCAGCGTCTGCAGCACGCGCGTGAGACTCGCCTTCGACAGGCCGGCGGCGCGATGCAGTTCGAGAAAGCCCATGCTGTCGCAGCTTTCCAGGCATTCGATCACGCGCAGGCCGCGCAGCAGCGTGCGCAGCGGCGCCTCCTGGACGGACGGCGCTGCGGATTCAGAGGGTCGGCGCTTGGGCGATGACATGACTTCGGTACGCGGCGTGCGTAGACTGCCCCAGCGGCGGCAGTTTCGCCATACGGTGCTCGTACAGGCGCCGGCGCTGGGTCGATGCCAGGGCCGCGCTCAGGTCTTCGACAGTGTCGAAGCTCGCGACATTGCGCAGCATCCAGCGCTCGGCCGCCAGCCCCGCCGGCGCCTCGAACTCGATCCGCGTGAACACCTGCACGCCGCGCACTCGCGGCAGGCCTCGCATCAACGGCACGTGACCGCTCAGATACTCGGCCTGCCAGGCGCGCTCCGCGTCCGCGTCGGCCGGGTCGCCTTCGTAGGCGGCCATGTAGCGGATCGGACCGTGCCTCAGCCCGGATTGCTCGAACCCATCCGGCCTCCCGCCCGGCGTCCGGTCCTGCATCAGCTGCAGCCGCGCTGCCGCGCGCGTGCCGGCGGCCAGCCCCAGCGTCAATGCGCCGTCGGCCTCCAGCCGCTGCCAGGCAGCCGCCTGCGTGCAGCCGAATTCGAGGATCCACGGCCATCGAGACTGCTCGCGGCCCAGCGCGGGGTCGTCGATCTGCAGCGCCTCATGGCACAGCACGCGATCGACGCCGCAGCCGAGCGCCGCCTGGACGAGCGAGTGCCATGGCGGATGCGGCTGCCCATGACTGGACGGCAGAAACAGCAGTGCGGTCAGGGTCATGACAGTCCTCGCCGTCGCTCAGCCGGCATCGAAGGCCAGGTCCTCGTAGTAGCGGCGCGCATTGCTGTAGACCATCGACGAGGACAGATCATCGGCGGTGACGACGCCGTGCGCCAGCACGTAGCGATGCCAATGGCGCAGCAGCGACTCGACGATGTCGGGATGGCGGGCAGCGAGATCGACCTGCTCGCCGGGATCGCGCTCGACGTCGTACAGCTCCCAGCCCTCGGTGCCCCATGGCCGATTGCAGTGGACGATCTTCCAGCCGCCGAGGCGCAGCGCATTGCGCCCCTGCATCTCGCAGCCCAGCGCGTCCTCCGCCGAATGCACCGCCTCCTGCCGGCCGGCCCAGCATGCGCGCATCGAGCGTCCCGGCAGCGGCGGCACTTCGCGCGGCCACGGATGCGTCGTCTCGACGCCGGCCAGATCGAGCACCGTGGGCAGCAGATCGGTCACATGCGCGCAGGCGGACAGGATGCGTCCCGCCGCGGTCTCGCCCGGCACCGCGGCGATCAGCGGCACGCGGATGCCTCCTTCGTACGTGAACGACTTGTACAGCCGCAGCGGCGTGTTGCTCACCTGCGCCCAGCCCGGCCCCTGCTCGATGAACGAGCCGGGCCGCCCGCGATTGTCCAGCCGATTGTCCATCCTGCGGCGCACCCAGTCGCGCGTGCGCGCCGTGTCCAGCACCGAATTGCCTTCGGCGCCGTTATCCGACAGAAAGACGATCACCGTATCGCCGATCCTGCCGGTCTGCTCCAGCGCCTCGACGACGCGGCCGATGTGATGATCCATGCAGCTGACCATGCCGGCGTAGACCGCCATGTTGCGCGCCTCCAGCTCGCGCAGCGGCGCCGGCAATGCGTCCCACTGCGGCCAGAGCGCCGACCGCTGCGCCGGCTTCGGCACGCCATCGAAGAATCCCATCGCCTGCTGCCGCTGCCATCGCTCCGACTGGATCGCGCCGTACCCCGCCCGATAGGTGTCGAGATACGGCGCAATGAATGCATCCGGCGCATGCAGCGGAAAATGCGGCGCAGTGAAGTTCAGCATCGCGAAGAACGGCCGGTCGCCGCGATGCGAACGAAGGCGCGCAATCAGCCAGTCGGCATAGGCTTCGCTCGAATAGCTGCCATGGTCGCGGAAGCGGATCGGCCGCCCGTTCTGCTGGAACAGCGCCTTGGGATCGCCATCCGGATCATCCGACCAGGTCGCCGTGTCGTCGAAGTGCGAAGCCGATCCGTCGACCAGGCCGAACGACTCGTCGAAGCCGCGTTCGCCCGGCCAATGCGCCGGCTGCCGGCCCAGATGCCATTTGCCGGACAGCCAGCTCACATAGCCGGCACGCCGAAGCCGCTCGGCCAGCGTCGGCGCACGGTCGTTCAGATACATCTCATAGCCCGGCTTGCCGGCCTGCCGCGGATCGATGACTTCCTTCAAGGCGCCGAACCCGACCAGATGAGCATCCAGTCCCGTATGCAGCATGGCCCGGCTCGGCGAGCAGAACGGTGCGCAGTAGAAGCTGCTCATCCGCACGCCGCGCTGCGCGAGGCGATCGAGGTGAGGCGTCGCGATCTCGCTGCCGAAGCAGCCGAGGTCCGAGAACCCCAGATCGTCAGCCATGATGAACAGGAAATTGGGCGTGGACATGGCGGCAGGCGCGGACATGGCGGCAGGCGTGGACATCGCGGGCTCAGTCCCGGCGCAGATTGAGTTCCCGGATCAGCTTCGACCAGCGCTCGGCATCGCGGCGAATGATCGCGTTCAGCGCCGCCGCATCGTCGAAGGCCGGATCGAAGCCGTAGGCGGCGAGCCGATCGCTGATCTCCTTCTTCGCCAATGTCTGCTGCACGGCCTTGGCGACACGATCGACGATGTCCTTCGGCGTCCCGGCCGGCGCGAAGAAACCCACCCATGCCTCGCCGCTCACGCCGGGAAAGCCGCTCTCCGCGATCGTCGGCACGTTCGGAATCTGCGAAGCCCGCCTGTCGCCGGTCACTGCCACGATCTTCAGCTTGCCCGCCTGGTGATACGGCAGGCTGGTTCCCAGCGCGTCGATATACATCGCGATGCGGCCCGCGAGCAGGTCGTTGAGCGCCTGCGTATCCTGCGAGTAGCCGACCCAGGTCAGGTTCACGCCCGCGCGCGCCTTCAGCAGCTCGCCCGACAGATAGGCGATGCCGCTGCGGCCCGTGCTCGACGCATAGCTGAGCTTGTCAGGCTCCTTCTTCGCCTGCTTCACGAGATCGGCGAGAGTCTCGATGCCGGGCGCCGGATGGACACCGACCACCAGCACGGCCGTCGCAAGACGCGCGATCGAAGTGAAGTCGGCCGCCGGGTTGTAGGTCAGCTTGTCGCTGTAGCCGGGATTGATCGTGAAGATGCCGGCATTGCCCAGCAGCAGCGTATAGCCGTCGGGTGCGCTCTTGGCAGCCAGGCTAGCAGCGATCGAACCGTCCGCGCCCGGCCGGTTGTCGACCAGCACCGGCTGCCCGAGATCGGACTGCATCTGGCCGGCCACCACGCGCGCCACGATGTCGATAGGCGAGCCCGGCGGCGCCGGAATGATCATGCGCACCGGCTTGGCTGGCCAGGCCTGCGACCACGCGGGTGCGCAGAGGCAGAGCATCGACAGGCTAAGCAGGCTTAGCCAGGACCTGAGGGCCGTCATGGGAGTCTCCATGGGTGTAGTAAAGCGTCGACAACACCCACTATCGCGCACGGCCCGCCATCGACGAAAGCGGTTCGGCTGGCGGACCGCAGCGATGCCGGCCGGTATCCCTAGGCGCCGCCCTGCCGGCCGCCCTGCGCCCCGCCTTCCCTGCCGCCCTGCCGCGTTTCCCAACGCGGCCGCTCCATCTGGAACATGTCGCGCGTGCGCGCATACCAGCCGGCCCCATGCATGCGCCCGACCAGCCCGATCGCCGGCGTATCGATGTGGCAGCGCTGAGCGTCGAGCACGAACTCGTCGCGCACGTGCGCGATCAGCACTTCGCCGAGCACGATCATCTGCGACGGGCCGGTGATGATCGAGTTCAGGTTGCGGCACTCGAACGACACCGGGCTGTCGGCGATCCGCGGCGGCCTGACGCGCTCGGACGGCAGCATCCGCAGTCCCGCCAGCTCGGCTTCGCTGACCTCCGGCGGCGCATCGATGCAGGTCACATTCATCGCCGCCGCGACGGATTCAGACACCAGATTGACGACGAACTCGCCGCTGTCGACGATGTTGCGGCCGGTGTCCTTCATGCGGTCCTCGGCGTGCCGCAGGATGCCGACGACGACGACAGGCGGATCCGAGCCCATCGCATTGAAGAAGCTGTACGGCGCGACGTTGACGCTATCGTCGCGCGACAGTGTGCTGATCCATGCGATCGGCCGCGGCGCGATCGTCGCCGTCAGAATCTTGTAGCGATTGGCCGGCGCCATCGCCCGCATGTCGAACTGCATCGTCGCTCCCGGAAGAACCCCGACGGCGGCGCACGGCCACCGCCGACCGTGCGCTCACGTCCACTGACAACTGGAACACGTCGGGCCGCGCATAGTGGCCGACCACGTCGAAATCATACTTGCCGCGGGCGATCTGGCCCGGATCCATGTCGGCATACAGCAGACGCTCGCCATCGAAGTCGGGGCCGGCCAGCACCTGCCCGAGCGGGTCGACGATGGCGCTGCCGCCGCGCATCAGCACGGTGTCGGGGGCGTCGCCGAGCGCGCACTCATAGTCGGCCGGAAAATCGCCGCGCCGGATGAACTGGCACGCCGTCAACACGAAGCAGCGCCCTTCGAGAGCGATGTGCCGCATCGTGGGCAGCCAGGTATCGCGATCGTCGGCGGTCGGCGCGCAATAGAGTGCGATGCCCTGGCTGTACATATGCATGCGCAGCATCGGCATGTAGTTCTCCCAGCAGATCACCGCGCCGATGCGGCCCAGCGCGGTATCGAACACCGGCATCGTCGAGCCATCGCCGTAGCCCCAGATCAGCCGCTCGGCGGCGGTCGGCATCAGCTTGCGGTGCTTGCCGACCAGGCCGCGCGCGCCGTCGAAGAACAGCGCGGTGCAGTAAAGCGTGCCGCCATCGCGTTCGATGACGCCGATGACGACGAACTGTCCGGTCTGCGCCGCTACGTCCGCGATGCACGCCGTCTCGGGCCCCGGCACGTCGATGGCCGCTTCGTAGTAGCGGCGGAACGCATCGCGTCCTTCCGGCTTGCGCATGCCGACCGGTGCGCCGAAGCTGGCGCCCTTCGGATAGCCGCCGAGATAGGCTTCGGGAAAGACGATCAGCCGCGCACCGGCGTCGGCCGCCTCGCGCATCGCCGCTGCTGCCCGCTGCGCGGCCGCCGCCGCGTCGAACGGGCACGAGGCCAGTTGGGCCACCGCGGCCTTGTAGATGTTCTTTTCGCTGCTCATGGCGGACGCTCCTTCTCAGGCGCTGGCGATGATGGCTTGATGCCCGCCGTTCTCCGCGTAGGCCTCTTCGTGATACAGCGCCAGCGCGCGCATCACCGGCAGGTCGTTGAACGAGAACAGGCACAGGTCTTCGGTCTGCGAGGCATTGTGGAACTCGTGTATCGCCCACGACGGCAGCGCGAAGATGTCCTTCTCCTCGAAGTCGTAGCGACAGCCGTCGATGACGGCGCAGCCGCTTCCCTTGGCCACCTGATAGACGAAGGAGCCGGTATGGCGGTGCGCGCGCATCCGCAGGCCCGGCCGCAGCAGCTGCATCGACGCGCCTATCGTCGGCATCACCGGGCCGCCGTTGATCGGATTGACGTATTCCATCAGGATGCCGTCGTACGGCGAGCCGTCGTGGCAGCGCGCGGCCGCCGTCAGCGCCTCGTACGTCGGCTCCCACGGATACTTCAGCAGCGGCGAATACGGCTTGCGCCAGTTCTGCCGCAGGAACGATGGCTGCAGGAAGCCGCGGCTGTAGGCCGCGTACGAACTGTCGACCGGCTGCGTCACCGGCTGCCGCAGATCGGGATGCACGGCGAAGAAGTTGGCGTCCAGCGCGTTGACGAGCGGAATGTCGAGGCCGTCCTGCCAGATGCACTGCGAGCCGCTTTCATCGACGCCGTGCTCGTGCCAGGTGCCGACCGGCGTCAGCACGAAATCGCGCGCGCCCAGCGTCATCCTCTCGCCGTCGACGACGGTGAACGCGCCGCGGCCCTCCATGATGAAGCGCAGCGCGCTGGCCGCATGGCGATGCGCCGATGCGCGCTCGCCGGCGTTCATCACCTGCAGCCCGGTATAGAGCAGCCCCACCGCTGCGCTGATCTCGCGCCGCTTGGGATTGACCAGCATGACGACGCGGCGCCCCGCGTCCTCGGGCTTGACCAGTGCGGGTGCCTGCTGCACCAGCGGGCGCAGATCGCGGTAGCGCCAGATGACCGGCACCGACGCGGGCCGCGGATGCCAGGGCTCGATGTCATTGGCCACGGTCCACAGCGCGCCTGCCTCGAAGCGGTTCAGCTGCGCGTAGTACGCCTCCAGCGCCGGCGTGTCGACGACGCGGGCGCGGCCGATGATGTCTTCTCGCATGAAAGCCTCCGTCTCGATAGCTTATCATTCGATATCGCAAAAACAGCATTCTTACGAAAATCCGGCGCGTTACTGGAGCGGCACTCGAGCACTGCTCGAAATCGGCCGCCGAAACAGCCGTGCGCAAGGCTGCGACGGCGCGCCGAATCGCGCGACAATTCCGGCCAATTCCAACGAGCCCAGCCATGCCGTCCTCAGGCAAGACCGATCGAGATCCCACCGCGCCGCTACCGCTGTCCGAACAGGCCTACCGCAATCTACGCCGCGAGATCGTCAATGGAACACTGCCGGCGGGCGGGCCCCTGCGCTTCGAGCAGCTTCGCGAGCGCTACGGCTTCAGCTTCTCGCCGCTGCGCGAGGCGCTGGCGCGGCTGCAGGCCGAGCATCTGGTGGTCGCCACCGCCCTGCGCGGCTTTCGCGTCGCGGACACCTCGATCGAGGAGATGTGGGACACGATAGAGACGCGCGTGCTGATCGAGACGGCGGCGCTGCGCGACGCCATCGGGCATGCCACCGACGAATGGGAAGTCGCCATCATCAGCGCCTTCCACTCGCTCAGCCAGTACGCCGGACGGCTGGCGCGCGCCGCCGCGCCGGCTGACGAAGCCGCCATCGAGGAAGTCGAGCGCCGCCACCAGGCCTTCCATGCCAGCCTGGTCGCCACCGCCTCGTCGAAATGGCTGCGCGAGCTGTCGGCGCTGCTGTACGTGCAGACCGAACGCTACCGCCGGCCGCTGCTCGCGCAACGGCTGTCGCCCGACGAGCAGCGGCGCAACATCGAACAGGAGCACCGCGACCTCCTCGACGCCTGCCTGCAGCGCGACGCCGACACCGCCTGCGCGCTGCTGGCGGCGCATCTGCGCAGCACCGGCCGGATCATCGAGCAGACGGGCTTGCCGCCGGCCGGCGCCGGCTGTGATATACAGCGCAGATGAACCTCGACGGCAAACGCATCCTGCTCGGCGTCACGGGCGGCGTCGCCGCCTACAAGGCGGCCGAGCTGGCACGCGAACTGCAGCGCGCGGGCGCGCGCGTGCAGGTCGCCATGACCGACGCCGCCACGCGCTTCGTCACGCCGGCGACCTTCCAGGCGCTGACCGGCCAGCCGGTCTTCACCGACGCGTGGGACGCGCGCATCGACAACCAGATGCCGCACATCGAGCTGTCGCGCCGCGCCGACGCGATTGTCGTGGCGCCCGCGACGGCCGATTTCATGGCCAAGGCGGCAGCCGGCCTGTGCGACGACCTGCTGACCACACTGTGCCTGGCGCGCGACTGCCCGCTGCTGCTGGCACCGGCAATGAACCGGCAGATGTGGTCGCATCCGGCCACGCAGCGCAACGCGCGGCAGCTCGCCGCCGACGGCGTGACGCTGCTCGGCCCGGGCAGCGGCGACCAAGCCTGCGGCGAAACCGGCGCCGGCCGCATGCTAGAGCCGCTCGAGCTGGTCGAAGAGATCATCGCGTTCTTCGCGCCCAAACGCCTGGCGGGGCGCCACGTACTGCTCACGGCCGGGCCCACGTTCGAGCCGATCGACCCGGTGCGCGGCATCACCAACCTGTCGTCGGGCAAGATGGGCTTCGCGCTCGCGCGCGCCTGCCGTCACGCCGGCGCCCGCGTGACGCTGGTCGCCGGGCCGGTGGCGCTGGCGACGCCGCGCGGCGTCGAGCGCATCGACGTGCAAACCGCCCGGCAGATGCACGAGGCCGTGACGGCGGCGCTCGGCACCGCCCGGCCAGACGTGTTCATCGCGGTCGCCGCCGTGGCCGACTGGCGCGTCGCCAATCCGAGCCGGCAGAAGCTGAAGAAGAGCGACGAGCATTCGGTACCGACGCTGCAGTTCGAGCAGAACCCCGACATCCTGGCGAGCGTCGCCCGCCGTGCCGATGCGCCGTTCTGCGTCGGCTTCGCCGCCGAAAGCGAAGATCTGGAACGCAACGGTGCGGCCAAGCGCGAACGCAAGGGCATTCCGCTGCTGGTCGCCAATATCGGTCATGCGACATTCGGCCGCGACGACAACGAACTGCTGCTGATCGATGCGCAGGGCCAGCGCCGATTGCCGCGTGCCGGCAAGGACGCGCTGGCGGCTGCGCTGGTCGACGAGATCGCACGCCGGCTGCACGCCGCGCCGCCGCCGCCCTGAAAGGCTTAGCCGCATCATGTACACCGACCCGACCGAACCGAAGGACGGTGACTTCGCCGCCTACGTGGAGCGACTCAGCGGCAGCTCCGCCTCGAGCCCGGGGCTGGTGCCCAGGTCGGTCAAGGCGGCGACGCGCCGCCGGGGCGCCGATGCCCGCGCCGCCGTGAGCAGCTCAACCGCAGGCGCCGCCGCCGGCACGGCAGGGCCAGGCCCGGGCGCGGCCTGGGGCCGTTCACCTTCGGCCGCCGGCACGCCGGCGACGGGCATGCAGACGACGGGCAACACAGCCGCTCGCGCGCGCACGGGCGCCGCCGCCGGCGCTCCGCCCGACCTCGATGCGGCCATGCGCCAACTGGCCGGCGGCCTGCGCGGCGGCGCGGCCGCTCTGGCTCGCCTGCTGGGCATCGCCGGCATCACGCTGATCGCCCTCTCGCTGATCGGACTGTGGTCGATCTCGCTGGCCCCCGGCATCATGCTGCTGATCGCGTCGATGCTGCTCGGCAGGAAGCTGAACAAGCGATGAAGCGTCAGCGGGCCAGCGCGGCCTTCGCGGCCTTCGCGGCCTTCCCCGCGCCCGCAGCGACTCGCGCTTCTCGACGAGAAAATCCCTCGGCGCGCGAACCTTCGACGGCCTCCGGACGCGCAGTGCAGGGACGGAACGCCACGGCGAAAGCGCGGCATCGCAGCGCTTAGAATGTGGGCTCGAAAAACACCGCCGAGATGATCGAGATGCTGAGACGCATAGAGGCCCGTGTCGTGAACCCGCTGCTGGGCGACAAGATAGCACCGCCCGCGTACGCCACCGCCGGGGCCGCCGCCATGGACCTGCGAGCCTGCATCGCCGAACCGGTCAGCCTGCCGCCGGGCGGCCGCACGCTGATCAAGACAGGCATCGCCATCAACATGATGGATCCCGGCCTGGTCGCCATCGTCGCATCGCGTTCGGGCCTGTCGCTTAAGCACGGCGTTCGCGTCGCGCAGGGCATAGGCGTCATCGACGCCGACTACCATGGCGAGATCGGCGTGATCCTGGCGAACGACAGCGACGAGTCCTATCTGATCAACCCCGGCGAACGCATCGCGCAGCTGATGTTCCAGCCCGTGATCCAGGTGGATCTCCAGTACGTCGACGAGTTCTCCACGCAGACCGAGCGCGGCAGCGGCGGCTTCGGCAGCACCGGCAAGTCCTAGCCGGCCGCACCGGGACTGCTCCTCGAAGCCGGCGATGCATGTGCAGTCGACCCCCCGCGACGAGGCGCCGACGACGACGCGCCCGGCGAAGCGGCTGCTGATCGTCTGGTGGTCGCTGACCGGCGGCTCGCGGCAGCTGGCGCAGGCCGCGGCCGACGGTGCGCGCGCCGAAGCCGGCGCTGAAGCCGGCGCGGAAGCCGGCATCGAAGTGATCGAACGGCGCGCCGATGAAGCCGGCGGCGACGACGTGCTGGCCGCCGACGCGATCCTGTTCGCGCTGCCCGAGAATCTCGGTTCGATGGCCGGCATGATGAAGGACTTCTTCGACCGCAGCTATTACGCGGCGCTGGATCGCGTCAACGGCCGCCCGTATGCGTTGATCGTCTGTGCCGGCTCCGACGGCCAGGGCGCCGCGCGCCAGGTGGCGCGCATCGCCACCGGCTGGCGGCTACGCGAAGCGGCGCCGCCGATGATCGTACTGACGCATGCACAGACGCCGGAGGCGATCCTGGCGCCGAAGTCCATCGAGGCAGCCGAGCTGTCCAAGGCGCGCGACCTGGGCGCAGCGCTGGCCGGCGGGTTGGCGCTCGGAATCTGGTAGCGGCCTCCGGCGAGCCGCTACGCGCGCGAATCCGCCCGCAATCCGCCTCCCGCAGACAGGCGTTCAGCCGGTGCTCAGCCGGCCTTCACCTGCGCGATCTTGCGCGCCATGCTCCAGCGGTGCACTTCGCTGGGACCGTCGTAGACGCGGAACGCGCGCATGTCGGTGAAGATGCGCATCACCGGCGCTTCGGCCGTCACGCCCTGGCCGCCCAGCATCTGCACGCAGCGGTCGACGACGCGCCACAGCGCTTCCGAGCACACCACCTTGGCGCGGCTCGACTCGAAGTTGCAGCGCTCGCCCTGGTCGAGCAGCCACGCGGTATGCCAGATGTGCAGCCGCGCCGTATGCAGGTCCATGTCGTTGTCGGCCAGCATGTAGCCGACGCCTTCGTGCGCCGCCAGCGGATGTCCGAAGGCCTCGCGCCGGCGCACGTAGTCGAGCGCCGCATCGTGTGCGCGGCGCGCCTGGCCCAGCCAGCGCATGCAGTGCGTTAGCCGCGCCGGCGCCAGCCGCACCTGCGCATAGCGGAAGCCCTTGCCGACTTCGCCGAGCACGTCGGCGGCGGGAACGCGCAGATTGTCGAAACGCAGCACGCCGTGGCCGCCGGTGAAGCAGCGGTCCATTGCGTCCATGCTGCGCTCGAGCACGATCTCCGGCCGGTCCATGTCGGTCAGGAACATCGTCGCCGAGCCGTCTTCCATGCGCGCCATCACGATCGCATAGCCCGCGCCGTCGGCGCCGGTGATGAACCACTTGAGGCCGTTGATCACGTAGTCGTCGCCGTCGCGCACCGCCGTGGTCTTCAGCATGGACGGATCGGAGCCCGCTCCGGGCGCCGGCTCGGTCATCGCGAAGCAGGAGCGGATGCGGCCCTGCACCTGCGGCCGCAGCCAGCGCTCCTTCTGCGCCGGCGTCGCCACCTCTTCCATCAGATGGATGTTGCCTTCGTCAGGCGCGTGAATGTTCAGCGCCGTCGGGCCCAGCCACGAATAGCCGGCCTCCTCGAACACTACCGCCTTGTCCACGTGGCTCAGAGCGAGCCCGCCCATGTCCACCGACGCATGCGGCGTCAGCAGGCCGGCGGCGCGCGCCCGGGCCACCAGCTCCTGGCGCAGCGCCTCGTCGGGGCCGTGCGAGGACTGCCGCGGATCGTCTTCGAGCGGGATCACCTGCTCGGCAATGAAGGCACGGGTTCTCTGCTGCAGCTCGGTCAATGCCGGGGAAATCTGGAAGTTCATGCCTCGCCTCTCGTCGTTCGTATGGTTCGCGCAGGACGAGATCGTACCGCGGTTCGCGCAGCCCGCCGCAGTCCTGCGCCAGCGAAACGTCGGCGGATGCCAGGCCGAGCCGTACCGCCTCGGCGCCGTCGATACGCGGCCCCGATCAACGACTACGAGTCGCTGCTGCGCAACCCCGTGCGATTCAGTGGGCTCGAGCTCCCACGCTCGCGCCCGCCGCTGAGCGGCCGCGCCCTGGCTGGGCGCGAGGGATCCGCACCGGCCCGTATCCCACTATCTGGACAATCGTCCGGAGGGCCTTGGTGATCCGTTTCTTTGCCGGGAAACTCCCGCCTGAATTGGACTTCGGACCCCCCCATCCATGAGCAAGGGCCAGCAAGCAGACGGCATTCTCGCGTTCTACGAAGAGGAGCGCGCGCGCATCCTCGACGCCTGCTCGCGCTGCGGCAAGTGCTTCGAGGTGTGTCCCATGGTCCCGCATCTGGACCTCGGCACCCGCGATGCCGCCGGCATCGTGTCGGACGTGCTGTCCATTCTCGGCCGGCAAGCCGGCCCCGAGGCTGCCTCCTCGGCGCAGGATGCGCTGAAATGGATGCTCGGCTGTACCGGCAGCGGCGTCTGCATTCCCGCCTGTCCGGAATCGGTGAATCCCAAGATGATGCTGCGCATCGCGCGCATCACCGCGCTCGGCGGGCTCGGCGACCCCAAGCTGGCGAGCAAGCCCGAGGATCCGAACTGGTTCCCGCGGATTCGCGCATTCGCGCAGATGCAGCTCAGCGACGACGAGCAGAAGGAGTGGATGTAATGGAACGCGCCACGTTCTGGTACGGCTGCAACGTGCTTCGCCACGGCGACATCATCCACGCCTGCATCGATCTGCTGAAGCTCGTAGGCATCGAAGCCGTACCGGTCGGCGGACCCAGCTACTGCTGCGGAACGATCAAGGATTCGCATCCGTCGGCCGGCGACAGCATGGGACGCCGGACGGTCGAGCGCATCAATCAGAAGGAAAATGCCAGGCTGATCGCGTGGTGCCCGTCCTGCCACATGCAGATGGACGACTTCATCTCCAAAGGCTACGAGACGCGGTTCGACATGCAGTACGTCGTGGCAGTGCTGCATGAACGCCTCGATGCCCTGCGCGAGTTCCTCGTCAAGCCGGTGCCGCTGCGCGTGTTCCTGCACCGGCACGTCGGATTCCAGGACAAGGTCCCCGTCAACCGGATGGTCGCGGAGATCCTCGCCGCGATCCCGGGCCTGCATCTGGTCGACGACGACTACCTGGCGCCGGGCTACATGTGCCATTCGCTGGCGCCGCACCCGAAGGCGGTCCGGTCCATGCTCGAGCACACGCGCGGCACCGTGGCCGACGCTCGCGCCGACGCGATCGTGACGATCTACCACCAGTGCTATCGCGACCTGTGCGGCCTGGAGCGGCAAGGCACCGCCGAGGTCTACAACTACATTCATCTGATCGCGCGCTCGGTCGGCATCGAACGGCCCGACGACTACAAGGCATGGAAGAACGCGGGCGACGAGGCGCCGGCATTGATCGGCGAGCAGCGCATCGCGATGATGGGCGGCAAGGCCAGCTTCGAGAAGCTGGTGCTGCCCGAGCTGCTGAAACTGCCGCCGGAATGAAGAGCGACGAAACGAGGATTCACGCAATGACCAGACAGCCCGCCCAGGCCGGCGCCTTCCGCCCGTATGTCGTCACTCCCGTCGGCACGGGAAAGCTGATTCACATCTCCGGACTGACCTCCGGAGCGGAAGCCCCGTTCGACCTCACCGCCCAGGCCGAGCTGATCTTCGGCAAGCTCGAGGCGATCCTGAAGGCGGAGGGCGGCGACCTGGCGAGCCTGGTCAAGATCAATGCCTACATCGTCGACATGCGCGAATATGACGACTACAACGCAGTCCGCAACCGCCGCTTCGCCGGCATCGTGAACCTGCCCGCGAGCGCGACCATAGGCGGAGCGCAGCTGGTGCGGCCGGCTAACCGCATCGAGATCGACGGCACGGCGTTCATTGCAAGCTCCGGCGGCTAGCGGGCCATGGACCCAGCCGACATCGAGACCAAGGACGGCGCGCAGACGGTTCATCGCATCGCGGCCCTGCTGCGCGTCCTCAAGGCCGCCGGCCAGTCAGGGCGAACCGCGGCCGAGCTGGCGGAACAATGCGGGCTGACGCGCTCGACGGCGCACCGCCTGCTAGCGGCGCTGAAGTCCGAAGGACTGATCGCCCAGCCTCCCGGCGGGCGGCACTACCACCTGGGGCCGCAGCTCTATGAGCTCGGGCTCGTCGCCCCGCCCACCTTCGGCATGCGCGAACTGTGCTGCGATCTGGTGAGCCGCTTGTCCGAATCAGCGAACGCCACCTGTCTGCTGACCTTGCGCAGCGGGCTCGACGGGGTCTGCGTCGATCGCGTGGTCGCCGGCCCGGAATGCGAAGTCCTGAAGATCGAGATCGGCTATCGCCGGCCGCTCGGGGTCGGGCTGGGGAGCATCGCGATCCTGGCCGCGCTGCCGGCCGAAGAGTCCGAAGCAGTGATGCGCGCCAATGGAATGCGGTACCGGGACTGGAACAAGCTCGGCGTCAACTACATAAGCTCGATGGTCCAGCGCACACGCAGGAACGGCTACGCGTTCACCGCCAATGACTACATCGACTCGGTCGGCGGCTTCGCGCTGGCGATCCGCGCGCCGGATACGCAGGTCCCGTTCGCTGCGGTGAGCCTTGCTTCACGCGTCGACGTCATGCCTCCGTCGCGAATGCCCGAACTGCTGCCGCAGCTGCAGGCCTCGGTCGAAACGATCGAAGCACGGCTGCGCCAGCGCATGACTGTGTCGCCTTGTCCCCCCACCCGATAGAGGAACCGGAGCTACCCATGGCACTCCCCCGTCTTCGCGAACTTCGCGTATCCACACTAGGCCTGCTCGTCGGCGCGGCGCTGTTCGCCGGCGCATCCGTCGCGGCGGCGCAGTCCGCCTGGCCGGAGCGCTCGCTGCGGCTGATCGTTCCCTTCCCGCCCGGCGGAACCGTCGACGCGGTATCGCGCATCATCGCGCCCAAGCTGTCCGAGCGCCTGGGCAAGCCGGTGGTCATCGAGAACCGCTCCGGCGCGGGCGGCATGGTCGGCACCGCCGAGGTCGCGCGCGCGGCGCCGGACGGCTACACGCTGGGGCTGGTGTTCGACAGCCATGCGGTGAACCACCATCTGTACCGAAGCATCAGCTTCGACACCTTCAAGGCCTTCCGTCCGGTCAGCCTGCTGACGACCACGCCGATGACGCTGGTGGCCTCGACCAAGTCCGGCATCAGCTCGGTGCCCGAGCTCGTCGCGCGGCTGAAGGCGGCGCCCGGAACCGTCACGTCCGGCCACGTCGGCGCAGGCAGCTCCAACCAGCTCGCGGCGCTGGCCTTCGCGAAGGCGGCGGGCGTCACGTTCCAGGAAGTACCGTATCGCGGCGCGGGACCGCTGGCCGCCGACCTGCTGGCCGGACACGTGGACACCGCGTTCTCGGCGCTGCCGGTGGTCGCTGCCCATGTGCGCGCGGGCAAGCTGACCGGACTGGCCGTCGCGTCGGAGCGCAGGATGTCCCAGCTGCCGGACACGCCCACGGTGTCCGAGAGCTATCCCGGCGTCGTCATCATGTCGTGGATAGGCATGGTGGCCCCGGCCGGCGTGCCCGAACCGATCGCCCGGCGCCTGCAGGACGAAGTCGGAACGGTGCTCGGCGACCCGGCCGTACGCGCCGCGTTGACCGAACGCGGATTCTCGGTCGTGGCTTCGTCGCCGGGCGACTTCGGGAAATGGATCCAGGCCGAGTCCGAACGCCTCGGAGCGCTCATACACCAGTACAAGATCACCGTCGAAAACTGAGACGGCCGGCGCTCCCGCGACGGGGCGGCGCTCCCACAGCGGGGCGGCGCTCCCGCGGGGGACCATGGTCGGGCTCACCGCGACGCTTGCAGGGGAAATGGCCAAGGACGGCATCACGGTGAACTGCGTATCTCCCGGCGCCTTCGAGCCGCAGGCGGACGGAAGCAACTTCTCCGACGCGCCGGCCCGGGATCCTTCGTGGAATCCCGAGCCCGTGATGGAAGAGCTACGCAGGATGAGCGGCGGGGGCGTCGGCATCGGGCGGCCCGCCCATCCCACCGAGGTTGCAGCGGCGATCGCGTTCTTCGGCTCGCCCGAGGCCTCCTACGTCACCGGCCAGCATGTCGGAGCCAGCGGGGGCACCGCAATGCTGTAGGCTCGGAGCATCTCTCCGCGATATCCACGGCGCGACAACCCCCCAATCGACGCTGCAGGCCGGCGCTTCCGCGACGCGGTCTGCAGACCGTCATGGATTGCGACGCCCGAAGAGCATTTGATAGACCCTGCCGGCTATTCGAGCGCCGCCATACTTGCCGACGAACAGCGCCGAATCTTCCGCCGAGCCTGGCATCTGGCAGGCCTCGCGCGCGACACGCCGCAAGAGAACGACTATGTGACGAGAAAGATAGGGCTCACGGACCTCGTCATACACCGCCATGGCGGGCGCATCGTGGCCTATGCGAACGTATGTCCTCATCGATTCGCGGCGCTCTTCGACAGCCCCAGCGGCAATGCCCCGATCAGATGCCCCTATCATCTCTGGACCTTCGACAACCGGGGTATCGCCGTGGGAGTGCCCCATCGGCACGGCGAAGATCTGGCCTGCTACCAGACACCGGGCCTGCGGCTGGACATGTGGCGCGTGGAACTCGTGGGCGAGTTCGTCTTCGTGAGCGCCGAGCCGGCCGCCGAGCTCGCGGATTTCCTCGGCCCCATGCTGTCGACGCTGCGCCAGCTCGCCGAGGCCGTGGGCGACGAACAGCATCGGGTCACGCAGACGATCGCGGCGGACTGGAAGATCGTTCTTCAGAACACCGTTGAGTTCGACCATGCCTTTTCAGTGCACGCCGAGACGTTTGCAAAGGCGATACAAAAGCCGCTGCAGGTGGAAGGCGATGCCGAAGCGGTGAATTCGATTTCGTATGTCACTCGCCTGGATCCTGCACGCCATGCAAGCCGCCGGGACGCGCGAGTCGACAGCATCTTTCGTCGAGCAGGCGTTCCCTATCCGGACGGCTATCGTCACCACTTGATATTTCCGTCGACGAGCATCGGTTATACCGACAATCAGCAGCTCGCGATCATGGACTATCAGCCGACCGCTGCCGGCAGCTGTACGATGTACGCGAGGA
>JBFWXS010000055.1:0-1353 GCA_050187175.1 Burkholderiaceae bacterium
GAGACCCGGTAGCACAAGCGGCGGCCGGCGCGATAGCGGGAGCGCTGATCGGAATCCTTCTCGGCGCGGCCACCGGAACCTCAAGGAACTGGGGTGCTAGCTTCGGGGCAACAACAGGAGCACTGGCGGGAGGGGCTGAAGGCGCGCACAGCCAGGTTCAAATCATTCGAAACTGCTTGGCCGGAAGAGGCTATACCGTCTTGGACTAAGGCTCCATGGAAGCTATCTTCGCTGTCGTTGTCTTCGCTGTGGCCCTCTTCTGGATACTGGGACGCCCGAACAGAGCGCCTACACCCGATGGGCCAGCGCCCCGCTTCAGCGGGCCGGGCGACTTCAAGATTGAAGTCGTTGGCGAGTCATACTATCAAGATGCACTTGAGCGGATCGCAGGCCGGAAGACCGCGGATTCTGTGGAGCATCCATGTATCGCGCGACTTGAGCCGGAGCCTTTCAATAGACACGACAAGAATGCAGTAGCTATATTATATATATCGACGGCCTAAAGGTCGGTCATCTCAGTCGCTCGAATGCGGCACGCTACAAGCGAATGCTGGAGAAGCGCAACCTGCCGTTCGGCCCGATCGAGGTGGACGCAGAAATTCGAGGCGGCTGGGATCGAGGCGGGGGAGATCAAGGAAGCTTCGGGGTATTCCTGGATCTCTAGCGATACGGAAAGGAGCCACCCAGACGTCAGGGCCAGCTGTCGGTCAGCGGCAAACAAACCTGGACTCTCGCATGCGCCTACCACTATTGCCCGAACGCCCGCATCCGGGACCGCTGAAGAGCCTTTCTTCAGCAAAGACGTCGCAAACAGTGCTTCCGTCCGGCGTGCTCGTGCTCACCATAGAGCACGACGTCGTGCGCGGCGTCACGCCTGAGATGCTGCTGTGGTGGTTCGAGAATCTCAGCGACACGATGGAACACGAAGGCGCCGTTTATCCAAGGTACCTGCTGTGGCATCCTCGCGACCACATTCACTGGGAGTTGGCGCGCCGCGCACCCAACGGCGGGACGGGGCAAGGCGCCTGCTTCCGCATCGTCGAGGCCTTCGGCGCCAACCCGGACTACTACGTCGATTCAATCGAGTACGTGGAGAAACTGGACACCGAAGGCATCTCGCTCGTCAAGCGAGTCGCCGGCATCGAGGTGTTCTGTCTCGAGCACCGCTTCGGGTACGCAGCGGAGGGAGCGAGCTACCGTTCACGCATGACGGTAGGCATCAGTTCCGGTGCGTTTCGTTGGATCTTCAATCGGCTCGTCAGGCCGCGTGTATTCCCGGACGCGATGGGCTCGGCCTGGCTCAGACACAATGTCGAGGAAGTCGGCATGCTGGAGCACATCCTGCCTCGCCTG
>JBFWXS010000055.1:1453-36158 GCA_050187175.1 Burkholderiaceae bacterium
TTCCGGGCGGCTGGCCTTCCATCCCCCGACTATCCCCCGAAAATCGTTCGGCCGGGCCGTTTTTGTCAATGCGGGGTCAAGCTAGGCGGCGCTTCCCGGTAGCCGTGCGGGCGCGGGCATGCAGCTCTTCGGCCAGGTCAGCAGCTCGGCATCGGGCGGCCATTCGAGCGGGGGCGCTTTCATCAGCTCGCGCCACAGGGCGGCCCATCGGCCGTTGCCATCGCAGAACGACACGATTCCCTGCGCGCGCTGGTCTTTGATCTCGCGCCAGATGGCGGCTTCCAGCAGCGCGATGCGTTCGTGTCTCATGCCGCTATGGTAGCGGGCAAGGGTGCCCACGGGCACCCTTCAGCGGTTCCATACGGGCACCGCCGAATCCAGCTCCGTGCGAAGCGGTGGATTGGGGAGTTGGCGGGGGCGTTGGAAACGGCCCAAGGGGCGAATCAGCATCTCCCCAAGGCCGGGAAGACGCTCAAAGCCGAAGCACTCACCGAAGCCGGCCTCTCGAAATCCGAAGCCCATCGGTGCGAGCCTATCGCGTTGATCGCTGTTTGTCGGTGGCCTTGCGCAAGTCGTTGTTGATCCGCGTCTGCCAGCCCTCGCCCGTCGCTCGGTAGCGGTCCAGCAGGTCACGGTCCAGGCGTAGCGTCACCTGCTCTTTCTTGCCACTGCCAACCGGCCGGCCCCGAGCGGGCTTGAAACCCGTCAGGTTCTCCAGGGGCGGATTGTCTGAATCGCTCTGGGCGGCCGCCGTAATGGCCCGATCTTCCTCTGGCGTCGGGACGATCGTCCCAGGTTTAAGTTTCGGCATAGCTCTTGACCTCCCTGCTATTGGCCTTGCGCATGCTGACGATGCGCATCGCCCCGTCACGCTCGACATACACGACGACGTAGAGCCTCGCGCCCACGTACCCGATCGCCGTCCAGCGGGTCTCGCCATAGTCGTGGCGCGCATCTTCACGGACCAAGGCTGTTTCCCATTCCAGTTCGCCCGCCAGAGCCAGCGACACGCCGTGCTTGGCGATGTTCGCTTCGTTCTTGGCTGCGTCGAACTGAATATCCACACCAATAATTGTAGTTATATTTAATCGATGGGGCAAGGATTATTTGTAGTTGCAATAATGGTGTGCCGGCCGCGCGGTATGGGCGAGGTAATGCACTGCCGCCGGCGGTCGGGGTTGTTTCGGACACTCGCCGACTTGTCCGGGCGCTTGGGGGAAAGATGCCCAGGGCTACGCCAAGCCCGCCTTGACCCTGGTGCCGTCGGCGTACAGCACCTCGACGCTGCCGCCGTGCCTGACGATCGCCACCGCGCCCCAATTCGTGCTCTCGGGCACCGCCAGCCAGATGCCCGGCGCGCGACCTTCTTCCACGGGCCACCGTGGCAGGACAGCAGCCCGATGCAATCGCGCTCGTCGTCGCGCGCCGGTGCGCCCAGGTTGCTATCGACGACGCTGATGATGATCGCGCCGGGCAGGCCGCGAAATTCGGCGCCGTCAAAGATGGCCTCCAGCCGCTGGCGAATGCGTGCGGCCGTCTCGGGCACCTTGCCCTGTAGGACGATCAGCGCGTCCAGCAGCGCCGGTGCCTGAATGTCGGCCACCAGGGCATGCCATAGCTCATCAGGGACGTGGTTTTCGAGCGAGCGCAGCCACTCGAAGGCGTGCTTCTCCGAGCGCGAAGGCTCGATGACGCGGGAATGATAGTCGCGCGCCATGCGAGCCAGGGTCACCCTGCCGTTCTTCGTCTCGACGGCCTGAACCTGGAGCGCACGACGAGCCTGTTCGCGCTGCTCGTTGCGCCGGTCCAGCGGGTCGATGCCTTCACGCAGCAGCCTGCGCGCATCTGCCGCTTCGTCGCGCGCCCTGGTCAGCGACTGGCCGGCGGCGGCGAGGGTGTTCCGGGCCAGCTTGCCCAAGCCCATTTCTCGACGCTTGCCGCTCGGGCTGGTGTAGCGAAAGACCCAGGCCCCCCGGCCATCGGCGACGCGCAGCCACAGGCCGTTGCCGTCGTTGTAGTCGCCCTCGCCGGCCGTGTGGACTGCCCGAGCAGAAAGCTTATGAATTCCCATTGCCACGCTATCCCCCAGCCATCCCCCGATTTTTCGTGCATCGATAAGCACTGCGGGGGAACGAAGTTGCACATAGCGCTAGATTAGGTGCGGCGGAATCCTCTGGCGAATCAGAGGCTTAGGCGCACTATCCAGGCGCTGTTATGCACTGATGGGGATGATGCTACTGGCGGAAGCGGTGAGATTCGAACTCACGAACGGTTTCCCGTTGCCGGTTTTCAAGACCGGTGCAATCGACCACTCTGCCACGCTTCCAGGTCGGTAACGGTCAGCGGCGCCCGCCAGCGCCGGCCGACCCGACAGGCCCGCATTCTACTGAATCGGCCGCCACGCAGCCGCAAACCCGCGCCGTCGCAGCCGTAGAACCTGTCGCCGCAGCGGCGCAAGCGCAGCCGCAAGACCTGCCCGCAGGCGCCTCAGCCCCGGCAGCAGCACCCGCCGCCGGCCTTGGCCGCCCCGGAGCCGTCCGACGCCGCGCCATCCACCGGCCCGCCCGCCGCCGGCACCGCCCGCGGCGTATATCCGGCCGCAGCGATCGCCTCCCCGACCGCCGACGCGCCCGCCGACGCCGACGCCACGGTCACCAGCTTGGACGCCAGGTCCACGTCGACGCGCGCGCCGGCGTCGAGCGCCTGCACCGCCTGCGTGATCGCGCGCACGCAGTGGCCGCAGGTCATGTCGGGGACTTCGAACTTCATCATGTCGGCTTGCTCCTTGAATGTCATGCCCTTGATCAGCGTCGGACCGGTCACTGGGCCCGCGCGCCCAGCGCGCGCATCCGCGCCAGCCAGCGCTCGCGCGCGGCGGCGCCGGCGCCGCCCACGTTGCCGAGCAGCGTGCGGCGGATCGGCCCCAGCCCGACGAATGCGAGCAGGTTGCGCTCCAGCCCCTTCACCGCATGGGCTCCGTACCACCAGCGGTAGACGAAGCCCGGCATGCCCATCGTCACCACCAGCCGCACCGAACGCCCCTTCAGCAGCTTGTCCGGCAGGCCTCGCTCACGGTAGGCGAAGGCCAGGCCGGGCCGCATGAGCTGCTCGAAGAAGGCCTTCAGCAGCGCCGGCATCGTGCCCAGCCACAGCGGGAAGACGATGAACAGATGCTCGGCCTCGGCGATCGCCTGATGCGCCGGCCGCAGCGCCTCGGGCAGCGCGCCGCGCTCGAAGTCGTGCTGCGTGCGCAGCAGCGGCAGCTCGAGCGCCGCCACGTCGATGCGGCTCACCGTATGTCCGGCTTCAGCCGCGCCGGCGGCGTAGGCGTCGGCCAGCGCGCGGCACAGGCGCTCGGGCGCCGGGTCCGGGTGTCCCTGGATGACAGCGATGCGGCAGCGACCGGCTGGGCTCATGGCGGGACTCCAATCAATCCTGCCCCAGCATAACGCGGAGTTGGAGCTCAGGAGAACGCCAGCAGCGGCAAGCTTGATGCCGGGCAGAGAAGGCGCTGCGAGCCGCCGCTACGCGGCCGCGAGTCCCCGCCACACTGCACCGAACGCACACCGCCGCGCGCGAGGCGCCGCCCCCGACGGCTAGCCCGCCGGGACCCGCTCGAACGCCGGCCACGGCCACTGGCCGGAGAACAGCTTGTCGAGCCAGAACACCGTGGTCTGCGTCTTCACGTCGCTGAGACGGCCGGCGCGCAGCTCGTCCATCAGCCAGCCCAGCGTGACGAGCTCGAGTTCGAGGAATTCCTCATCGTCGAGCTTCTGCTCGGTCTGCGTCAGGTCTCGGCACAGGTAGACGTCCATCAGCTCGTCGGCGAAGCCGATGGCCGGGTGCAGCCGCGTCAGGAAGGCCCATTCGGCGGCGCGGTAGCCGGTCTCCTCGACCAGTTCGCGCTGCGCGGTCTGCAGCGAGGTCTCGCCGGCATCGATCTTGCCGGCCGGAATCTCGATGAAGGTGCGGCGCAGCGGATAGCGGAACTGGCGTTCGACCAGGATGCGCTGGTCGGGAAAGATGGGCACCATCGCCGCGGCGCCGGGATGCAGGATGTACTCGCGCGTGCTGGTCGAGCCGTCGGGCAGGCGAACCTGGTCGCGCCGCACGCGCAGGAAGCTGCCCTCGTAGACCAGCGTCGAGTCGATCGGCGATTCGCTGAGGTCCTTCATCGGTGCCGCCGCGGCCTCAGCTGCCCAGCGCCTGGCCGATGACGCTTATGCACAGCGCCATCAGCGGCCCCGGCACGATGCCGAGCAGCAGCACCAGGCCGCCGTTGACGGCCATCGTCGCGCGGGCGCCGACCGGCGGTGCCAGCGGCGCGTCGTCGACGACCGGATCGAAGTACATCGCCTTGACGACGCGCAGGTAGTAGAACGCGCCGATCAGCGAGAACAGCACCGCGACCACCGCGAGCCAGATCTGACCGGCGTCGATGACGGCCTTCAGCACCATCAGCTTCGCGTAGAAGCCGACCAGCGGCGGCAGGCCGGCCAGCGACAGCATCATGATCATCATCACCAGCGCCATCCATGGGCTGCGCCGGTTCAGGCCTTTCAGGTCGTCGATGTTCTCGGCCTCGAAGCCCTGCCGCGCGAGCAGCTGGATCAACCCGAAGGTGCCCAGCGTGGTCAGCACATAGGTGAGCACGTAGAACAGCGACGCGCCGTAGGCATCGGCCGCGTTCTCGGCGGACCCGTCCACGACGCCGGCCAGCAGGCCCAGCAGCACGAAGCCCACTTGCGAGATGGTCGAGTACGCGAGCATCCGCTTGAAGTTGCTCTGCGCGATCGCGACGATGTTGCCGACCGCGAGCGAGGCCACGGCCAGCACGGTCAGCATCTGCTGCCAGTCGGCGGCGACGCCGATCAGCGCCTCGACCAGCACGCGGAACGCGATCGCGAAGGCGGCCAGCTTCGGTGCCCCGGCGATCAGCAGCGTCGCGGCGGTGGGCGTGCCGTGATAGACGTCGGGCACCCACATGTGGAACGGCACCGCGCCGAACTTGAAGGCCAGGCCGGCGACGATGAACACGACGCCGAACGTGAACACCATGCGGTTGACCTGGCCGTCGGCGAAGCGGGCGGCGATCTGCGTCAGGTCCAGGCTGCCGGCGCCGCCGTAGATCATCGACATGCCGTACAGCAGGAAGCCGGAAGCCAGCGCGCCCAGCACGAAGTACTTGATCGCCGCCTCGCTGGACGCCGGCGCGTCACGGCGCAGCGCGGCCAGCGCGTACAGCGACAGCGACATCAGCTCCAGACCCAGATAGACGATCAGCAGGTGATTGGCCGAGATCATCACCATGTTGCCGAGCAGCGACAGCAGCGCGAGCGCATAGAACTCGCCGCGCGCCATGCCGCGGTCGCGCACGTACTGCTCGGCGTAGATCAGCGTCACGGCCAGCGCGGCGATCGAGCACAGCTTCAGCAGATGCGCCAGCGAATCGGCCACGTACATGTTCGAGAACGCGTACTGCGTCGGCTGGCCGAACTGCGCGATGAGGATCGCGGCGGGCGGGATCAGCGCCAGCAGCGCCAGGCCGGCGGTCGAGACGCGCTTCTCCTGCGGCACGATGGCGTCGATCAGCAGCACGACGCAGGCCGTCACGAGCAGCGCGATCTCGGGCAGCGCCGCCAGCAGATTCAAGGATTCGAGTTTCATCGTCGGTTACTTGATCTTCGAGACGGCGACGTGCTTGAGCAGCGCGTCCACCGAAGCCTCGGTCATGTCGGTCACGGGCTTGGGGAACAGGCCCATGCCCAGCACGAGCAGCGCCATCGCCATCAGCATCCAGAACTCGCGGCGGTTGACGTCCTGAAGCTGCGCGACCTTCTCGTTGGCGATCGCGCCGAACACTACGCGCTTGTACATCCACAGCGAATAGGCGGCGCCCCAGATCAGCGCGCTGGCCGCGATCAGGCCGATCCAGAAGTTGAACTGCACCGCGCCCAGGATGACGAAGAATTCGCCGATGAAGCCGGAGGTCGCCGGCAGGCCGGCATTGGCCATCGAGAACAGCATGAACAGCGCGGCGAACTTCGGCATCGTGTTCACGACGCCGCCGTAGTCGGCGATCTTGCGCGAGTGCAGCCGGTCGTACATCACGCCTATGCACAGGAACATGGCGCCGGAGACGAAGCCGTGCGAGATCATCTGCACGATCGCGCCCTGCACGCCGAGCTGGTTGAAGATGAAGAAGCCTAGCGTGACGAAGCCCATGTGCGCGATCGACGAATACGCGACCAGCTTCTTCATGTCGGTCTGCACCAGCGCCACCAGGCCGACGTAGACGACCGCCACCAGCGACAGCACGATCATCAGGCTCGCCAGCTCATGGCTGGCATCGGGCGTGATCGGCAGCGAGAAGCGCAGGAAGCCGTAGGCGCCGAGCTTCAGCATGATCGCCGCCAGCACCACCGAGCCGCCGGTCGGCGCTTCGACGTGCGCGTCGGGCAGCCAGGTGTGCACCGGCCACATCGGCACCTTGACCGCGAAGGCCATCAGGAAGGCCAGGAAGATCAGCACCTGCTCGTTCAGCGACAGCGGCAGCTGGTGCCAGTCGAGGATGGCGAACGAGCCCGACTGCATGTACAGGTAGATCAGCGCCACCAGCATCAGCAGCGAGCCGAGCAGCGTGTACAGGAAGAACTTGAAGGCCGCGTAGACGCGGTTCGGCCCGCCCCAGACGCCGATGATGATGTACATCGGAATCAGCGTGGCCTCGAAGAACACGTAGAACAGCAGCCCGTCGAGCGCCGAGAACACCCCTATCATCAGGCCCGACAGGATCAGGAACGAGGCCATGTACTGCGCGACCTTGTCCTCGATGACCTCCCAGCCCGCGATCACGACGATGACGGTGATGATCGCCGTCAGCAGCACGAACCAGACCGACAGGCCGTCGACGCCCAGATGGTAGTTGACCGACAGCGCCTCGATCCACGGAGTCTGTTCGACGAACTGCAGCGCCGCCGAGCCGCGATCGAAGTCGGTGAACAAGGGCACGGTGACGGCCAGCCCGAGCAGGGCGCCGATCAGCGCGATGCCGCGCACCATTGCGGGATGCCGGTCGCTGCCGAGCGCGAGCAGCACGACGCCGAACAGGATCGGAATCCAGATCGCGGCGCTGAGGGTCGGGAAGGAGCTCATGAGTGTGCGGGAATCCGTGTCTATCAGCCGCGGATCAGCGGCAGCACGACGAACAGCATCAGCAGCGCGACGCCGACGATCATCGTGATCGCATAGCTGTTCAGCCGTCCGGTCTGGGCCAGGCGCAGCACGCCGGAGAACCAGCCGACCAGGCGCGCGCTGCCGTTCACGGCCAGCCCGTCGATCAGCCCCTGGTCACCGGCCTTCCACAGGCCGCGGCCGAGCAGCCGGGCGCCGCCGGCGAACACGACCTCGTTGATGCGATCCATGTAGTACTTGTTGTCCAGCAACCGGTACACACCGCCGAACGAACGCTGCACCGCGGCCGGCAGCCGCGGGTTGATCATGTAGCAGTAGTACGCGAACGCGACGCCGGCCAATGCCAGCCAGAACGGCGCCGTGACGAACGCATGCGTGCCCAGCGCCGCCCAGCCGTGGAAGTGGCTCGCCAGCTCGGCCATCGCCGGATGGCGTTCGAGCACCGTGATGACGCCGTCGAAGTAGCCGCCGAACAGCATCGGGCCGACCGCGTACAGGCCCAGCACCACAGAGGGGATCGCCAGCAGGATCAGCGGCAGCGTGACGACGGCCGGCGACTCGTGCGGCTTCTCGCCGGCGGCAAGGCCGTGATGGTGATCGTCGTGCCCATCAGCGTGCGCGTCGTCGTGCGCATCGCCGGTGCCGTGGGCCTTGGCGTCGTGGCCGTGGGCCTTCGCGTCATGACCGTGGGCCGCCGCATGCGCGCCGTGCCCGTCCGCCGCCCTGCCCCAGCGCTCCTCGCCATGGAACACGAGGAAGTACATGCGGAACGAATAGAAGGCCGTGATGAACACGCCGGCCAGCACCGACCAGTACGCGAAAGTAGCGCCCGGCACCTCGGCGAACTTGGCGGCCTCGATGATCAGGTCCTTCGAGTAGAAGCCCGAGAAGAACGGCGTGCCGATCAGCGCCAGCGAGCCCAGCAGCGACGTGATCCACGTGATCGGCATGTACTTGCGCAGGCCGCCCATGTTGCGGATGTCCTGGTCGTGGTGCATGCCGATGATGACCGAGCCGGCCGCCAGGAACAGCAGCGCCTTGAAGAACGCATGCGTGACCAGATGGAAGATCGCCACGCCGTAGGCCGAGGCGCCCAGCGCCACCGTCATGTAGCCGAGCTGCGACAGCGTCGAATACGCGACGACCCGCTTGATGTCGTTCTGGATGATCCCCAGGAAGCCCATGAACAGCGCGGTGATCGCACCTATCGTGATGACGAAGCCCAGCGCCGTGTCCGACAGCTCGAACAGCGGCGACATGCGCGCCACCATGAAGATGCCGGCCGTGACCATGGTGGCCGCGTGGATCAGCGCCGAGATCGGCGTGGGGCCTTCCATCGAATCGGGCAGCCAGACGTGCAGCGGGAACTGCGCCGACTTGCCCATCGCGCCGATGAACAGGCAGATGCAGGCCACGGTCAGCAGCGACCACGGCGTGCCCGGGATCAGCTCTATCGTCTTGTCGGCCAGGCCCGGCGCGGCAGCGAAGGCCGGCGCGTAGTCCATGGTGCCGAAGTGCGCGAGGATCAGCCCGATGCCGAGCACGAAGCCGAAGTCGCCGACTCGGTTGACCAGGAAGGCCTTCAGGTTCGCATAGATGGCCGTCGGCCGCGTGTACCAGAAGCCGATCAGCAGGTACGAGACCAGGCCCACCGCTTCCCAGCCGAAGAACAGCTGCAGGAAGTTGTTCGCCATCACCAGCATCATCATCGAGAAGGTGAACAGCGAGATGTACGAGAAGAAGCGCTGGTAGCCGGGATCGTCCGCCATGTAGCCGATGGTGTAGATGTGCACCATCAGCGAGACCGACGTGACGACGCACATCATCGTCGCCGTCAGCGTGTCGATCAGGAATCCGACCTGGAAGTTGATGCCGCCGACCACCGACCACGAATACAGCGTGCCGTTGAAGGTATGGCCCTGCAGGACGTCGAACAGCGTCCACAGCGAGGCGGCGAACGAAACCGCCACGCCGAGGATGGTGACGGTGTGCGCGCCGCGGCGGCCGATGGTCCTGCCGAACAGGCCGGCCAGCAGGGCGCCGGCCAGGGGAGCGAAAGCGGCGAGCAGATAGGCTGTTTTCATTGGGCTCATCCCTTCAGGCTGTCCAGATCCTCGACGTCGATCGTGTCGAGGTTGCGGAACAGCACAACCAGGATCGCCAGGCCGATGGCCGCCTCGGCGGCCGCCACGGTCAGGATGAAGAACACGAAGACCTGCCCGGCGGCATCGCCGAGGAAGTGCGAGAACGCGATGAAGTTCAGGTTAACCGCCAGCAGCATCAGTTCGATGGCCATCAGCACGATGATGACGTTGCGCCGGTTCAGGAAGATGCCGACGATGCTGATCGCGAACAGGATCGCGCCCAGCACCAGGTAGTGGGCCAGCGTCAGGCTCATGACGAGCTCCCGTTGCGCGGACGCGCGGGCATCTTGATCAGCCGCACGCGGTCCTCGCGGCGCGTGCGCACGGCCTTGGACGGATCGTTGTAGCGCGAATCCTTCCGGCGGCGCAGCGTCAGGCCGATCGCGGCCACCATGGCCACCAGCAGGATCACGGCCGCGATCTCGAACGCATAGACGTACTCGGTATACAGCAGCTGGCCCAGCGCCTTGGTATTGCTGTAGTCGGCCGGCAGCGGCGGCACGTCGGACTGGCGCACGCGGAAGTTCAGCATCAGCACGGCGGCCAGTTCGAGCACGACGGCGACGCCGACGAACAGCGCCACCGGCAGGTTCTTCCAGAAGCCCTGCCGGACCTTGTCGAGATTGATGTCCAGCATCATGACCACGAACAGGAACAGCACCATCACCGCGCCCACGTAGACGAGCACCAGCGTGATCGCCAGGAACTCGGCGCGCAGCAGCATCCAGATGCAGGCCGCCGAGCAGAACGTGAGCACCAGGAACAGCGCCGAGTGCACCGGGTTGCGCGCCGTGATGACGCGCAGCGCCGACAGCACCATGACCGCCGCGAACAGGTAGAAGAAAAAGGTGGTGGCTTCCATGTCGTATGTCTTTCGCGCCCGATCTGCCCGCCGCGCGTGCGCATCGCATCGCAGCGCGGGCGAGTCCGCCGTCAGCCGGCGGCATCAGCGGTAGCGGGCGTCGGCCTCCCGGTTGGCAGCGATTTCTTTTTCGTAGCGGTCGCCGACGGCCAGCAGCATTTCCTTGGTGAAATGCAGATCGCCGCGCTTCTCGCCGTGGTACTCATGGATGTGCGTCTCGACGATCGAATCGACCGGACAGCTCTCTTCGCAGAAGCCGCAGAAGATGCACTTGACCAGGTCGATGTCGTAGCGCGTCGTGCGGCGCGTGCCGTCGTCGCGCACGTCGGACTCGATGGTGATCGCCAGCGCCGGGCACACCGCCTCGCACAGCTTGCACGCGATGCAGCGTTCTTCGCCGTTCGGATAGCGGCGCAGCGCATGCAGCCCGCGGAAGCGCGGCGACATCGGCGTCTTTTCCTCGGGAAACTGGATCGTGATCTTGCGCGCGAAGAAATACCTGCCGGTGAGCCGCAGCCCCTTCAGCAGTTCGGTGAGCATGAAGCTCGAGAAGAAATCCTTGACCGCTGTCATCGTTCAGTTCCTATCGACGGTCATCACTTCCAGATGTTCCACGGCGTCTGGATCCAGGCCGCCACCACCACCAGCCACACCAGCGTCACCGGAATGAAGATCTTCCAGCCCAGCCGCATGATCTGGTCGTAGCGGTAACGCGGGAACGAGGCACGGAACCAGATGAACATGGAGACCATGACGAAGGTCTTCAGGCCCAGCCAGATCCAGCCCGGGATCCAGTTCAGCACCGGCCAGTCGAACGGCGGGTACCAGCCGCCGAGGAACATGATCGACGCCAGCGCCGACAGCAGGATCATGTTCGCGTATTCGGCCAGGAAGAACACCGCGAAGCCCATGCCCGAGTACTCGACCATGTGGCCGGCGACGATCTCGGATTCGCCCTCGACGACGTCGAACGGATGCCGGTTGGTCTCGGCCACCGCCGACACGAAGTAGACGACGAACACCGGCAGCAGCGGCAGCCAGTTCCACGACAGCACGTTGATGCCGCGCTCGGCGAACCAGCCCTTGCCCTGGCCGAGCACGATGTCGGTCATGTTGAGGCTGCCCGAGACCATCAGCACGACGACCAGCGCGAAGCCGATCGCCAGTTCGTACGACACCATCTGCGCCGACGCACGCATCGCACCGAGGAACGCGTACTTCGAGTTCGACGCCCAGCCGGCGATGATCACGCCGTAGACCTCGAGCGAGGTGATCGCCAGCAGCAGCAGCAGGCCGGCATTGACATTGGCCAGCGCCATCTCGGGGCCGAACGGAATGACCGCCCAGGCCGCCATCGCCGGCATGATGGTCATCACCGGCCCTAGCAGGTACAGCGCACGGCTGGCCTGGCTGGGAACGATCAGCTCCTTGAAGATCAGCTTGAACGCATCGGCGATCGGCTGCAGCAGCCCCTTGGGGCCGACGCGGTTGGGGCCCAGCCGCAGGTGCATGTAGCCGATCATCTTGCGCTCCCACAGCGTCAGATAGGCCACGCAGCCGAGCAGCGGCAGCACCAGCGCGAAAATCTTCGCCAGATTCCAGACCACCGGCCAGGCACCGCCCAGCGCGCCCTCGCCCCAGGTCGTCAGACCGTTCAGCAGGTTCTCCATGTCAGACTTTCCTGAGCGAGATCGGACCGGACATCGAGGCCAGCCGCGCGGTGGCCGGATGCGCTGCTGCGACGCGGACTACGCCGTCGGCAAGCCGCTCGTCGAGCTCGACTTCCAGCAGCGCTTCGCCGTCGCCGCCGGGCTGCGTCAGCGCCACCTTGGCGCCGGCCTGCAGGCCCAGCCGCTGCAGCGTGGCGCCGTTGATGCGCGCCCGCGGCGGCCGCGCGTCGCGCGTCTGCTGCAGGCTGGCGGCGCGGCGCACGATGGGGTCGACGGCGTAGATGGGTACGTCAGCGAGGCGTTCGAGGCCGGCCTGGTCGCCTTGGCCGCCCTGGCCGCCAGCAGCAAGCTTGTTCGATACGGCAGCCCCGTCCGAGCCCGCCGCCAGCGCATTGTCCAGCCTCGCCGCCACGTCCGCCGGCAGCGCGTCGGCGCGCACCGCCTCGGCGGTGTCGTAGTCGAAGCCGGACAGCTCGAGCAGGTTGCCCAACACGCGCAGCACCTTCCAGGCCGGCCGCGCATCGCCGGCCGGTCGCACCACGCCGTTGAAGCTCTGCGCGCGGCCCTCGGCATTGACGAAGGTGCCGGCCGTCTCGGTGAACGGCGCGATCGGCAGCAGGCAGTCGGCCAGCTCGAGCAGCTCGTCGGAACGATAGGCGCTCAGCGCGATCACCGACTCGGCGCCCGCCAGCGCGGCGCGCGCCGCGGCCGGCGCCGCGTGGTCGAGCTCGGGCTCGACGTTCATCAGCAGATACAGCCGGCGCGGCTGCTCGATCATCGCGCGCGCGTCCAACCCGCCGTCGCCGGGCACCGCCTGCGCCAGGTAGCCGCCGACGCTGTTCGCCGCCTCGCCGAGCACGCCGAAGCGGCCGCCCGCCGCGGCCGCGATCGCTTGCGCCAGCCGTGCCAGCCGCGCGTACGCCGGATGCTGGACGGCCGCGTTGCCGAGCAGCACCGCCGTCTGGCTGCCCGAGGCCAGGCCAGACGCGATGCCCTTGGCGGCTTCGCCCGGCACGACGCCGGCGAACTCGGCCGGCACCGGCGCGTCCTTGGCCTGCAGCACGGCGACCAGCACCTGCGCCAGCAGCGACTGCCATTGCGACGGCGCCGCGATCGCCTTGTGCGCCACCGGCATCAGCAGATCGTCATCGGCCGCATGCAGCACCGACACCTGCGTGCCGCGCTTGACGGCCTGGCGCACGCGCGCGGCCAGCAGCGGGTGATCCTTGCGCAGGAAGGAGCCGACCAGCAGCAGCCGGTCGAGCGAACCGATCTCTTCGATTCTCATGCCCAGCCACGGCGCGCCGGCACGCGCCGCGTCGGCTGAGAAATCACTCTGCCGCAACCGGAAATCGACGTTGCCGCTGCCCAGGCCGCGCGTCAGCTTGCCCAGCAGGTACAGCTCCTCGACCGTGCTCTGCCCCGAACCCAGCGCGCCCACCGCGGCCGCGCCATGCTGATCGCGCACCGTGCGCAGCGCATGCGCCGCGTAGTTGAGCGCCGTCTGCCAGTCGGTCTCGCGCCACTGGCCGTCCTGCTTGATCATCGGCGCCAGCAGACGCTCGGCGCTGTTCAGCCCTTCATACGAGAAGCGGTCGCGATCGGACAGCCAGCATTCGTTGACCGACTCGTTCTCCAGCGGCACGACGCGCATCACCTTGCCGCCCTTGATCTGCGCGATCAGGTTCGAGCCCAGCGAATCGTGCGGCGCCACCGACTTGCGCCGCGACAGCTCCCAGGTGCGCGCCGAGTAGCGGAACGGCTTGCTGGTCAGCGCGCCGACCGGGCACACGTCGATCATGTTGCCCGACAGCTCGGAATCGACCGAGCGGCCGACGAAGCTCATGATCTCCGAATGCTCGCCGCGGTTGGCCATGCCCAGTTCCATGACGCCGCCAATCTCCTGGCCGAAGCGTACGCAGCGCGTGCAGTGGATGCAGCGCGTCATCTCCTCGGCGGAGATCAGCGGCCCCATCGGCTTGTGGAAGACGACGCGCTTCTCTTCGGTATAGCGCGAGGCCGAACCGCCGTAGCCGACGGCCAGATCCTGGAGCTGGCACTCGCCGCCCTGGTCGCAGATCGGGCAGTCGAGCGGATGGTTGATCAGCAGGAACTCCATCACGCCCTTCTGCGCGCGCACCGCCTTCTCGGAGCGCGTGTAGACCTTCATGCCGTTCGTGACGGGCGTGGCGCAGGCCGGCAGCGGCTTGGGCGCCTTCTCCACGTCGACCAGGCACATCCGGCAGTTGGCCGCGATCGAAAGTTTCTTGTGGTAGCAGAAATGCGGCACGTAGATGTCGAGCTTGTTCGCCGCATGCATCAGCATGCTGCCCTCGGCCACCTCGACTTCCCTGCCGTCGATCTCCAGCTTGACCATCTCGTTTCCGTAGGTTCGTTCGTTTCAGGGGTGCCGGCTCAGACGTAGGCCGGGACCAGGCAAGTCTTGTGTTCGACGTGATGCGCGAACTCGTCCCAGTAGTGCTTCAGGAACGCGCGCACCGGCATCGCCGCGGCATCGCCCAGCGCGCAGATCGTGCGGCCCTGGATGTTGTCGGCGATGCGATTCAGCTCGTCGAGATCGCTGAGCCGCCCCTCGCCCTCCTCGATGCGCTTGACCAGCCGGTACAGCCAGCCGGTGCCTTCACGGCACGGCGTACACTGGCCGCAGCTTTCCTCGAAGTAGAAGTACGACAGCCGCAGCAGCGACTTGACCGCGCAGCGCGTCTCGTCCATGACGATGACCGCGCCCGAGCCGAGCATGGAGCCCGCCTTGGCGATCGAGTCGTAGTCCATGTCGGTGGCCATCATGATGTCGCCGGGCAGCACCGGCATCGACGAGCCGCCGGGAATCACCATCTTCAGCTTGCGCCCGCCGCGCACGCCGCCGGCCAGCTCGAGCAGCTTGGCGAACGGCGTGCCCATCGGCACCTCGTAGTTGCCCGGCAGCTCGACGTCGCCCGACATCGAGAAGATCTTGGTGCCGCCATTGTTCGGCTTGCCGACTTCGAGATACTTCTGGCCGCCGTTGCGGATGATCCACGGCACCGCGGCGAAGGTCTCGGTATTGTTGATCGTGGTGGGCTTGCCGTACAGGCCGAAGCTGGCCGGGAACGGCGGCTTGAAGCGCGGCTGGCCCTTCTTGCCCTCCAGCGATTCGAGCAGCGCGGTTTCCTCGCCGCAGATGTAGGCGCCCCAGCCGTGGAACGCGTGCAGCTCGAACGAGAAATCCGAACCGAGGATGCGCTCGCCCAGATAGCCGGCGGCGCGGGCCTCGTCGAGCGCTTCCTCGAAGCGCGTGTACGTGTCCCAGATCTCGCCGTGGATGTAGTTGTAGCCGACGCTGATTCCCATCGCGTACGCCGCGATCGCCATCCCTTCGATGACGATGTGCGGGTTGTAGCGCAGGATGTCGCGGTCCTTGAACGTGCCCGGCTCGCCTTCGTCGGAGTTGCAGACCAGGTACTTCTGGCCGGGAAACTGCCGCGGCATGAAGCTCCACTTCAGGCCGGTCGGAAAGCCGGCGCCGCCGCGGCCGCGCAGGCCGGAGGTCTTGATCTCGGCGATCACCTGTTCCGGCGTCAGGCCTTCGGTGAGGATACGGCGCAGCGCCTGATAGCCGTCGCGCGCCTCGTAGTCCTTGATGCGCCAGCCGTCGGACGACACCAGCCCCGCATAGATCTGCGGCGCGATGTGCCGCCCGTGGAAACAGGTTTCCTGGACCTTGGCGTCGATCAGCAGGTCGTTCGCACCCATGTCACACCTTCCGCGGCGCCGTCATTTCGACGCCTTCAATTCCGCCAGCAGCGCGTCGAGCTTGTCGTTGCTCATGAAGCTGCACATGCGCTTGTTGTTCACCAGCAGCACCGGCGAGTCGCCGCAGGCGCCCAGGCACTCGCTCTCCTTCAGCGTGAACAGGCCGTCGGCCGTGGTCTCGCCGTAGTCGATGCCGAGCTTGCTCTTCAGGTATTCGCCGGCCTTGGCGCCGTCGCGCAGCGCGCACGGCAGGCAGGTGCAGACGGCGAGCTTGAACTGGCCCACCGGCTGCGTGTCGTACATGTTGTAGAACGTAGCGACTTCGTAGACCGCAATGGCCGGCATGCCCAGATAGACGGCGAGGTCCTCGATGACCTCGGACGACACCCATTTCGTCTCGTCCTGCGCGATCGCCAGCGCGGCCATCACCGCCGACTGCTTCTGCTCGGCAGGGTACTTGGCCACCTCGCGATCGATCCGCGCATAGGCGGCATCGGACAGCAGGCGTTTCGGGGCGGGTACGGCACTCATGGTCTGGGTCTCTGCGGAGGCGGAGGGCGCCTTAACGGTCGATCTCGCCGAACACGATGTCTTGCGTGCCGATTATCGTGACCACGTCAGCGATCATATGGCCGCGCGACATCTCGTCGAGCGCTTGCAGGTGGGGGAAGCCGGGGGCGCGGATCTTCAGCCGGTACGGCTTGTTGGCGCCGTCCGAGATCAGGTAGATGCCGAACTCGCCCTTCGGATGTTCGACGGCCGCATACGCCTCGCCCTCGGGCACGTGGAAGCCTTCGGTGAAGAGCTTGAAGTGGTGGATCAGCTCTTCCATGTTCGACTTCATCGCCACGCGCGACGGCGGCGCCACCTTGTGGCTGTCGGTCATGACGGGGCCCGGATGGTTGCGCAGCCACTCGACGCACTGCTTGATGATGCGGTTGCTCTGCCGCATCTCCTCGACGCGCACCAGATAGCGGTCGTAGCAGTCGCCGTTCTTGCCGATCGGGATGTCGAAGTCGACGAGATCATAGACCTCGTACGGCTGCGTCTTGCGCAGATCCCACGCGATGCCCGAGCCGCGCAGCATGGGGCCGGTGAAGCCCAGCGCCTTGGCGCGCTCGGGGCCGACGACGCCGATGCCCACCAGCCGCTGCTTCCAGATCCGGTTGTCGGTGAGCAGCGTCTCGTATTCGTCGACGTAGCCGGGGAAGCGATTGGTGAAGGCCTCGATGAAGTCCAGCAGCGAACCCTCGCGGTCGCGGTTCAGCTCGCGGATCGCGTTCTCGTTGCGGATCTTCGACGCCTTGTATTTCGGCATCGTGTCCGGCAGGTCGCGATAGACGCCGCCCGGGCGGTAGTAGGCGGCGTGCATGCGCGCACCCGAGACCGCCTCGTAGCAGTCCATCAGGTCTTCGCGCTCGCGGAACGCGTACAGGAACACCGCCATCGCGCCGACGTCCAGGCCGTGCGCGCCTATCCACAGCAGATGGTTCAGGATCCGCGTGATCTCGTCGAACATGACGCGGATGTACTGCGCGCGCAGCGGCACCTCGATGCCGAGCAGCTTCTCGATCGCCATGACGTAGGCGTGCTCGTTGCACATCATCGACACGTAGTCGAGGCGATCCATGTACGGCACGCTCTGGATGAACGTGCGCGTCTCGGCCAGCTTCTCGGTGGCCCGGTGCAGCAGTCCGATGTGCGGATCGGCGCGCTGCACGACCTCGCCGTCGAGCTCGAGCACCAGCCGCAGCACGCCGTGCGCGGCCGGGTGCTGCGGACCGAAGTTCAGCGTGTAGTTCTTGATCTCGGCCATCTCAGCGCCCCACCCCGTAGCCTTCCTCGCGGATGACACGCGGCGTGACCTCGCGCGGCTCTATGGTCACCGGCTGGTAGACGACGCGTTTCTGCTCGGGGTCGTAGCGCATTTCCACGTAGCCGGACACCGGAAAGTCCTTGCGGAACGGATGGCCGACGAAGCCGTAGTCGGTGAGGATGCGGCGCAGGTCGGCGTGGCCGTCGAAGACGATGCCGTACAGATCGAAGGCTTCGCGCTCGAACCAGCCGGCGGCCGGCCAGATGCCGGTGATCGACTCGACCACCGGAAAATCCTCGTCGGGACAGAACACGCGCAGCCGCAGCCGCCAGTTGTGCGCCACCGACAGCAGATGCACGACGACGGCGAAGCGCTCGCCGGTCCAGCTGCCGTCGCCGTAGTCGCGATAGTCGACGCCGCACAGATCTATCATCGTGTCGAAGCGCAGCGCCGGATCGTCGCGCAGCCGCAGCGCGCTGCGCGAATAGTCGGCCGCGGCCACGACCACGGTGACTTCGCCGAGACGCTCGGTCAGCGAGCGGATCGAATCACCGAGCGCCGCCTGCAGCGCAGCTTTCAGGGTTTCCAGCGGAGTGGTGTCGGGAGCGGACATGGATGCGGATTCGCTCATGCCTGGCGGGCGATCGTATTGGTGCGCTTGATCTTGGCCTGCAGCTGCAGGATGCCGTAGATCAGCGCCTCGGCGGTCGGCGGACAGCCGGGAACGTAGATGTCGACCGGCACGATGCGGTCGCAGCCGCGCACCACCGAATACGAATAGTGGTAGTAGCCGCCGCCGTTCGCGCATGAACCCATGGAGATGACCCAGCGCGGCTCGGCCATCTGGTCATAGACCTTGCGCAGCGCCGGCGCCATCTTGTTGCACAGCGTGCCGGCCACGATCATCACGTCGGACTGCCGCGGGCTGGGCCGGAACATCACGCCGAAGCGGTCCAGGTCGTAGCGCGCCGCACCGGCATGCATCATCTCCACCGCGCAACAGGCCAGGCCGAAGGTCATCGGCCACATCGAGCCGGTGCGCGTCCAGTTGACCAGCTTGTCGAGCTGCGTGGTGACGAAGCCCTGGTTCAAGACACCTTCAATGCTCATATCATTCCCAATCCAGCGCGCCCTTCATCCACTCGTAGACGAACCCCACGACCAGCACGGCCAGGAAGATCATCATCGACACGAAGCCGAACAGGCCGATCGCGTCGAGCGACACCGCCCACGGGAACAGGAACGCGATTTCGAGGTCGAACAGGATGAACAGGATCGCGACGAGGTAGTAGCGGACGTCGAACTTCATCCGCGCGTCCTCGAAGGCCTCGAAGCCGCATTCGTACGGGGACAGCTTCTCGGCATCGGGACGGCTGGGCCCCATCAGCTTGCCGATCACCATGGGCCCGACTCCAACCAGCGTGCCCACCAGAATGAACAACAGGACAGGGAGATAGTTTTCCAGCATCACGTCGCTCGACACCTTGTTGCGCACGGCTGAGGTCGCGCGCCACTTCCGTCGACATCCCGCCCGAGCCGGGCCCATCGGACCGATCCGGGCAAAAAAAGTCCGCTCGGACTTGCGCCCCAGCGGATCTCCTTTGCGGCCTTTACACGCCAGACCACGGCCGCGCCGCTGTTGCGGTCGCCGCGGGGGCGACAGGGCGGATGTCGCTTTTCATTGGTGCCGACGGCGAGACTCGAACTCGCACAGCTTTCGCCACTACCCCCTCAAGATAGCGTGTCTACCAATTTCACCACGTCGGCGCTGTGTAACTACTGACTTCGGACAACTTGTTGCCTGCCCGGCGAGCCGAGGCCGCTGCGCCGGGCGACGGCGGGTCGCCCCGCCGCACTGCACCTCTTTCGTGCTTAGCCTGCTATTTTACTTCGGATTGGTGCCTGCCGCTTCATTTTTCGGCACTGCAGCGTCACCCGCCGGTGCTGTCGAAGCGCCCGGCGCCGCAGGTGCGGCAGAACCCGCCGAGCCGCCCGCGGCAGCGGGGGCACCGCCCGCAGCGGCGGGGGTAGCAGCACCGCTCGCCGCACCTGAGCTGGGCGGCGGCACGTCGGACGGCGGCGCCGGAACGTCCGGCGCCGTCGACGGCGCGGGTGGCGCGACGTCCATGATGCTGGACGGCGCCTGCGGACGCTGATGGGCGAACATCGCCAGGCCCAGCGTGCTCAGGAAGAACAGCGCGGCCAGCACGGCCGTGACCCGGCTCAGGAAGTTGGCCGAGCCGGTGGCGCCGAACAGGCTGCCCGAGGCGCCGCCGCCGAATGCCGCGCCCATGTCGGCGCCCTTGCCGTGCTGCAGCAGCACCAGCACGATGACGCCGAGCGCGGTCAGGACCTGCACGATCGTCAACAGATTGTTCAACCAGCTCATCGAGCTAACTCCGTTGGGCCCGCCGCGCGGACCCGTTAACGCACCGCCGCAGCGCGACAGATGCCGAGAAAATCTTCCGCCACCAGCGCCGCGCCGCCGATCAGGCCGCCGTCGATGTCGGGCATCGCGAACAGCCCCGGCGCATTGGCCGCCTTGACGCTGCCGCCGTACAGGATGCGCACGCCGTCCGCCGCGAGGCCGCCCTGCGCCAGCCGCGCGCGGATGAAGCGGTGCGCGTCCTGCGCCATCTCAGGCGAAGCCGTGCGGCCGGTGCCGATCGCCCAGACCGGCTCATAAGCGACGACCAGCCGCTCGACCGCCAGCCCGGCCACGGCCGGCACGACGGCATCGATCTGCCGGCCCAGCACCGCTTCGGCCTGCCCGGCTTCGCGTTCCTGCAGCGTTTCACCGACGCAGACGATGACGCCGAGCGCCCCGCCGACCGCCGCCGCCGTCTTGGCGGCCACGACCTGATCGGTCTCGCCCGACATCTGGCGCCGCTCCGAATGCCCGAGGATGACCCAGCGGCAGCCGAGGTCGGTCAGCATGGCCGCCGACACTTCGCCGGTGTACGCGCCGTTCGGATAGGCCGACACGTTCTGCGCCCCCCAGCCGACGGCCGTGTCGCTCAGCCACGAGGCCGCCTGCGACAGATACGGGAACGGCGGGCAGACGACGATGTCGACGCCGGCCAGCGGCGCATGCTCGAGCCCATGGCGCAGCGCATTGAGCAGCCGCTCGTTCGACGCGATGTCGCCGTTCATCTTCCAGTTGCCGGCCACCATCGGACGGCGCGCTGCCGATACCGGCTCGCGCGCATCCGCTGCGGACGCGCGAGTGTCGGAACCGGGGTTTGAAGACGCTGTCATGGAGGCGGGAGTCGGGGAGTCGGGAACGGTTGCCGGTGTGGCTTGCCGAGTCGGAAAAACCTGTGATTGTACGATCCTGCAGTTCGTGAGGTCAATTTGGGGCTAGGTTTCGTCGTCTGCCACCGCGGGTATCGGCAACGGGGTGGGCCGGGGGGCTGCGGCTGGGGGGCGGTGGGCCGGGTATCGGGGGGCAGGGGTCGGTGGGGGGGGGGGGGGGGGGGGGGGGCCCCCCCCCCCCCCCCCCCACCCCCGCCCACCGATGCCCGACCCACCGGCCGCGGCCGACCGATCGCCGCCCCGCCGGCCCCGCCTGCCGCTCCGGCAACCGCAACCGACTACTCGTCAGCGCGCCCGGCTTTCCCAGACGCACCCGCCGCAGCCTCGGCCTGCCACGGCAGCGGCTTGCCGCGCCGCCAATGCCAGAACCACAGCGCATAGCCGGAGAGCCCGTACAGCAGAAACAACGAGAACAGCACCAGCGGCGGATCCGACGACACCAGTACGAACAGCAGCACGATGCCGATGACGAACACGAAGGGCACGCTCTTCTTCAGGTTGATGTCCTTGAAGCTGTAGAACGGCACGTTCGACACCATCGTGATGCCGGCGTAGACGGTGAGGATGAACGACGGCCAGGTCAGGTCCTCGCCGCTGGCGGAGATCCAGCGCGACTGGCGCAGGTCGGTGGCGATCCAGACCAGGCCGGCGATCAGCGCGGCGGCAGCCGGGCTCGGCAGGCCCTGGAAGTAGCGCTTGTCGACGACGCCCAGATTGGTATTGAAGCGCGCCAGCCGCAGCGCGGCCCCCGCAACGTAGATGAACGCCGCCAGCCAGCCCCACTTGCCGAGGCCGCGCAGCGACCATTCGTAGATGATCAGCGCCGGCGCCGCGCCGAACGAGACCATGTCCGACAGGCTGTCGTACTGCTCGCCGAACGCGCTCTGCGTATTGGTCATCCGCGCGACGCGGCCGTCGAGGCTGTCGAGCACCATGGCGAGGAAGATCGCGATGGCCGCCGCCTCGAAGCGGTTGTTCATCGCCTGCACGATCGCGTAGAAGCCGCAGAACAGCGAGGCGGTGGTGAACGCGTTCGGCAGCAGATAGATGCGCCGCGACCGCTGCGGCGCCAGTCCCTCGCGGCGCTGTTCGTCATCCATGGCGTGTCTCGCCGGCCGGAGCGGGCAGCTCCGCCAGAACGGTTTCGGTGGCGTAGACCTTCTCGCCGACGCCGACGCGCGGCCGCGCATCGAGCGGCAGGTACAGGTCGACGCGCGAGCCGAAGCGGATGAAGCCGAAGCGCTGGCCGCGGCGCAGCGCGTCGCCGCTGTTCACGTAGCAGAGGATGCGCCGCGCCACCAGGCCGGCCACCTGCACGCAGCCGATCAGCGCGCCGCCGCCGGTGCGGATCTGCAATGCGTTGCGCTCATTGTGCTCGGAGGCCTTGTCCAGGTCGGCGTTGACGAACTTGCCTGGAAAGTAATCGATGCGTTCGATGCGGCCGTCAACGGGCGCGCGATTCGAGTGGACGTTGAACACGTTCATGAACACCGAGATCTTCAGCGCATCCCGGTCGGCGTACGGATCGCGGGCCTTGCCGACCACAATGACGCGGCCGTCGGCCGGCGACAGCACCAGCTCATCGCCTGCCGGCACGCGCCGCGGCGGATCGCGGAAGAACTGCAGCACGAACAGCGCGATCAGCCAAAACGGCAGTGACCACCAGCCGAGGAACACGGTGGCCAGCACGGCGGCGACGAGCGCCAGCGACAGATAAGGCCAGCCCTCGCGGGCGATGATCGGATGGGGATAGGAAGACATTCGAGAAGCGGCCTCGGACAGGTGGCGTGTCAGCTGGGTTGGCGGTACGCCGACTGCCGCAGCCATTTGGTGGCGATCCACTTTTCGCCCGCCTGCACCGGCGCGCCGGCATGCAGGCAGCGCGGATCGACGTCGCCGCTGCGGTTGAAGTACTCGAAGTACACGGCCGAGCCGCGGCGCGGCCGCACCGACAGGCCCAGCGTCGGGAAGGCAGTGTCGCCGCCGGCGGGCACGTCGTCCAGATAGATGACGACGGTGGCGATGCGCTGGCCGCCGACCTGCAGATGCGCGGCGCTGCCGGAATCGGTGGGATCGAAATAATCGTGATGCGGCAGGTATTCGCCGCCCGGCCGGTAATGCAGGATCTGCAGCGGCTCGCCGTTCTCCAGCGGAATGCCGGTGAGCGCCGCCAGCCGCCGCTCGAGCCGCGAGACGATCTCGTTCTCGCCGATCTCGAAATGCGTGCCTTCGCTGGTGCGCACGCCGCTCACCTCGACGCGGCCGGTGGCCCGGTCGACGACCTCGGAGCGCCGCAGCTTGCCGGCCGACAGCTCGATCAGCCGCTTGCATTCGTCGTCGGACAGCACGCCGATCAGCAGCGCCACGTTCGGATCCGACAGCGTGAAGCCGATGTCGATGTCGCGGTCGTGGGCGCGCGAGCGGGCAGTGGACGGCAGCCGGATCGGATCGGCCTTGTAGGCAGCAGCCATGCTTTCCGCCAGCATGGCGGGTGCCTGCTGCTGGACGCGCTCGGTCATCGAGCGCACCACCGAGATGGCGACGCGGGCGAACTGGGCGTCGAAGCCGCCGTCGACCATCATCCGCAGCAGGTCGTCATCGACGCAGCCGCGCACGATGTTGCCGGCCAGCCAGTCCTGCCATTCGGCCGACAGGCGGACGACGGGGGCCGGAGCGGGGGAGACGTTCATGGCGCTAGTATAGAGAACGCCGCAACGACGAGGGGGAAGGGCCCGCCCCGGCGGCGCGGATTTGCCCGCGCCGGGAGCTCGCCCTTCCCCCTTGCCGGCCCGGCGCCGCAGCGCCCGGGCCTCGAACGGCAGAGCCGCGTCAGTTGCGGCTCTTGTCGACCAGCTTGTTGGCCTTGATCCAGGGCATCATCGCGCGCAGCTTCTCGCCGACGACCTCGATCGGGTGCTCGGCCATCATGCGGCGGCGCGACAGCAGCGTCGGCGCGCCGGCGCGGTTCTCCAGGATGAACTGCTTCGCGTATTCGCCGCTCTGGATGCGCTCGAGCGCCGCCTTCATGGCCTTCTTCGTCTCGGCCGTGACGATCGCCGGGCCGGTGACGTACTCGCCGAACTCGGCATTGTTCGAGATCGAGTAGTTCATGTTCGCGATGCCGCCTTCGTAGATCAGGTCGACGATCAGCTTCAGCTCGTGCAGGCACTCGAAATAGGCCATCTCGGGCGCGTAGCCGGCCTCGACCAGCGTCTCGAAGCCGGCCTTGATCAGGTCGACGGTGCCGCCGCACAGGACGGTCTGCTCGCCGAACAGGTCGGTCTCGGTCTCTTCGCGGAAGTTGGTCTCGATGATGCCGGCCCGGCCGCCGCCGATCGCGCAGGCGTACGACAGCGCCAGATCGCGCGCCGTGCCCGACTTGTCCTGATGCACGGCGATCAGCATCGGCACGCCGCCGCCGCCGGCATAGGTCGAGCGCACGGTGTGGCCCGGGGCCTTGGGCGCGATCATGACCACGTCGAGGTCGGCGCGCGGCACGACCTGGCCGTAGTGGATGTTGAAGCCGTGCGCGAACGCGATGGCGGCGCCCTGCTTGATGTTCGGCTCGATCTCTTCGCGGTAGACCTGCGCGATGTGCTCGTCAGGCATCAGCAGCATGACGAAATCGGCGCCCGCGACGGCGTCCTTGATCTCGGCGACGTTCAGGTTCGCCTTCTTGACCTTGTCCCACGACGAACCGCTCTTGCGCGCGCCGACCACGACGTTGCCGCCCGAATCCGACAGGTTCTGAGCATGCGCGTGCCCTTGCGAGCCGTATCCGATGATCGCGACTTTGCGGCCCTTGATGAGCTTGATGTCGCAATCCTTGTCGTAGAAAACCTTCATTGATCGCTCCTTGTGTGTCTCTTCAAACTTTCAGCACCCGCTCGCCGCGGGCGATACCGGACCCGCCCGTGCGCACCGTCTCGAGGATGGAAACGCGATCGAGCGCTTCGATGAAGGCGTCGAGCTTGACGCCGTCACCGGTGAGTTCGATGGTGTAGGTCTTGTCCGTCACGTCGATGATGCGGCCGCGGAAGATGTCCGCCATCCGCTTCATCTCCTCGCGCTCCTTGCCGACCGCGCGCACCTTGATCAGCATCAGCTCGCGCTCGATGAACGGGCTCTCGGTCAGGTCGACGACCTTGACCACGTCGATCAGCCGGTTCAGCTGCTTGGTGATCTGCTCGATGACGTCGTCGGAGCCGACGGTGACGATCGTCATCCGCGACAGCGACTTGTCCTCGGTCGGCGCGACCGTCAGCGTCTCGATGTTGTATCCACGCGCCGAGAACAGCCCCACGACGCGCGACAGCGCGCCCGGTTCGTTCTCCATCAGAATCGAAATGATGTGTCTCATCGCCCGCTCCTCACAGGTCCTCGGAACCGAGGATCATCTCGGTGAGTCCCTTGCCCCCCTGCACCATCGGCCACACGTTCTCGGTCTGGTCGGTGATGATGTCGAGGAACACCAGGCGATCCCTGTACTTGCCGAACGCATCGCGCAGCGCCGGCTCGACGTCGACCGGCCGCTCGATGCGCAGGCCGACGTGGCCGTAGGCATGCGCCAGCGCGACGAAGTCCGGCAGCGCGTCCATGTACGACTGCGAATAGCGGCTGCCGTACTCGATCTGCTGCCACTGCCGCACCATGCCGAGGTAGCGGTTGTTCAGATTGATGATCTTGACCGGCAGGTTGTACTGCTTGCAGGTCGACAGCTCCTGGATGCACATCTGGATCGAGCCTTCGCCCGTGATGCAGGCCACCGGCGCGCCGGGATTGGCCAGCGCCACGCCCATCGCGTACGGCAGGCCCACGCCCATCGTGCCCAGGCCGCCGGAGTTGATCCAGCGGCGCGGCTTGTCGAAGCGGTAGTACTGCGCGGCCCACATCTGGTGCTGGCCGACATCCGACGTGATGAACGCATCGCCGTTCGTGACGCGCCACAGCGTCTCGATCACCGACTGCGGCTTGATCAGCTCGTCGCTGTTCTTGTACTTCATGCACTCGCGCTTGCGCCATTCGCCGATCTGCCGCCACCAGGCCTGCAGCGCCGACGCGTCCGGCCGCTGGCCGGCGGCGAAGGCCTCCTGCAGCAGCGCGCTCAGGTCGTTCAGCGTTTCGCGCACGTCGCCGACGATGGGCACGTCGACCTTCACGCGCTTGGAGATCGACGACGGATCGATGTCGATGTGGACGATCTTGTGCGGGTTCTGCGCGAAGTGCTTCGGATTGCCGATGACGCGGTCGTCGAAGCGCGCGCCGATCGCGATCAGCACGTCGCAGTGCTGCATCGCCATGTTCGCTTCATAGGTGCCGTGCATGCCCGGCATGCCGACGAACTTCTCGTCTGAAGCGCGATAGCCGCCCAGCCCCATCAGCGTGTTCGTGCACGGGAAGCCGAGCAGATCGACGAAGCGGTTCAGCTCCGGCGCCGCGTTGGCCAGTATCACGCCGCCGCCGGTGTAGATCATCGGGCGCTGCGCGCCGAGGATCAGGCTCAGCGCCTTCTTGATCTGCCCCTGGTGGCCCTTGGTGACCGGGTTGTACGAGCGCATGGACACCGACGACGGATAGTCGAAGCGGCACTTGTTGCGCGTGACGTCCTTGGGGATGTCGACCAGCACCGGACCGGGCCGGCCGGTGGACGCGATGTGGAAGGCCTTCTTGATCGTCGCGGCCAGGTCCTTGACGTCCTTCACGAGGAAGTTGTGCTTGACGCAGGGCCGCGTGATGCCGACGGTGTCGCACTCCTGGAACGCGTCCTCGCCGATCGCGTGCGTGGGCACCTGGCCGGTGATCACCACCATCGGAATCGAGTCCATGTAGGCGGTCGCGATGCCGGTGACGGCATTGGTCACGCCCGGGCCGCTCGTCACGATGCAGACGCCGACCTTGTTCGTCGACCGCGAGTACGCATCGGCCGCGTGAACGGCGGCCTGCTCATGCCGCACGAGAATGTGCTTGAGCTTTTCCTGATTGAAGATTGCGTCGTAGATGTAGAGAACCGCGCCGCCCGGGTAGCCGAAGATGTGCTCGACACCTTCTTCCTGCAAACAACGAACGACGATTTCCGCGCCTGTGATTTCCATGTTGAATATCCTTTCAAGTCCAGGGAGCCCGCCCGCCGGCGCCATGGCAGCTCCGCTCCGCGCGGAGTTTCGCCACGACGCAGGCCTCGGCACGGGGCCTGCGAAAATGATCGGAGGCGCCTGCATGCCTCTCGTGAAGGCGCTCGGCGCACTGCGCGTCTTCTGCAAAACGATGGCGGTTCGCCAGGGAATGCAAAGACGGCGCCCTGCCCTGGCCCGGACACCAGACGCCGGGGCGGCACGCACGGACGCCGGGCCACGGAGCCGCGAGACCGCGAAATTCCATGGTCCGATGGCCGGACTTGCGGCCCAGACGCGCTGTCTGGATCGGAAAGGACGCCAAAGGGATAAGCCGAATAGCATAATCCAGGCGAAAGGCGAAGTCCAATCGCCAGGGGAGAGGGGGCATGCACGGCGACCCAGGCGCGGCCTCGGAACTGATGGACGGCGAAGTCGAGGCCCTGGTCCAGGCCGGCGGTCAAGGCACGCGGCTGGGCCTGGGACCCAAGGCCTTCCTGCAACTGGACGGATGCACGCTGCTGGAACGCGCCGTGGCGACGATGCGCGCGGCAGCCGGCCGGGTGACGGTGGCAGTGCCGGCGGCCGAGCTCGAGCGGGCGAGCCGGCTGCTGGGCAGCTCGGCCCAGCTGATCGCCGGCGGAGCGCGGCGCAGCGAGACGCTGCGAAGGCTGGTCGAGGCCTCGCACCGGCCCTGGCTGCTACTGCACGACGTCGTGCACCCATTCGTCGACGCCGAGCTGTCGCAGCGCGTACTCGACAAAGCGCGCCGCAGCGGCGCGGCGGCGGCAGGGCTGCCCAATACCGAATTCCTGTTCGACGCCCGCGGCCGCGTGCGGGCCGCGCCCGGCAAGCTGTTCGCCATGCAGAAGCCGGTGGCGTTCCGGCGCGCGGACATGCTGCGCGGCTTGGCGCTGCAGGCGGAGGCGGAGCTTCGGGTTCGGGCTCGGCCCCATATCGGCGCCAAGGCGAAGGCCGGGACAGACACCGGAGCCGGGCCGGACCCGAGTGCGCTGCAGATCCTGGCCTTGGCCGGGCAGCCTGTCAGCTTTGTACGCGGTCATCCCATCCACCACAAGCTCACGAACGCCGACGACTGGGCCTATCTGCAGCGGCTGGCCCGCGAGGAGGCCAGGACGGCGGATCGCGGCGGGTGATCACACGAGCGCCCGGGGCGGCGGATCGCAGCCGGTGATCGCGCGGGCGTGCGGGAGCGGCGGCACACTGCCGGAGCCCTGGCCGCCGGCGCCCCCCGGCGCCCCCCGGCGCCCCCCGGCCCCCGCCCCGGCCCCCCGCCCCGGCCCCCCGCCCTTCGCCCTTCGCCCTTCGCCCTTCGCCCTTCGCCCTTCGCCCTTCGCCCTTCGCCCTTCGCCCTTCGCCCTTCGCCCTTCGCCCTTCGCTTCAGCGAGGACGGAACGACACCCGCGGCGAAGACGCAGCCGCCGGCTCGACACGCCGGAAGAAGGCTTCGCGACCGTCGCGGTTCAGCGTCCGCAGACAGGCCGGATCCAGCGCCCCGCCGGCCGCAACGCCGCGGCCGACGATGTAGTCGCGCTTCGCCTGCAGCCGCTCGGCCAGTGCCGTGCGCAGCCGCTGGAACGCGCGCAGCAGCCCGTCGATGCTGTGCGGGTTGTCCTGCATCGCTGCCAGGAAATGCGGTGCCACGCCCTGCGGCTTGCGGAAGACGAGCGAGCCGCCGGGGTCCAGCTCGAAGAAATGCAGCAGATTGCAGTGATTGCCGGGATCCAGCCGGTGGGCGTACAGCTCCAGGCCGCGTGAGCTCGCCAGCAATGTGTGTGTGCGATCACAGACAGCAAACGCCTGCCGGATGCCGAGCGCCGCGCTGTCACCCTGATTGGCGGTGAAATTCTGCGAGAAGGCCAGCGCGCGCTCGCCGCTCAGCAGATCGATGCCCGAATGAGCGAAAGCCGGCGTCTCGTCGATGCCCAGCAGCGCCAGACAGGTCGGCGCGATGTCTATCGTGCTGGCCAGCCGCTCGGTATGCCCGGCCTGCAGCGCCGGATCGCGGATCGCCATCGGCACCCAGGTGATGCCGGCATAGGGTTCGGTGCCGTGGATCATTCCGGCCTTGAAGCCGTGCGTCCAGTAGTCGTCGCCGTGGTCGCCGAAGACGACGATGGTGGTGTTCTCGAGCAGGCCTTTGCGCTGGAGCGTCGCCAGCATGACGCCGATCGCGTCGTCGGCGATCTTGCAGGCGCGCTGCACCTGGTCGGTGAGGCTGTCCGACAGCGGCGCCAGCGAGCGGCTGTGTTCGATGTGCGTGAGCAGATTCCAGACGTAGACGGCGAACGGCGCCGCGTCGGTCAGCTCGTCGAAGCGCTCGAACAGCTTGGAAAACTCGTTGGTCCCCCACAGCGAGGGCAGCTCTTTCGCCAGCGTCTCCAGCGGCGTGCGGATGCCGTGGAAGCCGTTCAGGCACAGCACCTCGGCGCGGTAGCCGCGCCCCTGCAGCAGCGTCAGCAGGTCGCGGTTGTTGCCCGCCGCCCGCATGCCCTCGTAGCGCATGGCGGTGTCGTACTCGAAGTCGTTGCCGTACAGCAGATAGGTGATGACCATCCGCGTCGAGGTGGCCGACGAATGGAAATGGTCGAATACCAGCGATTCATCGAGCAGGCGCCGGGTGTTCGGAAACGACGACGCGAACGACGCCAGACACTGCCGCGAGATGCTCTCCAGATGCAGGATGACGAGATTCTTCATGGCAGTCGTGAATACGGCCGGCCGGGACGGGGCACTACGCCGCTCCCGGCCCAGGCGGCGACCGAGGGCGGCGACCGAGTGGGCGACCGAGTGGGCGACCGAGGCGGCGCCCGGGGAGCGACGGCAGCCGGGCGCCCAAGGGCGACAGCAGCCAGAGTAGCCGAAGCGGTGCGTACCGCGCCAGCCCGGCACGGGAGAACGCACCGTCCGGAGGCATCTGCTAGTATCGAAGATCCGCTTCCGAGCCCCGACGCAGCGTCCCGAATCCTGAATGGCGACCCGGCAGGAGTTGTCCGATTTCCTGGCCTCGGCCGAGCGCCGCGCCTTCAAGCACGCGACGTACGCGGTGCGCGATCAGGACGCCGCGCTCGACATCGTGCAGGACGCCATGCTGCGGCTGGCCGACCGTTACGCCGACCGCCCGCTGGCCGAGCTGCCGATGCTGTTCCAGCGCATCCTGCAGAACCTGATCACCGACCATTTCCGGCGCCAGAAGGTCCGCAACCTGTGGACGACGCTGATCTCGTCGCTGCAGAGCGAGGACGAGGACGGCAACGAGCGCGACGTGCTGGAGACGCTGGAGGCCGAGGGCGGCGGTGGACAGAACGAAAGCGCCGCCGACAGCGTCGAGCGGTCACAGATCGTCCGTATCATCGATGAAGAAGTGCGCCGCCTGCCGGCGCGTCAACGAGAAGCCTTCCTGCTGCGTTACTGGGAGGAATTGGATGTTGCGGAGACCGCCGCCGTGATGGGCTGCTCCGAGGGCAGCGTCAAAACGCACTGTTCTCGTGCCACCCATACCCTGGCCGATGCGCTCCGGGCTCGTGGAATCACCCTATGAACGAGCAACTGTTCGCCCTTTCCGTCCGTCGGGCGCTCGACGAATCCGCCGAGCGGCTGCCGTATCGCGTTTCCCACCGCCTAGCCGGCGCCCGGCAGGCGGCCCTGGCGCGCCTGCCGGCCAGCGCCGAGCAGCCGCTCGCCGCCGCGGCGCTGGCCGCCGCGCCGCACGGCGGCACCTCGACGCCGCTCGACGGCCTCACGCCGCCGCTGCGCTGGCGCCTGCTGGCCACGCTGGTGCCGCTGATCGTGCTGGGGCTCGGGCTGTACGGCATTTCGCATCTCGAGGCGAGCTACACGGCCGACGCCGTTGCCGACGTCGACGAGGCCGTCCTGGTCGACGACATCCCGATCGCCGCCTACGCCGACCGGGGCTTCGGCGTGTTCCTGAAGAACATGGATCAGCGGGGAGCGCCGTGACGCGCCACCGCCACCGCATTCCGGCGCTGGCGCTGTGCGCCGGGCTGGCGGCTGCCGGCCCGCAGTCGCTGGTGCTGGCCGACGACGTGCCCAGCCCCTCGGCCGGCAGCGCGCAGGCGCAGCCGGGTTCGCCGGCCGCGCCGACCTCGTCCAGCTTCGGGGCGCTACCGTCCGGCGCCCCTGCGCTGCCGTCCGTCGACGGCGCTGCCGCCGCGGGCGGCTCGACGGCCTCGGCATCACCCGACGCCGCGGGCGGCGCTTCGCCGGGTTCGGCGGCTCCGTCCGCGACGGGGCCGTCTTCGGTGGCTCCGTATTCAGCGGCCCCGCATTCGGCCACGCCGTCCACCACCGGCAGCGTCACCGAACCGATGCCGGGCAGCCCCGCCGCGCCGCTGCGCAGCCTCACCGCCCCACCCGCCGCCGCGGAAGCGCCATCCGTCCCCACCGCGCGCGGACGAGCCGTCCCGCCCCCCGCGCGCGCATCGCTGCTGCCGCTGGCCCAGCCGCTGTGGAGCGAGCTGAGCCGCGCGCAACAGGCGGTGCTGGCGCCGTTCGCCGAGCAGTGGAACAGCTGGCCGACGCAGGAGAAGCTGAACTGGGTCTCGCTGGCCGACCGCGTGCCGAAGATGAAACCCGCGGCGCGTCAGAAGCTCGATCAGCGCATCCGCGAATGGGCGCAGCTGACGCCCGAGCAGCGCCGGCTGGCCCGGCAGAACTACCGGCTCGCCAAGCGCCTGTCGCCCGATGAGCGGCTGGCGCAGTGGGAGCGCTATCAGCAGATGACGCCCGAACAGCAGTCGGTGCTGCGCACGAGCGGCTGGACCAGCAACACCGCCGCGCGCCACGCCGGCGCCCGCACCGGCCTGGCCAAGGAGGCGGCTCAGCCGCTGGCGCCGGTTCCGTACGCGGCGCCGACCTCATCGAAGTCCCCGCCCCCCAGAGTCCAATGACGGCGCCGCCGTCGCGACTGCCGAGCGCCGATCCGTGGCGCCGGCTGATGGGAGGCGTCTATGAAGCCGTGATCCTGTTCGGCGTGCTCTGGTTCGCCGACTACGCGTTCTCGGCCCTGACGCAGTTCCGCGGCCATCCCGGCGCCCTGCGCACGGCCTTCCAGTGGTTCACGCTGGCCGTGCTGGCCGTCTATTTCGTCGGCTTCTGGAGCTCGGGCCGCCGCTCGCTGCCGATGAAGACGATGTCGCTGCTGCTGGTGTCGCACGACGGCGGTGCGGTGTCGCCGGGCCGCGCGCTGCTGCGCTTCGCGGCGGCGACGCTGCTGCTGGTCGGCGCGCTGGCCGCCGGCCGCTATCTGCACGGCAGTCTGTACGCGCTGCTGCTGCTGCCGTATGCATGGACCTTCGTCGATCGCGAGCGGCGCGCGCTGTACGACCTGATCGCGGGAACGCGGCTGGTGCATGCGCCGGTCGCGCCGGCGATGCGGTCGGTCGACGTCTGAGGCGCCGCTCCCGGCTAGACCTGCACGCAGTCGACGTAGTACTGATCCGACCCGCCCTCGCGCTCCACCACCAGCCCGTGCACGTCGGTATCGAAGCCCGGGAAGCGCTTGTTGAAATCGCGCGCGAACTTCAGGTATTCGACGATGGGACGGTTGAAGCGCTCGCCGGGGATCAGCAGCGGGATGCCCGGCGGATAAGGCGTCACCAGCATGGTCGTGATGCGGCCTTCGAGCTCGTCGATGACGACACGGTCGACGCGCCGATGCGCCAGGCATTCGAAGGCCTGTGACGGCTTCATCGCCGGCTGCATGCTCGACAGGTACATCTCGGTGGTGACGCGCGCGATGTCGTGGCGACGGTACTGCTCGTGGATCTGCTGCGCCAGATCGCGCAGGCCGACGCGGTCGTACTCCGGATGCGCCTGCACGAAGTCCGGCATCACGCGCCACAGCGGCTGGTTGCTGTCGTAGTCCATCTTGAACTGCTGCAGCTCGGTGACCAGCGTGTTCCAGCGGCCCTTGGTGATGCCGATGGTGAACATCACGAAGAACGAATACAGGCCGGTCTTCTCGACCACCACGCCGTGCTCGGCCAGGTACTTGGTGACGATGGACGCGGGAATGCCCCATTGCGCGAAGCGGCCGTTGATGTCGAGGCCCGGCGTCGCGATGGTCGCCTTCAGCGGGTCCAGCATCGTGAACTGGCTGGCCAGCTTGCCGAAGCCGTGCCACTTGTCGCTGGAGCGCAGCAGCCAGTCCTCGCGGCGGCCGATGCCGTTGTCGACCAGATCCTTCGGCCCCCAGACCTTGAACCACCAGTCCTGACCGAACTCCGCGTCGACCTTGCGCATCGCGCGGCGGAACTCCAGCGACTCGAAGATCGATTCCTCGACCAGCGCGGTGCCGCCGGGAGGTTCCATCATCGCGGCGGCCACGTCGCAGGACGCGATGATCGCATACTGCGGACTGGTCGACGTATGCATCAGGAACGCTTCGTTGAAGCGATGCCGGTCGAGCTTGCGCATCTGCGAATCCTGCACCAGGATCTGCGAAGCCTGCGACAGGCCCGCCAGCATCTTGTGCGTCGACTGCGTCGAGAAGATCATCGTCTCCTCGCTGCGCGGCCGGTTCGGTCCGATCGCGTGGAACTCGTGATAGAACGGATGGAAGGCCGCGTGCGGCAGCCAGGCCTCGTCGAAATGCAGGTTCTCGATGTAGCTGCCCAGCGTACGCTTGATGGTCTCGACGTTATAGATGACACCGTCATACGTCGACTGCGTGATCGTCATCACGCGCGGGCGCGCGCTCTTGTTCGTGATCAGCGGGTTGGCGTCGATCTTGCGCTGGATGTTCGCCGGCTCGAACTCCTCCAGCGGAATCGGCCCGATGATGCCGAGATGATTGCGTGTCGGCTGCAGGAAGATCGGCACGGTGCCGGTCATCATGATCGCGTGCAGGATGGACTTGTGGCAGTTGCGGTCGACCAGCACGACGTCGTCGCTGCCCACCGTCGAATGCCAGACGATCTTGTTCGACGTCGACGTGCCGTTCGTGACGAAGAACATGTGATCGGTATTGAAGATCCGCGCCGCATTGCGCTCGGCCGCGGCCACCGGCCCCGTGTGGTCGAGCAGCTGCCCCAGTTCGTCGACCGCGTTGCAGACGTCGGCGCGCAGCATGTTCTCGCCGAAGAACTGGTGGAACATCTGGCCCACCGGGCTCTTCAGGAACGCCACGCCGCCGGAATGGCCGGGACAGTGCCACGAGTACGAACCGTCGTTCGCATAGTGCACCAGCGCGCGGAAGAACGGCGGCGGCAGCGAGTTCAGGTAGTTCGTGGCCTCTCGGATGATGTAGCGCGCCACGAAGTCCGGCGTGTCCTCGAACATGTGGATGAAGCCGTGCAGCTCCTTCAGGATCTCGTTCGGGATGTGCTGCGAGGTGCGCGTCTCGCCGAACAGGAAGATCGGAATGTCGGCGTTGCGGCGGCGGGTCTCCGCGATGAACTTGCGCAGATCCTGGATCGCCTTGCTTTCGGCGCCGTCTACGCCGATCTCCTCGTCGTCGATGGACACCACGAAGGCCGACGCGCGGGCGGCCTGATTGGCGACCATCGACACGTCGATGTACGTGAAGCCGCCGACCACCTCCCAGCCCTGGTCCTCGACCGCCTTGGCCAGCGCGCGGATGCCCAGGCCGCTGGCGGAATCGGCCTTCCAGTCCTCGTCGATGATGACAATGGGATAACGGAACTTCATGTCGACGGTCCAGAGTGCAAGGGGTTGGGCCGCGCGCGGCGCGGGGGGCGTGAAGGGTGCAAGTTAAACACAGAATATGGGCTTGGGACGCGCATCGGCCGCACGAAACGGCGCTGCCGGCGGACGGTGCGCTCGAACGTTGAACTGCA
>JBFWXS010000056.1:0-35577 GCA_050187175.1 Burkholderiaceae bacterium
GCGCCTCCCCGCTGCAGCAGCGCCCCGCCGGGATCGGCGGCCGCCGCCCTGTCGAAACGCTGTCAGCGCTTCGCGCGCACTGCGTCGAAATCAGGCTTGCGCTTCTCGATGAACGCGCTGACCGCCTCGCGGTGCTCGGCCGTCTTGTGCGCCAGTGCCTGCGCGGAGGCCGAGGCTTCCAGCAGCGCGTCGAGCGTGCTGTTCTGGCCGTCGCGCAGCAGCCGCTTGGTCAGCCGCAGCGTTGGGCCCGGATTGGCGGCAATGCGCGCGGCGACCCGCCGCGCCTCGTCGAGCAGCTGCGCATGCGGTACGACACGCGACACCAGCCCGCACTGCAGCGCCTCGGCCGCCGACAGCGCATCGCCGGTGAATGACATCTCGAGCGCTCGCGACATGCCTATGACGCGCGGCAGCAGCCAGGCGCCGCCGTCGCCGGGGACGATGCCGACCTTGATGAAGCTCTCGGCGAAGCTGGCGTTCTCCGATGCGATGCGGATATCGCACATGCAGGTCAGATCGCAGCCGGCGCCGATCGCCGGGCCATTGACGGCGGCTATGGTCGGTACCTCGATGCCGTACAGGCTGCGGGTGAGCCGCTGGATGCCCAGCCGGTATTCGTTGCGGATGGCGGCCGGGGTGATCGACTCGTCGAAGAAGCGCTTCATGTCCTTGACGTTGCCGCCGGACGAGAACACCGGGTCCGCGCCCGTCAGGATGACGACCCGCACCGAATCGTCGCGCGCCACCTGATCGCACAGATCGACGAACTCCTGCACCGCCGAATTGCCGGTCAGCGCATTGCGTGTCTGCGGCTGATTCATCGTCACGGTCCACACCGCGCCGTCGCGCTGCACCTGCAGGAACGAATCCATTGCCATCTCCTCGCATTGAAAAATCCGGCGGAGCCGAGGGGCCGTCGGAGACGCCGCGCCGGCTCGGCCGCACGGTCAGCCCGGCAGTATAGCGAGGCGGATGAGAGGAGCGAGCCGCCGAAGGCCCTGAAGGCCCCGAAAGCCACCGGGAGCCACCCGGAGCCGCTGGAAGCCGACACGCTGGAAGCCGGCACGCTGGAGCCGGCATACCGACCGCGCCGCCGGCGGCGAACTGGTACGCTTTCCGGTACGAACGCCCTCCCATCGAATCCCTCCGGAACGCTCAAATGAAACTTCAAGACCAGGTCTGCATCGTCACCGGGGCCGCGAGCGGCATCGGCCGCGAGATCGCCCGCACCTATGCACGCGAAGGCGCGCGAGTGGCCATCGCCGACGTCAAGCTGGACGCTGCCCAGGCAGCGGCTGACGAAATCATCGCCGGCGGCGGCAAGGCCATGGCGCTGGCCATGGACGTGACCAGCGAGGAACAGGTCGACGCCGGCGTCGCGAAGGTGGTCGCCGCCTGGGGCGGCGTCGACGTGCTGGTCAGCAACGCCGGCGTGCAGATCGTGCATCCGGTCGAGGAATTCCCGTTCGCCGACTGGAAGCGGATGCTGGCCATCCACCTGGACGGCGCCTTCCTGACCACCAAGGCCTGCGTGCCGCATATGAAGGCCTCGGGCCGCGGCGGCTGCATCATCTACATGGGTTCGGTGCACTCCAAGGAGGCGTCGGTGCTGAAATCGGCCTACGTCACAGCCAAGCACGGCCTGATCGGTTTGTGCAAGACCGTGGCCAAGGAAGGCGGCAAGCACGGCATCCGGGCCAATGTCATCTGCCCCGGCTTCGTGCGCACGCCGCTGGTCGAGAAGCAGATTCCCGAGCAGTCGCAGGCGCTGGGCATCAGCGAGGAAGACGTCGTGAAGAAGGTGATGCTCAAGGACACCGTCGACGGCGAGTTCACCACCGTCCAGGACGTGGCCGACGTCGCGCTGCTGTTCGCCAGCTTCGGCTCGAATGCGCTGACCGGCCAGTCGCTGGTGGTCAGCCACGGCTGGTTCATGCAGTAGGGCCCGGCGCGGCGCCCGGCGAAGGCCGCGACGCATGGATTCGATCTCCCAGTTCGCACTCGGCGCCGCCGTCGGCGTGGCCGTCATGGGGCGGCGCACGCGGCTGTGGCGCGCCGCGCTGTGGGGCGGGCTGTGCGGCACGCTACCGGACCTCGACACCTTCATAGACCACGGCGATCCGATCAGCAACGTCACGCTGCACCGCGCGGAAAGCCACGCGCTGTTCTTCCTGAGCCTGCTGTCGCCGCTGCTGGCCGCGGGCATCGCCCGACTGCACGGCGAGATGGCGCAGTGGCGGCGCTGGTGGCTGGCGGTCTGGCTGGCGCTGGTCACCCACCCTCTGCTCGACCTGATGACCGTCTACGGCACCCAGTTGGGGCGGCCGTTCACCGACTACCCGTTCGCAGTCGGCAGCATCTTCATCATCGACCCGCTCTACACGCTGCCGCTGCTGGCCGGCCTGGTGGCGGCGCTGCGGCTGCCCGCGCCGCGCGGCCTGCGCTGGAACCTGGCCGGACTCGCGTTGAGCACCGCCTATCTGGCCTGGAGCGTAGGCGCGCAGCAGTACGTGACCGCCGTGGCGCGCGAATCGCTGCGCGCCCAAGGCTTCGCCGCGGAGCGGCTGCTGGTGACGCCCACGGCCTTCAATACGGTGCTTTGGCGCGTGCTTGCAATGACGCCCGACGGCTACGCCGAGGGCTTCCATTCGCTGCTCGATCGGCAAGCGCAGATCCGCTTCGAGCGATTCGCGATCGACCCGGCTCTGCGCGGCGCGCTGCAGCAGCAGCCCGGAGTCGCGCAGATCGCCTGGTTCAGCCAGGGCTTCTTCAAACTGAGTCAGACCGGCGCCGCCGCCCGGGTCACCGACCTGCGCATGGGCCAGGAGCCCTTCTACACGTTCAACTTCGTGGTGGCGCAGCGCCAGGCCGACGCCTGGGTGCCGGTGCCGCCGCGCTTCATCGGCCAGCGCGTAGACATCGGCGCGGGCCTGCGCTGGCTGGGGCGGCGCATGCTCGATGGATCGGAGCCGCCGCTGGGCCTCGGTGGGGCGCCAAAACCACATGCCGGAAGCGGATCGACAGCAACCGCGCGACAATAGCGCCCTGACGATCCGGAGTTCCGCTTGACCACAGCCCAGCCTGCGCCCGCCTTCAGTTCCGCTCTGGCTCCCTTCGTTCATCCCGCGTTCCGCATGCTGTGGACGGTCTGGCTGGCCGCCAATACCTGCATGTGGATGAACGACGTGGCGGCGGCCTGGCTGATGACCACGCTGACCACTTCGCCGGTCATGGTCGCCCTGGTGCAGACTGCGTCGACGCTGCCGGTGTTTCTGCTGGGCCTGCCCAGCGGCGCGCTGGCCGACATCCTCGACCGGCGGCGTTATCTGATCATGACCCAGGTCTGGGTCGCGATCACCGCGCTGCTGTTATGCCTGGCCATCCTCAGCGACGGCATCAGCGCGCCGCTGCTGCTGCTGTTGACATTTCTGAACGGCATCGGCCTGGCGATGCGCATGCCGGTCTACTCGGCGCTGCTGCCCGAGCTCGTCTCGCGGCCGCAGTTGCCGCAGGCCATGGCGCTGAACGGCATCGCGATGAACGCGTCGCGCATCATCGGGCCCATCATCGCCGGGGCGCTGATCGCCGGCATAGGCACGGCCTACGTATTCGTGCTGAACATGGTGATCTCGACAGTGGCCGCGCTGGTGCTGGTTCGCTGGCGCCGCGAGCAGAAGGTCAGCTCGCTGCCGGGCGAACGCTTCCTCGGCGCGATGCGCGTCGGCGTCCAGTACGTACGCCAGTCGGACCGGATGCACGCGGTGCTGCTGCGCATCAGCGTCTTCTTCCTGCAGTCCAGCGCGCTGCTTGCGCTGCTGCCGCTGATCGCGCGACAGATGCCGGGCGGCAATGCCGGCACCTTCACGCTGCTGCTCGCGTCGATGGGCATAGGCGCCATTGCCGCGGCGCTGCTGATGCCGCGCCTGCGCCACCGGCTGTCGCGCGACCAGATCGTGCTGTATGGCAGCCTGACCGAAGGGGCGGCCGCGGCCATCGTCGGCTTCGCGCCGAACGCATACGTCGCCTCCCCGGCGATGATGATCGCCGGCCTGGCCTGGCTGTCGGTGGCCAACTCGGTGTCGGTGTCGGCGCAGCTCGCGCTGCCGGACTGGGTGCGCGCGCGCGGCATGTCGATCTACCAGATGACGATGATGGGCAGCAGCGCCCTCGGCGCCGCGCTGTGGGGCCAGGTCGCCACCATGACCAGCCTGCGCACCAGCCTGATCCTGGCCGGCGGCATCGGCGCGATCGTTCTGTGGGCCACGCGCCGCTTCAAGGTCGACGGCAACGGCGAGGACCTGACGCCGCAGCAGCCGGCCAAGGTGCCGATGCTGGCCGAACCGCTCGATCAGCGCGACGGTCCGGTGCTGGTGATGATCGAGTACCGGATCGACCCCGAGCGCAACGACGAGTTCCGCCAGGTCATGAAGGAAACGCGCCGCAGCCGTCTGCAGCAGGGGGCGCTGTCCTGGGAGCTGTTCCGCGACACGGCCACGCCGGGGCGCTACATCGAGTACATCGTCGATGAATCCTGGGTCGAGCATCTGCGCCGCTTCGACCGCGTCACGGCGGGCGACGTGGCGCTGCGCGACCGGCGCCGTTCATTCCACATCGGCGAGGGGCCGCCGCTAGTGACCCGATGCATCGCCGAGCCGATGGACCGGCATTAGCGGCGAGAATCCAATCGCCGCCGCGCCGCCCAGCGCCGATCCGCTTCCTTCCCGAGTCCGCCAGCCTTTCCGAATCCGCCAATGTCCCAGCTACGTCAGTTCATCGACCTGGTCAGACGTTCCGGCCTGTTCGACAGCGCCTGGTATCTCGAGCACTACCCGGACGCCGCACGCTCCGGCATGGATCCGATCGAGCACTACCTGCGCATGGGAGCGCGCCAGCTGCGCGATCCCGGGCCGAAGTTCAGCACCCGCCACTACCTGAACGACAACCCCGACGTGGCAGCCGCCGGCGTCGATCCTCTGTGCCACTACATTCTCCATGGCCAAAAGGAAGGACGGACGCCGCTGCCGCGCGTGATCGACGTGACGCAGCACGGGGAGCGCGTCGACGTCGTCGTACCGGTATTCAATGCGCTCGACGACGTGCGTTGCTGCCTCGAATCCCTGGCCGTGCACGGCGACGGCTGCGAGCTGCGCGTCATCGTCGTCGACGACGGCTCCGACGCGGCCACCGCGGCCTGGCTGCACGAGCACTGCACGGCGCACGCCGACCGCTTCACACTGCTCACCCATCCCGCCAACCTCGGCTACACGAAGGCGGTGAACACCGGGCTGCGAGCGGCCTCGGCCCCGTACCTGGTCACGCTCAACAGCGATACCGTGGTCACCGGAGGATGGCTGAAGGGCCTGCTGCGCTGTCTGGAATCGGACCCCGGCCTGGGCATCGTCGGGCCGCTGTCGAATGCCGCGAGCTGGCAGAGCGTGCCGCAGCTGCTCGACGACGACGGGCAGTTCGTGATCAATGCACTGCCGCCGGCGACCAGCGCCGACGCGATGGCCGCACTGGTCGCGTCGGTGTCCGAGCGCCGCTATCCGCGGCTACCGTTCCTCAACGGCTTCTGCCTGCTGATGCGGCGCGCGGTCGTCGACGCAATCGGCCTGTTCGACGAGGAGCGCTTCCCGCTCGGCTACGGCGAGGAGAACGACTTCTGTCTGCGCGCCGCCGATGCCGGCTTCGGGCTGGCAGTGGCCGACGACACCTATGTCTTCCACGCCAAGTCGCGCAGCTTCGGCCATGAGCGCCGCAGGCAGCTGTCCGCGCAGGGCTCCCAGGCACTGCGCGACAAGCACCCGGGCGGCCGCATCGACGCACTGGTGGCGCAGGTGCGCCGCACCCCCGCGCTCGACGCGCTGCGCGCGCGGCTGGCGCAGCGGCTGGCCACGCCCGATGCGAACTGCGATGAGCTGCTGGCCGCGGCCATCCTGTTCCTGCTGCCGGCCCACGGCGGCGGCGGCGGCGCGAACTCGGTGGTGCAGGAGGCAGCGGCCATGCGCCGGCTCGGCGCGACAGTGAACGTCGCCGTGCGGGCAGCCGACCGCGCCGACTTCGTCGCCTGCTATGACGACATGGCCGACATCGACGAGCTGGTGCTCGGCTTCGACGACTCGACGCTGATCGAGCTGGCCCGCCGCTATGCGATCGTCGTCGGCACCATCTACCATTCGATGCCGCTAGTGCAGCGCATCGTCCAGGCATGCCCGGCGATCGTGCCGGCCTACTACGTGCAGGACTATGAGCCGCTGTTCTTCGCCGAGAACAGCGAGGCCTGGCGGCAGGCTCGCGCCTCCTATACGCAGGTCCCCGGGGCGGTGCTGTTCGCCAAGACGCGCTGGCTGGCCGACAAGGTGCGCGCCGAGCACGGCATCGCCGTGAGCAAGGTGCAGCCGAGCATCGATCTGGACGTGTTCAAGCCCGCGCCGCGCGGCGCGGCGGGGCCGCTGCGCATCGCCGCAATGATCCGGCCCCCCACTGCCTATCGGGGTCCGCAGCGCACGCTGAACGTGCTGGCGCGCGTCGCGGCGGCGCTGCCCGGTGCGACCGAGGCGCAGCTGTTCGGCTGCTCCGACGCCGAGCTGGCACGGCTGTCGGTGCCGGCGGGGCTGCCGCTGCGCAACCACGGCTTCCTGAAGCGGCGCGAGGTGGCCGGGCTGTTAGCCGGCTGCGACGTGTTCGTCGACCTGTCCGACTATCAGGCCTTCGGCCGCTCGGCGCTGGAGGCCATGGCCTGCGGCTGCGCCGCGGTGGTGACGCGCCACGGCGGTTCCGACGAATATGCGATCGACGGACTGAACGCGCTGGTCGTCGACAGCCTGAACGAGGACGAATGCAGCCGGCGGCTGCAGCAGCTGTGCCGTGATCGCGCACTGCTGGCGCGACTCAAGATTGAAGGCCTGACGACTGCTTCGCGTTACCCTGTGCGTGCTGCGATCGTTTCCGAACTCCGGGTACTGAACGCGGCGCTGCAGGCGCGACAAGGAGCGCCGCGACAGGATCCTTCATGACAGTGCTCGATCTCGGGCCGGCCTGGGCCGGCAATACCGTCAACGACGTCGTCTTCCGGCATCACGGCCTGCTCACGCGCGACCGGCTGCAGTTCGCCGCGTTCTACCGCGACGAACGAAACCTGCGGCTGGTGCGCCGCGACCTGGACAGCGGCGCACTGCAGACCTTCGATCTGCAGGGACAGTACCGGCTGCAGGACGCGCACAACAGCATCAGCCTCGGCATCGATCGGCAGGGCCACCTGCACCTGATCTACGACCAGCACGACACGCGGCTGCGCTACCGACGCTCGACGCGGCCGCTGTCGGTGGCCGGCTGGACCGGCGAGCTGCCGATGTCCGGCCAGCACGAACAGCAGGTCACCTATCCGACCTTCATCGTGCAGCCCGGCGGCCGGCCGCTGCTGCTGCTGTATCGGGACGGCAAGGCCGAATGCGGCGTGGCGCGGCTCAAGGAATACGCCGAGACCGGCGTCTGGTTCGATCGCGAAGCGCCGATCCTGTCGGGTGCGCGGCAGCAGCCGTGGACCAGCAATCCGTACTGGAACCATCCGGCGATAGGCCGCGACGGCAGCCTGCATCTGTCCTTCGTCTGGCGTTCGCATCTGCTCGGCCCCGAGCAGCGCGTGAACAACCTGGGCATCGATTACGCGCGCTCGCCGGACCAGGGCCGCAGCTGGCTGACGTCCCGCGGCCGTCCGCTGCGCACGCCGGTCACACAGGTGAACTCGGAAACGGTGCTGGCCGTCTCGCCGGGCTCCAATCTGATCAACCAGACCAGCATGGCGCTGGACGGCGGCGACAGGCCGCACATCGCGTTCTACGCCGACGACTTCGACGGCGTGCCGCAATACCAGCATCTGTGGTTCGACGGCCGCCAATGGCGCCACCAGATCGTCTCGCAGCGCCGCACGCCGTTCCTGCTGACCGGCCGCGGCACGCTGCAGATCCCGATCAGCCGTCCCGAGATCGTCATCGACGAGCAGGACCGCGTCTATCTGATCTACCGCGGCGATCTCAGCGGCGAGCGCCTGGTCGCCCAGCGGCTGCTGCCGCCGCACTATGAGCCGCAGCCGGCCGACGTCCGCCCGCTGTGGCCCGAGCCGGTCGGCTTCGCCGAGCCGGTCATCGACCGGCTGCGCTGGCTGCAGCAGCGAGTGCTGAGCCTGCAGGTCCACAACTGTGGGCAGCCGCCGAACGAGGGCGCCGCGACGGCGCACTATGAAGCGCTGCGTATCGTCGACGTGCGATTGCCGGCGCTGTTCGAGGACGCGCCGGCCGCGACGTGATGCAGTCGACGCTCTGGCTGCTCGGCTACGCGGCAAGCGGCGCGGCGGTGGGATTCCTCGCCGGCCTGCTCGGCATCGGCGGCGGCATGACGCTGGTGCCCGTGCTGTCGGCTCTGTTCGCCGTGCAGGCGCTGGCCCCCGATCACAGCGTCCATCTGGCGCTGGGTACCGGCATGGCGTCGATCGTGTTCACGTCCAGCGCCAGTGTCCGCGAGCATCACCGGCACGGCGCCGTCGACTGGAGCATCGTGGCCCGGCTCGCGCCGGGCATGGCGGCGGGCTCGCTGCTGTCGACGCTGGCGTCGGGCTGGCTGCCGCAGCGCGTGCTGGCGCTGGCTTTCGCCCTCATCGTGTTCGCCGGCGCCACGCAAATCCTGCTCGGCCGCCGGCCTGCCGCGGGCCGCGGCCTGCCGGGCCCGGCGGCGCTGGCTGCAATCGGCGTGCTGATAGGCGCGCTGTGCGGACTGGTGGCGGCCGGCGGGACCTTTCTGACGATTCCCTTGATGCTGTTCTGCGCAGTACCTCTGCATACGGCGATCGGCACCGCCGCGGCGCTCGGCATTCCGACCGCCGTGATCGGGACCATCGGCTACGTCTGGGCCGGCCTGCGCGTGCCGGACCTGCCGCCGTACACGCTGGGCTTCGTGCTGCTGCCGGCGCTCGCCGCGCTGGTGCTGGCCAGCATGCTGACCGCGCCGATGGGCGCGCGCTTCGCGCACCGGCTGCCGGTGGCCACGCTCAAGCGCGTGTTCGCCTGCCTGCTGTATGTACTGGCCGCGAAGATGGCGATCAGCTACTGGTAGCGGCCGGCTCGAAGTCGATCATCTCCGCCGAGACGATCTCGTCGGGCTTGCCGCTGCACCAGTGCAGCAGCAGCGTCAGGTCGGTCGAGATGCCGCCGTGCAGCGCGCCGGGCGCGTTGTACATGAAGCTGCCCTCGGGAGCGACCACGCGGCCGCGCTTGTCGTAGTAGGCGCCCTTCAGGATGTAGACCTCCTCGCCGAGCTCCGGCGCGCGGCCCATGATGCGCCAGGCCTTGCCCGGCGGCGCGACGAAGCGCGCGATGATCGTCAGGCCGTGGGCGTCGCGCCGCAGCACGCGGCGGAAGCGGCCGTACTCGCGCCCGTCCTCCCAGATCAGGTTGTAATTGGCCCCTTCCCATTCGAGCTTGTCGGGATGGATGTGGAAGGATCGAGGCCGTTTCGGCTCGTCTGTCTGCTGCATTCGGGCTGCTCCTGATCGGGCGGCGTCGCCGCTGCACGCGACGCGCCAGCTAGCGCTGCGGGCGGCGCTGCATGAGCCGCATTCTCGAATCGCGCGTGCTAGGATCCAAGCGCTGATTTCTGACGGATCCATAAGCGCGACTGATGCACATCAGCCTGAGGCAGCTGCGAGCCTTCATCGCCGCCGTGGAGACCGGCAGCTTCACCGCGGCCGCGCAGCGGCTGCATCTGACCCAGTCCGCGGTCAGCATGGTGGTGCGCCAGCTCGAATCGGAAGTGGGCCTGCCTCTGTTCAACCGCGAAGGCAAGCGCATCACGCTGACCGAGATGGGGCTGCAGCTGGTGCCGATCGCCCGGCGCATGCTCGAGGACCTGGCGCGCATCACGGCCAGCGCCGCCGACGTGCGCGCGCTGCAGCGCGGCTCGCTGCGCTTCAGCGCTCCCGGCCTGCTGGCCTGTACGCTGATTCCGCCGGCGCTGGCCGCCTTCGCGGAGGAGTACCCGCAGATCTCGGTCCAGATGGTCGACACCACGCTCGACGACGTTCCCGCGGCGGTCGCGCGCGGTGCCGTCGAATTCGGCATCGGGCCGGACCGTCCCGCCGATGCCGGCGTCGAGCGCAGCTTCTTCCGCAAGGTGGCGATCGAGTTCGTCTGTCCCGCTTCGCATCGCGCAGCCCGCCGGCGCTCGATCCGGTGGAGCGAGACGCGCGACGATCCCTGGGTCTACTACGCGAGCACCTTCGAGGAGGACATCCGCGAAGCGCTGTGGCGCAACGGCAGGACTCAGCGGCAGGAAGACGCCACCGTCGTAGAACAGCTCGCCACCGCGCTGGCGCTGGTCGGGCACGGGCTCGGCGTGACCACGGCGCCCGACTACGCCAGGAACTTCTGCCGCGATCTGAAGCTGCGCTTCGTGCCGCTGACCGACCCGACGATAGAGCGCACCTTCTACGTGTATCGGCGCAACGGCCATCCGCTGTCGCCGGCGGCGCGCGCCTTCCTGAGCCTGCTGGGGTGAAGCCGCCGGCGCATCAGCGCGTGTAGCGCAGCGCTTCGACCAGCAGGCCGAGCACGGGGGATTTCCGGCGGTTCGGATAGTAGAGGTGATAGCCGTCGTAGGTCTGGCGCCAGTCGGCCAGGACCTCGATCAGATGGCCGGCATCGAGATGCGCACGGACCAGCTGCTCGGGGACGTGCACGAGGCCGAAGCCGGCCAGCGCGGCCTCGACGAGCTGCAGCACGCTGTTGAGCACCAGCTGGCCGTCGACCTTGAGCCGCTGCTCCTTCGCGCCCTTGCGGAACGCCCATGCGAAGTAGCCCTGCCCCGGCAGGCGCAGATTGATGCAGTTGTGCTCGATCAGCTCCTGCGGACGCCGGGGCCTGGGATGGTGCTCGAAGTAGGCCGGCGCGCCGGCGACCACCATTGGAACGTCGGGCCCGATGCGCACCGCGATCATGTCCTTGGAGATCAGCCCGCCGCGGCGAACTCCGGCATCGTAGCGCTCCCCCACGATGTCGGTCAGCCCGTAGTCGGTCGTGATCTCGACCTTGACGTCGGGATAGCTGCGCAGGAATCCCGGCAGGGCCGGCCACAGCACGGTGCGAACGGCATATTCATCGGCGGAGACGCGTATCGTTCCGGCCGGCCTGTGGCGCGAAGCGCTCATCTGGGCCAGGCCCTGATTGATCTCCCCCACGGCGGGTCCGACCAGCGTCAGCAGGCGTTCGCCGGCCTCGGTGAGCGAGACGCTGCGGGTGGTGCGAGAAAACAGCGGCATGTCCAGCCGCTCCTCGAGCGCGCGAATCGCCTGGCTGAGGGCCGACTGCGACACGCCGAGCCGGACGGCGGCGCGCGTGAAGCTGCGCTCCTCGGACACGATGAGGAAGGCGTGGAGATCTCTGAGCTGGTCGCCGATCATTGATAAGAAATCCTAATTACTACATCCGTATCCTGCATCTTATCGAATTAACACCGTGAACCGACAATGGCATCTGACCGCTTCGGAACCATCCGACGGGGCAGACCGCCGGCCTCTATGCCGCGAAGCTGGCCGAACGCGGCTTCGTGACGATCGCCTTCGATGCCGCGTTCCAGGGCGAAAGCGGCGGCGAGCCGCGCTATATCGAAGACCCCGCCCCCCGCGTCGAGGATGTGCGCTGCGCCGTCGACTGCCTGGTGACGCTGCCGTATATCGACGAAGAAAGAATAGGCGTGCTCGGCGTCTGCGCAGGCGGCGGCTATGCCGTGAGTGCCGCCATGACCGAGCGCCGCATCAAGGCCGTAGGCACGGTGGTGGGCGCCAATATCGGCCGCCTGAACCGCGAGGGCGACGTGACCGCGGCGCTGGAAGCGATCGGCCGGCAGCGCACTGCCGAGGCGCGCGGCGCCGAGCCGCTCATCAACAACTGGATTCCCGACTCACCGGCGGAACGCGACAAGGCGGGCATCACCGACGTCGACGTCGTCCAGGCCGTCGACTACTACCGGACGCCGCGGGGGCAGAACGCCTGCGCGCCGAACAAGCTGCGCTTCACCAGCCTGGGCAGCGTCATCGCCTTCGATGCCTTCCATCTGGTGGAGCAGCTGCTGACGCAGCCTATCCAGATCATCGTAGGCAGCGTGGCCGGCGCGTTCGGCTCGCTGAAGGACGGACAGGAGCTCTACGAACGCGTGAACAGCGAGAAGGATCTGTTCGTCGTCGAAGGCGCCACGCACTACGATCTCTATGACCAGCCGGGTCCGGTGGGCAAGGCGGTCGATAGGCTCGTGCCGTTCTACGAGAAGCACCTCTGAACTATTCGTCGCCCCTCGTGCGCTGCTCGATCTGCAATCGCGCCCGCCGAGTTGCCTGCTGCAGCCGTTCTACCAACACCGCGCGCGGTGGCAAGGCAGTCAGGTACTCGGCAACATGGATCCCCGATTTATCCAGCTCGAGCAGCTCAATCTGTTCCGACTTCTTGCCGGTGCAGAGGATGATTCCCAGCGGCGAAGCTTCCTCCGGCTCCCGCTCGTACCTGTCGAGCCAGCGCAGATAAAGCTCCATCTGGCCTTTATAGGCCGCTTTGAACTCACCGACCTTCAACTCGACCGCTACCAGCCTCCGCAGCTTGCGGTTGTAAAAGAGCAAGTCGAGGTGAAAGTCCTCATCGTCGATCTGGATACGCTTCTGCCGAGCGACAAAGCTGAAGCCAGCACCCAGCTCCAGCAGAAAGGACTCCATCTCCCGGATGACAGCCGCTTCCAGATCGATTTCCTGCCAGCTATCCCGTAAACCAAGGAAGTCGAGGATGTACGGATCGCGCATGACCAGAGCCGGCGACATCCGTTGCGCATCGCGCATCATGGCCAGTTCCTGCGCAATCGTCTCCCCGGGCTTTCTGGACAGCACCGTGCGCTCGTACAGCATCGAGTCGATGCGTTCTCGCAGCGTCCGCACGCGCCAGCGTTCGGCACTCGCCATCTGTACATAGTAGTCCCGCTGAAGCGGGTCTTTCAACGGCAACAACGCGACGAAATGCGACCAGCTCAATTGTCGTGACAGCGTCACGACAATCGGCTCTTCCGGAAAGGTGACGGCAAATTGCACCATCCTGCGCAGATTTTTGTCCGCGAAGCCACGTCCATAGTCGCGGACGAGATGAGTGGCGAGAGTTGGCAGAATCTCCTCACCGTATTCCGCCCGCCGGCCGGCCAGTACTTCTACGTGGATGCGCTGTCCGATGCGCCAGAACAGCTGGGTCAGCTCGGCGTTGACCACCGAGGCGACGCGTTGTCGCGACGCCTCGATCAGAGCCCGGATGTCGCCCAGCAACGCAGGAGGCGCTATGGATGTTCGCAATGAATCCTGCACGTCTGCTCATGCCAAAAAAAACGCCGCTTTTCAGCGGCGCAGGGGGGATGGATTGGTTGTTGATCTGGCGTCAGGCAGCCCGGCGCCGCAGCGGCGCGTTCGACTCGACCGGGGCGTAGTCGAACTCGAGCCGGCTCAGCGCCCGCTCGAAATGCTGGCGCTGCGCGACAGCGTACTGTTCGAGACGCCGGCCGCCCCAGACGCCGGCCAGCTGCGACGGCGAGACGCCCTGCAGCTCGGCGGCGCCCTGGCCGTAGGGCCGGATGGTGATCGCGCACAGCATGTAAAGACCGACGCGGCGGTCGGCACGCGAAGCGTTCTTCATCGTCGGCGCGTGATAGGCGTACAGCGCCAGCGAGGACTGCCCTGCCTCGTCGCGCTCGTCGCCTTCCGGCTGAACGACGCCTGCAATCACGAACCCCTCTCGTTCCAGCTCCTTGCGCAGCAGTGCGCAGGCGCGGTCAACGGGCAGCTCGATCGTGAATCGTACGGGTAACGCTTCCACCTATCACTCCCTTCATCGATCGGTTCAACGATGAGCGGATCATGAGCCTGGTGTCTTAGGGCAAGCTTAAGAAACTACATTAAGAATTCGACAGCTCAGTCGGCCCGCAATCCAAAGTTAGTCAGTATTTACTACTAAAAACGGACACTCGCAGGCAAACCCCCAACAAACGAGAGTCCCGCCAGCGTACGAGGACGCCGGCGGGACGCCGCGCAGCCGCAGCCCGCAGCGGGGCGACGGGGGCAGCGGGCCGCGCCGGCCGGAGCCGGGCGCCGCCCTCCCAGGTCACCGGTTCAGCTGATCGTCAGCCGCTTGGCCGCCGGCGCTGCCTTCTTGGGCAGGCTCAGCGTCAGCACGCCGTTCTCGAACCTGGCGATCGCAGCGGCTTCATCGAGCTCAGAGCCGAGCGCAAAGCTGCGCGACACGGTCCCGAAGAAACGCTCGCTGCGCAGGACGCGATCACCTTCCTTCTTTTCGGTCTCGCGCTTGACCTCGGCGCTGATCGAGACGCGATTGCCGTCGATCTGGACGTGGATGTCTTCCTTGCGTACGCCGGGAATCTCGGCCTGGACTTCATAGCCGGCCTCGTTCTCGCTGACGTCGAGTTTCAGATCGACACCACGCTCCCCGTTCCTCGTCGGCGTCGCGAGCAGCCCGCGGAACAGTTCGGGAAACACATCGGCGAACGGATCGTAAACAGACAGTCGAGCCATGATTGCTACCTCCAGCATCAGTGATATGTGACAAGCAGATAGGGGGTCGCCCGCGAGGTTTCAAGAGGCCCGCGCAAGCGGAAAAGGAAAATTCATTCGGCTCTGAACTTTTCGCGCGTGCCAGCCGGATACCCGGCGGATATGCTTGGCCCGCGTCTAGAGCATCGACCCCTCATCGTGCCCGTTCATCATGTGACCCTCTGCGACCTCGCCCGAACGTTTCCGGTCGCCTCCGACCAGACCATCCTCGAAGCCGCGCTGGCCGCCGACATCGACTACCCGTTCGGCTGCGAAAGCGGCATGTGCGGCGCCTGTCGATCGCAGTGCGTGACCGGCTCGGTGCAGATGGCGCCGTTCAGGCGGTCCGCGCTGAGCGAAACCGACGAGGCGCTCGGCTACATCCTCGCCTGCCGGGCTCGGCCGCAGACCGACTGCCAGATCTCGTTCCCCGCCATGGGGTCGGCGCCGATGCGGATCCGCCGCGCGGCTGGGTCGGTCACCCGCATCGAGTCGGCTACCGCCACGATCAAGCGCATCTGGATCCGGCTGGATGCCGGATCGGAGTTCGAGTACCTGCCGGGCCAGTTCGGCTCCGTCTCGTTCGGCGACCTGCCGGCGCGCGACTACTCGTTCGCCAGCCAGCCCTCAGACGAGGAGCTGGAGCTGCACATCAAGCTCGAACCGGACGGTACGGTCAGCTCCTTCGTCCATGAGACGCTGGGCGTCGGCGACAGGGTCGACATCAAGGGCCCGTTCGGGCACGCGTTCCTGCGCGAGCGGGACGACAGGCCGATCGTGGCCATCGCCGGCGGCAGCGGCCTGGCGCCGATCAAGTCCATCGTAGAGCGCGCCGTCGAGCTGGCGCCCGCCCGCCGCGTCGACGTCTATCTGTCGGCGCGCAGCGAGGCCGAGCTGTACCTGGTGGATCACTTCGAGCAGCTGGCGGCCCGGCACAGCGAGATGAAGATCATCACCGTCGCCTCCGAGGCGCCGCGCCCGGCGGCGGAGAACGGTCCGCGAGGGCGAACGGCCGCCGCGCTGGCACGCGACTTCGAGCGCCTCGCCGGACGGCAGATCTACGTCGCGGGGCCGCCGGCCATGGTCGAGCAGTGCGTCGACACCGCCATGCGCCTCGGCGCCCGCGAGCAGGACTGCCACGCCGACGCATTCCATACCCGCTATGACGCGGAGGCCGACGCGCTTCGCGAATCCTCGAAAGGCATGCGATGAGAAACACGATCTCCCTGTACAAGAAGAACGGCGACATCTTCCAGAACACGCGCAAGCCGGTCCAGTCGGCCCGCCATCTGCCGGGGGACATCTACACGTCGCCGGAAGTGCTCGAGCTCGAACGTGACCGCTTGTTCCTGCGCCATTGGCTCTGTGTCGGGCGCGAAGAGGAGCTGGCGAAGGTGGGCGACTACCTGACCCTGCGCGTTCTCGGCGAACCCATACTGGTGGTGCGCAAGGACCCGCAGACGATCGCGGCCTATTCGAATGTGTGCCGCCATCGCGGCGTCGAGGTCGCGTCGGGCAGCGGCAATGCGCAGTCCTTCGTGTGCCCGTACCACGCGTGGACCTACAGCCTCGACGGCCAGCTCGAGTCGGCGCCGCTGATGCGGCATTCCGACCTCAACCGGGAGCAGTGCCGCCTGCCGCAGCTTCGCGTCAGCAGCTGGCGCGGCACGGTGTTCGTCAATTTCGATCCGAAGGCGCCGTCGCTGGAAGAGTGGATGCGGCCCTTCGAGCAGACCTTCGGCTTCCTGCAGCCCGACCGCTGCGCGCTGGCCGACAAGCTGGTCATCGATCTCGACTGCAACTGGAAGTTCGTCAACGAGAACCTGATGGACCTCTACCATGTCGGCACCCTGCACGCCGACACGTTCGGCTCCTTCTTCAAGGGTGACAAGGACCGCTACCAGTACAACCTGATGCCGGACGGCGCCTTCGGCGTGTTCCCGCAGGCAGCGCCGCTGTCCGACGACGGCAAGAGCCTGTTCGGAAAGATGGAGTGGCTGTCGGAGCACGACGACACCTTCTGCGCCAATGGATTTCTGCCGCCCAACATGAACCTGACGGCGCGCTGCGACAGCGTGCGCCTGTGGGTCGCGTGGCCGCAGACGGTCGACAAGACGCAGGCGATCTCGTACACGCTGATTCCGCCCGACCGCTTCGAGGCGCCCGAGTTCCGAGCCAACATCCAGAAGGTCAATGAGCTGCTGCGCCGGATCGTCGAGGAAGACCGCAGCATGATCCAGTCGCTGCAGGTCGGCGTCCAGTCCAAGTACTACGAGGCCGGCCCGCTGTCGCGGCTGGAGCTGCCTATCCACCACGTGCTGAACAACTACCTCGACAAGATGCTCGGGGACTCGCGATGACATCGCAGGCCGTGCCGTCGCGCGAGCTGCATGCCGCGGTCGGAGCCGTGCTGCACGACTATCTGGCGCTGGACGCGCGCGACGAGGTGCTGATCACCTGTGACGGCGGCACGGATCCGCTACTGCTCGACGCGCTGACGCGCGCTGCCGCGCCTGCGCCGACCGCGGTGCTGCGCATCGACCGGCTGCCCTATCAGGGCAAGCTGGCCGACCCCTACGTGCCGCGCACGCTGTCGGCCGCGGCGCAGGCTTCGACACTGTGGATAGACACCACGTTTCCGTATCTGGCCGGCTGTGATACGCACAGCGAGGTGCTGGCTGCCGCGCGTTCGCGCTATCTGCTGCTCGGCGATCTCGATGCAGCGGCCGTGACACGTCTGTTCACGCCGCGCATCATGGATCCGCTGTTCACACTGCAGACCGCGCTCGACGCGCTGTTCGCATCGGCAGTCGGCAGCACGGTACGGGTCGCCACGCCCGCCGGCACCGACGTCAGCTTCACGATCGGCAAGCCGTCGAAGCCCAAGGTCCGGGGCAACGCGGCGCCGGGCACCTACACCAGCCCTGGCTCCGCCGTCATCTACCCGGCGCCCGACAGCGTGCGCGGCACGATCGTCGTCGAGGCGGCCTTTCACGAGTTCTACGAACCGCTGAACGGCCCCATGCGGCTGGACATCGACGGCGAGATCCGTTCGGTGAGCGGCGCGGCGGCCGACGTGGCCGTCATGCGGCGCGCGCTGAGCCGGGCCAGCGCAGGCCGCGGCCTGGGCCGCGTCATTCACTTCTCGCACGGCTTCCATCCGGGCGCCCGCTTCGGCGGACGCGCGTTCAACGAGGACATCCGCAGCACAGGCAGCGATGCCGTCGGCTTCGGCGTCCCATGGTGGGAGCCCGGCGGCGGGGAGAATCACCCCGACGGTATCATCCGCTCGCAATCGCTATGGCTGGACGGCACGCCCATCGCCGCCGACGGCCAGCTCGTCGAACCCGCCCTGCGCGACCTGGAGCGCAGCCTGGATGCACGCTTTGGGCGAGGAGATGCCTGATGAGAGCCCGCTTCATCGACGTAGACGGCACCCCTACCCGCATACTGACAAGCGGCGACCCGGGCCGGCCGGCGATCCTGCTGCTGCACGGCTTCGGCGGCACGGCCGATCTGTGGATCCGCAATTTCGAGGCGCTGGGCCGGCACTTCTTCGTCGTCGCACCCGACCTGATCGGCAACGGCTTCTCGCGGTCCGACCGGCTCGATGCCGGCGCGCCGCCGCAGCCGGTCATGCTGCAGCATCTGCGCGCGCTGGTGGATGCGCTGGGCCTGCAGCGGTTCTGTGCATCGGGCAGCTCGTACGGCGCGCTGATGGCGAGCCTGCTGTACTTCGACATGCCGGAGCGGATCGACCGGCTGATCATCAACGGCAGCGCCAACTGCTTCAATCCGGAATCGGCGCTGAGCGCCGCGCTGGTCCGGATGCGCGACAACTACCTGCCCTTCCTCGAGAATCCCGATCTCGAAGGCTGTCGCAGGACGATGCGAGGCATCGTCCACGATCCGGCCTCGGTGCCCGAAGAGATCCTGCCCGTCATGCTGACGGCCTATTCGCAACCGTGGCTGCTGTCGGCCTGGAAGGGTGCGCTGCAAGGGCTGATGAACATGGAAGCCGCCCGGCAGTACCGCATCTTCGACAGGCTCGAGCAGATCCGCGTGCCGACGCTGCTGCTGTGGGGCCACGACGACGTCGGCGCGCCTTACGAGTACGCGGTCCAGGCCAGCCGCCGCATTCCCGGCGCGACGCTGGTGGGCTTCCGCGACTGCGGCCACAAACCGATGTTCGAGCACGCGGACGCCTACAACCAGCACGTGATCCGGTTCCTTTCCGAACGAGGCTGAGCCGTGGATGCCCGGCGCCACCGACGCATTCTTCCGTCCGTCCAGGCGCTGCGGACTCTCGAAGCGGTGGCGCGCCGGCGCAGCCTCACGCTGGCGGCGCGGGAACTGCGGCTGACCGCCGGGGCCGCCAGCCGCCAGCTCGAACAGCTCGAACGCAAGCTGGGCGTGCCGCTGATCCGCGTCCGCAGCCGGCCGGTCGCGCTGACCAAGGCGGGGCATGCCTATCTGCTGCCGGTGCAGACCTTCCTGAAGGCCGTGCGCGTGCCGAGCCGAGATCCGGCGGCGGGCAGCGACTTCTTTCCGTCGATGCGCGCGATGCTCGCCTTCGAGGCCGCGGCCGACGCGCTGAGCTTCCAGGAGGCGGCCGCCAGCCTGTTCATCACGGCCAGCGCGGTGAGCCAGCAGGTCCGCTACCTGGAGCGCGAGCTCGAATGCAAGATCTTCCTGCGCCTGAACAACGGGCTGCTGCTGACCGATCAAGGCTTCCGCTATCTGACGCAGTTCCAGACCGCGCTCGACGCCTTGCAGGAAGCCACTCGCGAGATCATGGAGCAGACGGTCGTCGCGAAGACCCTGAACATCTGCACGCTGTCGACCTTCGCCGCCGAGTGGCTGATACCGCGCCTGCGCAGCTTCTCGCTGCAGCACCCCGACATCGAGCTGTGCTTCCTCACCGGCCTGGGCAACGTCGACTTCCACAAGGACGACGAGATAGACGTCTTCATCAGCTACGGCAGCGGCCCGTGGCCGGGGCTGATGGCCGACCAGCTGGCCACCGATCCCATGGTGGCCATCGCTGCCCCGATGGTGACCGAAGGCCGCCAGCTCACGCCCGCGCAGCTGGCGCGCCTGCCGCTGCTGCATCACACCTGTATGCCGCACGCGTGGAACGAATGGCTGCTGTCGGCCGGCGCCGATGCCGAGCAGGAACGGACCATCAAGGGGTACCGCTTCGAGCAGTTCTCGATGCTGGTGCAGGCGGCCGTCGCGGGACTGGGCGTCGCGCTCGTGCCGCGCGCCTTCGCCGCGCGACATCTCGCCAGCGGCGAGCTGCAGCTGGCGACCCGTGCCGAACCGCAGCAGACGTATCACTACTGGCTGGTCTATCCGCCTGAGCGGCTCGAGCAGCCGGCTTTCATCGCATTCCGCAACTGGCTGCTGTCGGTCGAAGGCGCCGCACCCCCATGACCCGTTCCTCTACGACCACCGCTTGCACGCCTCCCGGTCCCTGGCAGTTCTGGATCGACCGCGGCGGCACCTTCACCGACATCGTGGCCCGGCGTCCCGACGGCCTTCTGCTGACGCTGAAGCTGCTGTCGGAGAATCCGGGCCAGTACCGCGACGCGGCCGTAGCGGGCATCCGCCGGCTGCTGAATCTGCGGCCCGGCGAAGCGATCACGCCCGAGCACGTCGAATGCGTGAAGATCGGCACCACGGTGGCCACCAATGCGCTGCTGGAACGGACCGGCGAGCCGACGCTGCTGGTCATCACGCGCGGCTTCCGCGACGCGCTGCGGATCGGCTACCAGAACCGTCCGCGGCTGTTCGATCGGCAGATCGTGCTGCCCGAGATGCTGTACGCCGACGTGATCGAGGCCGACGAGCGGCTCGATGCGCAGGGCAATGTGCTGCTGCCTCTGGATGAAGAGAGGCTGCTGACGGCGCTGCGCGCGGCACGCGCGCGCGGCCTGAGCAGCGCCGCCATCGTGTTCATGCATGGCCATCGCCATCCCGGGCACGAACGGATCGCGGAGCGGCTGGCGCGCGAAGCCGGCTTCACGCAGATCAGCGTCTCGCATCGCGTCAGCCCGATGATCCGGCTGGTGAGCCGCGGCGACACGACGGTCGTCGACGCCTACCTGTCGCCGGTGCTGCGCCGCTACGTCGAGCAGTTGTCGGCGGAGATGCCCGGTGTCCGGCTGCTGTTCATGCAGTCGTCCGGCGGACTCAGCGATGCCGGCGCGTTCCAGGGCAAGGATGCGATCCTGTCGGGGCCCGCGGGCGGCATCGTCGGCATGGCGCGCACCGCGCGCCAGGGCGGCTACCAGCGGGCCATCGGCTTCGACATGGGCGGCACCTCGACCGACGTGTCGCATTTCGCGGGCGAGTTCGAGCGCGAGTTCGAGACCCAGGTCGCCGGAGCGCGCATGCGCGTGCCGATGATGAGCATCCACACGGTCGCCGCCGGCGGCGGCTCGCTGCTGAGCTTCGACGGATCGCGCTTCCGCGTCGGCCCGCAGAGCGCCGGCGCCCATCCCGGACCGGCCTGCTACGGACGCGGCGGCCCGCTGACGGTGACCGATGCGAATCTGCTGCTCGGCAAGCTGCAGCCTGCGTACTTTCCGCGGCTGTTCGGTCCCGGCGGCGACGAGCCGCTGAACGCCGAGGCCACCCGGCGCGGCTTCGAGGCGCTGGCGGCGCGCAGCGGCTTAAGCGCGGAGGCCGTAGCGGAGGGATTTCTTGCGATCGCGGTGCAGCAGATGGCCAACGCCATCAAGAAGATCTCGATCGCACGCGGCTACGACGTGACCCGCTACGTGCTGCAGTGCTTCGGCGGCGCGGGTGCGCAGCACGCCTGCCTGGTGGCCGATGCGCTCGGCATGAGCGAGGTGTTCATCCATCCGCTGGCGGGCGTGTTGAGCGCCTACGGCATCGGCCTGGCGGACCAGGCAGTGCTGCGCGAGCGCAGCATCGATCTGCCGCTGCGCGACGAATCCGTCGCCGCGCTGAGCGCGGCGATGGATGAGCTGGGCGCGGCCGCCGCCGCGGCGCTGCGCGAGCAGCGGCCGGGTGGCGCGGCCATCGAGATCCGCCGCAGCGTCCATCTGCGCTACGAGGGCAGCGACTCGGCCTTGACGGTGCCCTTCGGCGGCGTGGCGGCGATGCGCACTGCGTTCGATGCCGCCTACAAGCAGCGCTTCTCGTTCCTGATGCCCGACCGCCGCATAATGGTCGAGGCCATCGCGGTCGAGGCGATCGCCGCCTCGCAGGATCTCGACGAACCGGCCGCCGCGACGCTCGTCGACCGCGACCCGCCGCGCCGCGAGACCGTGCGCGTGTTCTCGGGAGGCGCCTGGCACGACGCGGCTCTGCAGGTGCGCGAGGAGCTGCGTCCCGGCGACGTCTTCGACGGCCCGGCGATCGTGGCGGAAAGGAATGCGACGACCGTCGTCGAACCCGGCTGGCAGGCGCGCGTCACGCCGCACGATCATCTGGTGCTGATCCGCCGCGAGCAGCGCCGCGACCGCTTCGCCGCCGGCACGCGCGCCGACCCGGTGCTGCTGGAGGTGTTCAACAACCTGTTCATGAACATCGCCGAGCAGATGGGGCTGCAGCTTCGCAACACCGCGCATTCGGTGAACATCAAGGAGCGGCTCGACTTCTCGTGCGCGCTGTTCGACGCCGACGGCATGCTGGTCGCGAATGCGCCGCACATGCCGGTCCATCTCGGCAGCATGGGCGAGAGCGTGCAGTCGATCATCCGGGGCAACGCAGGGACCATGCGGCCCGGCGACGTCTATGTGCTGAACGATCCGTACCACGGCGGCACGCATCTGCCGGACATCACCGTGGTCACGCCGGTCTACCTGGGCACGGACCGGCCGCTGTTCTACGTAGGCTCGCGCGGCCACCACGGCGACGTCGGCGGCATCACGCCCGGGTCGATGCCGCCGTTCTCGACGCGCATCGACGAGGAAGGCGTGCGGCTCGTCAATCTCAAGCTGGTGGACGGCGGCGAACTGCGCGAAGACGAGATGCTGGAACGGCTGCGCAGCGGCCCGCATCCCAGCCGCAACCCCGAGCAGAATCTGGCCGACCTCAGAGCGCAGATCGCCGCGAACGAGAAAGGAATCCAGGAACTGCAGCGCGCCGTCGACCAGTTCGGGCTGGACGTCGTGCAGGCATACATGCGGCACGTGCAGGACCACGCGGAAGAATCGGTCCGGCGCGTCATCGCGCGCCTGCGCGACGGCGAGTTCACGCTGCCGCTGGACAACGGAGCGAGGATCCAGGTCGCGATCCGCGTCGATGCCGAGCGACGCGAAGCCGAGATCGACTTCGACGGCACTTCGCCGCAGCAGGACAACAACTTCAATGCGCCGCGCTCCATCTCGCTGGCCGCCGTGCTGTATGTGTTCCGCACGCTGGTCGGCGAGGACATCCCGCTCAATGCCGGCTGCCTGAAGCCCTTGCGCGTCCTGGTCCCCGACGGCTGCCTGCTCAACCCTCGCCCGCCGGCGGCAGTCGTGGCCGGCAACGTCGAAACCTCGAGCTGCATCACCAACGCGCTGTACGGGGCGCTGGGCATTCTGGCCGGCAGCCAGTGCACGATGAACAATTTCGCGTTCGGCGACCAGCGCCGCCAGTACTACGAGACGATCGCGGGCGGCTCGGGTGCCGGCGCGATCGTGGACGAGCACGGACGCGTCAGCGGCGGCTTCGACGGCACCAGCGCCGTGCAGACTCATATGACGAACTCCCGCCTGACCGACCCCGAGGTGCTCGAGTCGCGCTATCCGGTGCTGCTCGAAAGCTTTCACGTGCGCGCTGACTCGGGCGGCAGCGGCCGCTGGCGCGGCGGCGACGGATGCGTGCGGCGACTGCGATTCCTGGAACCGATGACGGCCAGCATCCTGTCCAACGGCCGCCAGCGCGGCGCCTTCGGCGCGGCCGGCGGCGCGCCCGGCGCGCCGGGGGTCAATCGCGTCATCCGCAGCAACGGCCGCGTCGAGCCGCTGGGGCATATCGGCCAGACCGACATGCAGCCCGGCGACGTTTTCGAGATCCTGACGCCGGGCGGAGGCGGCTACGGCGAGGCCTCCGGGAATCCGCAACAAAACTGAAGATTGCCGCAGTTTTTCTTGCGTGTCCCCTTAGCTTTTCTTCAATACACTTCCCCGCAGCCCTTGCCCCATCGCCACCATGGGGCACGCGATCCGCAGCGCCGCGACGACGGCGCGCACGATCGGCCCGGTCTGCGATCAGCAAATCCTGAAAAAGCCCACCACGACGGTACAGATGTCGAACAAACCTTACATCGAGAACGTTCCGCTGGTCGACTTCGGTCCGTACCGCAACGGCGACGCGCAGGCCAAGGCCAAGGTCGTCGAAGAGATCCGCTTCGCCTGTGAGAACGTGGGCTTCATGTACCTGGGCGGCGACCACGGCATGGCCCCCGACCAGTTCGACCGCCTGATCGGCGTGGCGCGCGATTTCTTCGCGCAGCCGATCGACTTCAAGATGCAGCTGCGCGGCACGCCGGGCAGCCCGCGCGGCTACATCCCTATGCAGGCGCACCAGCGCGCCGGCACCAGTGCGCCCGATCTGCACGAAGCCTACAAGTTCGAAGCGGAATGGCCGGCTGACGATCCGGACGTCATCGCAGGCGACCGGCTCCGCTTCCAGAACAAGTGGCCGCCGGGAATGCCCGAGTTCCGCCGCGTGCTCACCGAGTACTTCACGTTCATGACCGGCCTGGGCGACGACCTGCTGGGCGCCTTCGCGCTGGCGCTGGGACTGCCCGAGAAGCATTTCCACCAGCACTACCGCAAGCCGCTGGACATGATGACGATTCATCACTATCCGCCGAGTCCGGCCGGCTTCAAGGAGAACGCCTACAGCCTGCATCCGCACGTCGACGACGTCGCCTTTACGATCCTGGCGCAGGACGACGTCGGCGGGCTGCTGATCGAGGTCGAACCCGACCGCTGGCTGCTGGCGCCGCCCCTCCCGAACACCTTCGTGATCAACATCGGTTCGCTGATCCAGCGCTGGTCGAACGGACGCTTCCCGGCCACGCTGCACAAGGTGATCAACGAATCGGGCCGCGAGCGCTTCTCGGTGCCGTGGTTCTCGATCCCCGACTTCGACACGGTGGTCGAACCGCTGCCGCAGTTCGTCGCTGAAGGCGACAAGCCGAAGTATCCACCGCTGACAGTGGGGCCGTACTTCGTCAAGAAGTTCTCTCGCGACTGGACGTACTGATGGCCGCCCGGCACTGGCCGCGGCTCTCCAGCTCGCCGGCACCGTCGGCTCGCGCCACCGGCGGCCGCTGACGCCATGCGCTACTGGACGGTAAGGCTGGCCGACAGCCTGTTCGCGCTGTGGAGCATGGTGACCATCGTGTTCCTGGTCACCCGGCTGCTCGGCGACCCGGCCGTGCTGCTGCTGCCGCCCGGCTCCACCGAGGAGGCGCTGGCCGATCTTCGCCGCTCGCTGGGGCTGGACCGCTCTCTGCTGGAGCAGTACGCCAGCTTCCTGATGCATCTGCTGCGCGGCGATTTCGGCACTTCGTATCAGTTCGGCCGGCCGGCGCTGGACGTGGTGCTCGAACGCGTGCCCGCGACGCTGCTGCTCGCCGGTTCGGGCGTACTGCTGGGACTGGTGGTGGGTGCGATCGCCGGAACGATCGCGGCGTTCCGGCGCGGCACCGTGGTGGAGCTGCTGGTCATGATCTCGGCGCTGATCGGACAGGCGACGCCGTCATTCTGGCTGGGCATCATGCTGATCCTGCTGTTCGCCGTGGACCTGGGCTGGTTCCCCAGCGGCGGCTACGGATCACCGGCGAATCTGGTGCTGCCGACCGTGTCCATCGCCGTGGTGATCGGGGCCAGTGTCACGCGCCTGCTGCGCTCCAGCATCCTCGACGTGCTCAGCGAAGACTACGTGCGCACCGCGCAGGCCAAGGGTCTGGCCCGCTCGACGATACTGACCTGGCACGTGGGCCGCAACGCGCTGATTCCGGTCGTCACCATGGTCGGGATCCTGATGGGCGAGCTGCTCGGCGGCGCCGTGGTCACCGAGACGATCTTCTCGTGGCCCGGCGTCGGGCGAATGATCATCCAGGCGATCGAGAACAAGGACTTCCCGGTGGTGCAGGCCGGCGTCACCGTCATCGCTGCGATGTTCATCCTCATCAACCTGCTGATCGACCTGCTGTACGGGCTGCTCGATCCGCGCATCCGCTTCGACCGCTGAGCATGAGCGCCACCCTGGCCTTTCCGCGCGCGATGCGTGCCGCACGCATCGTTCTGCGCAGCCCGACCGGCACCCTCGGCATCGGCCTGCTGATCATCTTCGTGCTGGCGGTTCTCATCCTGCCCGAGCTCGGCATCGCCGACCCCATCCGCGGCAATCTGGCGCAGCGCATGCGGCCGCCCACGCTGTCGTGGACCGGGCTCGGCGCGCACCCGCTGGGCACCGACCAGCTCGGCCGCGACATCTTCAGCCGCATCGTCTACGGCGGCCGCATCACGCTGCTGGTCGGCCTGGCCGCCGTCGCGCTGGGCGCGGCGGTCGGCGTGGCGTTCGGCGTGGTGGCGGGATTCTTCGGCGGACTGCCGGACCGCATTCTGATGCGGCTGGCCGACATGCAGCTGTCGATTCCGCTGCTGCTGCTCGCGCTGATCGTGATCGCCGTGCTCGGGCCCGGCCTGCGCAACCTGATCCTGGTGATCGCGCTGGTCAGCTGGGTCCGCTATGCGCGCATCGTGCGCGGGCAGGTGCTCAGCCTGCGCGAACGCGAGTTCATCCAGTCGGCGCGCGCGCTGGGCGCCAACTCGCTGTACATCATGGTGAGGCACGTGCTGCCGAACGTCGCCACGCCCATCATGGTGGTGGCCACGCTGGAACTGGCGCGCGTCATCATCCTCGAGGCCTCGCTGAGCTTTCTCGGGCTGGGCGTGGGCGCACCTACGCCGAGCTGGGGTGCGATGCTGGCGGACGGCCGGCGCTATATCTCCACCGCCTGGTGGATCGGCGTGTTCCCCGGCCTCGCCATCCTGCTGACCGTGCTCGCCGTCAATCTGACCGGCGACTGGCTGCGCGACCACTTCGATCCGAAGCTGCGCAAGTGATGACCGACACTTCCAAAGTGCTGCTGCACGTCGACGGCCTGCGGGTCCGGCTCGACCTCGAGGAAGGCAGCATCCATCCGGTGCGCGACGTATCCTGCGTCGTGCATGAGGGCGAGACGCTGGGCATCGTCGGCGAGAGCGGCAGCGGCAAGAGCGTCTTCGCGCTGTCGATGCTGGGGCTGGTGCCGATCCCGCCGGCGCGCATCGAGCAGGGGCGCGTCCTGTTCCGCGGGCGCGACCTGCTGCGGGCCAGCCCGGCCGAGCTGCGCGCGATCCGCGGCGGCGAGATCGGGTTCATCTTCCAGGATCCGATGTCGGCGCTGAACCCGGTGCTGACCATAGGCCGCCAGATCATGGAGCCGCTGCGCCGTCATCTGAAGCTCTCGCGAGCGGCGGCGCGGGCGCGCGCCGTCGAGCTGCTCGACCTGGTCGGCATTCGCGACCCGCACCGGTGCATGGACCAGTACATCCACCAGCTATCCGGCGGAATGCGGCAGCGCGTGATGATCGCGATCGGTGTGTCCTGTACGCCGAAGCTGCTGATCGCGGATGAACCGACCACCGCGCTCGACGTCACGATCCAGGCGCAGATCCTCGAACTGGTGCAGGACCTGAAAGCCAAGCTCGGCATGGCGATGATCTGGATCAGCCACGATCTGGGCGTCGTCGCGGGCCTCGCCGATACGGTGCAGGTCATGTACGCCGGCTGCGTTCTGGAGCGAGGCCCGGTCGACGCCATCTTCGGCGATCCGCGCAACGCCTATACGCTGGGCCTGCTGCAGTCCATGCCGCCGCGCGACGGCACGACGGGGCACCGTCTCACACCGATCCGCGGCCAGCCGCCGAACCCGTTCGATCTGCCCAAGGGCGACCCGTTCGCGCCGCGCAATCCGTTCGCCACGCCGCGCTGCCATGTCGAGATGCCGCCGCTGGTGCAGGTCGCCGACGGAGCCGAAGGACATCTGTGCGCGGCGTTCTACGACTTGCGGACGGCGCCGCGCTCTGACGACACGGAGGCCGCATGCGCTTAGCAAGCATCGCCCCGCCGCCGCTGCTCAGCGTCAGCAATCTGTCCAAGACCTTCGCGAGCACGGACTGGCTGGGACGGGAGCGCTACCAGGTCAAGGCCGTCGACGACGTGTCCTTCGACATCCGGCCCGGTGAGACGCTAGGCCTGGTCGGCGAATCCGGATCGGGTAAGAGCACCACGGGGCGGCTGATCCTGCGGCTCGAAACGCCGTCCGCCGGACGCGTGCTGTTCAAGGGCAAGGACCTGGCGATGGCCGGCCACGCCGAGATGAAGGCCGTCCGCCGCAACATGCAGGTGGTGTTCCAGAACCCGTACGGCTCGCTCAATCCGCGAATGACCGCCGGCGATCTGGTCGCCGAGCCGTTCCGCATTCACGGCATGCCCGCCGCCGAGTACCGCGACCGCGTGGCCGAGCTGTTCCGGCTGGTGGGCCTGGATCCGGTCTACCGCAGCCGCTATCCGCATGCCTTCTCGGGCGGACAGCGGCAGCGGCTGTGCATCGCCCGCGCGCTCGCGCTGCGCCCCGAATTCATCGTCGCCGACGAGCCGATCACGGCGCTCGACCTGTCGATCCAGGCGCAGATCGTCAATCTGTTCCAGGAGCTGCAGGAGCAGTTCCACCTCGCCTACCTGTTCATCACGCACGACCTGGGCATGGTGCGCTTCCTGTCGCATCGCGTGGCAGTGATGCTGAAGGGCCGCATCGTCGAGATCGGCAGTGTCGACCAGGTCTTCAGGGACCCGCGTCATCCGTACACGCAGGCGCTGCTGTCGGCGATGCCGGTTCCCAACCCCGCGCTGGAGCGGCGCCGCAAGCGCCTTCGCTTCGACGTCGATTCGTATCGTCCGAACGAAGCCCGGCTGACCCCGGTCGAGGACGGCCATCTGGTTGAACTATCCACGTGACAAAGGAGTGGAGCGTCATGAAAGCCTTGCCCAGACTCATACTGGCAGCGGTCGTCTGCCTGTCTGCCGCGATCGCCGCCCCGCCGGCGGCGCGCGCACAGGACCTGACCATCGCCCTGCCGTCCGCCCTGATCACGCTCGACCCCGTGCATGCGACGGTGAGCTCCGACATCAGCATGCTCAGCAGCCTGTACTCGCCGCTGGTCTCCGTCGGACCCGACATGAAGCTGCGCGGCGTGCTCGCCGAGAGCTGGCAGCAGGTGGATCCGCTGACCTGGCAGTTCAAGCTGCGCGCGGGCGTCACTTTTCCGAACGGCGAGAAGCTGGACGCGGCCGCGGTGAAGTGGAATCTCGAGCGTCTGCGCGATCCGGCCGTCAAGGCGCGCGCCGGCGGCTGGTACACGGCTCTGTCGGAGGTGCGTGCGGCCAGTCCCACTGAGCTCGTCATCAAGACCTCGTCGCCGTGGCCCGGGCTGCTGCAGCAGTTCAGCACGCTGTACTTCACCGCGCCGCAGTGGACGCAGAAGCACAACCTGTCGACCGAGGCGATGGGAACCGGCCCGTACGACGTCGAAAGCTACGTGCCCGGCGACCGCGTCGTGCTCAGGGCCAAGAAGGACTACCGGCTCGGCGATCGGCCGGCGTTCGAACGCGTCGTGGTCCGCATCGTGCCTGATGCGGCGTCCCGCGTCGCGGGCCTGCTCACCGGCGAGCTGGACGTGATCACCGAGTTCGCGCCGTCCGAGATCGCCCGGATCAAGAAGGCGGGCCGCTTCGAGGTCGGCGCCGTCGAGAGTGCGCGCTCGTATCTGGCGCGGATCAACACCGAGAAGCCGCCGTTCCGCGACAACGTCGCGCTGCGGCAGGCCGCCAATCTGGCGATCGACAAGCAGGCCCTGATCGACGGCCTGTTCGAAGGCCAGGGAACCGTGGCGAACTGCCAGCTGCTGTCCAAGTTCTACTTCGGCTACAACCCGTCGCTCAAGCCGTACCCGTACGATCCGGCCCGCGCGCGAGCGCTGGTCAAGTCGTCGGGCGCCGCCGCGCCGGTGGCCATCGACATCGAGGTGCCGACCGGCCGCTATCCGATGGCGGAAGACATGGCGCAGGCGATGGCGCAGCAGCTGAACGACGTCGGCTTCCAGGCGACGGTCAGGCAGATGAGCTTCACCGCCTACATGCAGAAGTACGGCGCGCAGCACGACATGGGACCGGTCGCGCTGGCTACCTACGCGTGGATCAGCCTGGACACCGACGGCCAGCTCAAGGTATTTACGCCGTCGTTCTCGGCCAGCTACTGGCACGACAAGGAGTTCGTCAAGCTGCTCGACGATGCGCGGCGCGCCACCGACGATGCGGCGCGCGAGCGCATCTATCATCAGGCCACGGCCCGCATGTGCGAACAGGCGCCCATCATTTTCCTGTTCCACCAGAAGACGACCTACGCCACGTCACGGCGCGTCGACTGGCAGGCCCGCCCCGACGACTGGGTCAGGCCGGCGGAAATGAAACCGAGGAAGTAGGAGCTGAGCGGCGCCGCTCGGAGAAGCCGGGCGGCGCCGCTTGAAACCGCCGCGGAGCCCCGCTCAGGCCAGCCCGTCGTACAGCAGCTTGCAGCCGGTCAGCAGCATGGCCCAGGTGACCACGCGCACGAAGACCGAGGGCTTCATCCAGCGCAGCAGGCGCAGTCCAAGCAGATAACCGATCGGCGCCACCGGCAGCAGCATCAGCGAGGTGGCGAGATTGGTCGTGTCTATCAGCCCGAGCCATGCGTACGGCGCCAGCTTGACGAAGTTGACCACCGCGAAGAACCAGGTCAGCGTGCCGACGAACAGTGCCGGTGCCAGGCGCAGCGGCAGCATCAGCTGCATCATCGGCGGGCCGCCGGCATGCGAGATGAAGCTGGTGAAGCCGGCGATCGCCGACCAGAAGCGGGCCCGCAGCGGCGACAGCGCGGCCGGCGGAGCGGTCCACGCGGCGGCACCCTCGCGCAGCTTGGCCAGCGCGAAGATCACGGCCTCGGCGCCGATCAGCGCCTTGATCAGCCGCTGATCGACGACGTGGAACAGCAGCGTGCCGACCAGAATGCCGATCAGCGCCGCCGGCAGCGTCAGCCGCAGCAGGCGGGCGTCGAAGCGCTTGCGGAAGGCAACGAGCCCGAAGGCGTCGAGCACGATCAGGATGGGCAGCATGATAGCCGCGGCCTGCGGCCCGGCGACGGCGAGCGTCAGCAGCGGCACCGCCAGCGACCCGACGCCGCCGCCGGTGCCCGCCTTGGAGATGCCGGTCAGCACCACCGCCGGAATGGCGGCGGCGTAGAACAGCGGATCGGAAATCGCCGGGAACAAGGCGCTGCTCACCGGCCGGTCACAGCAGCTGGCAGGCTTCCTCGAAGCTCAGACGCGGCAGGCGCGGCATGACCTTGGACGGATCGCCGTGGCCCAGGTTGCACAGGAAGTTCGACTTGAAGCGGCCGTCCGGGAAGAACTCGGCATCGACCTTGGCATTGTCGAAGCCCGACATCGGACCGCATTCGAGCCCGACGGCCCGCGCCGCCAGGATGAGGTAGCCGCCCTGCAGCGAGCCGTTGCGCAGCGCCACGGTCTGGCGCAGCGGCGCCTTCTCCGGGCCGTCGAAGCCGTCCTTGGCGGTGGGTCGGTGCGGAAACAGCTGCGGCAGCAGTTCGTGGAACTGCGAGTCATAGGCGACGATGGTGACCACCGGCGCCTGCATGGTCTTGTCGAGGTTGCCGGGCGACAGCGCCGGTCGCAGCCGCTCCTTGGCCTGCGCGCTGCGCAGGAAGACGAAGCGCGCCGGGCAGGTATTGGCGGCGGTAGGGCCGAGTTTCACCAGCTCGTAGAGCCGGCGCAGCGTGTCGTCGCTGACGGGCTGGTCGCGCCAGCCGTTCTGCGTGCGCGCGGTGCGGAACAAGGTATCGAGGGCTTGATCGTCGATCATCGGTGAGGGTCCGGCAAAGGAGGTGGAGGGAGCTGCGGGCTCAGGCCGGAATCGCGGTCGAATGCCAGGCCAGCATCCGCCAGCGGCCGTCCTCGCGCCGCCAGACGGCGAGGTAGCGCGTGGTGATGCTCTTCGGCGTGCCCTTGACCTGGACGTCGAGCCGCGCGTCGCCATACAGCAGCGCGATGTCGCCCATCACGCGGCCGCCGCGCTCGCCGTTGGTCATGCCGGAGTACTTGTAGTGGCCGCTGCAGACGAGGTCGATGTACGTGGCCTTGTCCTCGGTGATCGCCGACGAATGCGTATAGCGAAGGTCGTCGGACAGCACGCGCTGGAGCGTCGCGCGGTCCGCCGCGATGGTCGCGGCGCGGCGCTCGGCGTCGACCGCCTCGATTTCCTGGAGGATGGAGTCGCTCATGGTCGTTCCTCTGAAGGCCGGGATGGCCCGGCCTGCGATGATAGAGGAACTTGCGGGAGCTCGCGGGGCGTCTACAGCGGCTTCTTCAGCCGATGCGCGATCTCGCCGATCACCCCGCGCCGGAACGCGAGCACGCAGATGACGAAGATCGTCCCCTGCACGACGGTCACCCATCCGCCGACCTGCGCCAGGTAGTTCTGCATGGTGACGATGATGGCGGCTCCCACGACCGGGCCGAACAGCGTCCCCATGCCGCCGAGCAGCGTCATCAGAACGACCTCGCCCGACATGGTCCAGTGCACGTCGGTGAGCGACGCGAGCTGGAACACCAGCGCCTTGGTGCCGCCGGCGGTGCCGGCCAGCGCCGCCGACAGCACGAAGGCCATCAGCTTGTAGCGGTCGGTGTCGTAGCCGAGGGAGACGGCGCGGGCCTCGTTCTCGCGGATCGCCTTCAGCACGTTGCCGAACGGCGAGTTGACGATGCGCCAGATCAGCAGGAAGCCGCCGAGGAAGACGGCCAGCACCACCAGGTACATATTGGCCGGCGTGCCGAGGTCGAGCAGGCCGAACAGCTTGCCGCGCGGCACGGCCTGGATGCCGTCCTCGCCGCCGGTGAACGGCGCCTGCAGCGAAAAGAAGAACACCATCTGCGCCAGCGCCAGCGTGATCATCGCGAAATAGATGCCCTGCCGGCGGATGGCCAGCAGGCCGGCGACGGTGCCGAGCAGCGCCGAGCAGGCCGTGGCGAACAGGATCGCCAGCTCGGGCGTGAAGCCCCATACCTTGGCGGCGTGCGCCGACGCGTAGCCGGCCGTGCCGAGGAACATCGCGTGGCCGAACGACAGCAGCCCGCCGAAGCCGATCAGCAGATTGAACGCGCATGCGAACAGCGCGAAGCACATCAGCTTCATCAGGAACACCGGATAGACCACCAGCGGCAGCAGCGCGAAGGCCGCCACCATCAGCGCGAATGCGATGCGCTGGTAGCGCGTGTCGCTGCCGGCCGCCGAGAGGAGTTGCTTGTCGCCCGCCATCGCCGTCCTATTTCTGGGTGCCGAACAAGCCGGCCGGCTTGAGCAGCAGCACGATCGCCATGATCACGAAGATCACGGTGTTCGAGGCTTCCGGGTAGAACACCTTGGTCAGCCCTTCGATGAGCCCCAGGCCGAAGCCGGTCAGCACCGAACCGAGGATGGAGCCCATGCCGCCGATCACCACCACCGCGAACACGACGATGATCAGGTCGCTGCCCATCTGCGGGCTGACCTGGTAGATCGGCGCGGCCATGACGCCGGCCAGCCCGGCCAGCCCGACGCCGAAGCCGTAGGTCAGCGTGATCATCCGCGGCACGTTGACGCCGAAGGCCTGCACCAGCTGCGGATTCTCGGTGGCCGCGCGCAGATAGGCGCCCAGCTTGGTGCGCTCGATGACGTACCAGGTCGTCAGGCAGACCACCAGCGAGGCCACGATGACCCAGCCGCGATAGTTCGGCAGGAACATGAAGCCGAGGTTCCTGCCGCCGGTAAGCTGCGACGGCGGCGAATAGGGCAGGCCCGACGAACCGAACTCGTTGCGGAACACGCCCTGGATGATCAGCGCCAGCCCGAAGGTCAGCAGCAGCCCGTACAGATGGTCGAGCTGATAGAGCCGCGCCAGCATCAGGCGTTCGATGATCACGCCGAACGCACCGACGATGACAGGCACCAGCAGCAGCGCCCACCAGTAGCCGATGCCCAGCTTGCTCAGCAGCAGATAGGCGCAGAACGCACCCAGCATGTACTGCGCGCCGTGCGCGAAGTTGATGATGTTCAGCAGACCGAAGATCACCGCCAGCCCAAGCGACAACAGCGCATAGAACGAGCCGTTGATCAGCCCGATCAGCAGCTGCCCGAACAGCGCCTGCGTGGGGATGCCGAAGATCTCCATCGATTCGATCCGTCGTCGTTTGCGGGATGCAGCCGCAGCGCCGCTGCCGTGAGCAGCGGCGCCCGGCCGCCGTGGCGCTCAGCGTCTCACTTCACCAGCGGGCAGCCACCGTCCTTCAAGGGCCGGAACGCCTGATCGGCCGGGATCGTGGCACGCAGCTTGTAGTAGTCGTACGGACCTTTGGACTCGCTGGGCTTCTTCACCTCGAACAGATAGGCCGGATGGATCTTGCGGCCGTCGACGCGAACGGTGCCCTTGCCGAACAGCGGGTCGTCGGTCGGCAGCTCCTTCATCTTCGCCACGGCCTTGCTGCCGTCGTCGGTCTTGCCGGCCTCGACCGCCTTCAGGTAGTGCAGCACGACGGCATAGACGCCGGCATGATCCATCGACGGATACTTGTTGCTGTTGCGTGCGATGAAACGCTTGGTCCAGGCGCGCGTCTGGTCGTTCAGGTCCCAGTAGAAGGTCTCGGTCAGGATCAGCCCCTGCGCGGTCTGCAGCCCCAGTCCGTGCACGTCTGGCAGGAACACGAGCAGGCCGGCCAGGTTCTGCCCGCCCTTCGTGATGCCGAACTCAGCCGCCTGCTTGATCGAATTGATCGTGTCGCCACCGGCATTGGCCAGCCCGACGATCTGCGCCTTCGAAGCCTGCGCCTGCAACAGGAACGACGAGAAATCCTGCGTGGCGAGCGGATGCCGGACGCTGCCGATGATGCGGCCGCCGTTCTTCTTGACGACCTCGGAGGTGTCGCGCTCGAGTGCGTGACCGAACGCGTAGTCCGCCGTCAGGAAGTACCAGCTCTTGCCGCCGGTATCGACGATCGCCTTGCCGGTGCCGTTGGCCAGCATCCACGTGTCGTACAACCAGTGCACGGTGTTCGGCGAGCAGTCCTTGCCGGTCAGGTCGGCCGTGGCGGCGCCGGTGTTCAGGAATGCCTTGCCCTTTTCGCGCGTGATCTGGTTGATGGCCAGCGCCACCGACGAGGTGGGCACGTCGACGATCGCGTCGACGCCCTCGGCGTCGTACCACTGGCGCGCCAGCGTCGAACCGACGTCCGGCTTGTTCTGGTGATCGGCCGACACGATCTCGACCTTCAAGCCGGCCTTGGACGTCTTCTGGAAGTCCTCGACCGCCATGCGCGCCGCGAGCACGGAACCCGGCCCGCCAATGTCGGCGTACACGCCCGACATGTCGTTCATCACGCCGATCTTGACGACGCCGCCGGAGACCTGCGCGTGGGCGGCTCCGGCTGCGGCGAGACCGATCGAGACCATCAGAGATACAAGCGTTCGCTTCATCACCACTCCTCCTGTGTGCCGATACCCGTCGCCGGGCGCTGTCATCAGACTCCGAGATATTCGCGCAGCATGTCCATGCGTTCGTTGAGCTGGGCCGCGGGGAAATCCGCCACGATGCGGCCGTGCTCCATGACGTAGAAGCGATCGGCCAGCGGCGCCGCGAAGCGGAAGTTCTGCTCGACCATGACGATCGTGAAGCCCTTCTCGCGCAGCGTTCGTATCATCCGCGCCAGCGTCTGCACGATGACCGGCGCCAGCCCCTCGGAGATCTCGTCGAGCAGCAGCAGCTTGGCGCCGGTGCGCAGGATGCGAGCGACCGC
>JBFWXS010000057.1:0-27229 GCA_050187175.1 Burkholderiaceae bacterium
GGTTGGGCCGCGCGCGGCGCGGGGGGCGTGAAGGGTGCAAGTTAAACACAGAATATGGGCTTGGGACGCGCATCGGCCGCACGAAACGGCGCTGCCGGCGGACGGTGCGCTCGAACGTTGAACTGCAGCAACAGGTCCCGCTTCGCGGATGAGCAGTCCGCCGTCCGCCGCCGTCCGCCGCCGTCCGCCGCCGTCCTCCGCCGTCCTCCGCCGTCGCCGGCCGCCTGCTCGCCGGTGAGCGACACGCCATGCACACCGGGTGCCCGGCTGGTCGTGCAACGGTTGGCTCGATCGGTTCGCTCGGTCGGTTCACTCGGTCGGTTCGCTCATCGGCTCGCGCTGCAATCACAGTGACCCGATCTGCCGCAGCGGCGACATTGCTATGATCGGGCGTGTCGCCTGGGCCACCGGCTCGCAAAGCCGGCGCCGGTCCGCGGCAATCCACTCGATCCCGCAATGTCATCGACCCTCCCCTCCTTCGACTGGCCGCGCGTCGCCGTCTACGGCGCCGGCGCCGTCGGCTGCTATTTCGGCGCCAGGCTCGCCGAGGCCGGCGCCCCGGTGACGCTGATCGCACGGCCGGCGCACGTCGAAGCCATCGCCCGCGACGGCCTGCGCTTCGACAGTGACGGACAGCAGCGCCGGATCGCCATCCGGGCGGACACCGGTCCCGAGTCGGTGCGCGACGCCGAGCTGGTCCTGTGCTGCGTCAAGAGCCGCGACATCGATGCGGCGGGCCGCGTGCTCGCGCCGCTGCTGCGCGACGACGCGGTCGTGCTCAGCATGCAGAACGGCGTCGACAACAGCGAACGGCTGCGTCGCGCCGGCGTCGATGCGCTGCCGGCCGTGGTCTACGTCGCCACGTCGATGCCGGCGCCCGGGCTGCTGGTGCATGCCGGACGCGGTGATCTGGTGGTAGGCGAATACGGCCCCGCCGAGCAGCCTTCGCCGCGAACGCGGCGCGTGGTCGCGCTGTTCGAGCGGGCGGGCGTGCCCTGCGAGCAGGTGGCCGACGCGCGGCCCGCGCTATGGGCCAAGCTGGTGATGAACAGCGCGTTCAACGCCGTCTCCGCGCTGACGCGCTCGCGCTACGGACCGATGGTGGCCGACGCGCGCATCCGCGCGCTGATGCGCGAGCTGATCGCCGAATGCGTCGCGGTGGCGCGCGCCGAGGGCATCGCGCTGGCCGACGTGCCGGCCCAGTTCGAAGCCGCGATGCAGCTCGGCGACGCGATGGCGCAGGCCACGTCTTCGACCGCCCAGGACATCGCCGCGGGACGCCCGACCGAGATCGACGCGCTCAACGGCTTCGTGGCCGAACGCGGTGCGGCGCTGGGCGTGCCCACGCCGGTGAACCGCGCGCTGCACGCGCTGGTCAAGCTTCGCGAGGCGCAGGCCTTCAGCGCTTGAGCGCCCGCGCGAACGCCGCGCCCAGCGCCGTCTCTTCGGCGGCCGGTTCGCGGCCGCGTCCCGCCGGACGGCCGTCCTGACGGCCGCCGGCGCCAGCGCCAGCGCCACCGCCGGGACCACGGCCCGAACCGCCGCCGGCACCGCGCGAAGCGCCCCAGCCGCCGCGGCCAACGCCGTCGGCCGCGCCGCCGCGGCGCGCACCGCCGCCATCCTGCAGCTGCGCAAGCGCATCGCGCTTCATCGACAGCGCGATGCGCTTGCGCGCGGGATCGACCTCGAGGACGGTGACGGCGACCACCTGGCCGGCCTTCACCACCTCGCGCGGATCCTTCACGAACCGGTCGGACAGCGCCGAGATGTGCACCAGGCCGTCCTGATGCACGCCGATGTCGACGAAGGCGCCGAAGTTGGCCACGTTCGTCACCACGCCCTGCAGCTTCATGCCGGGGCGCAGATCGGCGATCGTCTCGACGCCGTCCTGGAAGGTGGCGGTGACGAACTCGCCGCGCGGATCGCGGCCGGGCTTCTCCAGCTCGGCGAGAATGTCGCGCACCGTGGGCTCGCCGAAGCGTTCGTCGATGAAGGGCCTGGGGTCGAGCTTGCGCAGCAGCTCGCGGTTGCCGATCAGCTCGCGCGCGCTCTTGCCGACCTTCTGCAGGATGCGCTCGACGACCGGATAGGCCTCGGGGTGAACAGCCGACGCATCGAGCGGATTGCCGCCGTCGCGCACCTTCAGGAAGCCCGCCGCCTGCTCGAACGCCTTGTCGCCGAAGTAAGGCACGTCGCGCAGCGCTTCGCGGCTGCCGAACGCACCGTGGCGGTCGCGCCAGTCGACGACGCGCTGCGCTACCAGCGAGGTCAGCCCCGAGACGCGCGCCAGCAGCGGCACCGACGCCGTATTCACGTCGACGCCGACTGCATTGACGCAGTCCTCGACGATCGCATCGAGCTGGCGCGCCAGCGCGCGCTGATTGACGTCGTGCTGGTACTGGCCGACGCCGATCGACTTCGGGTCTATCTTGACCAGCTCGGCCAGCGGATCCTGCAGCCGGCGCGCGATCGATACCGCGCCGCGCAGGCTCACGTCCAGCTCGGGAAATTCCTTGGCGGCCAGCTCGCTGGCCGAGTAGACCGATGCGCCGGCCTCGGACACGACGATCTTGCGCAGCTTCAGCTCCGGATGGCGGCGCATCAGGTCGCCGACCAGCTTGTCGGTCTCGCGCGAGGCCGTGCCGTTGCCGATCGCGACCAGCTCGACCGAATGACGCGCGGCGAGCGCCGCCAGCGCGGCAATCGAGCCGTCCCAGTCGCGGCGCGGTTCGTGCGGATACAGCGTGCTGGTGGCGACCAGCTTGCCGGTGGCGTCGACCACCGCCACCTTCACGCCGGTGCGGATGCCCGGGTCCAGGCCGATCACCGAACGCGGGCCGGCCGGCGCCGCCAGCAGCAGATCCTTGAGGTTGGCGCCGAACACGCGGATCGCCTCGGTCTCGGCGGCCTCGCGCAGCCGCGTGAACAGCTCGGTCTCGAAGTGCGGCAGCAGCTTCACGCGCCAGCACCAGCGGCAGACGTCGGCCAGCCACGGATCGGCCGGCCGCGTGCCGCCGATGCTGGCCGCCAGGCCGACTAGCCCCGCCAGGCGCACCACGCACGGATGCGGCACCTCGGCGTCGAGCGGCTGCTCCAGCCCCAGACGCAGCGCCAGCACCTGCTGCTGGCGGCCGCGGAACAGCGCCAGCGCGCGGTGCGACGGCACGCCCTTCAGCGGCTCGGCATGCTCGAAGTAGTCGCGGAACTTCTCGCCTTCGGCCTGCTTGCCGTCCTGCACCACGCTGTACAGCCAGCCGCGCTCCCATAGCTGCTCGCGCAGCGCGTCCAGCACCGCGGCGCGTTCGGCGAAGCGCTCGGACAGGATGTCGCGGGCGCCGTCCAGCGCCGCCTTCGCGTCGGCCACGCCGTGCTCGCCTTTCTCGTCCGGCGCGCGCAGATACCTGGCCGCCTCGGCTTGCGGATCGAGCATGGGATCGGCCAGCAGCGCATCGGCCAGCGGCTCCAGGCCCGCCTCGCGTGCGATCTGGCCGCGGGTGCGCCGCTTCGGCTTGTACGGCAGGTACAGATCCTCCAGCCGCTGCTTGGTGTCGGCCGCCGCGATCTGGGCGGCCAGCTCGTCGGTGAGCTTGCCTTGCGATTCGATGCTGACGAGGATGGCGGCGCGGCGCTCCTCGAGCTCGCGCAGATAGACGAGCCGTTCCTGCAGCGTGCGCAGCTGCGTGTCGTCGAGCCCGCCCGTCACTTCCTTGCGATAGCGGGCGATGAACGGGACGGTGGCGCCTTCGTCGAGCAGCCGGGCGGCCGCGGCGACCTGGGCCGGGCGTGCGGACAGTTCCTCGGCGATGGCCTGGATGATGCGCGCGTCGACGGCGGTCTTGTCGAGGGGGTGTTTGTCGACGGCGGTCCTGTCGACGGAGGTCTTGTCGACGGCGCTCTTCTGCCCGGCGACGGTCTGATTGATCGATTCCTGCATCCGAGGTCCTATGTCCGACTTCCTGTGCCCGACTTCGTGTGCCCGACTTCGTGTGTCCGACTTCGTGTGTCCGACTTCGTGTGTCCGAATCGAAGTCCGGGTGCGGATTCTAAAGCCTGGGGGCGCGGATTCTGCCACGCCCGCGCGATCGAGGCGCGCTCGCTAGCGGAGAACCCATTTGTGCCCGAGCAGCTCCTCGAAGCTGATCCACTCGACGCCGTTGACCTGCCACTGGAACGCGCGCTCGGCCTCATGGCAGGCGGCCAGATCGTCGGCGCTCAGCGGATGGCCCAGCGCGGCGGCGATCGCGATGAACAGGTCCAGCGCTTTCAGATCGGCAGGGTCCGCGGGAGCGGCGATGCTGCTGGCGGCCAGCAGCGACAGCAGAATGCCGCGATACAGCAGGTGCGCCGGCGCGATGCCCTGGTGCGGCACCCATTCCAGATCGATGAACTCGGCCCGATCGCCGTCGATGATCAGGTTGCGCGGTACGGCGTCGATCCAGTCCCCCTTGAGCCCGGCCGCGCCGGCTTCGGCCAGCGGATGGCCGAGCCTGCGCTCGACGCAGTCCAGCCAGCGGCGGGCCCAGTCGACCAGCTCCGCACGCGTCCAGCCGGGTTCGTTCAGCAGCCGCAGCAGCGCACCCTGCCACAGCTCGCCGGCGACGAACGGCGCGTCGTCGAGCCGCTGCGACAGCGCCACGTCCAGCGGTGCCGTCGCGGTGGGGTCCAGGCGCCGCGACTCGGCGACGATGCCGGCCGCGGTGGTGTGCAGGCTGACCGACTTCGCGAACACGGGCCGGCGCTCGGCGGCGAAATGCCAGGCCAGCACGTCGGGATTGGGCGGGCCGTCCGAGGCGGGCTCGAGCTCGGCCAGCACCAGAAACGAATTGGCCAGATCCGCAGCCAAGCCGTTGCGCCACACCGTCCGCCAGGCCTGCTCCAGCGAGAACAGATGGCGCGGTATCGGCTGCGGATCGGCCACCACCGAAGCGGCGAGCAGCGGCGTCAGATCGACGCCCGAGCGCAGGCCGGCCTCGCTGAGCACGGAAACCGGCAGCTTGTAGTCGGGAAACGGATACAGCCAGCGCTGCCGCGTGAAGCCGGCATCGTTCAGCCGCCGCGCCAGCTCGGCGCGGCCGAACGTGACCACGCCGTCGCGGCGATAGCGATCCTCGATGCCGAACATGGGCGCGGCGACGTGGTCTTCATTGGCGCCGGCGAAGTACTTGAGGCCGAGCTGGTTCTCGATCGCCAGCACCAGCGTACCGCCCGGCCGCAGATGGCGGCGTACATGCGCGAGCATCGCATCGACCGGATCGACGCCGGCCGGCGCCGGAAAGAAGATGCGCGCGTATTCGAGCACGCCGATCAGCGTGGCCACGTCGAACGAGGCCTGCACGGGCAGCCGGTCGAGCGCATCGGCCACCACGGTGACGCAGTCCAGGCCCGCGCAGCGCGCCGCGGTGACGGCCGCACGCTGCGGACTGCCTTCGAGCGCCATGACCTGCGCGCCGCTCTCGGCCATGAAGCGCGTCATCGCACCGCAGCCGGCACCGATCTCGAGCACGGCCGCGCCGCGGAACAGCGACTCGATCGGACGCAGCAGATTGGCGCGGCGCGGGCTCAGGTGGTAGCGGCTCGGCCAGTCGACGATGCCGGCGCGCAGCGGCATCGACAGCACCGAGCGGTCGGCGGTCCCGCGCAGCCACTGCAGCAGCCTCAGCTCGACCGAGTCGCCGTCGGTATAGCGGAACTCGGCCGGCGCTTCGCGCGGCAGCCAGACCGAGTTCTGCGCGTCGAAGCGATAGCGCTGCGGGTCCAGCGAGAGGGAACGTGCGCGCGTCACGTGATGACCTGGCAGGTGGCGTAAAGCTGCGTCAGACCGACCGGGCCAAGCGGACCGATCACCTCGAACTGCAGCACGTCGTAGCGGCGATCGAGCGGCACGATCTCGCCGTTGCGTTCCTCGGCGACGCCGAGCGACAGCAGGTATGAGCCGGTGCCCAGATGGGTCTCGAGCTCGAAGGCCACCGCCAGCTGCTCGCCGGCTTCGCGCATCAGCGGCTCCGGCACGAGGTTGCGCGTATTGTTGCCGTACACCGTGACGCCGTCGGGCGTCTTGACGAAGAAGCCGATGATCGCCCGTTCGCAGCGGCGCTCGAAGCGCGCTCGCACACGGATCGTCGCCGGCTCGCCGGCCTGCAGCCGCGTGCCGTGGACGGCCGTGCCGGCGCTGAGCAGCTCGGCGTCGTAGAGCTCCGCGCCGCCGCTGCCCCAGCGATACTCGGTTCGACAGTAGCCGATGCGGTCCTCGATCAGGTGCTCGGCAGCGGGCTCCTCAGCCGGCTCCTCAGCCGGCTCCTCAGCCGGTTCGGAAGTCGGCTCGAGAGTCGGCGCGGGAGTCGGCCCGGCTGCCAGCAGAACAGGCGCTACGGCATCCAGCGCCGCGGTGCATGCAGGTTCGCCGTGCCGATGCAGCGGTGCGTCCGCGGCGCCATCGCCGCTGCCGCCATCGCTGCCATCGCCGCGCGTGCCCTCTCCGGCGCCGACATCGCGATTGCCACCACCGACTCCACGCCATCGTGGCCGCCCGCCGACCGGCGGCCGGCGAGTATCGGCCCCTAACAGCAGATCGAGATAGCGATTGGCCACCATCCGCGGCTCGCCGTCTTCGAGCAGGCGCCCGCCTTCGATCAGCAGCGCGCGCGTACAGTGCCGCACCACCTGCTCGGTCGAATGGCTGACGAACAGGATCGTCTTGCCGGCGTGGATCAGCTCATCGAAGCGGCGGAAGCATTTGGACTGGAACTTGACGTCGCCGACCGCCAGCGCTTCGTCGATGATCAGCAGATCGGGATCGACGCAGGCCGCCACCGAGAATGCGAGCCGCACGAACATGCCGCTGGAATAGGTCTTGACCGGCCGGTTGACGAATTCGCCGATGTCAGCGAATTCGAGGATGGCCGGCAGCCGCCGCTCGATCTCTTCGCGGTCGAGGCCGAGGATCGCGCCGTTCAGGAATACGTTCTCGATACCGCTGAACTCGGGGTTGAAGCCGGCGCCCAATTCGAGCAGCGCCGCGATGCGGCCATGCACGACGACCGAGCCGGCGCTCGGGCGCAGGATTCCCGAGATGACCTGCAGCAGCGTCGATTTGCCCGAGCCGTTGCGCCCGACGATGCCCAGCACTTCGCCGCGCTTGACGGTGAAGCTGATGTCTTCGAGCGCCTGGAATTCGCGGAACCATTGCCGGTCGCGGCGGAACACCTGCCACAGCCGGTGCTGCGGCTTGTCGTAGATCCGATAGCGCTTGGAGACCCCGCTGACGCGCAGCGCTTCGTCGTCGGCCAGCGGCGCCGAGCCGTGGGCCAGCAGCGCTGCATCCTGGGCCAGCCGCGGTTCCTGGTCGGCCGGCGACGGTTCGACGTGTTCAGAGGACATCCGCGAACCCTCGCCGCGCACGCTCGAAGACGCGCAGCCCCAGCCAGCAGACCGCAAGCCCGCCGACGGTCATCAGCACCCAGGTGCTGATCGACGGCAGCTGTCCCCACAGCACGACGTCGCGCAGCGCCTCGATGACCCAGGTCAGCGGATTCAGCCACAGCCAGCTGCGCATCGGCTCGGGAACGGCTTCGAGCGGGTAGAGGATGGGTGCCAGGAACAGCAGCACAGTGGCGAACCAGCCCACGATCTGGCCGATGTCGCGCACGTAGACCGCGGCAGCCGACAGCACCCACATGCAGCCCTGCGCGAACAGCACCAGCGGCAGCAGGACGAACGGAAACAGCAGCCACGTCACCGGCGGCAGGCCGAAAACGAACAGCTGGAACACGGTGAGGATGGCGAAGTTGGCCAGCAGCTGGAACAGCGCGGCGCCCAGATGCGACCAGGCGATCGCCTCGAGCGGAAACACGACCTTCTTGACGTAGCTGGTGTTGCCGACCACTTGCGTCGGCGCATGCGTCAGGCAATCGGACAGGAATCCGTGCAGGATGAGCCCGCAGAAGACGATGACGGCGAACTCGGGCGAGCCCATGTCGGCCGCGCGTCCCGGCCAGCGGGCCTTGAACACGACGACGAACACGAAGGTGTAGATCGCCAGCATGATCAGCGGATTCAGCAGCGTCCACGCCATGCCGAACAGCGAACCACGATAGCGGGCCGCCGTCTCGCGCGCGGCCAGCTGGACGATCAGGTGCCGGTACCGCCAGTAGCTGGCGAACAGACCGCCGGCAGCGGCCTGTCCGGGCGCAGCGTGGCTCATCGAACGCGAGGCGACCGGGAAGCCGGCCGCTGCCTCATTTGGCGGGCGCAGGCGCCGCCGCGGCCGGCTTGCCGGATTCCATCGGCACGCGCTTGACCAGCGCCGCGATCGCCTCCTGGTTCACTTCCTTGCCGGGCAGCGCGGCGATGCGCGCCGTCTCCTGATCGACGATGCGGTTGCGGAACTGGCGCTGCTCTTCGGCCACGAGGCGGTCCTTGATCTCTTCGAAAGGCACGGTGCCTTCGGGACGCCGCTCGACCAGCTTGATGATGTGAAAGCCGAAATCGCTCTGGACCAGGCCGCTGAGCTGGCCCGGCGTCTTCAGCGCGAAAGCAGCCTCTTCGAAGGGCTTGACCATCTTGCCGGCCGAGAAGAAGCCGAGGTCGCCTTTATTGGTGGCTGCCGACGGATCATCGGAGTAATCGGCCACGACCTTCTCGAAGGCTTCGCCGCCCTTGAGCTTGGCGAGCGCTTCCTCGGCGCGCTTGCGCGCTTCGTCGGCCGAGCGACCTTTGGTGGCGATCAGCACGTGCGCCGCATGCACTTCGGCGGGCCGCTTGAAGCGCTCGGGCCGTGCCTGATAGGTCTCCTTGGCCAGCGCCTCGAAGTTGGGCGGCTTGACCTGCGTCACCGCATGTTCAAGCTGCATCTGCGACAGCGTGCGCATGCGCAGCTCTTCAAGCCGCCACTTCTCGACGTCGCTCAGCGGCCGCTTCGATCCCTCTTCCGCCAGCTTGCGAACGATGAACATGCGGCTGACGAATTCGCGCACGCGCTTCTCGTCGGCGAAGAACGACTCGCGCTGATGCGGGGCGATTGTATCGGCGACGACACGCTCGACGTCCTGCTTCGTGACCACGGTATTGCCGTGCCGGATCAGCACCGGATTGCTCTGCGCCAATACGCTGCCCGCCGCCAACGCGCACAAGCTCGCCACCGCCATTCGCATCAAGGCCTGTTTCATTCGAAAGCTTCCTGAAGAATCGATACGTCAAAAACAAAAGGGGCCGGGGAGAACCCCGGCCCGCCTCATTCGGAAGGACGGGGCGTTTTACGACGCCCGCGCCCCGAATGCTACACGGCTCTCGATCAATAGCCCGAGAAGTAGAAGCTGCAAGACGTCGGGCTCGTGCATGTCGTGGCGCTGGTCGAGCTGGTGCGCTTGGCGACGTTCACGTAGTAGGTCTTGCCGGACTGCAGCGGGCAGTACTGCGGACGGTTGGCCAGATCGGGCCGGTTCACCGCGTAGTTCAGCGTACCGGCTTCGATCACGTAGCGATAGCAGCTGACCGCCTTGTTGCTGCTGTCGATGTCGCCCGGGCACTCCGAGAACACGACCCAGTTGTTGCTCGAAGCCAGGCCGCCGACGGCGATGCTGACGCCGCCGATCTTGCTCGACGAGTCGTTCGGCGTCGTCATCTTGAACGCGAAGATCTCGTTCGGGCTCGGCGCATAGCCGGCCGGTATGCGCGCGAACTGGGCCGAGGTCAGCGGCGTCTCAATGACTCTCACGCCGGCCACCGACGGGCAGTTGCCCGGAATCCCGGGGTTGCTCTGCGTCAGGTTGACGCCGATCGCGACACTCGAGTTCATTGTCACCGTGCACGTAGCGCTGGTGCCGCAGGCGGCGCCGGACCAGCTGCTGATCGTGTAGCCGGAGGCCGGTTCGGCCGTCAGCGTCACGGTCGGGCAATCAACACCGGTCGTGCAGGTGTAGCTGCTTGTCGCAGGCGCCGTATTGCCGTTCAGCCGGATCACGCCGTTCGCGGGTTGATTGACCGTCAGCGTCTTCGTGGTCGGGGTGGGAGGCGGGTTGCCGCCACCGCCGGTCGCCGTCACGGACAGCGTCACGTTGCCGTTCGCGTCCATCGTCAGCGAGTTCAGGGTGTACGTCGTCGAGCCGGGGGCACTTCCTCCGGAGACGATCACGGTTGCATCAGCGGCCCAAACCGCGCCGGATCCTGCAAGGATCAGCGAGGAGGCCGCTGCCAGCAGATACTTTTTCATCGCCACTCTCCAAGTTACTTCAAATTACATCTGGGCTAGCCGATTCTATCGACCGGCTTTTGCCCGCACAGAAAAGAAAAACACCGGCAAAAGCCGGTGTTTTTCCCTGGCACTACAAACCAGCGACTACCGATCTGCCGATTAGGGCAGCGGAGCCGAGATCACGCGCGAAGCTTTGTGCTCGACGCTGCCCAGGTAGTTCGACAGCACGTTCTGGCCTTCGACTTCGATGACCGCGTTCGTGTTGCTGATGCCCGAGAAGCCGATCACCGGCAGGCCGCTCAGCGACAGATCGCCGCCGCTCAGCGTACCGTTGAAGCCGACTTGCGCCCAGCCCGCGTCGAAGCCCGGAGCCAGCGTGAAGCTGGCCGCCGTGTACAGCGCGCCGAACAGCGTCGAACCGCTTTTATCGCCATCACGGAAGAACGACAGCGTGTTGACCTCGCGGCACAGCGTCAGTTCGGGGATGTCGATCTCCGGCACCGGCGAGAAGTCTTCGTCGACGACGACGATGTGCTGGCGCTCTTCACGGTTCCAGTACGACAGCGTGATCGTGTCGCAAGCACCGCCGCGCGGCACGTTCGTGCCGAGGTTCAGGTTACCAGCCCACGTGCGCTGGAACGGCGGGATGGCCGCGACCGACGTCGTGAACTTGTTACCGCCCTCGCCACCCACGTAGAAGCGCTTGGTCGGGAAGGTGATGACCCAGTCGGTCTTCGAATCGCGGCCCGCGTCAACGACGTAGTCGTTGTAGATCGCGCTGCGCATCAGAACCGCCGACACCACGTCGACCGGGCGCGTCGGCGACCACGGGAACGTGAAGATGTTGGCGTTGTTCAGGATGTCGCCATCCGTCGTCACGTTGTTCAGCGACGGCAGCGTGTCGCCCGGCGCGTGGTGGATCGCGGTCAGGTCGGCGAAGTTGTCCAGCGCGGTGGCGCTGTACGAGGTCTTCAGGCCGGCGTTGACGCTGATCACCGAAGCGAAGCCATACAGGCCGCCGGTCGGTGCCGAGATGTACGACGGATCGTTCGAGTTGAACTGGCCGCCGCCCAGCGTCGTGGCCGACGCGGCTTTGCGGACGACTACGCAGTTCAGCGGAACGCTGGTGCCGTCGGCGTTGTGGACGTGCGTGGCAGCGTCGGCGACGTTGACGTTGTCGAGAACGAAGTCTTCGTTGACGACGCCCATCTCGATCATCTCGAGATAGCCCTCGCGCGTACGGGCCAGCGTGTTCGTCTCGTCCGCAGCGTAGCGAACGTTACGGAAGGCCTCGCCCGTTGCCGGCAGCTGGCGCGGTGCGATGCACGACGTGTCGGTGGTGGACAGCTGGGCGCCGGTTTCGGTGCGGGTGATCACACCGGTCCAGACGTCATAGGGCGACAGGTAGAGGTTAAAGTCCAGCACCTCCTGGCTGTTCATGCCTTCCAGGAAACGGACTTTGACCGCCTTGACCCGGTCCGTGGTGTTGACCACGTGCACGTACGTGTCGAAACCGTTCTGGACCGTGTAGTACGGGTACAGGAGAACCTGGCCCAGGCCATCCGGGTTCACGTGGACAGCGTTCGCGCTACCCCCAAAACCCAGGCCGGCGAGCATCGCAGCCAGAAGAAACTTTTTTTTCATCGCACTCTACCTTTGTTTAAACAAAGTGAAACAACCGATTGATTACACCCGGATTTCGGATCAGAGCGTCCAACAGCCCGTAAGCGAGCATGGCGCGGAGTATCGCATGATCAATACACCCAGACAAGCATTGCAAAGGGTATTGCACCACTGGTTGAGTTGTAGCGATGCAACAGCCGTAGCACTCCGGAAAAGCCTCGAATCAGCGACGGAAATGCAGCCACCATTGCCCATCGACCTTCACCCAACGTTCGGGATACACGGAGGTCACCGTTCCCTTCGGTTTGAACCGGAGACCGTCGACGTCCCTGTACCCCACCTCGATCTCGACGTCACAAGCGCTATCCGACGGACATTGCACGGACAACACCTTGGCTGAAACATAAGTCGCCAACGGACGGTGCGCGCTGTGATGGCTGATGAACGGCATGCTTTGCCGATAGGCGGGAGACAGGTACTCGTAGGCCTTGCGGAAGTTCTTGTCGATCATCGCCTGGTAGCGTTCCTCGGCGCGGCGCTTGACGACTTCGGCCGGATCGCCGCCACCACCGCCGGCAGTGGTGGCGCAGCCGGCCAGGACGGCCGAAGCGGCCAGGCAGGCCAGCGCGGCCCGCAGCCCCGGAACCCGGCGATGCGCCGGGAGGTTCAAACGATTAGCGGTCATCAAGCCGTTCTCGCAATCCGAAAAGACGCCCCCGCTGGGAGCACGAAGTATATAGGGTGCCGCCGGCCGCCTGAAATCGACCGTTTGGCGGGTGGCTCGAGCCTGCCGGTTCCGGCTTGCCGTTTTCGAGTACGCCATCCGGAGCCTGCTATTTATTAGCACAGAAGCGCACGGGGCTGCGATCCGCTGCGGGTTCAGGATGGGAGATCGAGTCGCAGCCGCGCGACGGTTCACGGCTTAGACGTGGCCGCCGGCTTGCCGTTTGCATCCGTGTTGCGCGACGACGAGCGTTGTGCTTGACCGGAACGCAGCGATCGCACCAGCGGACGCTTGGCGGCGCTGCCGTTGGCTGCGGCCCCGGATGGCGGCGTGCCGGCCGCCTTCTCGGCGGTGCTGCGCGTCGCGGCGCCGCCCGCGGTGCGAGCGGCGTTGCTGCCGGCTGCGCCAGCCGCTGGACCAGGGGCAGGCGCGGCCGAGGCAGGCGCCGCCGGGGTGGTCGCAGGTGCAGGCGCCGGCACAGGAGCGGGCACCAGCGCCGGCGCGGCGGGCATCGTGGATCTTGGAGCGATCGGCAAAGCCCCCGGGGAGGTTCCCGGCGCGGCGGCCGCCGCGCCAGCCGCAGAACCCGCCGCGGAACCGGCGGTCGACCCCGCAGCCGACCCGGCGGAGGCACCCGCCGCGGCCCCTGCCGAAGCCCCTGCCCGGCTGCCGGCGGCTTCGCCCGCTGTCGCGCCTGCCGCCCTGCCGGCTTCGGCGGCGGCCTCGGCAGCCTCTTCGGCCGCCTCGGACGCCTGCAGCGCATTGCCGCTCCGGGACGCTCCCGGCCCGGGTTCGATCGGCGTGCGCGCCGGGCGAATCGGCGCAGGCGGCTGCGTCCCGGCCCCTGCGTCCGGCGTGATCTCGTTGTTGCCTTCGTTGGGCATCAGCACGGAGCGGACGGGCTCCATCCACAGCCGCTGCATCCGGTCGCGCATCTCGGTGGTGAGGTCGCGCAGATCGGCGTCGCTGCGAAGCACGCGCGGCGTGATCATGATCAGCAGCTCGGTCCGGCTCGTCGTATGCCGCGTGGCGCCGAACAGCGCGCCGACGATGGGGATGTCCTGCAGCACCGGCAAGCCCTGCTTGCCGCGCGAGGTGTTGTCACGGATCAAGCCGCCCAGCACGACGGTCTCGCCCGAGCGGACCGCCACGCGGCTCTGCACCTGCCGCTGCAGGAAGGTGCGCTGGCCGGTCGCTGCGTCGACCTGGCCCACGTCGGTGACGGTCTGGTTGATCGTCATCGAGACCATGCCCCCGGCGTTGACGGAAGGCGTGACGTTCAGCACTACGCCGGTGTCCTTGTACTGGATCGAACGAGTCTCGCGGCCGGCGTCGGTGACGGTCGTGGCGGACTGGATCGGTTGCTGGTTGCCGACATGGATCGCGGCGGTGTGGTTGTCCAACACCAGCAGGCTCGGCGTGGAGATCACGTTCAGCAGCGACTTGTCGGCCAGCGCGTTCAGCACGGCGCGGATCTGGCCGGCCGGATTCGTGATGCTGTACGAGAAGCCGGGCTGCGTCGGCGCGATCGAGCCGCTCTGATTCAGGTTCAGCAGGCCGGCGCCGAGCCAGCCGCTCTGCGAATTGGTGAAGTACCACTGCAATCCGTACGTGAGCTCGTCGGCCAGCGTCACTTCGAGGATGCTGGCCTCGATCAGGATCTGCGTCGGCGCGATGTCGAGCCGGCGCAGCGCCGCTTCGATCTTCGAGTATTCGGAACGCGGCGCGAAGATCAGCAAGGCATTGTTGTAGTCATCTGCCACTACACGGACCTGCGGCCCCAGATTGACCTGCGACAGCATCGGTCCGCCGGCCGTTCCCGCGCCGCCTATGCCGGTGCGCGCGCCCCCCAGCGCCGAGCCGATGCCGCCTCCCAGCGTCCCGCCCATCGTTCCGCCCAGCGTGCCGGTAGTGCGGCCCAAGGTCCCGCCCAGCGCGCTGCCGAAGGCGCCGCCCGTGCCCCCGAAGCCGGTGGTGGATCCGTAGGCACCGCCCACGCCACCGACGCCGCCATAGCCGCCTACTCCCCCGAAGCCACCGACTCCGCCATAGCCGCCGACTCCGCCCACGCCACCGACACCGCCGACGCCCCCGACGCCGGGCGCGCCGGTGCCGAACGCCGAGGTGCCCGAGAACAGCGCATTGAGCAGCCCCGCCAGATGCTGCGCCGTGCCGTTCTGCACGGCGTAGACGAACAGCTGCGGCTCGGCGCCGCCGCCGTCGCGCGGCCGGTCGAGCTTCTCTATCCATTGCCGCGCCTGTTCCAGATAGTAGGCGCGCGGCGTGACCACGAGCAGCGCATTCAGCCGCTCGATCGCCACCACCTTGACGATGCCGGACAAGGGGCCGGGCAGCGTCAGCGCCTGCGGCGGCTGCGCCGCGCGCGCACCCTGCTGCTGCTGTTGTTGCTGCGCCTGGCGCTGCTGCGCCGCGCCGCCCGTGGGCGCCGCGGGAGCCGCCGCCCCGGCGGCGGCATTGCCCATGCCGGCGAGGATGGCCTTGATACCGGCGTCCACGTCGGCCACCGATGCGTGCTGCAGCGGGAACAGCGCGACCGACATGCCCTTGAGCATGTCGACGTCGAAGATCGACACCATGTCCAGCCAGCCGTCGAGCTGATTGCGCGAGCCGGCGAGGATGATCAGATTGCGCAGCGAATCGACGCGCACGAAGGCATCGGCCGGCACGATGGGCTTCAGGATGTCGGCCATCTCGGTGGCGCCGACGAACTCGAGCGGCACGATGACCAGATTACGGCCCGCCGGCATCTGCGCCGAGGGGCGCGACAGCACGGGCGCCAGATCGCGCACGACCTCGGCCTTGCCGACGTGATAGACGCCGCGTGGATCCTGCGCCATGACCAGGCCGTTGGCCTGCAGCAGCGACTCCAGCACCGGCAACAGCCGATCGCGCGGAATCGGCGCATTGGTATGAATGGTGATGTTGCCGGCGATAGGCTGATGCAGCGCGTAGTCCAGCTTCAGCGCGTCGCCCAGTACCGCGTGCACGACCTCGGTCACCGGCACCTGTTCGAAATGCAGCGACACGCTGGGGCCGTCGCCGATCTTGAGACTGCGCTCGGGCACCGCCCTGGTGAAGGTGTCGGTGCCCTGCACGATGGTCGGCTCGCGGCTCGGCTGGCGGCTGCGATCGCGCGCCGGCTGATTCTCGAACGTGCGGCGGCCCGTCCAGCGCTCGCGTTCGACGCTGCCGGCCAGCACGCCCGGGTGATCGGGGGACAGCGCCATTTCATCGCCCGAAGGGATGGACTGGCAGCCGGCCATGCCGGTCAGAAACAGCAGTACTGGGGTCACACGTCGCATGTCGAACAAACCTCTGGTCATGGCTTGAAGCCTCAATTGCGGCCCTGGCTGCGCTGCATCATCAGCTGCTCGCGCACCGCCCGCCGCTCGGCGGCCGTCATGCCCGCCGTCGAGGGCGGGGTCGTGCCGGGACGGGCCGCGCCGCCCTGGGGCGTGGTGCGCGGCCGGGCCGTCGGCTGCGGCGGCGGACGATCGCCGGCCGCGGCTTCCGTCGGCGCTCCGTCCGCCGGCGCCGCGCCGGGCGGCTGCCCATCCGCCGGCTGCCCCGGCGGGTGTCCGGGCGGCGCGGCTCGTGCGGCAACAGGCGGCGCCGCCATCTGAGGCTGGTGTTTCAGGACGAGCTCGCTGCGCCGGCCGCGCGGGCCGGTCAACACGACGGTTCGCTCATCGACCGAGACCAGCCGCCAGCCGCCGACCTGTCCGCCCACCTGCACTCGCACCACCTTGCCGTCCGCGCGCAGGATCGCGCCGCCGCCCTTTTCGCCGCTGCCGTACAGTCCCAGCAGCACCAGATTGGCGAGCGGATCCGGTTCGGGCTGGGGCTCGGGCGGGGCCGGCGGCGGAGGCGGCGGGGGTGGCCGGCGCGTCGGTGAGAACAGCGGGCGCTCGACGGTCTCGGCCAGTTCCATCACCCCAGCGCGCGGCGGCGGCCGCGTCGAGGCCGGCCGCAGCGACGAAGGATCCGGCGGCACCTGCTCGGGTGGAGTCCACTGCCGCTCGCCGCGATCGACCTGCATGGCGATGCCTGCCGCCAAGGCGCCGGCGACCACGAGCAGCAAAGCGAAAACGGAGGCTCTCATGGCAGCAGCTGCACGACGCTCAGGTTCAACTGGACGGCCAGCCGCTGCTCGGCCTGCTGCTGGCCTGCGCCGCGGCCGATGATGCGGCGGGCCGGCTGCACGAGCAGCGAATCGACGTGGACCGACGGCACTTCGCCCGGCAAAGCGACCAGCAGCTGCCGCAGGCTCTCGGGCGTGCCTTCCAGCCGGGCGCTGATCGGGATCGCCTGGAAGCCGCTGCCGACCTTGGCCGGCAGGATCTGGCTGCCGGCCACGCTCATTCCCGAGGATTCGGCCAGGGCGCGCATGCGCTGCTGGAAATCCGTACCGACGCGGTCGCCCGGCATGTCGGGCGGATACGTGCGGCGCGCGAGATATTCGCTGACGACGAGCAGGCTCAGCTCAACGTCGTGCGACACGCTCTTCAGGCCTTCGAGCCGGGCGTAGCGCGGCTCCAGCTCGGCCAGGGCCTCGGTGCCCCAGCGATAGCGGAAGTTCATTTCGTGCGCGAGCAGCGCCACGCCGACCGCGAGCACGGCCAGCGTGATGCAGACGACCCAGCGGGCACGGCGCCCCGGGAACCATTGTCGGAGCCGTTTCATCGGCGCGGGGCCTCCTGGGGTTTGGCCGGCGGCGAGGCTGCGGGCGCCGGTGTCGACGCTGGTGCCGGCGCCGGGGCCGGCGCTTGTGCCGATGCCGCCGGTGCCGATGCCGCCGGTGCCGGCTTCGCTGCCGTCGCGGCGGCCGCGGGACCGGCGGATGCGTTCACGCCGCCAGTCTTTGCGTCGACGGCCACCGCATCAGGCGCCTTGGTCTCCGCAGCCTTGGTCTCCGCAGCCTTGGTCTCCGCGCCCTTGGCCTCGCCTTGCGCCGAGCGGCTCGCGGCATCCTGCGCCGCGCTGGCCCCGCCCGCCCCCGGCGCGGCCGGATCGGCAGCGGCGATCACGAATTCGATCGTGAACGACTCCTTGCCGGTGCTCCCCTGCCGCGTGATCGCGCTGGGCGCGCGGACCTCGCGGAACTCGCGGTGCGTCCCTAGCGTTTCCATCAGCGCGGACGCATTGTCGGCGAAGCCCGCGATCTTCACCTGGCGGCCCTGCACCTCGAGCCGCGTCAGATAGGCGCCATCGGGCAGCAGCTGCGTGACGGTCTCGATCAGGCGGCCGAGATCGATACTGTGCTTCGACCGCTCCTGGATCGCGCGCGCGCGCTCATTGGCCCGCACCAGCGAATCGCGCGCCGCCACCACCGGACCGGCTTGCGCGCGCAGCTGCTCGAAGCGAGCGCGCGCATCGAACACGCGCTCGCGCAGCTGCAGCAGCGGCGTGGCCGCCAGTCCAATGGCGAGCAGCGCAACCAGGACCAGCATGCCGACGATGCCCCAGCGGCGCTGCCGCAGCCGCTTCTGGCGAGGCCGCTCGCCGTAGCCGCGAAATACGATGGGCGCCTGCTCGCTGGCCCACAGCTCGGGCACGGTCTCGCCCAGGCGCGGCCGCTGCTCCGCCAGATAGGCGTCGATGTGCGCGGGCGAAGCCAGCGCGACGCGGCACCGGATGGCAGCATCATCGATCGCGTCGATCTGCCAGCCCCATGCGAGCTGGTCGACGGGGAACGGGCTGGACGCCGCGATATCGAGTTCGATGGCTTGCTGCAGTTCGCTCTCGGGCAGCGGCGGCAGGCTCAGCTCGCGCAGCAGGACCAGATCATCGGGCAGGACGACGGCGACGGCACGCGCGCTGCCGGAGGCCGGCCGCGCACTGGTACCGCGCACGACCCGCTCGCTGCCGTCGGGCAGCAGCACGCGCACCGGCTCGTCAGGCGACAGCCACGCGAAGACCGGCCAGCGCAAGGCCTCGGCCCATCCGCTGCGAAAGCGCCCCCACAGGCCACCCAGATCGAGGCCGAACAGCGAGGTATTGCGGAGCTCGAGCGCCATCGTCTAGTTCTCTGGCTGCAGCAGCGGGGGCGGCTCGCCGCGCGGCGGCTCGACGCGCAGCGTGCGCCATGGCAAGCCCAGCGGGCCGGGTTCGGCGACATCGACCCAGCGCACGCGCGACATCACGCGGCCATCGGCCTGCAGCCGGGCGGCGATGCGATAGCGGGTGCCGGATGCGACGGCGAGATGGGCTTGTTCGAGTCCGGTCATGTCGATTGCCGGATCGCCGGAGTCTCGAGCCGCAGCGATCTTGCTTGCCAACTCGATGTTGCCTTTCGCCAGAATGGCCAGAACGCCGGGTGTCGCGGCCTTCGGATCGACCCCATTGGCGCCGAACACCGTAACAAAATGTTCAATTTTATCATAGACATCCAGCGTCATACCTAGAATCTGCAGCAAGTCTTCGGGCTGCGTCAACTGCTCGCCGCGCGTCAGGTTCGGCGAACCCGCAGCCAGGTATGCCTCGTTTTCGGCGCCCAGCGGCAGGGCCGACTGGTCGGCGTCGCGCCAGTCGGTGAGGCGCTGCGTGAGCGCCTCGGCTTCTTCCTCGGACAAGCCGGCGCCGATCAGGAACAGGTCGCGCAGCAGCGTCGGATTGGCGTTGTTCAGGTCTATATAGCCCTCGACGGGGCGGACGTCGACTTCGATCGCCCGGCCCTCGAACTCGTATTGCTGGGTCGCCGCGATCCGGAGCGGCTCGCTCGCGCTGCGCAATTCCAGCACCGCCAGCTGGATGGCGGCGTCGCCGTAGGCAGTCGCTTCGGCCTCGGCGCGCGCCACCTGCGCTGCGCGAATGTCGGCACGGGTGCCGGCGGCCATGCCGACCACCAGCAGCGCCAGCGCCGCGACGATCCACATCACGGCCACGATCGCCACGCCGGATTCGTGGCGACGCGGCGGTGCGCGCCGCTCCGCGCGCCGGTCCGTGCGGCGCGATGGCGGAAACGATGGCGGAAACGATGGCGGGAGCGATGCCGGGAGCGATGATGCAGGGAGCGATGCCGAAGGCGATGCCCAAAGGAGCGACCGAAGCGATGCGCCGACGAGGTTCATCGCCGCCCTCCGCCACCTGGTACGCCGGCCTGCGCGCCGGGCGCGCGCTGCGCCGGCTGCATCGGCATCATGCCGGCGGCCGACTGATTCGGATCGGTGCCGGGCTGCGCCTCCAGCAGCGCGAACACCAGCTCGGGCCAGGCCTGACCGCCCGCGGCCAGCTGCAGCCGGACCCGGCCGGGCAGCACCATCGGATCGGCCCACTCGGGCTGCCATTCCGAAGTACCTAGCCGCTGATAACTGAGCTCGAAGCGTTCCACGTCCGCTACCAGCCGCTGCCCGGGCGCCTGCGCCCAGTCGGGAAACAGGTCGTCGCCGACAAAGGGCATGTACTGCAGCATCAGCTGCGGCAAGCCGCCGTCGGCAATCAGCGACAGGCGCAGGTGGTACAGGCCGCCGATTCCCTGCCGCGCCGGCATGTTGCCCACCCAGACCATCTCCACGGCGGCGCCCTCGAACCACGGCACGGTGGCCATGTCGGTCGGCCGAACGTGCAACCGTGGGACGGCCGAGCCTATCGTCTGTCGCAGGAAGGCCGGCACCAGCCGCACATCGTCGCTGCGCAGCGAACGCGCTTCCAGCCGCGAGCCGGTCTCGCCGAGCGACCGCAAGGCGGTGACGAGGCCGAGCAGGATCAGCGACAGCAGCGACAGGGCGACGACCACCTCGACCAGCGTGAAACCAGCGCCGCGCCGCTGAACGAAGCCGGCGCCGCGCCGCTGAAGCACACACGGCTTCCGGCGCCCGGCCCGCCCGACGCGGCCCGGCGATCCACCCACTGCCCACTGCGCGACGGCGGTCATTGCAGCGCGCGCCTTTCCGGCAGAAGGCTTGCAAGGCGGAACTCGCGTTCGACGCCGCGATCCTGCCAGCGCACGACCACGAAGATCCGGTACAGCGGCCAGGCCTGCGGCGCGTCGGCGGCGGTCAGCGCGGGCTCGCTGGCAATCTCCCAGGCAAAACCGTCGGGGCTCACGCCGGCGTCGCGCACGCCTTCCGGCGGCACGGTCTCGAACAGCGCAAGCAGCGACTCCGCGGTGACGGCCGCGCGCGCGACGCGCTCGGCTTCGGCTGCGCCGCGGATGCTGCCGCCGGCCGCCTCGTACAAGGCCCCCAGGGCCAGCGCCATGATGGAGAACGCGACCAGCACCTCGAGCAGCGAAAAGCCTGCCTGGCGACGCATGCGGCTCAGCCCGGCACTTCCTGAGTGATGCGGCCGAACAGCCAGTCGACGCGCAGCCGCACGCCGTCGCCGGACGGGCGCAGCACGTCTATCATGCCCCCCGAGGAGCTGCCGTTCGGGAAGAAGCGGATGCTGCCGCGCCCTTCGTTCTCCACCTCGTTGTCGGCGGCCAGCATCCGGATCGTGAGGCGCTCCGGCAGCGGCTCGCCGGGCCGATCGGCCATGCCGAAGCGGCGCTCGCCCAGATCGACGACGAAAGCGACCGCCTGGCCCGTGCGCAACGCCTCCAGGCGCGCCGTCTTGAGTCCGGCGAGCAGGTTGCGCACGGTGGAGCGGTACTCGGCCGACTCGTAGGCGCGCGAGACGGCGAACGGCAGCGCCGCCATCAGCAGGCCGACGATGGCCAGCGCGACGATCAGTTCGAGCAGTGTGAAGCCCGCGCCGCGCCGCGCCGGTGCAGGCGCGTTCCATCCACCCGAGCATGGCAGCCCCGCGGATCGCGCTGCGCTGGCGGCGCCGACGACCAAGATCAGTGCCAGTTGCCGACGTCGGCGTTCTCGCCTTCGCCGCCCGGCGCGTTGTCGGCGCCGTAGGTATAGATGTCGACGTCGCCGCGCTTGCCGGGCGCCTCATACAGATAGGCATTGCCCCACGGATCGCGCGGCACGTCGCCCTTCTTCAGATACGGGCCGTTCCAGCCCGGCGCGCTGGCGGGGCGGTTGACCAGCGAATCCAGACCCTCGCCCGCGGTGGGGAAACGGCCGACGTCGAGCTTGAACAGCTCGACCGCCTGCTCCAGATCCTTGATCTGCACGGCAGCGGTCTTCGACTTGGCGCCGCCGAGCTGCGACAGCACGCGCGGACCGACCAGCCCTGCCAGCAGGCCCAGAATGGCCAGCACGACCAGCAGTTCGACCAGCGTGAAGCCGAGGCGGCGGCGACGGGAGGTGTGACGGGAGCGGATCATGGTTGGCTCTCGAGGAAAGACAGGGACACCGGGGTCACCGGACGATTGCGGGCGATTGTATGCCGAAGCCCGCACGGACCCCAGCCACGCCGCCCCTCCTCCATAATGCGAGGACACCCACCACAAGGAGCGCCGCCATGCAGGGCGACAAGAAGGTCATCGAGTGGCTCAACAAGCAGCTCAAGAACGAACTCACCGCAATCAACCAGTATTTCCTGCACTCGCGCATCTTCGGCCACTGGGGGCTGCCTGGGCTGGAGAAGATCGAGTATCAGGAGTCGATCGGCGAGATGAAGCACGCCGACAGCCTGATCAAGCGCATCCTGATGCTCGGCGGACTGCCGAACCTGCAGGACCTGGGCAAGCTCAACATCGGCGAATCCACCGAGGAAGTGCTGCGCAGCGACCTGGCGATGGAACGCGCCACGCTCGACACGCTGAAGGACGGCATCGCGCACTGTGAAAGCGTGTCGGACTATGTCTCGCGCGAGCTGCTGGTGGAAATCCTGGACGAGTCGGAATCGCACGTCGATTTCCTGGAGACGCAGCTCGAGCTGATCGACCGCGTCGGACTGCAGAACTTCCAGCAGACGTACATGACCGGCCAGTCGGACTGAACGCCGCGCAGGCCGGCGCCGGAGACGCGACGGCGGGAATCTGACCGCAGCGCAGATGCGGAATCCAGGCGAAGGCAACGGCGAGCGGGAGCGGAACGACGTGCCCCGGCAAAACCCGGCGCACAAGGGGATCTTGCGCCCGGCGCAGCCGGCGGGCGCAGTCGGATCGGCAGGCCGCCTCAGGCGAAGGCGGCGCAGCCTTGTGTCAGGTCGGCGGCCTCGCGCGGGCAGCGATGCAGGTCGATCAGCTCACGCACCTGCCGCGAGCACTTGCCGCAGCATTCGCCGGTGCCCAGCTCGCTGCGCACTTCGGCCATGGACGAAGCGCCCTTCTGCACCACAGAACGGATTTGACGATCGGAAACCGCGCGACAGACACAGATGATCATGAATGCAACCGACGCTGGTAAAACGACTCGAACTACGACGACTCGAACTACGGCTTGAACTGAAACAACAGAGCTGAAACAGGCAAATGACAATCGTTTTTGTTTAGATTAGCAGACGTCCCAGCCCACTGCAAGCCCTTCCGCGCAAGTCGCCGCAGTCGTCCAGCCTAGGCTGATGGCCCGCGCGCGGGCTTCTGGGCAGCGAGCCCCCTTTGCTACACTGCAACGCGCTTCCGCCCCCTTCTCGTCCATCCCCGCACAGCAGCCATCCGACATGACCGCCAACCGCCGCAGCCGCAATATCACCGAAGGCGTCGCCCGCGCGCCGAATCGCTCGATGTACTACGCGATGGGCTATCAGAAGTCCGATTTCGCCAACCCGATGATCGGCATCGCGAACGGGCACAGCACGATCACCCCCTGCAACTCCGGCCTGCAGCGGCTGGCGGACGCCGCCGTCGAAGCCGTTCGAGCCGCCGGCGCCAATCCTCAGATGTTCGGCACGCCGACGATCTCCGACGGCATGTCGATGGGCACCGAAGGCATGAAGTATTCGCTGATCTCGCGCGAAGTCATTGCCGACTGTGTCGAAACCTCCGTCCAGGGCCAATGGATGGACGGCGTGCTGGTCCTGGGCGGCTGTGACAAGAACATGCCCGGCGGCATGATGGGCATATTGCGCACCAACGTGCCTGCCATTTACGTATATGGCGGCACCATCAAGCCGGGCCGCTGGAAAGGCCAGGATCTGAACATCGTCTCGGTGTTCGAGGCCGTCGGCGAGTTCTCGGCCGGCCGCATGTGCCAGGAAGACTTCGAAGGCATCGAGCAGAACGCGATTCCCGGCACCGGCTCCTGTGGCGGCATGTACACCGCCAATACGATGTCCTCGTCGTTCGAGGCACTCGGCATGAGCCTGCTGGGCTCGTCGACGATGGCCAATCCCGACGACGACAAGCTCGAGTCCACCGCGCAGTCGGCGCGCGTGCTGGTCGAGGCGGTCAAGAAGAACCTGCGGCCGAGCGACATCGTCACGCGCAACGCGATCGAGAACGCGGTGTCGCTGATCATGGCGACCGGCGGCTCGACCAATGCCGTGCTCCACTATCTGGCCATCGCCCACGCCGGCGGCATCGAGTGGACGATCGACGACTTCGAGCGCATCCGCAAGCGCGTGCCGGTCATCTGCGACCTGAAGCCATCGGGCAAGTATCTGGCCGTCGACCTGCACCGCGCCGGCGGCATCCCGCAAGTCCTGAAGCTGCTGCTGAACGCCGGCCTGCTGCACGGCGACTGCATGACGATCACCGGCCGCACGCTCGCCGAGGAACTGAAGGACGTTCCCGACGCGCCGCCCGCCGACCAGGACGTCATCATGCCGCTCGACAAGGCGCTGTATGACGAAGGCCACCTGGCGATCCTGAAGGGCAATCTGTCGCCGGAAGGCTGCGTCGCGAAGATCACCGGCCTGAAGAATCCGGTGATCACCGGCCCGGCTCGCGTCTTCGACGACGAACAAAGCGCACTGCAGGCCATCCTCGACGGCAAGATCAAGGCCGGCGACGTGATGGTGCTGCGCTATCTGGGTCCTAAAGGCGCCCCTGGCATGCCGGAGATGCTGGCCCCCACCTCCGCGCTGATAGGCGCCGGCCTCGGCGAGTCGGTCGGCCTGATCACCGACGGACGCTTCTCGGGCGGCACCTGGGGCATGGTGGTCGGCCACGTGGCGCCGGAAGCGGCGGCCGGCGGGCCGATCGCACTGATCCGCGAAGGCGATCCGGTCACCATCGACGCCCACCAGCTGCTGCTGCAGCTCGGCGTCGACGATGCCGAGCTGGCACGCCGTCGCGCGGCCTGGCAGGCACCGGCACCGCGCTACAACCGCGGCGTACTGAGCAAGTTCTATCGACTCAGCAGCAGCGCCAGCAAGGGAGCGGTCCTGGACGATTTCTGAGCCGGCGGGGGCGCGCCGGTCGCCCCCGTTGCGCCGTGCGCCTGCGCCCTTCGCGTGCGCCTGGCCTGCGCCGTTCGCCTGCGCCGCGCGTCGGGCGCGGGTTCCGACCGCGCCGCCGATGCTCAGCGCTTGTGCGTCGGCGGCGGCCGGAACTGCGCGTCGACGCGATCGCGCCGCAGCTTGGCGTAGTGATCCTCGACCTTCCTGCGTTTGTCCAGACCGAAGAACGGTTCGATGACCTCGAACCAGGCGAAGGCGAGCGCCAGCGGAGCCAGGATCCACCACCACGACCAGCGGCCGATAGGGTCGATTTCCAGCCATTTCAAGGCAATCAGCAGGGCGCCTATCCAGACGAACGGCATGGGCACAGGAGGCCGGAAGAGGTCCGGCAGGAGTCGAAGGCAGACGTCCACTGTGCCGCGCGCGCCGGCGCCTTGTCTGCGGCGATCGGCTGGACGGCACTCGACGAGGCGTCAACGGTGCTGGAGTCGGTGCGTTAAACTGGTGCGAAAACTGTTCATCCCCCCTCGGAGTCCTCATGAAACTGCTGTCTGCCGCCTCGGTCGCCGTTGCTCTCTGCTGTCTGCCCGGCCTTGCCGCAGCCAACGCTGACCTGGCCAAGGCCAAGAACTGCAGCGCCTGTCATGCCGTCGACAAGAAGCTGATCGGACCGGCCTACAAGGACGTCGCCGCCAAGTACGCCAATGACAAGGAAGCGGTGGCCAAGCTGACGAAGAAAGTGCGCGAAGGCGGGGTCGGCGTCTGGGGGCAGATTCCGATGCCGGCCAACCCGCAGGTGTCGGCGGCAGAGGCCGATACGCTCGTCAAGTGGGTGCTCAACCAGAAGTAGGCATGAGCCGCCGCACGGCGCGCCGCCAAGCGTTGTCGGCGCGCAACGTGAACTCAATCACTTCGAATAATTTGACATTGCTGTCCTCGCTGTGCTCAGCAAGGACCTAGAATACAAAGCGAATCAACAGCTTAGCGAGACTGGCCCGATTCTCGCTTATTCCGGATCGCAGCGCCCTCGCTGCGGCTTCGGCAGGCAACACAGCGCAATGAGTACCTTGAAACAAATTCTGGTCGCCGCCACTCTGGCCTCCACGGCAGCAGGCGCCTCGGCGCTCGAGATGTGGACATCGGCGGGCCCCTACTCCGATGTCGCGAACATCGCCTGCCGGGTCGATTTCGACGGCCAGGCGTGCTCGGACGTCCTCTACACGTACAGCTCGGACGACAACATCGTCACCGGCTCCGCGTACAGCAGCACCGGCAAGCTGACCGCGGTCCAGCCGCGCGGCTCCACCGGCAACTACCTGGCCGTCGGCACGGCGCACGGCTCGTCGGTGACGATATCGGTCGCGGACGACGCGCAGTACAACTATTTCGGATTTCTCGGCGGTTCGCTGGACAGCTACAACTTCATCGAGTTCTTCCTGACCGACAACACCTCGGTCCGGTACAGCGGCGTTGAAATCAGCGGCATGGCATCCAGCTTCGGCCAGATGTACGTCAACCTGCAGCTGGATGAAGGCCAGTACTTCAGCCGGATCATCCTGTCGAGCACGTCGAACTCGTTCGAGACCGACAACCACGCATTCGGCTACGCGCCGACGGCGGTCGGCGGCGAGCAGTACACGCGGCCGCCCGAGGACGGCGACGGCGAGGGCGGCGACAACGGCAATCCGCCGATCGTCGAGACCGGCCCCAACCCCGGCGGCGGAACCGAAGAACCGCCGGCCGGCCCGCTGGACGTGATTGCCGCGACCGTGCCCGCCCCCGCCACGCTGGCGCTGCTGGGCCTCGGATTGTTCGGCCTGTTCGGGCTGGGCCGCAGCGCGCGACGCCTGGGCTGAAGCGCGAGGCCGGGGCACCGCGCTCCGGCCCTATCCGGTTCGTTTTCAAGGCCCCCTGCGGGGCCTTCGTTCATTTCTTTCCTGCGCACGCTTTGCTGCGGCTTCCTGCGCTTCCTGCGTTCTTCCAACGTTCCCTCGGCGGCGCTCCCTGCACGGCGCTCCCCTCACGACGCTCTCTCCACCCCACCTTGGGCGGCTTCAGCCCCCCGCTTTGCCGTTGACGCCCGCTTCGGGTCTGTCGTCGCGCTGGCCCACCGCACGTCCTGACCCGCCGCACGTCCTGACCCGCCGCACGCCCTGACCCGCCGCACGTCCTGACCCGCCGCACGCCCTGACCCGCCGCACGCCCTGACCCGCCGCACGCCCGCACGCCGGCACGCCCGCATACCGCGGCCGCCCTACCCCGACGCCTGTGGACTGTTGGCCCCCCGTCCGTCTGTCCCTCGGGGCCGTCAATCGCCCACGATGCACCGCTGAGACCGCAGGCCGGTAGAGTCTGCTCACGAGGCGCACCGCCTCTGTGCGTTTCTCAAGGGCCTCCTCTTGCCAGTCGAGTAACGATTTTTTCCTCCCTGGCTGGTTTGCCCCGGTTCGCCGGGGCTTTTTTTCGCCCATCGCTCCCGCATCGCGCCTGGG
>JBFWXS010000057.1:27329-35436 GCA_050187175.1 Burkholderiaceae bacterium
GCACCGCCTCTGTGCGTTTCTCAAGGGCCTCCTCTTGCCAGTCGAGTAACGATTTTTTCCTCCCTGGCTGGTTTGCCCCGGTTCGCCGGGGCTTTTTTTCGCCCATCGCTCCCGCATCGCGCCTGGGAGATACCCTCAGTCCCGCGACGGCACATATTGTTGCGTTGCGATGTCCCTGTAGAATTCGCGCCGTTTTGGGCATCGTTCGGGCACCGTCACGGTGGTTGCGGCCCGCCCCACGGGCTCGCATGCTTCTTGCAGCGGGATCGTTCGCCGCGGGCACTCCCGCTCGCGGCGCCGCGCCGCGCCGCCGCCGAAACCGGGGAACAGCTTGTTCGATTTCGACATCCTGTTGCAGCAGATCCTGAACGGCCTGGTGCTCGGCTCGGTCTATGCGATGGTGGCCCTCGGCTACACGATGGTCTACGGCATCCTGCAGCTGATCAACTTCGCGCACGGCGACGTGCTGATGATCGGCGCGATGGTCGCGGTCTGGCTGGTGCCGATGCTGCTGGCTGCCGGCCTGCCGCCGGCGGTCGTGCTGCTGATCGTCGTGCTCGCGGCGGTGCCGGTCTGCATGGCGCTGTCAGTGACGATGGAGCGGCTGGCCTACCGGCCGCTGCGCAATGCGCCGCGGCTGGCGCCGCTGATCACGGCGATCGGCGTGTCGATCGTGCTGCAGACGGTGGCGATGATCATCTGGAAACCCAATCCGATCGTCTTCCCCGACCTGCTACCCACCACGCCGGTCCCTATCTTCGGCGCGATCCTGGCGCCGAAGCAGATCCTGATCCTGGTCGTCGCCACGATCATGATGACCGGCCTGCTGCTGCTGGTGAACAAGACCAAGCTGGGCCGCGCAATGCGGGCCACGGCCGAGAATCCGCGCATCGCCGGCCTGATGGGGGTCAACGCCAACCAAGTGATCGCCGCGACCTTCGCGATCGGCGCCGCGCTGGCCGCGGTGGCCGGCGTGCTGGTCGCGCTCAACTACAACATCGTCCATTTCTCGATGGGCTTCATCCCCGGCCTGAAGGCCTTCACCGCGGCGGTGCTGGGGGGCATCGGCAACATCGCGGGCGCCGTGCTGGGCGGCCTGCTGCTCGGAATCATCGAGAGCCTGGGCGCCGGCTACGTCGGCGACCTGACCGGCGGCTTCCTGGGCAGCCACTACCAGGACATCTTCGCGTTCGCGGTGCTGATTCTCGTACTGCTGTTCCGCCCGTCCGGCATCATGGGCGAGCGCGTGGCCGATCGCGCCTGAGTCCGGGACCCGCCGATGCTGATCCAGACCTTCTTTCCGTCGCTGCAGCACAATCGCCGGGCGGCGCTGGCGGCCACCCTCGTCATCGCGCTGGCGCTCGCCGCGCTGCCGCTGGTCCTGGGCATGGCCGGCAACCGCTGGGTGCGGATGGCCGATTTCGCGCTGCTGTACGTCATGCTGGCGCTGGGACTGAACATCGTCGTCGGCTATGCCGGGCTGCTCGATCTCGGCTACGTGGCGTTCTACGCGGTCGGCGCGTACATGTACGCGCTGCTGGCCTCGCCGCATCTCATGGAGAACTTCGAGTGGCTGGCTGCCACCTTCCCGAACGGATTGCATAGCTCGATCTGGCTGGTCATTCCGCTAGGCGCGGCGGTAGCGGCGTTCTTCGGCATCCTGCTCGGCATGCCCGTGCTGCGGCTGCGCGGCGACTATCTGGCCATCGTCACGCTCGGCTTCGGCGAGATCATCCGCATCTTCCTGAACAACCTGAACGAGCCCATCAACCTGACCAATGGGCCGCAGGGAATCACCAACATCGATGCCGTGCGCGTCTTCGGCTTCGATCTGTCGCGGCCGCTGGAGCTGGGCTCCTTCGAGATACCGGCGGTCACGCAGTACTACTACCTGTTCCTGCTGCTGACGATAGGCGTGATCCTCGTATCGATCCGGCTGCAGGACTCGCGCATCGGCCGCGCGTGGATGGCGCTGCGCGAAGATGAGATCGCCGCGAAATCGATGGGAATCAACACGCGCAACGTGAAGCTGCTGGCGTTCGCCATGGGCGCTTCGTTCGGCGGCGTGTCCGGCGCGATGTTCGGGGCCTTCCAGGGCTTCGTGTCGCCGGAAAGCTTCATCCTGATGGAGTCCATCGTCATCGTCGCGATGGTCGTGCTCGGCGGCATGGGGCACGTTCCCGGCGTGGTGCTCGGCGCGGTGCTGCTGTACGCCATTCCGGAAACGCTGCGCGAGATCGCCAAGCCGACGCAGCTGGCGCTGTTCGGCGAGGAGTACATCGCACCCGAGGCTCTGCGCATGCTGCTGTTCGGCCTGTCTCTGGTCTTGATCATGCGCTTCCGTCCGACGGGGCTGTGGCCGGCGCCGCAGCACGGACGCTCGGCGCTGCCCGGCAGCGCCGCACCGGACGCGGCGGCGGGCGCGGGCGCCGCCACCACCGTGGCCGGCAAGGCCTGAGCGGGGCGAGGCGTCGATGAGCGACAGCGCGGCAGCAGGCAGCATGGCGACGGGCGGCGGCGCGGCAATCGGCGCCCACAGCGGCGCGACGACAGGCAGCGACGCGACGACCGGGGCCGTCCCGCTGCTGTCGGTCAGCGGCGTCAGCAAGCGCTTCGGCGGCCTGCAGGCGCTGTCGGACGTGGGGCTGCAGATCGACCGCGGCCAGATCTACGGCCTGATCGGTCCCAACGGCGCCGGCAAGACCACCTTCTTCAACGTCATCACCGGGCTGTACACGCCGGATTCGGGCCGCTTCATGCTCGACGGGCAGCCGTACGAGCCGAGCGCAGTGCACGGGGTGGCCGAGGCCGGCGTGGCGCGCACGTTCCAGAACATCCGCCTGTTCGGCGACATGACGGCGCTGGAGAACGTCATGGTCGGCCGCCATGTACGCACGCATACCGGCGTGCTCGGCGCCATTCTGCGCACGCGCGGCCAGCGTGAAGAGGAGGCGCAGATCCGGCGTCGGGCGCTCGAGCTGCTCGACTACGTCGGCATCGCGCGCTACGCGCAGTACCGGGCGCGCACGCTGTCGTACGGCGACCAGCGGCGGCTCGAGATCGCGCGGGCGCTCGCCACCGACCCCAAGCTGCTGGCGCTCGACGAACCGGCCGCGGGCATGAATGCCACCGAGAAACTGAAGCTGCGCGAACTGCTGGCCAGCATCCGCGCCGCCGGCACCACGCTGCTGCTGATCGAGCACGACGTGAAGCTGGTCATGGGGCTGTGCGACCGCGTCACCGTACTCGACTACGGCAAGGTCATCGCGCAGGGCCGGCCCGCCGACGTCCAGCGCGACCCGGCGGTGATCGAGGCCTATCTCGGCGCCGCGGCGGCGCACTGACCGCGAGTCCGCGCCCGAGCCCGAGTCCGCACACGAACCGACATGGCCGCCACGACGCTCGAGATCTCCGGTCTGCAGGTCGCCTACGGCGGCATCGAAGCTGTCAAGGGCATCGACCTGGAAGTCCGGCCCGGCGAGCTGGTGGCGCTGATCGGCGCCAATGGCGCCGGCAAGACGACCACGCTGAAGGCAGTGACCGGCACGCTGCCGTGGCGCGCCGGCGACGTCCGGTATCAGGGTGAATCGATCCGCGGCCTGGGCTCGCATCAGCTGGTGGCGCGCGGCCTGGCGATGGTGCCCGAGGGCCGCGGGGTGTTCGCGCGCATGACGATCACCGAGAACCTGCAGATGGGCGCGTACACGCGTAACGACTCGGCAGGCATCGCCGCCGATCTGGAGCGCATGTTCGAGACCTTCCCGCGGCTGAAGGAGCGCGCCGAGCAGCTCGCCGGTACGCTGTCCGGCGGCGAGCAGCAGATGCTGGCGATGGCGCGGGCGCTGATGAGCCGGCCCAAGCTGCTGCTGCTCGACGAGCCGTCGATGGGGCTGTCGCCGATCATGGTCGAGAAGATCTTCGACGTGGTGCGCAGCGTGTCGGCGCAAGGCGTAACCATCCTGCTCGTCGAGCAGAACGCGCGACTGGCACTGGACGCCGCGCATCGCGCCTACGTCATGGATTCGGGGCTGATCACGATGAGCGGCCCGGCGCGCGCAATGCTCGACGACCCGCGCGTGCGCAGCGCGTATCTGGGCGAATGAGCAGGCCGCCGGACAAGCCGCAGAGCAATGCCGGCGAGCCGGCGCGGCCGCGGCTGCGCCCGCGCGTCGTCGTCATCGGCTGCGGCTTCGGCGGACTGGCGGCGGCGCGCACGCTGGGCCGCGATTTCGACGTGACGGTCGTCGACCGCACCAATCATCACGTGTTCCAGCCGCTGCTCTATCAGGTTGCGACCGGCGGCTTGTCGGCGACGTCGATCGCGTCGCCGATCCGCTACATCCTGCGCCGCTGCGATCACGTGCATACGGTGATGGCCGAGGTGACGGCGATCGACGTCGAGCGCCGTCAGGTGCGGACCGACGTCGGCGAGATGCCGTACGACTACCTGATCGTCGCCGCCGGCGCCGGCACCTGGTATTTCGGCAAGGACGAGTGGCCGCATCATGCGCCGGGGCTGAAGACGCTCGACGATGCGCTGCGCATCCGCAATCGCGTTCTGCAGGCCTTCGAAGCGGCCGAGGCCGAGGCGGACCCGGCCGCGCGGCAGGCACTGCTGTCGTTCGCGGTGGTCGGCGCCGGCCCGACCGGCGTCGAGCTGGCCGGCACGCTGGCCGAGATCGCGCGCGATACGCTGCGCGCCGAGTTCCGCCGCATCGATACGCGCCGCGCGCGCGTCATGCTCGTCGAAGGCGGGCCGCGCGTGCTGCCTACGTTCCGCGAAGCCAGCTCGCAGGCCGCGCAGCGCCAGCTCGAACGGCTAGGCGTCGACGTGATGTGCGCGCATCGGGTCACCGGCATCGATGACGCGGGACTGGACCTCAGCGACGCGGACGGACGGCCTTTGCGCATCGACGCCGGTACCGTGCTGTGGGCCGCCGGCGTACGCGCGAGCCCGCTGGGCGCCGCCCTGGCGGCGGCCGCGGATGCCGCGGATGCCCCGGATGCCGCGGATGCCACGGATGCCGCTTCGACTGCCGCTCCGGGTACCACCGCCTCGGGTGCCACCGCCTCGGGTGCCGCACCGCGCGTCGAGCTCGACCGTGGCGGCCGCGTCGTCGTCGGCCCCGACCTGTCGCTGCCGGGGCACCCCGAGGTGTTCGTCGTCGGGGATCTGGCCGCGCTGCCGTGGCATCAACCGCCGGTGCCGGGCGTGGCGCCGGCCGCCAAGCAGATGGGACGCTGCGCCGCCCGCAATATTCGCGCGTCAGTGCGCGGAGCTGCACGCACGCCGTTCCGCTACGTCGACTACGGCTCGCTGGCCACCATCGGACGCCATGCCGCAGTCGCCGAGCTGGGCTCGCTGCGGCTCACCGGCTGGCCGGCCTGGGCCTTCTGGCTGTTCGTCCACATCTTTTTCCTGATCGGCTTTCGCAACCGCTTCACGGTCATGATCGACTGGGCGTGGTCGTACATGACCTTCGAGCGATTCGCGCGGATCATCACCGCGCCGCGGCGGCCGGAGCGGCCGGGCTAACCGGAGCGGCCGGGCCAACCGGAGCGACCGGACCAGCCGCGGCCGGACCAGCCGCTACGATCGGACTAACCGGCTACGATCGGCCCAGCCGCGACGAGTGGACTACCCGGCCACGACCGGCCCAGCCGCTACGACCCGACTCAAGCCACGTTGGCCAGATCCGCCGCGCTGGTGAACGAATCCGCGTAGAACTCATCGGCCGGCAAGCCGCACTGCGCGATGAAATCGCGCTGCGCCGACTCGATGACGATGGGTGCACCGCAGGCATATACCTGATGCCCGGACAGATCGGGCAGGTCTTCGATGACGGCACGGTGCACGAAGCCGGTCCGGCCCGTCCAGCCGTCCTCAGGCAGTGCGTCGGACACCACCGGCACATAGCGGAAGCCCGGGATCTCGCGCGCCCATTGCTCGCACAGCGCGTGCTGGTACAGATCGCGCGGCCGGCGGCCGCCCCAGTACAGCGTCATCGGCCGCGTCAGGCCCTTGAACTGCGCATGCTCGACGATGGCCTTGATCGGCGCGAAACCCGTGCCGCTGGCCAGCAGCACCGCCGGCTTGACGCTGTCCTCGCGCAGGAAGAAGGTGCCCAGCGGCCCCTCGAAGCGCAGGATGTCGCGCTCCTTGACCGGCGGCTGCGTGACGCCGAACAGCGCGTCGGTGAAACGCCCGCCCGGCATGTGCCGCACATGCAGCTCGACCTGATCGGCCAGGTGCGGCGCTCGCGCCATCGAGTAGCTGCGGCGCGTGCCGTCCTTCAGGATGAGCTCGACGTACTGACCCGCCAGATACTGCAGACGCTCGGTGGCCGGCAGCTGCAGCTTGAGCACGGCGACGTCCGGCGCCGCGCGCTCGATGGACGCGATGCGGCACGGCATCTTGCGGATCGGCACATCGCCGACGCCGGCCACGACGCGCGCCTGCACCGACAGATCGGAGCGCGCCTGCGAACAGCACAGCAATGCATAGCCTTCGACGGCCTCGGCCGGCTTCAGCGCATTCGGCGAATGCGGTCCCTGCTCCAGCCGGCCTTCCAGCACCTTGGCCTTGCAAGAACCACAGGCGCCGTCCTTGCAGCCATAGGGCAGCACGACGCCCTGGCGCAGCGCCGCTTCCAGGATCGATTCATCGGCGGCGGCAGTGAACTGCTTGCCGCTGGGCGAGACGGTGACGGTGAACGACATGACGAATACGAGGCGGCAGCGCCGCGAGGCAAAACCGCTATTATCGCTCGTCGATCTCTGCCGCCGCCAGCTTGCATGCCCGCCTTCCCACCCAGGCGATTCGCCCGACGCATCAGCTGCGGCACCGCACGCAGCCCTGGCAGCCTGCCGCGCCGCCTGCGCCGCCCGCGTCTGCTGATCGTCGGCTGCGGCGACGTCGGCCTGAGGCTGCTGACGCTGCTGCAGAGCCGGCGCCACGCGCTGAAGATCATCGCCATCACGCGCCGCGCCGATCAGCAACAGGCGGTCCGGCAGCTCGGCGCCGTGCCCATCGCGGCCGATCTGGATCAGCCGGCCTCGCTGCGCCGGCTCGCCGCGTTCGGCGACTGGGCGGTGCTGCTCGCTCCGCCCCCTGCCCACGGCAACGACGATCCGCGAACGCGCCGGCTGATCGCGCAGTGCGCGAGGCGGCGCGGCCGGCAATTCAGCCCGTTCAGCGGCAAAGGCCGATCTAGCCGTCCGGCCGGGTCGGCGATCCTCGTTCGGCCAACCTCGGTCAAACCGCGACGCTGGACCTACGTCAGCACGACCGGCGTCTATGGCGACAGCGCCGGCGCCTGGCTGGACGAAAGCCGGCCGCCGACCCCTGCGAGCGCGCGCGCGCAGCGACGCCTCGCCGCCGAACGGCAGCTGCGGGCGCTGACGGCCCGCGGCGGAGCGCGCGTCTCCATCGTGCGCGCTCCCGGCATCTATGCGCACGACCGCCTGCCGGTGGACAGGCTGCGCCGCGGCACACCCGCGCTGCGCGCCGGGGACGACGTCTGGACCAACCATATCCACGCTGAGGATCTGGCGCGCGCCGCCTGGTTCGCGCTGTTCCGCGGCCGCCCCAGCCGCGCGATCAACGCGGTCGACGACTCGGCGCTGAAGATGGGCGACTACTTCGACAGCGTCGCTGACGCGCTGGCCCTGCCGCGCCCGCCGCGGCTGAGCCGCGCCGAGATCAGTGCGCAGGTGACGCCGGCCATGCTGTCCTTCATGAGCGAATCGCGCCGCCTGGCGAACCGCCGCCTGAAGCGCGAACTGCGTCTGCGGCTGCGCTGGCCGACCGTCGCGGACACGCTGCACAGCCTGTCCGGTGCCGGCACCCCCCAATAGGACTCGATACCGGTATACGCCGCGCCAAGACCGCACGGCCTAGCCCCGCCGGGGGTCGATGGCCGGCTCGAGGGCTTCGCCCTCTGCTATACTGATGGGCTCTTCGTCGCGCTGGTCGCCGATCCCTGGCTGATCCCGCCGCGCGGCGATCGTCGCTTGCGTAGCGCCGAAGCGCTGGTGTAGCTCAGTTGGTAGAGCAACTGATTCGTAATCAGTAGGTCGGAGGTTCGAGTCCTCTCACCAGCACCAT
>JBFWXS010000058.1:0-34261 GCA_050187175.1 Burkholderiaceae bacterium
CCAAGGCATGCCGAAAGATCCGTTCCTATAGGCCGCTCGGTTCGGTGCAGGGCCGCGATGTCGCGACGCAGCTCGATTCGGCGCAAGTTTGTGTCGTGCACGCGACTGCACAAGGGCTGCGGCTACACCACGCTGGCGCTACGAGTGAACGACATTCCGGCACGAAGCGGCAGGGCGCGATTGTGTTCAAAAGTAAACGAGGCGGCGCGCCACGTATCTAAACTAGTCCCAGACTCCCAATCTACGGATTCTTCGGGACCGCTATGGACGCGAGAGCAGTCAAGACGAGCGAAGACGTGCGCAGCCTGATCCAGGAGCACGGGATTGAACAGGTCAAGATCGCCGTGACCGACATGGATGGCGTATTGCGGGGAAAGTACGTTTCCAGAGACAAGTTTCTTTCGGTGCTCGACGGCGCAATCGGCTTCTGCAATGTCGTTTTCGGATGGGATCTGCATGACCAGCTGTACGACGACAGCGTACGCTACACCGGTTGGCACACCGCGTATCCGGATGCGCAAGTCAGGGTGCTGCTCGACACTTGCCGAGTGATTCCGTTCGAACCCAATACCCTGTTCTTCCTTGGGGAATTCAGCGACGGCGCCGGCCAGCTGTGCCCTCGAGCATTGCTGGGGCGCGTGCTCGAACGGGCCCGGCGTTTGGGGTTTCAGGCGCTCGGCGCGTTCGAGTTCGAGTTCTTCCTGTTCGACGAGACGCCGCAGTCCGTCCGTGCCAAGGGATATCGGAACATTCAGCCGATCACGCCCGGCTATTTCGGCTATTCGATCCTGCGCAGCAGCGTGCATGCGGAGTTCTATCACGAGCTCCTGCAATTCTGTCGCGACATGGATTTTCCGATCGAGGGCCTGCATACGGAAACGGGAGCGGGCGTCCTGGAGGCTGCGATAGGCGTCGACAGCGCCATGAACGCCGCTGACAAGGCCGTTCTGTTCAAGACTTTCGCCAAGGTGCTAGCGCAACGACGCGGTTGGATGGCGACCTTCATGGCCAAGTGGTCGTCCGAATGGCCGGGGCAAAGCGGCCATATCCATCTGTCGCTGCGCGACGAAGATGGGCGGCCGGTTTTCCATGACTCGCACGCCGAGCACGGCATCAGCCGGACCATGCGGCACTTCATAGGGGGGCAGCAGGCCTTGATGCCGGAACTGCTGGCGATGGTCGCTTGCACGGTCAACAGCTACAGTCGTCTCGTTCCCGGCTTCTGGGCGCCGACTACTGCAACGTGGGGAATCGAGAACCGGACGGTGGCGCTGAGGGTGATCGGCGGTTCGCCAAAATCCCAGCGGGTCGAATACCGGATCGCTGCCGCCGACATCAACCCCTACATCGCCATGGCCGCAGCCATCGGCTCTGGTCTGTGGGGCATCGAGCATGCGATCGAACCTACCCCGGCGATCCGGGGGAATGCCTATGACGCAGAAATGCCGGCGCACCTCGATCTGCCACGCGGACTGCACGATGCCGCTGGTCGGATCAAGCACTCGGAGGCGGCGCGCAGCCTGTTCGGGGAGCCTTTCGTCGAGCACTTCGCCGCGACCCGCGAATGGGAAGCGCGGGAACATCGCAAGGCCATCACCGACTGGCAGCTGGCACGCTATTTCGAGATCATCTGAGCAGACGAGGTGCACCGATCATGAGCGACTCTCTGAGAACCGTGAGTCCCGTGGATGGGCGAGTGTACGTGGAGCGGCCGCTTGCCAGTCCATCCGAGATCGAGGCGCTGCTCGCGCAGGCGTCGCGTGCGGCGGGCGCTTGGCGCAGCCTCGGCGTGGCCGATCGCGTCGCGCTGCTGCGTGCGGCGGTCGCCAGCCTTGTCGATCAGGCTCCGCGCTTGGCCGAGGAGCTGACCTGGCAGATGGGCCGGCCTGTTTCGCAGAGCCCGGGTGAATTGCGCGGTTTCCAAGAGAGAGCCGTGCGCATGCTCGATACCGCCGAGCAGGCGCTGGCCGATCTGCATCCGCCCGGCAAACCCGGCTTCGAGCGCTGGATCCGTCGCGAACCGCACGGAGTGGTAGTGGTGGTCGCCCCCTGGAACTATCCCTACCTCACTTCGGTGAACGCGGTCATTCCGGCGCTGGCGAGCGGCAACGTCGTCGTGCTGAAGCACTCGCACCAGACGCCGCTTTGTGCCGAACGCTATGCACAGGCGTTCCAGGCGGCAGGGCTTCCGCCCGGCGTCTTCCAGTACGTCCACGCCGGGCATCAGGAAGTCGAACGCCTGGTGGCCGACCCGCGCGTGGGATTCGTCTGCTTCACGGGTTCCGTCGAAGGCGGTTTCGCCATTCAGCGCGCCCTGAGCGGCGGGTTCACGGGCTCCGGGCTCGAACTCGGCGGCAATGATCCCGCCTACGTGCGTCCGGATGCGGATCTGTCCGATGCCGCGGCGAATCTGGTGGATGGGAGTTACTTCAATTCCGGGCAGTCGTGCTGCGGTATCGAAAGGATTTATGTGCACCGTTCGATCCATGACCGCTTCGTCGAGACCTTCGTCGACCTTGCCGGCCGATATCGCGTGGGCGATCCGACGCTTGCCGAAACCACGCTGGGTCCGATGGCGCGAGCTGGCGCCGCCCGGCAAGTGCGCGCGCAGATCGCCGAGGCCGTCGCCGCCGGCGCCCGGCCTCTGCTCGATCCGGCGCGATTCGGCGTCGATCCTGAGCATCCCTACTACCTCGCTCCGCAGGTGCTGACCCGGGTCGATCATTCGATGCGCATCATGAAGTCGGAAACCTTCGGGCCGGTGGTCGGAATCATGGCCGTCGACAGCGACGACGAAGCGGTGCGGTTGATGAATGACAGCCCATACGGCTTGACCGCTTCGATCTGGACACGTGCGGAGAGTGCCGCCCGCGCGCTCGCCGACCGCATCGAGACCGGCACGGTGTTCATGAACCGCTGCGACTATCTGGATCCCGATCTGGCATGGACCGGCGTCAAGCATTCGGGCCGAGGCTGCACTCTTTCGCGCGTCGGCTACGAGCATCTGACGCGGCCGAAGTCGTTTCATTTCCGGATGGCGCGCTGAACCGTGCCTTCCGACGGAGCCATCTTGTGAACTACGCCTGTCTTGCCGGAAACTGGAACTACCCGACGACCGTCTGGTCGGGACCGGGGCGAATACGCGAGTTGCCGCAGGCATGCCGGACGCTAGGTATGTCCCGGCCGCTGCTGGTCACCGACATGGGACTGGCGCGGACGCCCATGGTGGAGCAGGCGCTATCGGTCAACCAGGCAGACGGCCTGTCCAGTACGCTGTTCGCCCGCGTCAAAGGCAACCCTACCGGCGGCAACGTCGCGGAGGGCGTCGAGTTCTTTCGGGCCGGCGGTCACGACGGCGTGATCGCGTTCGGCGGCGGCAGCGCCATCGACGCGGCCAAGGCGATCGCGCTCATGACGGTACAGGATCGGCCGCTATGGGACTTCGAGGACATTGGCGATCACTGGCGCCGCGTGAATACCGACGGCCTGCCGCCGGTGATCGCGGTGCCGACGACGGCGGGAACCGGATCCGAAGTCGGCCGGGCATCGGTCATCGTGCACGAGTCGGAGCAGCAGAAGAAGATCATCTTCCATCCGAGAATGATGCCCGCCATCGTCATAGCCGATCCGGAGCTGACCGTCGGACTGTCGCCTCACATCACCGCCGCGACGGGAATGGACGCCTTCGTGCATTCCTTTGAAGCCTACTGCGTGCCGGCCTTTCATCCGATGGCCGACGGCATCGCGCTGGAAGGCATGAGGCTGGTTGCTACCTGCCTGGAGCGCGCCTATCGAGACGGCGCGGATATCGAAGCTCGCGCCGGCATGCTGGCCGCAGCGTCCATGGGTGCGGCGGCATTCCAAAAGGGGCTCGGTGCGGTGCATGCGCTCGCCCATCCGATCGGCGCGGTGTTCGACACGCATCATGGGCTGGCCAACGCGGTTCTGCTGCCCTACGTCATGGCGCACAATCGGCAGGCCATCGAGCCGCGCATGGCACAGGTCGCGCGCGCACTGGGTTTGTCGGGCCATGGCTTCGAGGACGTCCTGGACTGGGTAATCACGCTGCGCCGGGCGCTCGGCATCCCCCATGCGCTGTCGCAGATTGGCATTTCGGCCGACAGCGCGGAGGTGATCGGCAGGCTGGCGGCGCTCGACCCTTCGATGGGCGGCAATCCGGTGGCCGCGGACGCGCGGGCCCTGAGCGGCATCTTCCGCGCTGCTCACGCCGGCCGTCTGTGAGAGGTCGCGAGCATGTCAGGAGAAGGGCTGCGGCTGCTTGTCGTGGATGGAAACACTCGCCCGTACACCGCCGAGAAGATCGCTCATGGCGGCTCGGCCGCGGGAGAACAGTATGCGCTTGTCCTGGCCAGTCTTGGCCACGAGGTGGCGTGCCGCATCATTCATCCGGCCGATGACGACTATCGCGGGCTTCCCGAAAACGAAGCGCCCGGCGATTTCGACGGCGCAGTCTGGACCGGGTCGGGACTGAGCTTGTGCGCCCCGTCCGAGGCCGTGACTCGTCAAGTGGAGCTGGCGCGTGCCTTGTTCGCATCGGGAGTGCCTGTATTCGGCAGCTGCTGGGGGCTGCAGGTGGCTGCCGTCGCGCTCGGCGGCAGCGTCAGGCGCAATCCGCGAGGACGCGAAATAGGGATCGCCCGCCGCATCGCGTGCACCGCGAGCGGCATGGCGCATCCCATGTACGCGCGCAAACCCAAGGTGTTCGACGCAATCGCCGTCCATCTGGATGAAGTCGAATCACTGCCGCCCGGCGGACGAGCGCTGGCGCAAAACCGGATCAGCGCGATCCAGGCGGCGGAGATCACCTGCGAGGCGCGGCGGATCTCTTTCTGGGGCGTGCAATATCACCCGGAGTACGACTTTCTCGAGATCGCTTCGAGCTTGCGGCGCGCCGGGTCTGCCATGGTGGCCGATCGGCAGGCGCGCAGCCTGGACGAGCTGGAGCGCTACGCCGGTGAGCTGGTCGCCATGCAGGACGAGCCCGGCAGAACGGATCTCGCATGGCGGCATGGCGTCGATGAAACCGTTCTGGACGTGGCGCTGCGAAGGGCGGAAATCCGGGCTTGGCTGGACTTCATCGCGGCACGACCGCAGGCCTGACCGGCAGCCGGCGCCGACAACTGTGCCAAATTGTCAAATCGGCCGCCGGAACGCTCTTCTAACATTGTTTCGTGTCGAAGTTGCGAAGGGGGCGCTGGCGATCATGATCAAGGCATTTTTCGTTGCTGTAATGCTGGCGGCCATCACGATGGGGCCGGCGCGTGCGCAGGACTACCCGAACAAGCTGGTCCGCATCTCGCATCCTTACTCCGCCGGGTCGGGGCCGGATATCGCTGCCCGCGTGCTGGCGGAGCACCTTTCCGCGCAATGGTCGCAACAGGTGATCGTGGAGGCGCGGCCGGGCGCCAGCGGCTTCATCGGACTGGAAGCGGCGAAGAAGGCGCCGGCCGACGGCCATCATCTGACCCTGATCGGGCTTGCCCATATGGCGATGAACCCGGGCCTGTACAAGAAGCTGCCATACGATTGGGAGCGCGATTTCGGCCTGATCGGGCTGATCTTCCGGACGCCGTTCTTCGTGACGGTCCGCAGCGGCGACAAGTATCGTTCGGTTGCCGACCTGATCGCTGCCAGCAAGCGTGCGCCTGGAAGCATCTCCTACGCCACGCCGTACGTGGGTAGTCCGATCCATCTCGGGGCCGCGCTGTTCGAATCAATGACCGGGACCCGTATGCTCCATGTCCCGTACAACGACCAGACACAGGTCTTCGTCTCGATCGCGAACGGAGACGTCGATTGGACTCTGGGAACCGTTGGGTCGGCGGGTGCCTTGCTGCGTGGCGGCAAGGTTAAGCTGCTGGCAATTGCCAGCGACAAGCGGCTTGCCAGCCAGCCGGACGTGCCGACGGTCGAGGAATCCGGGGGGCCGGCGGGTTACGAGGTGGATTCATGGGTCGGTTTGGCCACCCCGGCGGGCACGCCGGCCTGGATCCGCGACAAGATCAACGCCGATCTGGCCCGCGCGCTGGCCGACCCGAAGGTGCTCGAACGCTTCCGCGGCCTGGGATACGAAGCCGCTGCCGGATCGCCTCGGGCTTTCGAGGAGCTGGCGCACAAGGACGCCAGGAAGTACAGCGAGCTGATCCGGCGGATCGGTGTCACGCCGCAGTGAGTCGATAAAGACGGTCCATGGCGCAGACCATCGAGAACATCCTGCAGATCCTCGTCGCGGGGCTGCTTGTTGGCTGCATCTACGGACTCATGTGCATGGGCCTCGGCTTGGTCTTCGGCGTCATGAAGATCATCAATTTCGCGCATGGCGAGTTCCTGATGCTCGGCATGTACGCGACCTACTTTTGCACGCAGGCCTTGGGAGCCGCCTATGCCGGGCTATGGTCTCCCTTCGTGTCGGCATTGCTGGTGAGTCCGCTGCTGTTCGCTCTGGGAGCGTTCACATACCGGGCGACGCTGGGGGCGGTCTCCCAGAACCGGAGGATCAACGACGAAAGCCGGCATAGCGCTCAACTGGTGATCACGCTGGGGCTCGCGCTGATCATCCAGAACGGTGCGCTGATGCTGTTCGGGTCGCAGCCACAGACGGTGCCTACGCCGCTGGCCGCGGCTGCGTGGACCGTCGGCCCGCTATTCGGGGAGGACGTGCTGTTGTTCATCAACAAGGCGCGCGCGGTTGCGACTGTCGTGGCGATCGTGGCCGTCGCGCTCGCCTACGCGGCCTTGGTCAAGACGCCTCTGGGCAAGTCGGTGCGGGCAGCGGCGGACGATCCGGACGCGGCAGTGTATTGCGGTATCGACGTCCGGCTCGTTTACTGCCTCACGTTCGGCCTGGGTGCCGCCATCACCGCCCTGGCGGGCGGACTGGCTGCCGGTTTCCATTCGTTCCAGCCCTACGTCGGCTTGGAGTTCGTGGTGATCATGTACGCTGGAGTGGTGCTTGGCGGCCTGGGCAGCATTCTCGGCGCGTTCTGGGGCGGGTTCACGATCGGCCTGATCCAGCAGCTCTCGACCCTGGTGCTGCCTCAGCAGCTGCAGAACGCATCCGTCTTCGTCATTTTTCTGTTGATCCTGCTGTTCTTGCCGCAAGGCCTGCTCGGCCGGCACGCGGAGAGGGCCTAGGCATCATGGCCGCCCATGATCGGAAATGGGGTCGCACGGCCGCGCTGATCGCTGCGCTCGCCGTCTCCTACGTCCTGTTGGCGGCGTTCGTCGACAATGCCTACTATCAGTTGATTCTGACCACCATTGCGATCTGGTCAACGGTGGCCGTTGCATGGAATATCTTCAGCGGCTACTCCGGGCTGATCTCGTTCGGGCACGCGGCGTTTTTTGGACTGGGTGCGTTCACGGTCACGCTGCTGATGGTCAAGGCCGATATCTCGCCTTGGATCGGCCTGCTCTGCGCACCGTTGGCCGGCGCCGCGGCGGCAGTGGTGATAGGCATTCCCACGTTCCGCTTGCGTGGCCACTACTTCGCCTTGGCCATGCTCGCCTATCCGCTTGCGCTTCTCTACGTGTTCGAATGGCTCGGCTATCAGGAACTGACCCTGCCGCTCAAGCGCGATGATGCCTTGGCCTACATGCAGTTCGCCAATCCCTATGCGTATACGGTCATCGCTACGGTGGTGCTGGCGCTGACGCTGGCCGTCGCCCTGGCAATCGAGCGCTCGCGGTTCGGCCTGATCCTGCAAACCATCAAGCAAAACGAACCCGCGGCGCAGACGGCGGGCATCAACCCGTTCCTGTGGAAGTTGGCCGCGCTGGTGATCAGCGCAGCCCTGACGGCCTTGGCAGGTGGGCTGTACGTGGTGGTGCTGCTCGTGACGACGCCGCGTGAAGTGTTCGGCATGCTGACTTCTGCGAGTCCCCTCGTATTCACCATGTTCGGCGGCATCGGCTCGCTCTGGGGGCCCGTGATAGGAGCGGCCGCGCTGGTGCCGGTCGCCGAAGTGCTGCATGCTGAGCTGGGCAGTGCTCTGCCAGGCATCCAGGGGGTGGTGTATGGAGCGGCGATCCTGCTGGTCATGTTGTGGATGCCGCAGGGCATCTACTGGCGCTGGCGCGACCGGCGCGGACAGCGCCAGGCGTCTGCGTCCAGACCGCAGGCCCCGAGCAAGCCTGCGCTCGTGGTGCAACCATCCTGGAAACCGGCCACGCCCGCGGTGCGCGCCGCTGCATCGCTTTCGGTGCGAGACATCGTCTGCCGCTTCGGTCGATTAACGGTGCTCGACCACGTGTCGTTCGATGTCACCCCCGGCTCGATCACCGGTATTGTGGGGCCCAATGGGGCGGGTAAGACCAGCCTGTTCAACGTCATAAACGGTCTGGTCTCGGCCAGCCACGGTCGCATCGTGCTGGATGGCCGAGATATCGGTGACTTGCCCACCCATGCACGATGTCGCGCCGGCCTTGCCCGGACCTTCCAGGTGCCCCGCATCTTCGACCGTCTCACGGTGTTCGAGAACGTTCTCGCCGGGGCGATACCGGTCGTTTCATCGTCTCGCCAGGCGCATACGGCGGCGCTATGGGCCTTGGAATGTACGGGCTTGGGCGACTATGCCGATCAGCTTGCCGGAACCCTGCCGGCCATGCCTATCAGGATGATGGAGATCGCCAGAGCCATCGCTGCCGGTCCCCGCGTGCTGTTGCTCGATGAAACGCTGGCGGGACTGTCCAGCGCCGAGGTGGACAGCATCGTCGCTGTTGTGCAAAGGATCCGGAAGCAAGGTACGGACATCGTCATCATCGAACATACGATGAGCGCAATGGTGCCGCTCGTTGATCGCATGATCGTGCTGAACCGGGGCGGCATCATTGCGGACGGCATACCGTCGCGCATCGTTGCCGACGACGAAGTCATCGAGGCCTACCTCGGCAGCAAGTGGAAGAACCGTGCTGCAGCTTGACGATGTGACCGTCCGCTACGGCGGGCTCACCGCGCTCGACGGCGTCAGCCTGACCTTGCGCGAGGGGGCGTTCATGGCCCTGGTCGGCGCCAACGGCGCGGGCAAGACTACGCTATTCAAGGCCATCAGCGGCACAGTGGCGCTGACCCGCGGGCGGATCCTGCATCGGGGTTGCGATATCGCCGCCGTCGAGGCGTTCGAGCGCTCCCGTCGCGGCATCGCTCATGTACCGGAGGGGCGCCACGTCTTCAAGACCTTGAGCGTGGCAGAAAATCTCGCCGTGGGCGCTTATGCCGGCAAACGGGCCGGCGCCGTGCCTTACGAGATGATCTATTCGTTGTTCCCCCGTTTAGCCGAGCGCCGCCGCCAGATGGCCGGGATGCTTTCCGGCGGAGAGCAGCAGATGGTCGCTATCGCGCGCGCCCTGGCCGGTCAGCCATCGCTGCTGCTGCTCGATGAGCCCTCGATGGGGCTAGCACCGGCCATCGTGGAGGAGATCTTCATCTGCGTCGGGAAGCTGCACAAGGAGGCCGGCCTCACGGTGCTGCTGGTCGAACAGCGGGTCGTCGAGGCGCTGGAACTATGCGACGTGGCCCAGGTCCTGCAAAACGGACGGATTGTCGCGACGGGTACGGCGGCAGAACTGATGGGCGATGCACGCGTGCGCAGCGCCTATTTGGGAGCGCATTGATACACCGCGCAGCGCTGCGGTGCTTGCACAGTGGGAGAAACGGCATGAAAGCTTTGCGATTCAAGGTGGCGACGGCAGCCGTGATGGCTGCGACCTTCGCCACGGTCACCGATGTCGCCGCACAGGCGACGGAAGTTCCAGTGGCGGTCGTGGCGCCGCTGTCCGGACCCTGGGCGCGGGCCGGTCAGATGATGCGGCAGGGGGCCGAACTCGCTGTCGATGACATCAATGCGTCGGGTGGCATCAAGTCCATGGGCGGAGCGAAGCTGCGGCTGATCGTCGCCGACGCCGGCGATACGCCCGAGAAGGCCAGGAACGCCGCCCAGCGTCTGCAATCGGAACATCCGCAACTAGCGGGCGGAATCGGCGCCTGGCTGAGCTCGTTCACGCTGGCCATCACCGAGATCACCGAGCGCGCCGGTATTCCGTGGCTGGCGAACTCGTTCTCGGATCAGCTCACCGACCGCGGCTTCAGATATGTGTTCCAGACCGGCCCAACGGGTACCCGGCTGGCCCAGGTTTCGCTGCCCACCGTCGTGGAGATGGCGACATCGGCCTTCGGCAAGGCGCCGCAGTCTATCGGCGTCATCACCGAGAACACGGCGGCGCCGCTCAGCATCCTGAAGTCGATGCGTGAAGGCGGCTTCGCGCGGCACGGTCTGAAGGTGTCACTCGACGAGGTCTACACGCCGCCCCTGTCGGATGCGACGTCGCTCGTCCAGAAAGTTCGCGCGTCACGCCCCGATCTGCTGCTGATGTTCGCCACCGGCATCCAGGACAACAAGCTGCTCATCGAAAAGTTGAACGAGTTCGGACTGGGCAAGGGGCGCATGCCGGTGGTGGTGCTCGGCGCGCAGGCGGCGTCGCCGGAGTTTCTGCGGCTCATCGGCAAAGATCTGACCGAAGGCGTCATGGCGCTGTTCGCGGTGTGGCCCACGAAGGAGCACGCCGAGCTCGTGGACCGCTTCAAGGCTCGCTTCAAGGAGCCATGGATGAGTCAGGACCCCATGTGGACTTATGGCGACGTCTGGTTATTGAAAGATGCCATCGAGATAGCTGGCTCCGGCGACCGTGAGCGCGTGGCGGCAGCGCTGCGCACCATGGACCTGGGCAAGGGTGCGGCTGCCTACTACACCGGCCGGCGCGTCCGATTCGACGACAAAGGGCGTCGTCTCGACGCCGGAGCAGTCATCATTCAATGGCAGGACGGCCTGCCTGTCCTCGTCTATCCGCCTGACCAGGCCGTGGCTAAGGCGCGTTGGCAGCGCTAGGAGCGGCACCATGGCTCCGATCGCCTATGAGTTGTACGCGATACGCTACGGCACGCACGAACGGCGTGCCAGCCACAACTTCCTTGGGGGGGATCCGCACGATCAGCCGATGCCGCTGGACTTCTACATCTGGGCCATCCGGGGCGGGGGCAGGACCTTCGTCCTCGACACCGGCTTCGATCCCGTCGTAGGGCAAAAGCGCCAACGCAGCTATCTGCACGATCCGGCCGACGGATTGCGCGCGATCGGTATCGATCCCGAGGCGGTCGAGGACGTCGTCATCAGTCATATGCACTATGACCACGCTGGCAATCACGGGCTGTTTCCGCGCGCGCGGTTCCACGTGCAGGACCGGGAAATGGCCTACTGTACCGGGCGGTGCATGTGCCACTCGGCGATGCGCTACCCGTTCGAGGCTGACGACGTCAAGAAGATGGTAGACCGTCTGTTCGACGGTAAGCTACGCTTTCATGACGGCATGGGTGAGCTGGCGCCCGGCTTGACGGTGCATCATATCGGCGGACATACGATGGGGCTGCAGGTCGTGCGTGCCTGGACCCGCCGCGGCTGGGTGGTGCTGGCCTCCGACGCGGCGCACTTCTATGCCAATCTCGAACAGGGACGCCCATTTCCATTTCTCTACAATGTGGGCGATATGATGGAGGGGCATGTCACCCTCCACCGGCTCGCCAGCTCACCAGCGCACATCATCCCCGGGCATGACCCGGAGGTGATGAAGCGGTACCCGCCGGCGCGCAGCGGGCTGGAAGAGCGGATCGTTCGACTCGACGCCGATCCTCGATAGGGAAAGCGTGTGCAGGGAGAAGAATCGTGTCACGTGACAGCGCAACTGTTTCGGGAGCAACGCCGCTTTCCTCCAGCGTCTGCGAACGACGTCGCATGACGGGCCGGGCGGCGGTGGAGAAAAGCCCGTCCGCACGTGACAAGAAGAGCCGCAACGTGCTCGCGGCGGCGGCCAATGGCGTACTCGAGTTCATCGCCACGCAGGGCGGAAACCCGGCTGCGGTCATGGAGCGGGTCGACCTGGATCCGGACAAGCTGAGCGATCCGCGCTGGCCGCTCGATCTGGCTTCGTACTGTGCCTTGATGGAATGCGCCGCGCGCGATACCGGCGATTTTCACTTCGGGCTGCGTTTCGGCCAGGACTTCCAGCCGGAAAGGCTGGGCCTGATCGGCGAGCTCGCGCTCGCATCGCCGACGCTCGGCGCTGCGCTGTTCAACCTGGCGCGTTTCTTTCCATATCATCAGCAGGTGACCGAATCCTGTCTCCATCACGAGGACGGGATGCTGAAGCTCGAGTACCGGATCCTGGACGGCGGAATCATGGAGCGCCGCCAGGATGCGGAATTGACCATGGGCATGTTCAGGAACGTGGTCTGCCGGTGCATCGGCAGCGGCTGGTCGCCCGAGCAGGTCCATTTCGAGCATCCCGCGCCGCCTGATGCCCATGAGCACGAACGGATGTTCGGCTCGTCGATCTACTTCGGGCAGCGTACCAACGCGCTGGTGTGGCGCGCGACCGAGCTCGATCGTCCAATGCCGGGCAGCGATCCGCTCCGGATGGCGCGCTTGCGCGACGAGCTCGTCCGTCTTGCTGGCGGCATCGGGCAGATATCGGTGGTCGACCGAGTTCGTGGAGAAATACGGTCGACGTTGAACACGGGCGCCCCGCACATCGAGTCGGTGGCCGCAGCGATGGGCGTCGCGCGCTGGACGCTTCAAAGGCGCCTGGCTGCGGGGGGCTACACGTTCTCGGATCTGGTCGAGGAGGTGCGCCGCGCGGTGGCCATGCAGTACCTGCGCGAGCCCTATCTTCCCGTCGCCGATGTGGCGACGCTGCTGGGCTACTCCGAAACCAGCGCGTTCACGCGATCCTGCACCCGCTGGTTCGGCGCTTGTCCGACGACGATCCGTCAGACCTGCCTTTCGTGATGTTCACGCCGCCGCAAGGCGCTTGTGCCGAAAGGTAAACCGCTCGCGCGGCGCCGCCCCCTAGAATCGGGGCCGGTCCCCGCAGCGGCGCTTGCGGTTGTCGTGGGCAGAGGAGATCGCCATGCTGAGCCATCAAGACAATGAAGCGCTGACCCGGATCGGTCTGGATACTCCGATCGGCGGCTATTTTCAGCGATTCTGGGTTCCTGTCCTCCTTTCCTCCGAGCTGCCGGCGCCGGATTGCGCGCCGGTCAAGTTCAAGTTTCTGAATGAACCCTTGGTGGCGTTCCGCGACAGCCAGGGGCGCGTCGGCATCCTGCACGCCTACTGCCCGCACCGGCGGGCCAACCTGTATTGGGGGCGCAACGAAGAAGCCGGCTTGCGCTGCGCCTACCATGGCTGGAAGTTCGACGTGGACGGGAACTGCGTCGATATGCCGAACTGTCCAGAGGGTCCGGTCTTCAAGCAGAAAGTACAGACGCGCGCCTATCCGGCGCGGGAAGCTGGCGGTTTCGTCTGGATTTTCGCAGGTGACCGGGAGCGCGTTCCGCCGTTGCCGGACATGGGATGGCTACGCGTACCCGATAGCCATCGCTATGTCGCGAAGGTGTTCATGCGCTGCAACTGGCTGCAGGCCATGGAAGGCGATATCGATTCGAGCCATGTGTCCTTCCTCCATAGCACGGTGGGCGCCGAGTTTCCCGCCAATCGCGTGGGCAGCCACGCGTTCTTCGACAGACAGCCGCGCTACGTGGTGAAAGACACGCCGGCGGGACTGCGCATGGCAGCCCAGCGAAAGACGGAGGATGGCCAATACCACTGGCGTGTCAGCCACTGGCTGATGCCTTGTTTCGTCATGGTGGCCAGCCCGGTGGGCACCCCCCACCTGTTCAATGCACGCGTGCCGATCGACGATTTCCATACGCTGTTCATCCGCATCATGTGGCATCCCGAGCGGCCGCTCAGCCAGCGGGAGCTTCACGAATACAAACATGGCGGCGTGTTCTTTCCGGAGCTGATTCCCGGCACCTTTCTCCCGAAAGAGAACATGGAGAACGAGTATCTGATCAACCGGGCGGCGCAGCGCAGTCATTCCTGGACTGGCATCAAGTCCGTGCCCGCTCAGGATTGGGCCGTGGTGGAAGACCAGGGCGGACCGCTGCTGGATCGTACGCAGGAGCGGCTATGTTCCACCGATCTGGGTATCGCTTCCGTGCGGCGGCGCATGCTGAACGCGCTCAAGCTGCTGGCCGAGAACAAGGATCTGACCGAACCGTTTTCTCCCGCCTCATACGACCTGCGTCCGGTGGACATCGTGCTGCCGCAGGACGTTGAGCTGGAAGAAGGGGCGGCCAAGTACGTGCTGCCGGGCGGCGGCGCGCCGGAAGCAGTGGCGTCGGGTGCCGGCCATGAGTAATCGAGCGATTCCGAGACGGCCGGCGCCTCGGCAGTGCGTCAGCATCGATGAGGTCCGCCGCGAGATCGATCAGATCGATCAAGCGATCGTCCGGGCGCTGGGAGAACGTTTCGAGTATGCCAAGCGCGGGGCGGAACTGAAGAAGATCCATCCTCCTGTGGCCGTGCCCGGCGAGGACCGATTGACGGCGATGATAGAGCGCCGCCGAGCCTGGGCGACGGAGGCGGGTTTGAGCCCTGATGCGATCGAAGCGATGTTCAGGCAGCTGGTAGCGTATTTTCTGGCCGAGGAAGCGCGCCACGTTGCCGATGACGAGCGCTGATTCCCGCTTGGCGCGCGGCGCCACGGGTCATTTGTGGAATCCGTTGCAGGGAGGGCAGGCATGCGAGAGAACCGGCTGAGGACCATGTGGGACGCCGGCCGCGCTGCGGTCAATGGCTGGCTGGCGATCCCCAATTCATTTTCCGCCGAGACGATGGCGCATCAGGGGTGGGATTCGCTGACGATAGACATGCAGCACGGCGTCATCGATTATCGAGACGCGGTGCATATGCTGACCGCCATCTCCACGACCGGTGTGGTGCCGGTGGTCCGTGTGCCGTGGCTCGACGAAGGCATTCTGATGAAGATGCTCGATGCGGGGGCATACAGCGTCATCTGCCCGATGATCAACACGCGCCAGGATGCCGAGCGGCTGGTGGCGGCCACGCACTATCCGCCTCGCGGCCGGCGTAGCATGGGGCCCATCCGAGCCTTGCTGTATGGCGGACCGGACTATCCTTCGCAGTCCAACCGCACGATCGTGGCCTTCGCGATGATAGAAACGCGGCAGGCGCTGGACAACCTGGACGACATCCTTGCCGTGGACGGCCTGGACGCGGTCTACATCGGCCCGTCCGACCTTGCTTCGTCGCTGGGTTACCCCCCGGGCTTCGACCGGGAGGAGAAGGAAATGATCGAGGCGATCGAGCATGTCATCGATCGGGCCCGGGCGCGGGGTGTCGTCGCGGGTATTCACAACGCCAGCCCGGAATATGCTCTGAGAATGGTCGAGAAGGGCTTTCGGTTCGTCACGGTCGGGTCCGACGCGCGCTTCATCGCCGCCGGCGCGCAGCAGGCGGTCGCCGTCATGCACGGCGGCTTGAACCGTGCGGAAGCGGGCAGGGGGTAATGGTCATGAGCACGATCGGGTTTATCGGCCTGGGTATCATGGGCAGACCCATGGCCGGGCACTTGGTGGCTTCGGGTCGGCAGATCTTCCTGCATAGCCGTAGCGGCGTGCCAGCGGAGCTGGTCGCGCAAGGCGCGAAGGCCTGCGCGACGCCCAGGGAAGTCGCCGAAAGCGCCGACATGATCATCACCATGTTACCCGATACGCCCGATGTTGCGCAGGTACTGTTCGGTGAGGGCGGGGTCTCGGCGGGCTTGCGCCCCGGCAAAATCGTGATCGACATGAGTTCGATCTCGCCCATTGAAACCCGGGAATATGCGCGCCGCATCAATGAACTCGGCTGCGACTTCATCGATGCGCCAGTGTCGGGCGGTGAACAAGGCGCGAAGAGCGCTGCCCTGACGATCATGGTCGGGGGATCGCAAGCCGCGTTCGACCGGGTGCGCCCGATTTTTGAGCTGCTGGGCAAGAACGTTACCCGCGTGGGGGAGAACGGCGACGGCCAGATCTGCAAAGTGGCGAATCAGATCATCGTGGCCCTGACCATCGAGGCAGTGGGCGAAGCCTTGCTTTTCGCATCCAGAGCGGGGGCCGATCCCGCTCGCGTCAGGCAGGCGCTGATGGGTGGGTTCGCGGCATCGCGCATTCTGGAGGTGCATGGAGAGCGCATGATCCGACGCAATTTCGAGCCGGGTTTTCGCATCGAGTTGCACCAGAAGGATCTTGCCCTTGCGTTGGACGGCGCGCGCAAGCTGGGCGTGGCGCTTCCTGCCACGGCCGCGGCTCAGCAGCTGTTCTCCGCCTGCATGGCGCACGGCGGCGCGGCCTGGGATCATTCAGGCATGGTCCAGGCGCTTGAAACGTTGAGCTGCCATCAGATCGGCGTTCCCTGACGCGGCGAAGCGGGGCTTGGGGGCGTGCGCCCCGCCGTGGGTGCCGTCGATCTCGTGGCGTGGCTGATGATCTGTGGCCCCGTGCAGGCGAAACGTTACCCCAGACTCGAGGACGACGGGTAGTCTTCTGTGGTGGTTGATCTCCACGATGGAACGATTCGCTGACGCCGATCCGCGATGCGGCGGCACAACAACCCGACGGGGCGGGTCAACATGCTGGCGCTCGGGCTGCTCCCTGGGCGACGGCGGCAGCATCGGATCCTTTCGATCCAGCGACTGAATCGTCATCTTCTCGTGCACGCAAGACATCGCCGCGCTGCGGCGGACTTCGCTGCCGCCCGATCACATCGGCCGCCTTGGCCGCGACTCCTCGGCTCGACGTCGAGGCTCATACGAAGCGGTCGGGTCACGCACGGCGGTGTCAATCATGGTTGCGATGCCGCTGCTTTGTTGCCGGCATTGAGCATGAAAGTATGTTTATACTATAATAGAATAATCTCTTGGGCTGAGCGCTCAGAACACTCATTCTCACTAGGAGCTGTCATGTCGTTACGACGTATTGCGGTGTCTGGAGCGTCGGCACCGTTGTCCCGCGCGGTCGAGGTTCCGGCAGCCAACGCATGGGTGGTCTTCAGCGCGCAGATGCCACCTGTCGTCGATCCCGCGGCATCCCAGCCCAGCGTCGCGACGTTTGGCAACACGGAAACGCAGACCTTCGGATGCTTGCAGCGCGTTGAACAGGTTCTGCGCGAAGCCGATCTAGGCCTCGAGGACCTGGTGAGCGTTCGTGCCTACTTAGTGGCTGATCCGGCGACGGGGGAGATGGACTTCGACGGCTTTAGTCGGGGCTGGACGAGATTCTTCGAGAGCCGGCCAGTGAGCGGATTTCCTGCGAGATCCGTGGTGCAGGTCGCGGGCCTGGTCAAACCCGGCTGGCTGGTAGAGCTCGAGCCGCTCGCAGCACGCAAGAAGGACTAAGCCATGGACGCCACGCCAGCGCAAACCGGCAACGGCGTCGTGTCGGTGCTCAGTAGCCACCGCAGCGAGCGCTGTTTTATTGACGAGCCTGTCGACGACCAGGCGCTGCATCAGATTCTGGACTGTGCCCGCCGTGCGCCGAACTGGAACAATGGCCAGCAGGTCACGACCATTGTCGTGCAAAACCCTGGCCGCAGAAGCCGCTTGGCTGAGTTGTGCGGTCACCAGGAGAAGATCGTGCAGGCGCCGGTGTTTCTCGCGCTAGTCATGGACTTTCACCGTACGGCTCGTGCCGCAGCACTGCATCAGCGCGAACAGCGCGTCCAGGGCAATCTGAACGGCGTGCTGATCGGCGCCGTCGACGTGGGCATCGTACTGGGGACTATGATGGCTGCTGCGCGCAGCCTGGGGCTTGGCGTATGTCCGATCGGCGGGATCCGGCGCCAACCCAGGGCGGTCTGCCGGCTTCTTGATCTGCCGCCGCTCACGTTTCCGATGGCCGGTCTATGCGTGGGGCATGTTGCGGATCAAGCGCATCCGCTCAAGCCCCGCATCAGCCTAGAATCATTCGCGCACGGCGAGTCCTACGTCAGCGAGCTTACGTCGGGCGCGATCGGGCCGCTGGACGACGCTTACGTCGCCTACGCGGCCGCTATGGGCCGCAGCGATGCGGCGACGTGGAGCGACGGTATCTCCAGGCGCTACGCAGTCACGGGAGACTACGCCGAAGTCACCCCCGTGCTGCGCGAACAAGGCTTCGGCCTGGAGTGAGGCGCAAGCGACATGCCGGCAAGGATGAGGCCACGGCGATGACGGGGCTATTGTCGTATGGACGGAGACGGAAATGTCACGGCTGATCGATGTTGGTGGTGTGAGCGCCTTGCGTGCCGAGGCCAGCTTGACCGAGCGTGTTACGGAGCTGCTGCTGTCCGGTATCACGGGTGGCCAATACGCGCTTGGCGACGTGCTTCCTCCCGAGCAGAGCATCGCAGAGCAGATCGGTGTTTCGCGCACCGTGCTGAGAGAGGCGGTTGCGCGCTTAAAGGCAGAGGGCTACGTCACCAGCAAGCAAGGGCGTGGACTGATCGTCACGGCGAACCGGCGCTCGGCGGTGCTGAAGATGCACGCCGCCGAGGTCGGTGACGTTGACGAGGTGCTCGCCATTGTGGAGCTTCGGCAAGGGCTAGAGGTCGCTGCCGCTGCATTGGCCGCGCAACGGCGCACTGAGGACGATCTGGTGACGATGAAGGCCGCCGTCGACCGTATGGGGGCCGCGATCAAGAGCGGCAACGTTGCTGCTGGCGTCCAGGCGGATCTGGATTTTCATCGTGCGATCGCGGTTGCAACGCGCAACGACCACTACGTCCGCCTGTTTGGCTTCATCGCCGAGCTGTACAAGAAGAACCTCAGTATGTCTCGCGAGGAGTCAAAGCGAGCCGGCCGTGCTGCCTATGCCCAAGCCGAGCATGAACGACTGTACGCTGCCATCGAGCAGGGCGACGTCGAGCAGGCGCGCGAATGCGCCGCGACGCACGTCGCCAATACCGCCAAGCGGCTGCGCCAACGCGGGCGCGAAGCCAGTGTTGCGGCGAAATCATCGAAAGGGAATCGTCCATGAATATGGAGCAGCTGCAAACCCTGGTTCGCCCCGACGAGGGGCTGATCGCGCGGCGCATCTTCGTCGATCAGCAGATCTTCGAGCAAGAGATCCGGCGAGTCTTCTCCCGGGCCTGGCTTTTTGTCGGACATGAAGCGCTGGTCCCCAAGCCCGACGACTACTTCGTCTCCAGGATGGGGACCGATTCGGTCATTCTCACGCGGGATCGCCAGGGGCAGTTGCACGTTTTTCTTAACACCTGCACGCATCGGGGCATGACGCTGTGCCGCTACGACCAGGGCAACAGCCGGACGTTCAGTTGTCCGTACCATGGCTGGAGCTTCTCTACGGACGGCAAGCTCGTCGATCGACCGGGTGCGCTGCTGGGCGTGCCGGGGTTCGATACTCACTACCACGGTGAACTGCAGAAGAAGGACTGGGGACTGAAGCGGGTCGCCAAGGTCGAGAACTACAAAGGCACCGTCTGGGCCACCTGGGACGAGGGCGCACCGCCGTTTCTCGAGTATGTCGGAGACATGAAGCACTATCTGGACTACGCGCTTGATCATCGCGATGGCAGTCCGGGCGGCTCCGATGTGATCGCCGGGGTTCAGAAGTGGCGTGTCCATGCAAACTGGAAGCTCGCCTCTGAGAACTTCATTGGTGATCTGTATCACGATATTAGCCACCGCTCGGTCGACCTGGTCGGTATCGGCCCCGGCGGAGGAAAAGGGCGTCGCGAGCCGACGCCGAACCGGATGACGGTCGGCTTTCCATCGCTCGGGCACGGCATCGTCGGACGGATGCCGTACTACGAAGAGCCTCCGTACAAGCCAGCGTACCCGGTCGGCTCGGAGCTGGAGCTTTATTACCGCGCGTTGCACGAGAAGCGGGTCGCCTCGCTCGGCGATAGCATGCGCGTGCAGCACAGCGTCGGGACGATCTTCCCGAACATGTCGTTTCACGGCAAGCAGCCGAGGACCATCGCTGTATTCCATCCGATAGGGCCGACGCAGATGGAGATGTGGCGCATCTATCTGGTCGACAAAGACGCCCCCGAGGCGGTGAAGGAGGCCGCGCGCAGCTACTACTTGCACTACTCTGGGCCTGGCGGTATGACCGAATCGGATGACATGGAGAACTGGACGGGGGCTACCGACACGAGCATGGGCGAGGTCGCCTCGACGATGTACTTCAACTACCAGATGGGTCTGGGGCATGCCAAGCCGGTGCCGGGACTGAAGGGGGCTGTCCACTGCGGCGAGTTTACCGAGGAGAACGGGCGCATCTTCTATCGTCGCTGGAAGCAGTTCATGGAGGGGCAGACGTGGAGCGAGCTGATGGCGCAAGCGCGGGAGGAGCATCGTGTCTGAGTCGAGCGCACCGGACTCGCTGCGCCTGTGGTGGCGCGTCCTCCAGTTCCTGCATCTCGAGGCTGATCTGCTCGATGAGCGTCGCTACGAAGAGTGGCTGGCTCTGCTGGACGAGCAGATCCACTATCGGGTGCCGATCGCCCGCAACGTTCGTCGCGATCGGATTGCAAGCGAGTATACCGCTGAAGGCGAGATTGCCTGGTTCGACGAGGGCATCGCCACGCTGCGTCAGCGGGTGGCGCAGATCAGGACAGGCGTTCACTGGGCCGAAGAGCCGGTGTCGCGCTTCTCGCATCTGGTCACCAACGTGCGGGTGCTCGATACACAGCCCTTGCCCGATGGCGCACAGGCCGTGCGGGTGCGTTCGCGCTTCCTCGTGAGCCAGAACCGCCTGCAGACCGAGAACCAGCTGCTCGCCGGAAAGCGGCAAGATACGCTGCGCGTGACGCCGGAACGGATCTTGCTCGTCAAGCGGGAAGTGTTTCTCGATCAATCGGTGCTGCTGGCCAAAGCCCTTACCACATTCTTTTGAGCCATGACTATTATTCACTCTGCCCCTTTGCCAGCTGATCTGCTCGCACAACTGCAGACGCTGGCTCCCCTGATCGAGGTCCCCCCCGGGGTTCGTCCGCAGACACTGATCGGAGCCGAACAACGAGCGAGCGTCGTTGGCATGCTTTGCACCTTGGCGACGCGCGTCGATGCCGATTTGCTCGATTGCTTCGCAAACTTGAAGATCGTCTCCAACGTGGCGGTCGGTTTCGACAACGTCGAGCTGGAGCAGGCGAATCGGCGCCGGGTTCTCGTGTGCAACACGCCGGGTGTGCTCGATGCCGCCGTCGCCGATCTGACTATGGGGCTCGTGCTGTGCCTGGCGCGCAATCTGGTGGCGGCGCACGAGTTCGTCCGCAGCGGCGGGTGGCGCTCTGGGTCGGCGCCGTTCGGCTCGGATCTAGCGGGCAAGACGCTGGGCCTGCTGGGAATGGGCCGCATCGGCAGCATGGTCGCCCGCCGCGCACGCGCCTTTGACATGCGCGTCATCTATTACAACCGCAAGCAGGATCAGGCGGCCGAGGCCGAAGGGCTGGCGACCCGTGTGAGCCGCGATGAGTTGTTCGCGCAATCGGACTACGTCAGCGTGCACGTGCCGCTCACCGACGAGACGCGGATGTCGATCGGCACGCGCGAGTTCGAGCTGATGCAGCCTCATGCCAAGCTGATCAACACGTCGCGCGGCGCCGTCGTCGATGAGGCCGCCTTGATTCGGGCGCTGCGCACCGGCCGCATCGCGGGAGCGGGGCTCGACGTGATGGCTCAGGAACCGCTTGACCCGTCGAGCGAGCTGTGCCGGCTGCCCAACGTGGTTCTGCAGCCGCACGCGGGAAGTGCGACGACCGAGACGCGGCGCTCGATGCGGGTGCTTGCCGTCGACAACTTGCGGCGGGCGCTGTGCGGTGAAGCGCCACGGGCCATGGTGAACCCGCAAGTCTGGCCGATTGAGGTCGCAACGTCTCAATCATGACTAGAACGCGGGCTAAGGGGCTGACAGAGGGGCTGACCAACTACGGTGACGCGGGTTTCTCCCGCTACCTGCGCCGCTCGTTTGCTAAGTCCATGGGCTACTCGGAGGAGTTGCTGGCGCGTCCGGTCGTCGGCATCGCCAACGCCGCCAGTGGGTATAACAACTGCCATCGACACTTCCCGGAGCTGATCGAAGCGGTCAAGCGCGGCATCCTGGCCGCGGGAGGGCTGCCGCTGGACTTTCCGACGATCTCGCTCGGAGAGCCCTTCCTGGCACCTACCAGCATGAAGTTTCGCAACCTCATGTCAATGGACGTCGAGGAGATGATCCGCGCGCAGCCGATGGATGCGGTCGTGCTGGTCGGTGGCTGCGACAAGACGGTGCCGGCCCAGCTCATGGGGGCGCTGTCGGCCGGCAGGCCGGCCATCCAGCTGGTGGCGGGGCCGATGATGACCGGCCGTTATGAGGGCGAGCGCCTGGGCGCGTGCACCGACTGCCGCCGTTACTGGGCCAAGCATCGCGCCGGCAGCGTGAGTGAGCACCGCATCGCCGAGATTGAAGGCCATCTCGCGACGACGGCCGGTACCTGCGCCGTCATGGGAACGGCCAGCACAATGGCCTGCATCGCCGAGGCGCTGGGCATCATGCTGCCGTATACGGCGAGCATCCCCGCGGTACATGCACACCGCCTGCGGGCGGCTGAAGCGGCAGGCAGGCAGGCCGTCTGGCTGGCTGCCAAGGGTCTTACCCCTGACTGCATCATCACGCCGGAATCGGTCCGCAATGCGCTGCGTGTGCTGCTTGCTGTCAGCGGGTCGACCAATGCGCTGATCCATCTCACGGCGATTGCTGGGCGCCTGGGCATCGAGGTTTCTCTCGATCTGCTGAACGAGCTCGCCGACACGACACCGGTGTTGGTAGACCTCAAGCCCACCGGCGAGCACTACATGGAGGACTTCAACGCCGCTGGCGGGGTTCCGGCCGTGCTGCGCGAGTTAGGTGACCTGCTGCATCTGGACTGCATGACGGTCAGCGGGCAGACGTTGGGAGAGATCATCGAGACGGCCGGCGAATGGTCCGATCGGTCGGTGATCCGGCCGCGCGGCCAGCCGCTGCGCTGCGACGGCGGGCTGCTCGGCATCCACGGCAACCTGGCGCCCAACGGTGCGTTGATCAAGCGCGCGGCAGCGGACGAATCGCTGTTCGAGCATACGGGTCGAGCAGTGGTCTTCGATTCGCTGCAGGACATGGCGGCGCGGCTGGACAGCGACGATCTGGACGTCGAAGCGACGGACATACTCGTGCTGCGCCACGCCGGTCCGGTGGCCGCCGCGATGCCGGAAGCGGGCTACATCCCCATTCCGGCCAAGCTGGCGCGCCGCGGCGTCAAGGACATGGTGCGCATCTCGGACGCGCGCATGAGCGGTACCGCGTACGGCACCATCGTGCTGCACATCTCGCCGGAGGCAGCGCTGGCCGGACCGATCGCGCTGGTGTGCAACGGTGATCGCATCCGTTTGTCATTGTCCGAGCGCCGCATCGACCTGCTCGTCGACGAGACCGAGCTCGAGCGGCGGCGCGCTGAGCTTGCACCCGTCGCGGAGCCGTCTCGCCGCGGTTACGACAAGCTGTATCGGGATCACGTGATGCAGGCGGAGCACGGTTGCGACTTCGACTTCTTGCGTATCATTCCAACCCCTGGCGCTACGAGGAAAGTATGAGCGATTGGATCGAACGAAAGCACAAGGCTTGCCCGAACGGAGTGTCGCTGGTGACCGAGGTGGTCGCGGCGCGTGCCGTTGGCAGTGAGATCTGGGACGAGGATGGGCGCCGCTATATCGACTTCGTAGGCGGTATCGGCGTAATGAACACCGGACATGGACATCCGAAGGTGTCGGCCGCCATCCGGACACAACTCGATCGGTTCGTCCATACCTGCTTCCAAGTGGTGCCGTACACCGGCTACATCAAACTGGCGGAGCGCTTGAACCAGCTGGCGCCCGGCCGATTCGAGAAGAAGACGCTGTTGATGTCGACGGGTGCTGAGGCTGTTGAGAACGCGGTGAAGATTGCGCGCGCCGCCAGCCGGCGTCCGGCGGTGATCGCCTTCGACGGCGCCTTTCACGGCCGTACCCTCATGACTCTGTCGCTGACTGGAAAGGTGCATCCGTACAAGGCCGGATTCGGCCCGATGCCCGGTCCCGTGTTTCGCGTTCCGTTTCCGGCACGCGGCGTCTCCGTCCAGGCCGCGCTCGAGGGGTTGGCGCAGCGCTTCAAGTGCGATGTCGATCCGCGGCAGGTCGCAGCCGTCATCGTCGAGGCGGTGCAAGGAGAAGGTGGCTTCCATCCCGCTCCGGCCGAGTTCATGCGGGGTCTGCGCCAGGCCTGCGACGAGCACGGCATCTTGCTGATCGTGGATGAGATTCAGTCGGGCTTTGGCCGCACCGGCAAGCTGTTCGCGATGGAGCACTACGACGTCGCCGCGGATCTGGTGACGGTGGCCAAGAGTCTGGCGGCCGGCTTGCCGCTGTCCGCGGTCATCGGACGCGCCAACGTCATGGACGGCGCCGCAGCCGGTGGCCTGGGCAGCACTTATGCGGGCAACCCGCTGGCCGTGGCCTCGGCCCATGCGGTGATCGACATCTTTGAGCAAGAGGGGTTGGCTGAGCGTGGCGCCGTGCTCGGAGAACGGCTCGTTGCTCGTCTCGAGGCGGCGCGCCGCCGCTATCCGGTCATCTCGGATGTGCGAGGCTTGGGTGCGATGATCGCCATGGAGTTCGCTGACGAGCGGGGGCAGCTTGCGTCAGATCTTGCCCAGCGCGTACGGCAGGCAGCGCTGGCACGCGGCTTGATTCTGCTGACCTGCGGGCAGTACGCGAATGCGATTCGCTTCCTATTCCCTTTGACGACCAGCGATGTGGTGTTCGACGAAGCGCTCGACATCCTCGATGCTGCTTTCGACGATGTCCTGCAACGCGAGGAGATACCTGCATGAGCGAGGCGTCCAAGACGGCTCAGGCAGCGATGGGAGCGCAGTGGCTGCTCGAGTCCGCGGCAGCCGGCGGCATCGAGGTCTGCTTTGCGAATCCGGGCACCACGGAGCTGCCGTTTGTCGCAGCAATGGATCGGGCCACTGCCATCAGACCGATCCTCGGCCTGTTCGAGGGCGTGTGCTCGGGTGCGGCGGATGGCTACTACCGGATCCGCCGCAAGCCGGCGATGACCCTCACGCACCTCGGGCCGGGGTTCGCGAACGCGATTGCGAACTTCCATAACGCCCGCCGTGCCCGATCGGCAATTTTGAACATCATCGGCGAGCATATGTCGTGGCACGTTGCCGCCGATCCGCCGCTGGCCAGTGATATCGAATCTCTGGCTCGGCCGGTCTCCGCCGCCGTGCGGCGCGCCGATTCGCGGGACGGTCTGCGATCGGCGGTGGCACAGACGCTCGATCAGCTTGCCGCCGACGGTGGCATTCAAACATTAATCCTGCCGATGGACCTGCAGGAAGAGCCAGTGACGTTCCCGGTCCACCGGACCGCTGCCGTGCCCGCTACCGAGGTGCACGACGCTGCCGCCGCTGACCGCGTCGCGGCAGCCATTCGCCACGGCCGCAAGGTCCTACTGTACCTGGGCCAAGGTGCGTTGACGGAGGACTGTCTAACGCTGCTGCGTCCGCTGGAAGCGCTGCCAAACGTGGAGTTCGTCGGGGAAACATTCCCGGCGGTGTGCGAGTATGGCCGGGGTCTGCCGCTCGTGCGCCGGCTTCCCGCGCTGGCCGCGAAGGCGCACGCCTATCTGCTCGGCTTCGACTGCGTCGCGCTACTGGATGTTTCCGCACCAGTGGCCTTCTTCGGAACGCGTGACGTTCCAAGCTTTCTGGGCGATCCCACGCGGTTGGTGTCGGTCTGTGGGCTGGGCCGCTGCGCACCGGATGCAATCAGGCATCTGGTTGAAGCTGCCGGCGTACCGAAGGCGCCGTCATACGTCGAAGCGGCGTGTCTTACGGACGACGGCATGGGTAGTCCGTTGACCGCGGACTCGGCCGCCCGCGTGGTCGCGACTCATCTGCCGGCGCACGCGATCGTGTCGGCTGAAGGTGCGACTCTGGGCTTTCCCTTCAATGCCTACGCAGCACACGCGGAACGGCATACGACCATCGTGCTTACCGGTGGCGCCATCGGTCAGGGCTTGCCGTCGGCCTTCGGTGCATCGATCGCCGATCCCGGCCGCAAGGTGGTGGCGCTGCAGTCGGACGGTAGTGCGATGTTCACCGTGCAGTCGCTGTGGTCGATGGCGCGCGAGGGTTGCGACGTGGTAGTGGTACTGGCATCCAACCGACGTTACGGAATCCTGATCAACGAGATGTCGCGCAATGGCTACGATCTGGTTAGCGAACCGGTGCGCGACCTTCTCAGTTTGGAGCGGCCTTCCATCGACTGGCTGGCGTTGTCGAAATCGTTCGGCGTGCCGGCATGTCGCGTCGAAACCGTTGGCGAGTTGCGTAAGGCGTTTACTACGGCGGTAGCCGAGCAGGGGCCGCGCTTGATCGAAGCGGTTCTGGCATGACGATGCACGAGCTGAATTTGAAGAGCAACTTCATCGGTGGTGAATGGGTGGGCGGGCCGCAGGCCGTGCCCGACGTCAATCCTTCGGACAACTCCGACGTCGTCGGGGAATATGCGCGGGCCGACGCGCGGCAGGTGCAGGATGCGGTGGCGGCTGCACGTGCCGCCAGGAGCGTGTGGGCCGACGCTACCGCGCAGGAGCGAGCCGAGGTCCTGGAGCGCATCGGTCAGGAGCTTGGCGGACGCAGCGCTGAACTCGGCCGGCTGCTGGCGCGCGAGGAGGGCAAGACAATGGCCGAGGCGATCGGTGAGGTGGCGCGGGCGGCGGCCATTTTCAGGTTCTTCGCCGGCGAGGCGCTGCGCATTCCCGGTGAGAAGCTGCCCCCGGTGCGCCGCGGAGTGGAGGTCGAGATTACGCGGGAGCCGGTCGGCACCGTGGGAATCATCACCCCGTGGAACTTTCCAATCGCCATCCCAGCCTGGAAAATCGCGCCGGCTTTGGCCTACGGCAATGCGGTCGTGTTCAAGCCTGCCGAACTCGTGCCGGCGAGCGCATGGGAGCTGGCCGAGATCATCAGCCGCTCGGGACTGCCTGCCGGCGTGTTCAACTTGGTGATGGGCCGCGGCAGCGTCGTCGGCTCCGCGCTGCTGCAGGGCCGCGGCGTGGACGCGATCAGCTTCACGGGATCGGTTGCTACCGGCCGTGCTCTGGCTCGGGCGGCGTCCGAACGTCTGGTCAAGCTGCAGATGGAGATGGGCGGGAAGAATCCACTGGTCGTACTCGACGATGCAGACCTCGACCTAGCGGTGGAGGTAGCGCTCCAGGGATGCTTTCATTCGACCGGCCAGCGCTGCACCGCCTCGAGCCGGATCATCGTCGAACAGGGGATCTACAAGCGCTTCGTCGCAAGCCTGAAGGGGCGCACCGAACGCCTGGTCGTGGGGCACGCGCTACGCCAGGACACTCAGATCGGGCCAGTCGTCGACGAGTCGCAGCTGCAGCGGAATCTGGACTATGTGGCGCTCGGCCGTACCGAAGGCGCGCAACTCATCTGCGGCGGCGAACGGCTGATCCGCGACACTGAAGGCTATTTCATGTCGCCGGCGCTGTTCGTGGACTGCGACCCTGCAATGCGCCTATGCCGTGAAGAGATCTTCGGGCCGGTGGCAGCGGTGATTCCGGCGCGCGACTACGAGCACGCGCTGGAGATGGCCAACGACACGGATTTCGGACTGTCGGCCGGCATCTGTACGACATCGCTGCGGCATGCCAGTCACTTCAGACGGCATGCGGAAGCGGGCATGGTCATGGTCAACTGCCCGACCGCGGGTGCCGACTTCCATGCGCCGTTCGGCGGGCGCAAGGCATCCAGCTTCGGCGCGCGTGAGCAGGGGCGTTATGCCGCCGAGTTCTATACCACCGTCAAGACATCCTATATCGCGGCCTGATGCCGCGCCGACTTCTCCGAGGAGAACCGAGCATGCGCAATGAGCTGAATACCGTCATGCAACACCCATGCATCCAACCGGAGATCGCAGTCGCCGCCATTCCGGAGGACGAGCGGGTATGGGTCGAGCAAGCGCCGAATGTATGGTTCCGTCCGCTGTTCCTGAATACGGTGACCGGCGGTTGGTGCAACCTGCTGCGGGTGCGGCGCTCCGGAGTGTTGAGCCGCCACATCCATCCCGGCACCGTCTTCGGCTACGTCATCAAGGGCAGCTGGCGCTATCTCGAGCACGAATGGATCGCCAGCGAAGGCCGCTTCGTCTACGAGCCGCCCGGCGAGATCCATACGTTGATGGTCGACAGCAATGGACCCTCCGACGAGATGATCACGTTCTTCAACGTGAGCGGCGCGATGATCTATCTGGACGAGCACGGCAAGCAGGTCGGCTACGAAGACGTGTTCTCGAAGATCGAACTGTGTCGCGCGCACTATGAACGGGTCGGGCTCGGCGCCGGCTACGTGTCGACTTTCATTCGTTGACCCAGCCCCGCAGGGCGGTGCGGGCCCCCAGGCCGTTGCGGCTGGTGCTGCGGTTGACAGCCGTTTCCTGCTGATTCTGCTGCCCTGAGATGGAGGTGGTGCGACTCTATAAATATGATAATCAGATAGTAGTTTTTATCGCTACCAGCCTTTCTCCCATTACCTGTTGCGAGAGGTACGGCCATGGATCGTCGAAAAGTCCTTTGTGGTGTGACAGCGGCTCTTGCCTTCGGCAGGTCACTGAGCGCCCAGGAGAAATATCCTTCGCGCGCGGTCAGAATCGTCGTGCAGTACCCGCCTGGCGGAGTGACGGATCTGGCGGCACGCGCGGTAAGCGAGGTGATGCACAGGAAGTACGGGCAGTCGGTATTCGTCGAGCACAAGCCCGGCGCCAGCGGCCTGATCGGGCAGCAGTATGTGGCGGGCTCCCGGCCGGACGGCTACACGCTGATCACGGGCGGCCTCGGCGGCAACGTGATTCCGCCGGTCACAGTCGAGGGCCTGCCGCTGGATATCGTGAAGGCACTGACGCCGGTGGCGCAGGTGGCTGAGTTCGTCAACGTCCTGGTTGTGCGGCGCGATCATCCGGCGAAGTCCCTGTCCGGCTTCATCAGCCAGGCCAAGGGCAACCGGCCGATGCCATACGGTACGAACGGCGTCGGCAGCTCCGCCCATCTGACCAGCGAGTTCTTCGCGATGCGGACCGGATTGCGTCTCGAGCCGGTGCCTTACAAGGGCAGCCGCGAGTTGCTGGTGGATGTCGCCAATGGTGCGGTGGAATTCACTTTCGCCAACCTGCCGGCGGTCGTCTCGCTGTTGCAGGACGGCAGGCTCAGGGCGCTGGCGGTGACCAGTTCGTATCGCTCGAAACATCTGCGCGATGTGCCGACGATGCAGGAGGCCGGCGTCGCCGACTTCGAAGTCACCAGCTGGCTCGGAATCTATGCGCCGTCCGCCACGCCGTCGGCGATCGTATGGCAGCTCGGCCGTGATATCGCCGAGGGGCTCGCCGCTCCTGAACGCCGGCAGCGTCTGGAAGCCGCCGGCTTCGAGGCCCGCCCGCTGGACTCGGAAGGCTTCGAACGGGTCAACCGCGAGGAACTGCGGAAATGGTCTTCGATCGCCCGCGATTTGGGCATCAAGTTGAAGTTTGGTGAGAACTAACGCTTAAGACTTAAAGGAACCTATTCGATGGACAATTCCACACTCCGCGGCCGGCGCCGCTTACTGAAGGCCGGTGCCGCCGGGGCAGGCCTGGTTGCGCTACCGCATTCCGTCCGCGCTAACGATGTCTATCCCAGCAAGCCGATCACGCTGGTCTGCCCATGGACCGCCGGCGGGCACACGGATATCTTTCTCCGCGGTACGGCCGAGCTGGCGTCGAAGTATCTGCCGAACGGCCAGCGATTCGTGGTCGTGAACCGGCCGGGCGCAAGCGGCGCAGTCGGCGCGCAGCACGTTTTGCGCTCAGCTGCGGACGGATACACGGCGATGCAGTTCGTAACCGCAGTTCTGCGCACGCCGTACGTGCAGGATCCCGGCTATCATCCGCTACGCGATTTCACCTACATTATTGCGATGGCCGACCTGTCGTTCGGGATGGTGGTGCGAGCGGATGCTCCCTGGAAGACCGTTAACGACGTCATTGCAGCAGCGAAGAAGGAGCCGGGTAAGGTCAGCTATGCGACTTCCGGCATGGGGACCGCTCCGCATCTGCTGGCCGAGGATTTTGCTCAGCGCAACGGTCTGAAGCTGAATCACGTCACGTTCAAAGGTAGCGAGACCGCGCTCGCCGTGGCTGGCGGCCATGTCGATCTGCTCATCGACACGCCGAACTGGGAGCCGCTGCAGCGCACGGGCAAGGTACGGTTGCTGGGAGTGGTCGGTTCCGACCGACTGGCACCCTGGCCTGATGTTCCGACGTTCGCCGAGCAAGGCGTGATGCTTGATGCTTTTAGCGCGCCGTACGGGCTCATCGGCCCCGCGAATCTGCCTGATCGAGTACTGAACGTGCTGCACGACGCGTTCCGAAAGTCGATGGATGAGCCGGAGTTCCAGGCCTTGCTCGATCGGCTGCACTTCAAGCGCTTCTATAAGGGGCCGAAGGAGTTCAGCGAGTGGGCGCACACGAATTTCGAACATCAGGGCAAGACGCTCGGCCGGCTCGGGCTGGCGACGCGCACTCCCTGAGCGGAATCATCCCAAGGCAGTCCACCGGGAACCTCTATGAACGCTTCGCAGATTTCCCAGGCCGCTGATTTGCTGCTGAGGGCGCGCCGCGACAAGCTTCAGATCGCTGGCCTGCCAGCCGAGTGCCGGCCGGCCAGTCTCGACGATGGCTACGCCATCCAGCGCGAGCTGGCACGGCGCGCAGGCGAGGCCGTCGTCGGCTGGAAAGTGGGCATGACCAGCGAGATCGCACAGCAGCGCCGCGGCCTGAACCATCCGATCAGCGGTCGAGTGTTTACCTCCGATCTGTATTCAAGTCCGGCCGAGCCACCGGTCTGCCCCCCGATGCTGTGCATCGAAGGTGAGCTGGCCTTCCGTCTTGGGCGCGACCTGCCTGCGCGCGCCCGGTCGTACACACGTCATGAGATCGTCGATGCGATCGACGTCATGTATCTTGCCCTCGAGATCTGCGGCTCCAGGTTCGAGACCTGGATGGATACGGACGCTGCCGGGGTCGTCGCTGACAATGGCTTCAATACCGGATTGGTACTGGGGCCGGCGGTGAGCGACTGGCGCTCCCGCCGGCTGGCCGACATCGCGGTACGCATCGTCGTGGAGGGCGCCTTGGTCGACCAGGGCAGCGGCGCCCAGGTGATGGGTGGAGATCCGATGATGTCGATTCTGTTTCTTGCCAACCAGCAATCCAGTGCAGGCGAAGGGCTTCTTGCTGGGCAAGTGGTGACGACCGGAACCATGCATGGCGCGCCCGTGGTTTCGCCACGAGCGCATTGCGTCGCTGACTTCGGCGAGCTCGGCCAAGTGTGCCTGAGGTATCGCAGCTGATCCGCTGTGCCCGGCAGTCTGTGGGCGGCATTGCAACACGGCGGTGCGCTGATCTACCAGCACTTCACGCGGTGGATCGGCAGGCAAGCGTTGGTGAACTCGCCCTTGGCGAGAAGCGGGGCTTGGCGATCCTCCCGGCGATTCTGCGCGCAGGGCCATTCGCACCGGGAACGCGTACCTCAAGAAGCTGCTGGCCGAGGCTGAGTTGAACAAGGCGGTGCTGAAGGTCGTGCTGGGCCGACAACTCTGAGCCGACTGGCCAGGCGCGAAGCGGATCGGGTGCTCATGACCGGGCGGGCGATGGAGAACGCTGAGCTCGACAGCATCCATGGTCGGCTGCGCGACGATTAAGCATGCGGACAAGATCAGGGTCACAAAACACGCATCGGCCTAAGCGCGCACGCCGTCGCCTGCGGAGAAGCACCCCGGGCCGCCGCGATGCCCGCCCGCAGCCGCCGGCCGCGGGCGGTGCTCGCATCAGTCAAGGTAGAGGTCGAGCTCGTCGAGTTGATCGAGGATCGACTCGCGCTCCAGATCAGTGAATTAGTCGTAGAGCCGATCGGCCTGCGCTTCGTGCTCAGCCATCCTTCGACGGGACAACGTCTTGTAGGGTCGCGTCGTATAGCCGCAGATGAATGGCGCTGTCTTGGCGAAGTCGCCGCGGCGTGAATCCGTGAACCGTCACGCGCTCGCACTGGCGAAGAAAGCGGACGAAGACAGCCGGCGCCCATGACGATAGTGCGCGCCCGAACACTAGGGGTGCATCCAACTGTGGCATCGCGCGCTTCATGGCACAATGAATAGGCGGGCGCCGCCGCTGGCGTCACCTCGGGGAATGGGCATGGGACTGGGTGAGTTGCTTGGCATTCTCATGATCAGGCGACAGTGCAGTGCCGAAGCACGGCGTCGATCGTACGACGGTTTCGACTGGTGGCAGCTCGCCGACGAGGAGGTCGCTGTGTTCGAGCTTGGCCGCCTGCGCTGGTCGCTGTCCGGCAGGCCTGGCAATACCGCTCGCCTCTAGAAGCCGGTCCGCCGCTTTTATGCTCATTGCGAAGGAGTAAACCGGCGCTCGGGAGATAGGCTTAGAAGCCGTCCTATGTCATTTCGCGGCGCGAGCTTGCGAAAGGCCAGCATTCCACCGTCGAGTTCGAATCGGAAGTCCGGCAGATTCGGATACCTCCTGTGCAAGTCGAGCACGCCTTGAAGCTGCGTTCGAAACTCGCCCGGCTTGGCCGTCGACCCACACCAACGATGGAAATACTGAAGCGCGTACCTTGCCTCGTTGCGCGGCTTGCAGAAGCGACAGGCGAACTCGTACAAGCGCTGTCCCAGAAGATGGTGGATGGCAAAGTGCGCGCGGGCTCCTGAGACGACGCCGCGGGCCAGCAAACCTCGGTACATCCATTCGGAAAGTCGAATCCAGAGCTCGGTGCCGTCCTGGCCGAAGCCCGCGCTCTCCAGATAGGGATAGTGGTGTCGCCAGACTGCCTCGCCGAGCATGGCCTCTGTGACGATCTCGCTCTGCGTCAGACGCAGCAGCGACGCGTTCAGCCAGCGCAGACCGACATGCTCTTGCTCAAGATTCGGATAGAGATCGTTTCGGTGCAGCGTGGTCAGCAGATCTGCCACGTTCATCCGGATCGACTGATGGGGCAGCCCGCCGGCTAGGCAGCGGTAGACCATCACGCTGATCGCGTAGATCAGGATCGTCCGGTCGGCTTGGCTGGGTCGGCCCATCGGTGGCGGGTTGATCTCGGCAAACCAGCCCGCCTGGCGGTACTCGCGCACCACCGCATCCGTACGCCCCGACAGGGCGAAGGCCGGACATCCCTCGCTTGCTTTGAGGAACAGCTCGGGGCCGTCGCAGCCAAGCGGGAAGTAAATCAGTGGCTTGTCGCGCAGAATCGGCGGCGGGCCGCAGAGTATGTCCTCGTCGACACGCTTCATCGGCTTGCACCGTACGGGCCGCGCTGTTTGCAGAACGCCAGGAAGTGTTTGTCGGCATTGCGGGGAACGATTCCCTTCTTGGAGACCCACTCACGCCACTCGCTCTCCAGCACTTGGATGTCCCAGCCACGCGCCAGTGTGCGGGCCTCTTCATAGATGTCCGGGGACAGCTCGAGGCGCTTCTTCGGCAGGGTAGGGGCCAGGCAGTCGGTCGCATCGGGCTTCGGCCGCATGACGACAATCTCGTCATCCAGCGCGAACGAATAGCCGGGAATGTGGTTGTGCTTCGCGTCGTCGGCAATGACGCTGTTGATCAGGCGACGAAACTCTTTGGCGGTTGACTGGGAGCCGGTCTTCAGGCGCAACTTCTCCAGGCCGATCCTGAACTCGGACTGGGCGCCAACATGCTTGCGGGCGAGCTCATACAGGCGACGCTCCAGCGGCTTCGAGAGCTGAAAGTACCTCCGATCCAGCGTCAGCACCTCCTGGGAGGCGACGGCGTCGTACAGCCAGTCGGAGAGCTTGATCGTGATCTCCTGCATGCGGCCATCCAGCGACTCGCGCACGATGCCGGCACTGTCGACGATCCCGAACACCGAATGGGCATCCCCGTTGCCTTGCTTGATGTTCGTGACGATGGTCGTGCCGCGCAGGCGCTCGAGCGCATCTTTCAGGAGCGCGTACGAGCGGCCGCCAGCGTTGACGTCCCGATTTGTCGCGACCAGCAGGTCGTAAGCTTTTATCCGCAGCGTCTGGCTGACCGGCCGCCCCTCGTTGACTGCCTTCATGAGCTGCGATATGCAATAGATCAGGATGTCGCGATCGAACACGGTTGCCAGCCCCTTCGTGCTCGGACGGATCTCGGCCCAGTTCGGGCCGTTCTCGTAGCGACGAATCTTCATGTCAGGCTTCTTGGACAGAGTGAAGATCGGGTG
>JBFWXS010000059.1:0-33921 GCA_050187175.1 Burkholderiaceae bacterium
GCGTATGGGCACACGGGCGCAACCTGGGCCCGGAGCGCACCGAGCCTGCCCGGCGTCATGCGCGCGACGAAGAGCCGCGGCGAACAGGCCCGCACATGAAAGCTGAAAGGCGAAAGCTCGAGAGGCGCCGCCCATGCGGCGCGCGGAATCGATCAGCTTTCGCGTGGCATCAGGCCTTCGCCTGGAACCAGGCCACGCCTTGTCCGTCCAGCGTCATCGAGGCCTCGCCTCGGCCGAGCAGATAGTTCAGATGCGCCAGCCCCTCGCCGGTGGCCATGCTCAGCAGATGCGTGTCGGTGGTGACGTCGCGCGCGAACAGCGAGCGGAAGATGTCGACCACGCGCTTGGGTTCGACGAGCGTCTGCTTCAGGCGCTCCAGCGCGCGCAGATGTCCCTGTTCGAGTCCCTGCAGGCGGCTGTGCAGGCCGTAGAACGGATCGTTGTGCGCCGGCAGCACGAGCACGTCGTCGGGCACGCGGTGCCCTATGTCGCGCAGCGAATCGAGCCAGTCCGCCAGCGGGTCCGCGTCGGGCTCGGTCGGAAACACCGAGACGTTCGACGAGATGCGCGGCAGCACCTGGTCGCCGGAGATCAGCACCTTCAGTCCCGGGCAGTACAGGCACGCATGTTCGGGCGAGTGGCCGCTGCCGACCACCACCTGCCAGTCATGCCCGCCGATGCGAAGCTGATCGCCGTCGCGGATGCGGTGATAGCTGTCGGGCAGCGCATAGGTGTTCTTGCCGAAGCCGCCGAAGCGCGCCTGATACTGCTCGATGGCGTCGTCGCTCCAGCCGGCGCGGCGATAGAACGCCACCCCGTCGGCCGGCGCGGCGCGGCCGGTGTCGGCGACCAGCACCCGACAGGTCAGGTATTCAAGCCGCGTCATCCACAGCCGGCAATCGAAGCGCCGAGTCAGCCAGCCGGCCATGCCGATGTGGTCGGGATGCATGTGCGTGGCGAACACGCGCGTCACCGGACGCCCGCCGAGCGGGCCGGTCAGCAGCTGGCGCCAGGCGGCAGCCGTGTCGGGCGTCTGCACGCCGGAGTCGACGATGGCCCAGCCTTCGCCGTCTGCGATCGCCCACAGATTGATGTGCGTCAGCGTGAACGGCAGCGGCATGCGGATCCAAAGTACGCCGTCGGTGACTTCGCGCACCTGGCCAGTCTCGGGCACCCCGTCGAACGGATAGCGAAGCGTGGCGCCGCGTGCGCTGCCGGAGTCGGGGTTGGTGCTCATGGTGTGGGTCTCGCTGTGGACTCTTGAAAGGGGCGCGAGCCGGCCCGGCGGCGGGCGGCGTCGTGCCACAGGATGCTGATCGTCTCACAGATCGGGCGGCGGCGTGCTGCACTGCGTTATAAGCGGCCGGCTGCAGGTAAAGTACGGTCCCATGACCACCGATCACGATACCGCCCCGGGCGCCCGCAGCGCGAGCGGCCCGGGCCCGGCCGGCGTTCTGGCCGAACTCGATGCCGCGGCGCGGCGCGTCGTCGTGCCGACGCCCGGCGGCGTGTCGGTCTGGCGCAGCTGGGGCAGCGGCCCGCCGGTGGTGCTGCTGCACGGCGGCACCGGCTCGTGGCGCCATTGGGTCAGCAATGTGCACGCACTGGCGGCCAGTTACACCGTCTGGGCGCCGGACATGCCCGGCTACGGCGATTCGGACGACGCGCCGGCCGGCGCCGATCCGGCGGCCCTGGCGCAGGTGCTGTCGCAGGCGCTGGACACGGTGCTTCCCGGCAGTGCGCCGGTGGACCTGGTCGGCTTCTCGTTCGGCGGCATCGTCGCGTCGCATCTGGCGGCGCAGCGGCCTGATCGCACGCGCAGGCTGATCCTGGTCGGAGCAGTCGGGCTGGGCGCGCTGCGCCGTCCGCGCGACCGCGAGATGCGGCGCTGGCGCGGTCTGGACGATGCGCAGGCCAGCCGGGCCGCGCACCGCCACAACCTGGCGGTACTGATGATCGCGGACGCTGCGCGGATCGACGAGCTGGCCATCGAAGTCCAGCAGCGCAACGCCCAGCGGACACGCTTCCTCAGCCGCGGGCTGTCGCGAGGCCACGCGCTGCGTGAGATCCTGCCGCAGGTGGCGGCGCCGATCAGCGCGGTCTGGGGCCGCTTCGACGCGACTTCGAGCGACGGCATCGAAACCGTCGTCGACGAGTTCCGCGCGCTGCTGCCGCAGGCGCGCTGGCATGTCATCGACGAGGCCGGCCACTGGGTCCAGTACGAGGAAGCCGGCGCCTTCAATGCGCTGCTGCTGGAATGGCTGGCGGAGCCTGCCGCCGGCCTGGCCGCCAGGCGATGCGGCTGAACCGCCCGAAGACCCGTTCAGCGATACCCCTTCACCGAAGACCCGATCATGTTCCGCCACTTCCTGAAATCGAAGATCCACCGCGCCCGCGTCACGCACTGCGAACTGCACTACGTCGGCTCGTGCGCGATCGACGAGGACCTGCTCGACGCGGCCGACATCCGCGACAACGAGCAGGTGCACATCTGGAACATCGACAACGGCGAACGCTTCGTCACCTATGCGCTGCGCGCCGAACGCGGCAGCGGCATCATTTCGATCAACGGTTCGGCCGCGCGCCGCGCGTCGGTCGGCGATCTGGTGATCATCGCCAGCTTCGCGATGCTGTCGGAGGCCGAGATGGCCGCGCATCAGCCGCGCGTGGTGTTCGTCGACGATAGCAACCGGCTGACGGGCACCGAGGACGGCCAGCCTATCCAGCGGACCTGGCGGACCTAGCGGACCTGGCGGACCGCCGCGCGACGGCGGCGGCGCGCTTCGGCGCCTCGAAATCAAGCGCCGACCAGGCGCTGGATCTTGCCCAGCAGCGTACGGCGGTCGAAGGGTTTGACCACGAAATCGATGGCACCGGCCTCCAGGCAATCCCGTACCACGCTGCCCTTGCTCTCGCCGGTCACCATGATGACGGGGATCTTGGCGTACAGCGGTGCCGCCTTCAAGCGCCGCGTCGTCTCGATGCCGTCGATGCTCGGCATCATGACGTCCATCAGAATCAGGTCGGGAATCGTGGTGCGCAGCAGCGCCATGGCTTCGAGGGTATCGGAAGCAAGCAGCAGCTCGTAGTTCTCGGGCGGCAGGATCGCGGCCACGATCTTCTTCTGCAGCGCGTCGTCGTCCACCATGAGCACTTTCGGACGGATGCGGCCGGCCATGGCCCCGAGCGTCCGGATCGACTCCATGTACGGTGCGCAGTCCCGCTGCAGCTCGCTGTTCAGCTGAGCCAGAGGGCGGATCGACTCGGCGGCGGCCTCGAACATGGGCTCCGCGTGATCGCGGCCCAGCTGCGCGATTGCCAGCCCTATGCCGGCGGCTCCGGGCGGATCGCCGGTGTCGCCGGGCGGCCCGCCGAACCGGCCCTGGAGCTCCGCCAGCGCTCCGTTGAAGCCTCGTTCCGCTCGATCGATGGCGGTCTGCGCGGAGTCGATCTGGGCGGCGCCCGCCGCCGTGTAGCGACCGAGCAAGGCCTCCAGTTCCACGAGCCGCCTCGCCTGCGCGGCGAACTCCGCGCTCGACGGGCCGGCGTTCCGCAGCGCGTCCAGTTCGCGCAGCGCATGGTGCACCGCCATCGGAAGGCGCGGCGCGTCGTGATTCATCGGCCAGAACAGCACGTAGTCATCGAAGTAGCGCTTCATGCACAGCTCGCTGACCTTGACCACCTCGGCCTTGTCGCAAAGGATGACGGTCCGATGCGTCTGCGCATGGATCCTGCTGCTGAACCGGTACAGGCCCAGGTAGTAGCGCTCAGCCTTCGCCAGCGCGCCGAAAGCCAGCACCAGCACATCGGGCAGCAGCTGATCGAAGTCCTCGACGGCCTTGTCCGAATCGGTGGAAAGCACGATCTGCTCGAACCTTGCCGCGAGCAGCTTCCGCACCAGCGCCGCATCCGTCGCGTCGTCCGAGGCGACGAGGATCTTGCCGAGGGTGCGCCCTTCGCTCATGCCAGTGCCGCCGGTCCTGCCGATACCAGCGACTCCCGAGCCAGGCGCTCGGTCCAGCTCGCGGTCCAGTCCTTCAGGGCGTTCGCCAGCATGGGCTTTCCGATGAAGAAGCCCTGCGCCAGCGAGCAGCCCGTGCTGCGCAGGAAGTCCCAGTCCGCGCGGTCTTCGACGCCTTCCGCGACGGTGTCCATGCCGAGCTGCTTGGCCAGCCCCAGGCTGGCGGCATAGATCGCCCGGGCCGTCGCGTGCGTGGCCGCGCCATGGACGAAGCTGCGATCGATCTTGAGCTCGTCGAACGGCATGTCGCGCAGTTGCGCCAGTGAGGAATGGCCGGTGCCGAAGTCGTCGATCGAAAGCCGGAAGCGCTTCAAGCGCAGACGTGTCAGCACCTCCAGCGGTGTGCGCAGATCCTGTACCAAGCGGCTTTCGGTGACTTCCAGAATGACGTTGCCCGGGGAGATCGCCGCCGCTGCCGTGTGGTCCGCGACGAAGTCCACGAAATCCAATGAGGTCAGGTTCTCCATCGATACGTTTATCGCGACGCGCAGGGGCAAGCCATTGCTCGCCCACCACTGCGCCTGGGCCAGCGCGGCATCGGTGACGGTGCGAGTCAGAAGACCGATCAGGCCGTGTTCCTCCGCGACACCGATGAACTGATCAGGAAGGATCAGCCCATCTTCGGGATGCAGCCAGCGGACCAGCGTCTCGACCCCTACGACTTCGCCGGTCGCGACGGATACCTGCGGCTGGTAGTAGTTGATCATCTCGGAGCGGGAGAGCGCTTCGCGAATGGTGTGAGGATCGTAGGTCTTGCGCACGACTCGTGGCCCGCGCGTCGACAGGCGCCGGCTTCGGAGCAGCTCGCGGAGCTGCACGACGGATACCGGCTTGCGGAGCGATCCGAGCACGTCCATGCCGTGTGCGCCGGCGAGCTTCTCCGATGCCCGCAGCGCGCGATCGTCTTCTCCGCTCACCAGCACCACCGATCCGCGGTAGTCGCAGTCGACGAGCTTGCGCATGAACTCGATGCCGTCCATCTGCGGCATGTTCAGGTCGCACAGGATCAGATCGATCGGCTGCCCGGACAGCGCCAGCCGGGACAGCGCTGCCGCCCCGCTTTCGCAGAGCACTATGCGATGGAAGCCGAGTTCGATCAGCTGATGCCTAAGCATCTTCAGGATGAAGGCATCATCGTCGACGACGAGGACGCCGATCTCCTGCGGGGCGATCGATGGCGATTCCGGGGCGGACATGTCAGCGCTACCGCACACTCAGGAACCGCTCCACTGCCGCCAGCTCGCGTTCGAACTCGGTCAGCAGTGCTTCAGGGCGCATGACTTCGCCGGCTCGCCCCGCCTGTTCGATGCGATCGCAGGTCGCACCGAGCTGCAGCGCCCCCACCGCACGCGCCGAGGACTTCAGCTTGTGGGCGACAGCGGTCACGGTGGAAACGCGTCCGGCGTGCACAGCCACGCGCATCTGCCCCGCGGCTTCGGCCAGGCTCAGTTTGAACTCGTCCAGCAGCTCACCGATCACGGCCGGGTCTTCCCCGACGAGCGCCTTCAGGACGCCGAGGTCGACTGCGTTCGCCGCCGGTTCGCCGGCATCCGCCGGTGCTGCATCGCCCGCCGCACCCGCCTGCGGTCGATGCTCCGGATCGCCGGCCAGCGGCGGCGGCAGCCATCGATGCATCATCGCGCTGAGCTCGACCAGCGGCGTGGGTTTCGTCAGGAAGCCGTTCGCGCCTATCGCCTGGCAGCGTTCGGCTTCCCCCTTCAGCGCGTTCGCGCTGAGAACGATGATGGGCATCAGCGGCAGCTTGCGTTCTCTCTCCTCCGAGCGAATCGCCGCGGCGAGCTGGTAGCCGTCCATCTCCGGCATGTACAGATCCGTGATCAGCAATCCGTAGCGGCCGCTACGCCAGGCTTGCATCGCCTGCGCACCGTCGCCGACGACGTCCGCCGCGATGCCCAGCAGTCCCAGCTGGCGCTCGATGACCTGCTGATTGGTTTCATTGTCCTCGGCCACCAGCACGAGCCGACGCTGCCGGATCGCGTCGGCCCGCGGCTGGGCCTTCATCTGCGGCCCTTCGTGCGCTCCTTTCGCTTCATCGTCGCTGTCGGTCTCGCGACCCGCCGCGCGCGCGACGGCGCGGAGCAGGCGGCTGCGCGTCAGCGCATTGCCGTCGATCACGACCAGCCCCGGCGCGCACTCCTCGGTCGGCCGGGCCGAGCGTGTGCGGCACAGACTGACCATCACCACCCGGATGTCGTGCCGCGCAAGGCGGGCCGCGGCTCGCAGCTCGTCGGGGGAGGACGCTTCGTTTCCGATATCGACCACCCAGACCGTCAATCCCGGCGGACGGGCCAGCATGGCTTCTCCCGCGGCGCTCAGGTCGATCACCCGCTGGACCGTGGCGCCGGCATGGCGGAGATACGCGGCGCAGGCGTCGGCAACGCCTTCCGAATTGCCGACCAGCATGCAGTGAAGGCCGCGAACCGTGGAGCCGGCTTGCGCCGGCGCGCCGGACTGGGCCGTTGCGAACGGCAGCCTGACGGTGAAAGTCGATCCCTGGCCGGGCACGCTCGCCACCTCGATCCGTCCGCCCATGGCCGCGACCAGATGCTGGGAGATCGCCAGGCCCAGGCCGGTGCCGCCGAAGCGGCGCGTGGTGGCGGCATCCGCCTGCGAGAAAGGCACGAACAGGCGTTCCTGCGTGGCCTCGTCCATGCCTATGCCGTTGTCCGACACCGAGAACTCGACGCTCGTCTGGCTGCCTGAGTGCTGAACGGCCTTCGCGTTGACGGTCACTCGTCCGCGCCGGCCGTCTCCGCTGGAGAACTTTATGGCGTTGCTCACCAGATTCACCAGCACCTGCCGCACGCGAAGAGCATCTCCCACGACCGGCGCCGGGATGAGCGGATCGACATGCAGCAGCAGGGCGACGCGGCGCTTGGCGGCCACGCGGTCGAGCAGCGTGCAGGCGCTTTCGACCACATCGGCGACGGACATGCGGGTGCGTTCGATCTCCAGCTTGGAAGCCTCGATCTTCGAGAAGTCCAGAACGTCTTCGATGATGCCCAGCAGCGAGTAGGCGGAGTCGCGGATCAGATCGACCATCTCGACCTGGTGTCCCTTCAGGCTGCTCTGGTGCAGGACGTCCACCATGCCGATCACGCCGTTCATCGGCGTCCTGATCTCATGGCTCATCGCCGCCAGGAACGCGGACTTGGCCTTGTTCGCCGCTTCCGCCTCGGCGCGGGCGCGCTCGAGCTCTTCGGTCTTGCGCATCAGTTCGGCATTGAGCAGCTTCAACTCTGCTTCCGAGCGCAGCCGGTCGGTGATGTCCTCGCACATGACGAGCAGATGGGAGGGCTCGCCGTAGACGTCCAGGACCGGCACCATCCTGGTGTAGAGGCTGCGGACGCCCTTGTCATAGGTGTGAACGTCGCTCCACGTTATGTCCTCGACTCCCCCGCAATCGATGACGCGGCGAATCTCCCGGACAAAGCGTTCGGCAACGTCCCTGGGGAGAATGTCGAAGGTCGTCTTGCCGAGCAGCTCCTCGCGGCCGCAGCCGGTCAGTGCTTCGGTGGCGCGGTTCACCCGCACGCACCGCAGATCGTTCGCATCGAGGACGAACATCGGAACGGGCAGATACTCGATGACCGAATCGAGGAACTGGTTGACGCCGCTGACCTCTGCCGTGGTTCGCTCGAGCGCGGCCTGGCTCGCGGTCAGTTCGCGATTCCGCTGAATGGCGGCATCGTAAGTGGACAGCAGCAGGTTCAGGATCTGCAGACGATCGGCTGTGATGTAGTGCCGTTGCCCATTGAACTGGATCTCGACGGCCATTCCGGCTTCCCGGCCATGGCGCAGCTTCCGGTTCAGCAGCACGTACTGCACGCGCGCGGCCAGCAGTTCTTCGTCGTACGGCTTCAGGACGAAGCTGTCCGCGCCGCATTCGAGTCCGCTGATGACGTCCTGCGGATCCGACATGGTCGTCACGAGAATGACGGGCGTCTCGCGCAATGCCGGCGCGCGCTTCACCAGCCGCGTCAACTCGTAGCCATCCATTTCCGGCATGACCACGTCGCTGATGATCAGCGACGGCGGATCGCGCAGAGCCGCTTCCAGCGCCAGCCGTCCGTTGGGCGCCCACGCGCCTTTCCAGCCCCGCTGCCTGATCAGGTGGAGCAGCCGCTGCGCCTGAGTGGCGCTGTCCTCGGCGACCAGGATGGTCACGTCCGCGGCTTGCATGTCCGAAGGCTTATTCACGTCGGGCTCCGTCGAGGCGGCGCGCATGCCAGCGAGACCAGCAAGGCGGAGATCTCGTCGGCGGGCACGATATGGGTCGCGGCGCCCAGCGCGATCGCCTCGCCGGGCATGCCGTGCACCACCGAGGTCGCACTGTTCTGCACGATGGTCACGGCGCCTCGATCCTTCATCATCTTCAGTCCGGCGGCCCCGTCCTTTCCCATGCCGGTCAGCAGTACGCCGACCGCGCTCGCACCGAAGCCCTGCGCCAGCGAGTTGAACAGGAAGGAGACCGACGGACACAACGCGCCCGGTGATCTGTCTCGCGCCAGGACGATCCGTCCGCTGCTCTGGACGCCCGCCTGAAACCCATCGGGCGCCAGATAGACCTCGCCGGCCTCAACGGTCGTACCGTGCCCGGCGATCTGAACCTTGACGCGGGCGTTCTGCTGCAGCCACTGCACCATGTCGGGCAGGAAGCCCGGCGCGATGTGCTGGACCACGATCACCGGAACGGCGAAGTCGCCCGGCAGCGCCGAGAGGATGGTCTTCAGCACTGCCGGTCCGCCGGTCGAAGCGCCGATGCCCACGATGCGCTTCGGAGCACAGGACTGCCGCGGGGCGCCCGCGGCGCCGCCTTTCTCGTGGCTGCCGGCGCCGCGCGCGCGCCGCCGGACGACCTTGATCTCCGACATCAGCTTGACCGTCTTCAACAGGCGTGTCCCTGCCTGATCGGGATCGGAGTCGAAGAGCGATCGGTCCATCCATGCGACGGCGCCGGCCTCGGATGCGCGGGCGGCGAGCTTGTCCGCCGGACCTTCGGCCGACAGACACAGTACGACGGGTCTCGGCTGCTTCTCCATCAGCTCGCGCGTGGCATCGAAGCCATTGGCGGGCGACGCGGGCCCCCCCATCAGCACGAGGCTCACTTCCTGCCTCTGCAGGAATTCGAGCGCCGGCCCGAGTTCGTCGAACCTGCCGACCACGCGAATCCCGGCATCCGCTTCGAGCGAACGAGTCAGCCGCGTACGCCACTGATCCGAGCTTTCGATCAGGATGATCGAGATGTGCCGACCGGCTGCCATGTTTCCGCCGTGCCTCAAACGAGCCGCCGTACCGCTTCCAGAAGGTCGTCCTGATCGAACCCTCCCTTGACGATATATGCATTGGCACCCACTTCGACCCCTTTCTCCTTGTGTTCCCGGCTTCCGAGCGTCGTGACGAGGACCACGGGGAGCGACGCGAGGCGGGAATCGGCGCGGATGCGCGCGGTGAGCTCGAATCCGTCCAGGCCGGGCATCTCCACATCGGAAACCAGCAGATCGAAGGACTTCGACCGCAGCAGCGACAGCGCTTCGATGCCGTCGACCACGGCTTCGACCTCGTGTCCGGCCGCCTCCAGGATCGTCTTCAGCAGCAGGCGCGACGTGATCGAGTCCTCGGCGACCAGAATGGATTTCCTGGCCGCATCGGACGGCGGCCGGTCCAATGCCGGCATCCGGGCCCCGCTTGCCATGACGCGCATCGCTGACTTGAGCAGATCGTCCACCCGCAGTATCGGCGCGACCTTGCCCGACCCCAGCAAGGCCGCCGCGGCGACATTCCTCACCCGCACCAGCGGCTTGCGAAAGGTCTTGACGAGCACTTCCTGTTCCTCGAGGACGCGATCGACGGCGAACGCGACGGTAATGCCTGCGCCATTCAGCAGGACGGCCTGCAGGCTTTCCGGCGCTTCTGCCGGCGGCGCGGCGGCGAGTTCGAGCACTTCCTCCAGGCGCAGCATAGGAATCGTCTGCTCGCCCATGCGGATGGCGGCGCGCCCGTCCAGCGTTCGCACCTGATGTGGACGAATCAGCATGACCCGCTCGATGCGCTCCAGGGGCAGGACGAGTATATGGCCGGCCACCTCGCATAACAGGCCTCGAAAAGCGGCACGTATGGCCGGCAATACGATCCGGAAGCGCGTGCCGCTGCCGGCTTCACTGTCTATGCTGACTTCCCCGCCGAGTTGCCTGACGTTCTGCTGCACGATCGTCAGTCCGATTCCCCGGCCCGAGACTGCGGTCACCTCCGCACCCGTCGACAGCTCGGAGCGGAACAGCAGCGCATAGGCCGAGGCCTCGTCCATTCCTGCGGCTTCATCGGGAGCGAGCATGCCCCGCCGGATGGCTTCCGATTTGACGCGTTCGAGCGAAATGCCGGCGCCGTCGTCGGCTACGTCGATCTGGACGCGGCTGCCGTCGACCTGGGATACCGACAGCCTGATCGTCCCGCGCGGCGATTTGCCCTGCCTGCGGCGCACTTCGGGCGGCTCCATCGCATGAGCCACCGCGTTGCGAAGCATCTGGATCAGCGGATCCTTCACCTGCTCGAGAACCCGCTTCTCCATCTCGACCTGTTCACCGGTGATGACCAGGTCCGCTTCCTTGTTCTGCGCGCGGCAGAGATCGCGCACCAGCCGCGGGAACGCTCCCGTGATCGTGGCGAAAGGCAGGAGCAGCAGGTTCTTCGTTCCGCCGAGCACGCTGTCGACCGCCTTGCGGACCGTTTCATGGTCGTAGCGCACGGCCCTGTTCATCTCGATGAGCTTGCGCTCCAGGTCGCGCGCGGCGGTGTCGCACCAGCTGAAGAAGTCGAGGATCCGGTCCATCCGGGCGCGCTCGCTTCTGCGCTCCTCACTCAGCGGAATGCGCGCCGAACGCAGGAAACGCTGCTGCGGCTCGGCCACCGTCCAGGCGGTGCGCCAGTCGTGCAACCAGCGCATCAGCTCCTGTATCTCGGTGCTGCGCTGCGCGGTAGCCAGCTTGGCGACGAGCAGTCCCTCGGCCTCGAACAGCTGCGCCTCCAGCTTGGACAACGGAATCCGGACCGTATCCTCGATCGGCCGCGAGCTTTCGGCGGCGACCGTGGCGACCGCGGCGGACGCTGCCGGCTCGCGCCTCGCGGGTATGGCCAGGCCGGGCAGGGGCTGCGCCGGGGCATCCTGGGATTCCGCGAGCTGCTGGAAGCTGCGCATGCGCCGCCGCAGTTCGGAGATCCGGCTCGCGTTGACCTTGCTGCTTGAGCCGTCCGAGCCGGACAGCAGCGCTTCAACGAGCTGAAGCGCTGCATGAATCGCATCGAGCAGCTCGGGACTGAGCGGCTGCTTGCCGCGGCGACATGCTGCGAACACGTCTTCCAGAGACTGGCAGACCGTCTCGATGTCCTGCAGCTCCACTGCACGCGCAGCCCCTTTCAGGCTGTGGGCCGCACGAAAGATGGTCTCGATGATCGCCAGCCGGCCCTCGGCGTCCTCGATCCTCTCCAGATCGAACAGACCCCGGGACAGCGTTTGCACGTGCTCGCCGGCTTCGACGAAGAACGTCGCCCGGAGCTGCCGCAGAAACTCCGCGTCAGTGGCCATCTGCGCGTCACACTTTGTAGCGTTCCACGGTCTGCTTGAGGCGACGGCCGAGTTCGCCGAGGCTGCGGGCCGTGTCCTCCAGCTGCTTGGCGCTCGCGGCGTTCTGTCCGCTGGCCTGCCTGATGCTCTCCATGGCGCCGGCCACCTGATCGACGCCTACCAGCTGCTGCTGGCTCGAAGCTGCGATCTGTATGGCGGCCTGGGCGGCTTCGCCGACGCTGTCGGCCAATGCCTGGATTGCGTTGTCCGCCACGCTGGCCTGCTTCGCCCCGGACTCGACCACCTTGGTTCCCTCCTCGGTGGCCATGACCGCTGCCGTGTTCGCCTTCTGGATTTCGCCGAGAATGGTGCGAACCTGGGAGGTCGCCTGTCGCGATTGTTCGGCCAGGCTCTTGACTTCCTGCGCCACCACCGCGAAGCCCTTGCCATGCTCGCCGGCCTTCGCTGCTTCGATCGCCGCATTGACGGCCAGCAGGTTGGACTGGGTCGCGATGTCTTCGACCGTCGCGATGATCTGTCCGACCGCGTAGTTCTGCTGCGACAACTGAGCCATGCCGGCCGCAATGACTTCCATCTGCCGACGAATGCGAGCCATCCCGGCAGCCACATCCTGCATCGAGCGGCGGCCGCTCTCGGACACGGCGACCACTTGCTGGGCGCCATCGGAGACGTCACGGGCCTTCTGGCTCGCCAGGTGCGTCGTCTGCCGGACTTCTTCCACGGTGGCCGATGTCTCGCGGACTGCGGCAGCGGATTGCGCCGCGCTGACGGCGAGCTGGCTGCTCGACGCGACGATCTCGGCGGCCGCGGCGCTGAGCACGGTGGCGCCGTCGATCAGCTGGCGGATCTGGGCCCGCAGCGCCGCTGCCATCTTCGCCAGGGCATTGCCCAGTACGTCGGTCTTCGACGGGGACTGGCCGGCGGCGCGCAGATCGCCAGCGGCGACGAGCTCGGCAGTCCGCGCTATGGTTCGCAGCGATTCCGTCATCCGCGCCAGCGCCTGCCCCAGTATGCCGATCTCGTCATGGCGGGAGCCCATCGAAACGACGTCGCCGAGATCGCCGCCGGCGACGCGTTCGGCCGTCGCGGTCAACTGACGCAGCGGCGCGGAGATGTTCCGGGACAGCAGCACGCCGCCGACGATCGCCAGGATGATGGCAACCAGGCTGCCGAACACGATCGTCTGCTGCGCCAGCCGCGACTCGTCCGCCGCCCGCGCGGTGCGCCGCTCCAGGGCTGCATCCTGTTCGCTCTGCAGCTCGGCCAGGATGCGGCCGATCTGAGCCAGCAGCTGGCGGGTCTGGTCGGCGAGAAACAGCTGGACGGCGGCTTCGTGTCCCTTGGTGCGCCGCACTTCGGCGATGCCGTTGATGGCGGCCAGGTACTCGTCCAGCAGGTCGTCGATGCGGTTGATCCGCTGCACCTGGCTTGGCGTGCCCATGACCGACTTCAGCAGCGCCTGCAACGGCGCTCTCAATTCCTGCTCCGCGCTTCGGAGGGCTTCCCTATGAGCGTCTTCGCCCGACAGCAGATACGTCCGGAAGGCCAGTCCCACGGCCCGCAGGCTCATGCGAGTGTCGGTCAGCGCGTTGAGGGACTCGTGCGTATGACGGCGAAGCTCCGACGCTTCGATCAGTTGCGCGGTGCCTCGATACGAGATGACGCTGACTGCGATGAACACCAGTACCGTCAGACCGAAGCTGGCGGCGATCTTTTTTCCCACTGTCCATTTGAGCATGTTGGGCGAATTCTCGGCTTGGCTAAGAGGGTTCCGCATGGCGGGGCGGATCGTCGGGCTGTTCATCGACCACCAGCTCCATCGCATCGAGCACGGCAGGCATGTCGACCAGCAGCAGCCGGTCGGCGATGACGCCCTGCAGATAGCGCGAGCCGGTGCCCGCCGGTATCGGCAGCAGAGGATGGAGCGCGGCGGCCTCGTCGGCGTGAACGATGAAATCGCTGTCCACCAGCACGCCGAGCTCGATGTCATCACGACCGACTTGCAGCACCCAGCGCTCGCTCGCAGAGCCGATCCGGCCGCGGCCGAGAAACTCGCGCAGGTCTATGACCGCGACGATCAGGCCGCGCACGTTCAGGATGCCGAGTACGAACGGGGGGACGCAGGGCAGCGGCGTCAGGCCGGTGAGCGCCTGCAGACCGTGCACGAAGCGGGTGTCCACCGCGAAGCGCTCGCCCGCCAGTCCGAACTCGAGGAAGTGCAGCGCGGGCCGCGCCATTCGGTCGGCCGTGGCCTGCTCCGGCAGGCGCGCCAGTTCTGCCGCTCGAGCTCGCAGGACCTCGGCATCGCGGCTGTCCGTGCCGGCGGTTTCGCGTTCAGTTGCCATGTCGATGTCCGGACACGAGCATTGCCCGAAGCGTTTCGTCCAGGCGCCGGGCCGTGAGCCCGTCGGAGCCGTAGAGGACCTCGTCGGCCACATGGCGGAGCAACAGGCGTCGAGTGGTACCCAGGTGCCGGCGCGCCGCTTCGCCGTTGCCGCGACGCAGCGCGATATTGCCGAGCGCGAAGTGCGCCAGCACGAAATCGGCATCGATGTAGATCGCGCGCCGCAACGCCGCCTCCGCGTCGCTCAGCTCGTTGCATTCGATCAGCACCGCGGCCCGCAGGTAATGCCCGCGCGCGTCCAGCGGATCATGGGCGAGCCATCGATCGCAGCATTCAAGTGCCGCCCCCAGTTCTCCGCGGTCGGCCCATGCGCGAGCCTGAGTCGACCACTGATGCGCGTCGGCGATGGCCGCTGCGGCACTCCCGCCAGCCGGGGCCGCATCGGCCGCTGCGATGGCGCTGATTTGGGAAGCAGAGCGCGGCGGCGCCTGCGGACCCGGCACCCGGCCGCCGCCGGCAGGTTCGGCAGAGCGGGCGGCGAAAGGCCGTACGGCGGCTGGCGGCTGCGCGCTGCTGCGGATCAGCAGCGTGCCTGCCGGATTGGCCGCGACGAAGCCCCTGCTCGCTTCCAGCGGCACCTCCGCCGGGGCCGCCAGCAGCAGGCCACCCTCCGCCAGGCACTGCCGGAAGCGAGCGACGATCCGCTTCCGATGCGCCGGTGAGAGGTACATCAGCACGTTGCGGCAGACGATGATGTCCACCGGCTGGCCGGCGATCGCCGCTTCGACGTCGTTCGCACTGGCCAGATTGCAGAGCTTGAAGCTGATCCATCGGCGGATGTCCGGGATCACCGAGCAGGAGCCGTCGAAGTGGTCGGAGAAATACAGCGACCTCAGCCACTCGGGCGTGTTCCGGAACGACCAGTCGCTGTACCGCCCCTGCGCTGCCTTCTGAAGGAACTTCGAGTTGACGTCGGTGGCCAGGATGGCGAGATCGTCTTCCGAAAGCCTACCGAAGCGCCTCTGGATCAGGATCGCCAGTGTGTAGGCCTCTTCGCCGGAGCAGCATCCCGCGCTCCAGATCCGCAGCGGGCGCCGCTGGCGCCGCGCATTGTCCAGCGCGCTCGGCACATGCTCAAGCAGGCCTTCCAGCGCCGGCAGATCGCGGAAGAAATAAGTCTCTCCGACGGTGAGGTGGTCGGCCAGGATCTGTACCGCGCGGTCGCCCCATGATTGGGTGGGCAGCCATTGCAGACACGCGCCTTCGTCGAGTCCGAGTTCTTGGGCGACGTGCCCCAGCGCGCTCGACAGGCTGGACCCGCGTTCGGCTGGGAGCTGCAGTCCCAGCGTGCTCGACGCGAAGGCGCTCAGCCTGGCCCAGTCGCGCCCGCTCTCATCGCTGCGCGCCTTCATGACGGGTGTCCCAACGCTTCGTCGAGCAGATCCAGCTCGTCGGCGGACAGGACGGCTTCCACGTCCTGGATCAGGATCAATCCGTCGTCCAGCCTGAGTGCGGCCCGAGCATGCGGCGCATCCGCGTCAAGCTCGGGAAGGTCGACGAGGTCCTGGCAGGAATACTCGAGCACGCCGACCGTTTCGTCCACGCGCAGAGCAAGCGTTCGACGGCGGCTGCGCACGATCAGGAACTGATCATCGACGCGCAGTGGAAAAGAGGGACGGCACAGCTGATGGCGCAGGTCGATGACGGGGATGATCTCACCGTGGACGTCGACGACACCCATCACGCCAGCAGGCGCACCAGGCACCAGCGTCACCGCGGCCGCTGGCAGTACTCGCACGACGCTGCCGAGCGAAATGGCGAAACGCTGCCGCTCGACGGCAAACACGACCCATTGCGCACCATCCCCCATCCTCGCCCCGCCTGTTTCGTCTTGTCCTGGCTTGCCTGAGCCATTCGGCAGTCCGCGAGGAACTCTTGAACGGTTCCTGCTGCACGAGACATTCTCGTCGCCCGTTGCCATGCCGGCGGCCGACCATGCGCCAGGGGGAACGGCGGAGTGTTGGATTTTGTCCCAATTGCGAGCCCATCGCAAGAGCGCCCCGACGAGGCGCCGCAGCCCGCCGTTCGTCGGCGGGACAGAAGGTCAGCGTCCCGCCGCGCCGGGTTCGCTCAGCGAGGTGCGCGCCGCTCGGCCGGCGCCGCCGATCGATCCGTCGGGACGCCGCAGCAGGTCGATTTCCGGTTCGCGTCCCGCCATCAGGTCGGCCAGTGCTCGTCCCGAACCGCAGGCATGCGTCCAGCCCAGCGTGCCGTGACCGGTATTGAGGAACAGGTTCGGATAGCGGGTGGCGCCTATGTACGGAACGTTCGACGGCGTGGTGGGACGCAGGCCGCTCCAGTACTCGACGCGCGACGCGTCGCCGGCGCCGGGAAACAGGGCCTGCACGCGCTCGACGATCGCGGCGCAGCGCACCGGGTTCAGCGCGCGGTCGTAGCCCGACAGCTCGGCCGTGCCCGCGATCCGCAGCCGATCGCCGAACCGCGAGAACACCAGCTTGAAGCCGTCGTCGGTCAGCGAGACCTCGTAGGCCTTCGACGGATCCGCCACCGGCATCGTCACCGAATATCCCTTGGCCGGATAGATGTTCAGCCGCAGGCCGAGCGGGGCGGCCAGCAATGGACTGAAGCTGCCGCAGGCGAGCACGTACCGGTCGGCACCCAGCCTGACGTAGCGGCCTTCGCCGTCGGTCGCCTCGACGTGCGTCAGCTGCCCGCCGTCGGCACGCAGAGCGGTCACGTGATGACCCATCAGGAAGTTCACGCCCCTGCCGCGGCACAGCGCGGCCAGCTCGCGCGTGAAGCGGTGCGCGTCGCCGGATTCGTCGCTGGGGGTGTAGGTGGCGCCGGCCAGCTGCGCGCGCGCATGGCCGAGCGCCGGCTCGATCGCCACCGCCTCGTCGGCGCTGACGGTGCGGCGTTCGCAACCGAGATCGGCCATCAGCCGCGTCGGACCCGCCGCGGCGGCGAACTCGGCCTCGTCGGTGTAGAAGTGCAGGATGCCGCGCGTGCGCTGGTCGTACTGCAGGCCGGTCTCCTGGCGCAGCGCCTGCAGCGTGGCGCGGCTGTACAGGCCGAGCCGGACGATGCGCTCGATGTTCGTGCGCGTGCGAGTCGACGAGCATTCACGCAGAAACGCCAGTCCCCACAGCCACTGCCGCATGTCGGCATGCGGACGAAACAGCAGCGGCGCGTCGGCGCGGCCGAGCCACTTCAGGATCTTCAGCGGCGCCGACGGATTGGCCCAGGGCTCGGCGTGGCTCACCGAGATCTGCCCGCCGTTGGCGAAGCTGGTTTCCGCTGCGGGTTCGAGCTGGCGGTCGACCACCGTGACGTCGAAGCCGAGACGGTTCAGGAAATAGGCGGAGGTGACGCCGACGACGCCGGCACCCAGAACGGTCGCTTTCATCGAGAAAAATTCCGATTCCGACGGCAATGACGGCGCCGCGCATGCCGCCGGGGCATCGCAGTCGCCGCTCCCGCTGTCCGTGGGCCTGAGAGTTTCCGCGATCGTGCGCGTTGCTTCTTCGGCGGGCTCGCGCCGTGATCGCGAGCCACTCTCCAGACGGCTAAAGAATCGTCCGCAGTCTCGGAACCTGAGCGTTTATGGGAGATTTCGCCTTCGGTGGGCCCGGAACTCCGGACCGCTCTCCTGCGGATGCGACGATGCTAAATCAGCGGGGCGGCGGCTGTCCAGAGCCGCTGCGCCGCTCTTGCCGGCGCGGCGGCAGCCGCTACCATGCTCGTCTACCCATCGGGAGTCCGGCATGGTCTATCTGGTCGCAGGTCTGATCCTTTTCCTGGGCGCGCACTCGGTGCGCATCGTGGCCGACGACTGGCGCAGCGCGCAGCTCGTGCGCCTGGGCGAGAAGGGCTGGAAGGGGCTGTATTCGCTGGTGTCGCTGGCCGGCCTCGTACTCATCGTGTGGGGCTACGGCCAGACGCGCATGGCGCCGGTGGATCTGTGGACGCCGCCGCTGTGGACGCGGCACCTCGCGTCATTGCTGACGCTGCTGTCCTTCGTGCTGATCACGGCGGCCTATGTGCCGCGCAATCACCTGAAGCAGCGCATCGGTCATCCGATGCTTGCCGGCGTCAAGCTTTGGGCCTTCGCTCATCTGCTGGCCAACGGCCGCCTGGCCGACGTCGTGCTGTTCGGCGCCTTCCTGGTCTGGGCAGCGGTCGATTTCCGGGCCGCGCGGCGGCGCGATCGTCTGGCGGGCGTGCGCTATCCGGCCGGGACGCCGGCCGGCACCGTCATGACGCTGGTGGTGGGCGCGCTGGCCTGGGCGGCGTTTGCGTTCTACCTGCACGCCTGGTTGATCGGCGTGCGGCCGTTCTGAGCCCCTAGCGGGGCGCCCCGGCATAATTGGATGCAATCAGCCTAATTTTTAGGCAGTATTAACTTTAATTTCGCCGATTAGAAATAAATAGCATACAATCTGCGTACGACTTCGGGCCAAGGACCCCTGACCGTGCGCAAAACGACGCGGCTTCGCCAATTGATCGAGGACCCGCGCATCCTGGTGATGCCCGGTGTCTATGACGTGCTGTCGGGCCGCCTGGCGCAGGCTGCCGGCTTCGAAGCGGTCCAGGCCTCGGGCGCCAATATCGCGGCCTGCCACTACGGCGTTACCGACTACGGCATCGTGTCCATGCACGAAATGGTCGAGCAGACCGGACGCATTGCTGCGGCGCTCGACGTGCCGGTCATGGGGGACGCCGATACGGGCTTCGGCAATGCCGTGAATGCATATCTGACGGTCCAGGCCTTCGAGCGGGCCGGCGTCGCCGGCGTCAATATCGAAGACCAGGCTTCGCCCAAGCGCTGCGGACATCTGGACGGCAAGGTGCTGCTGCCGTTCGATGAAGCGGTTGCCAAGATCGCCGCCGCCGCGGCGGCGCGCAGCGATCCCGACTTCGTCATCAATGCCCGCACCGACGCGCTGTCGGTGGCCGGCATCGACGAGGTGATACGCCGCGGCAATGCGTTCCTCGCGGCGGGCGCGACGATGGTGTTCGTCGAAGGCGTCGATTCCGAGGAGACGATTACGCGCGCGGTCCGCGGCATCGGCGGGCCGGTGGCCATCAACCTCGTCGAGGGCGGGAAGTCGCCTCAGCATCTCGGCTTCGACGCACTGCAGGCGCTGGGGGTGGCGCGCGTGAGCCTGCCGTCGACCGGCATGCAGGCTTCGATCAAGGCGCTGCAGACGGTCTACGGGCGGCTGCGGGAGGACGGCGGCATAGGCGGCTTTCCCGAGCTGCTGGCAGGCTTCGGCGCGGCGCAGCGGCTGCTCGGCTCCGAGCGGATCTTCGCGCTCGAGGAGCAGCTGCTCGGTCCGCTGAAGCGGGGACAGGGCGCGCAATGACGACGGCGCGCACGCTAGTCGAGAAGATCTGGCGCTCGCATGTGGTGTCGGAGCTCGGCTCCGGCACGGCGCTGCTGCACGTCGACCGCATCTTCATGCACGACCGCACCGGCGGCCGGATGCTGCAGGGCGTCTTCGACGCCGGACTGAGGCCGGCGTGTCCCGAGCTGGTGTTCGGCACCTTCGATCATCTCATCGATACTCGCCCGGCGGCGCCTTCGGGTCGCGGCGACGGCGAGCTGACGGACGGAGCGCGCGAGTTCATCCGCTTCTACCGCGACAACGCGAAGCGTGCCGAGCTCGAGCTCATCGAGATCGCCGACGAGCGCCAGGGCATCGTGCACGTCGTTGCGCCTGAGCTGGGCATCGCGCTGCCGGGCTCCACTTTCGTCTGCGGCGACAGCCACACCTGCACGATAGGCGGCATAGGCGCGCTGGCGTGGGGCATCGGCGTGTCGCAGGGCGAGCATGCGCTGGCGACGCAGACGCTGCGGCAGCGATGGCCCGGTACGATGCGAGTGCGATTCGACGGCCGGCTGCCGGCCGGCGTGTCCGCCAAGGACATGGCGCTGGCGCTGATCGGCCGCCACGGCGTGGCGGGCGGCGCCGGACACGCGGTAGAGTTCTGCGGCCCCGCCGTGCGATCGCTGGACGTCGCCGCGCGCCTGACGCTGTGCAATCTGGCGGTCGAGTTCGGCGCGTGGACCGGCCTCATCGCGCCCGACGACACGGTCTTCGAGTATCTGCATGGCCGTCCGTATTCGCCCGCCGGCGCCTCGTGGGACGCCGCGGTGAGCCACTGGCGCGCGCTGGCGAGCGACGGCGACGCCCGCTTCGATCGCGAGCTGTCGGTCGACTGCAGCGAGCTGGCGCCGCAGGTGACCTGGGGCACGAGCCCCGAGCAGGTGCTGGCCGTCGACGGGCGGATTCCCGACCCCGACCTGCTGAGCGACGCCACGGCACGCAACGCGGCGCGTCGCGCGCTGTCGTACAGCGGGCTGGCGGTCGGATCGCCGATCGAAGGCGTGCCGGTGGAAGCCGCGTTCATCGGCAGCTGCACCAATGCACGGCTCGATGATCTGCGGCAGGCGGCGGCCATCCTGCGCGGACGGCGCGTGGCCTCAGGCGTCCGCGCGCTGTGCGTGCCTGGGTCCACCGCCGTCAAACGCGCGGCCGAGGCCGAGGGCATCGATCGCGTCTTCAAGGACGCGGGCTTCGAATGGCGCGAGTCCGGCTGTTCGCTGTGCTTCTTCAGCGGCGCCGACAGCTTCGGCGGCGCGACAAGAGTGATCACTTCGACCAACCGCAATTTCGAGAACCGGCAGGGACCGGGCGTCCGCTCGCATCTGGCCAGTCCGGCAACGGTCGCCGCGTCGGCGGTCGAAGGGCGCATCGCGGATCCGCGCAAGCTGGGGGAGTGCGTTCAATGAGCGCCGACTCGTTCATCGGGGTGATCGGCTGCGGCCGGATGGGACGCGGCCTGGTGCGCAATCTGCTGCGGCACGGACACCGCGTGCTCGTCAGCGATGCCAGCGCCCGGGCCGTCGACGACGCGGTGGCGCTCGGCGCGATCGCGGCATCCGGCCAGGTCCACCTGAGCGAGTCCTGCACGACGCTCATCACCTGCCTGCCCGACATCGAGGTCATCGAACGCGTCTATGCGGCTGAAGACGGCCTGCTGGCGCGCTGCGCCGAAGGCAGCCTGCTGATCGAGACCTCGTCGAGCCATCCGGCACTGACGCGCAGCCTGGGTGAGCGCGCCGCGGAACGGCGGCTCGCCTACGTCGATGCGCCGCTGGTGGGAACGGCCGAGCAGGCCTGGGACGCGTCGCTGGTGATCGCGGTCGGCGGCGCCGATGAAGCCGTCGAGCGCGCCGCGGCCGTGCTCGGCTGCGTGGCATCGCGCGTGCTGCGCTGTGGCGGCCTGGGCAGCGCGCATGCGCTGAAGGCGCTGAACAATACCGTCGCCATGACCAATCACGCCATCCTCAGCGAGGCGTTCGCGGTGGCCAAGGCGGCCGGCATCGATCGGCGAACGGCGTTCGAGGTGCTGCGCAGCGGATTGGGAGCCAGCCGCAAGCTGGAGGATCTGGCGCCCAAGATTCTCGAGGCCGACCATCCGCGGCGAGCCGTCATGAAGACGGTCGCCAAGGATCTGGGCATCTTCAAGACCCTGGCGGCATCCACACCGATTCCCACGCTGGTCCTGGATGCCAGCCTCGACCTGTACCTCGCCGTGTGCCAGCTCGGCGACGACAGCGAGCCGCCGTCGCGATTGGCCGACCTGCTGGCCGAGCGACACCAGGCGCTGCGCGAGCGGCTCGGCGGCAGCGGCTATGCCGGCCGCCTGGAGGCTGGCGATTCTGCCGGTGATTCCGCTGGCGATTCGGCTGGCGATTCGGCTGGCGATTCCGCCGGCGATGCGCCTGATGACTCGAACATGGAGACACGCTCATGAGTCAAGAAATACCCATCATTGATCTGTCCACCGTGCGGCCCGGCGCGGACGACACCGAAGCGTCGCGGCTGCTGGCGCAGCGGATTGCCGAAGCGGTGGAACGGATAGGCTTCTTCATCGTCACCGGCCACGGCATCGATGCTTCGGTGGTGAGGCAGGCCTTCGCCGCGTCGGCGACCTTCTTCGACAGCGCCGACGCGATCAAGCGCTCGGTGCAGGCGGTGCAGGGGACGATTCCCCGCGGCTACATCGACTATGGCGCCGTGACGCTGGTCCAGACCGACGGGATGTCGGCGCCGCCCGATCTGCACGACAGCTTCGGCCTGGGGCCCGAGCGGCTCGGACTGAACCAGTGGCCGTCCGAGCTGCCGGCCTTCAAACAGTCGACGCTGGCCTGCTTCGATGCGATGGAAGGCCTGATGTATCGCATCCTCGGGCTGTTCGCGATCGCGCTCGACGTGCCTGCTGACTACTTCGATCAGCGCTTCGAGGGTCACAACAGCACCTTGCGTCTGCTGAACTATCCCGCGCTGACGCGTCCTCCGCTGCCCGGCCAGATCCGCTCCGGCGAGCACACGGACTACGGTGCGTTCACGATTCTCGCGATCGGCGAGGCGAACCCGGGCGGGCTGCAGGTGCGCAACCGGGCCGGCGACTGGGTCGACGTGGCGGCCCCGGCCGGTTCGTTCGTGATCAACATCGGCGATCTGATGATGATGTGGACGAACGACCGCTGGCTGTCGAATCTGCATCGCGTGGTCAATCCGACCGATCCGGAGGTCGCGATGCGCCGGCGGCAGAGCATCGGCTATTTCGCCAATCCCAGGGCCGACGTCATGATCGAATGCTTTCCGAGCTGCGTCGAACCGGGCCGGCCGGCATTGCATCCGCCGGTGACTGCCGGCGAGCACCGGATGCGCAAGGTGCGCGCATCGATGTCCGTCCAGACCCCATGAGCCCGTTCGGCCGGCTCGATGGCATCGCGGCGCCCTTGCCGCAGGACAACGTCGATACCGATGCGATCATTCCGTCGCGTGAGTCGCAGTCGGTCTCGCGCAGCGGCTACGGCGAGCGGCTGTTCGCGAACTGGCGCTATCAGCCCGGGACGAGGACAGAGCAGCCGGAGTTCGTGCTGAACCGCGAGCCGTTCCGGCACGCGCAGATTCTCGTCGCCGGCCACAACTTCGGCTGCGGCTCCTCGCGCGAGGCGGCGGTCTGGTCGCTGGCGCAGTTCGGCATCCGCTGCGTGATCGCATCGAGCTTCGGGGCGATCTTCCGCGGCAACTGCGTGCGCAACGGTGTGCTGCCGGTAACGCTGTCGCCGGAGGGGCTGGCTGCATTGCACGATGCCGTCCGGCGCCGGCCCGGCAGCCCGGTTCGCGTCGACCTGCAGGCGTGCCGCGTGATCGATGCGGAGGGCGGCGAGCATTCTTTCGAGATCGACGCGCTGGAGCGGGAGATGCTGCTGGCCGGCCTGGACGAGATCGGCCTGACGCTGCGACAGCGGGCGGTCATCGCGGCGTTTCAGCAGCGCGACCGGGAGAGCCGGCCGTGGATATGGAATCGGCGTGACGCCAAGCGGCGGATGGAGACTTCTTGAGATGAACGACAGGGATCAGAGCAGTTCCGCCGCGGCAGGCGGCGGACGTATGGCGGGGCGCCGGATCCTGATCACCGGCGCAGCCTCCGGAATCGGCGCGGCGGCGGCGCGGCTGCTGCGGCGCGAAGGGGCCAGCGTCGCCCTGCTCGACGTCAGCGCCGACAAGCTGCAGGCGATCGCACGCGAGCTAGCTGCGCCGTCATGGAACGTCGATCTGGCGGACGCTGCCGCCGTGGGGCCGGCCGTCGTCGCGGCCGCCGGTGCGCTGGACGGCCTGGATGGCGTCGTCAATGCCGCGGGCGTGGGCGTCATCGCCGACTTCGCCGATACCGACGAATCGACGTGGCGCCGGGCGATGTCGGTCAATCTGGACGGCCCCTACCGGGTCTGCCACGGCGCGCTGCCCTTCCTGCTGCAGGCCGGAACGGGCGCCACGATCGTGAACGTTTCATCGGCCGTGGCGCTGCAGCCGTTCGTGCGTCGCACTGCCTATGCCGCGTCCAAGAGCGGCCTGCTGGCCTTCACCAAAGTGCTTGCCATGGAGCTGGCGCCGACGGTGCGGGCGAACGCGATCCTGCCGGGGGCGATCGATACGCCCATGGTTTCGGGCTCGTTCTCTCGTGAGACGATGCAGTCGCTGGCGGAGCGCTACGCGCTCAAGCGGCTGGGAACGGCCGAGGAAGTGGCGAACGCCATACTGTTCCTCAGTTCGGACGAATCCAGTTTCATCACCGGCTCGGCACTGTCGGTCGATGGCGGCCGCATCTATCACTGAACAAGGCGTGGAGCACAGAGTTGGCGACGACCCGAACCGAAGATGTCATCGCGCGGCTGCGCGAGCAGGTGCTCAAAGGCGAGCTGTCCCCGGGCCTTCATCTGACGGAAGCGAACATCGCGCAGCACCTCGGCGTTTCGCGGACGCCGGTCCGCGAGGCGCTGCGCGCGCTGGCGGATGAACGCCTGCTGATCTATTCGGCCAACCGCGGCTACGTGGTGCGGCGGTTCGCGCTGAAGGACATCCTCGATGCCTACGATGTCCGCGGCAACCTCGAGGCCATGGCATGCCGGCTGGCAGCCGAGCGCGGCATCGACGCGCAGACCGATGCCGAGTTCGATTCGCTGTTCGAGCGCGCCGATCAGCTGCTGAGCGGCCCGTCCTGGGACGACGAACAGCATCGGACCTGGCGCGACCTCAACATGGCCTTCCACTACCTGGTTCTCGACGTGGCCGACAACCGCCAGCTGGCCGACGTCGCGCGGCAGATGAGGCGCCTGCCCCGCATCCGCGATCCGCGTCTCGAGCCCGAGAGCGCAATGTTCCAGTCCATCTATCCATTGGAGCGTGCGCGCCGCTCGCATATCGAGCACGCCGAGATCCTCGATGCCATCCGGCAGCGGCAGGGCGCGCGGGCGGAAGGCCTGATGCGCGAGCACGTCTGGCGCAACCGCGAGGCGCTGCGCATGGCGCAGCCTTATCTGGCGGCCGAGGATCCCGATATGGGCCGGTCTCGTTAATTCTCTCGTTGTCACGGAAACACTAATGTCCGATTTGAAGCTTGACCCGTCGCGCTCCGCGCTCGTTCTCGTCGACCTGCAGAACGGCGTGCTCGCGCTCAAGACCGCGCCGCGCAGCGGCGAGCAGGTGCTCGACAATGCCGTGCGGCTGCTGAAAGCGTTTCGCGACGCCGGCGGCCTGGTCGTCCTGGTGCGCGTCGCGTTCTCTGCCGACGGCAAGGATGCGCTGTCGCCGGCCGCGGATATCACGGCGCCGGCGGCGACGCGTCCGCCGGAATGGGCCGAGCTGTCCACACGGCTCGAAGTCGGCGCCGGCGATCTGGTCGTCACCAAGCGCCAGTGGGGCGCCTTTCACGGCACCGAGCTGGACCTGCAGCTGCGCCGGCGCGGCATCGACACCCTCGTGCTGGGCGGAATCGCTACTCACATCGGCGTCGAGTCGACGGCGCGAGCGGCATACGAACACGGCTATCGGCAGGTCTTCGTCGAGGATGCGATGGCTTCCACGTCGGAGGAGACGCATGCGTTTCCGCTGAAGGCGGTCTTCCCGCGCATCGGGCGGGTCCGCGATACGCAGCAGGTGGTGCAGGCGCTCGCTGCCGCCTGATCAGACGGCGGTATAGCCGCCGTCCACCAGCAGATCATTGCCGGTGATGAAGCCGGCCGCGTCGCTGGCCAGGAACAGCGCCGCGGCGGCGACCTCCGCCGCGCGTCCCAGCCTGCCGAGCGGGTACTTGTGCGACAGCGCGCGGTCGGCCTCGGCGGCGTCGCCGTAGCGCGTCAGCAGGCGGCCGGTGACGACGGCGCCGGGCGACAGGCTGACCGCACGAATGCCGCAGCCGCCGTAGTCGACGGCCGTCGCACGCGTCAGAGCGAGCAGCCCCGCCTTGCTGACGCCGTAGGCGCCGCGGCCGGCCAGCGCGACCTGACCGAGCTGCGATGCGATGTTCACGATGACGCCGTGACCGGCCTGCAGCATTGCGGGTAGGCAGGCCCTGGTCATCAGCCACGCACCCGTCAGGTTGGCATCGAGCGCGCGGCGCCAGTCGTCCTCATGGAGCTCGCCCACCGGTGCCGGCGCGGTAATGGCCGCCGCGTTGTTCACCAGCACGGCTACCGGCCCCCACTGTCGCTGCACCTGATCGACCGCCCGCTGCGTCTGCGCCGCATCGGCGACGTCGGCGCGGACCGCCAGCGGCGCGGCGCTGCCGTCCGGCCAGCCCTCTACGGTGCGGGCGAGGGCGGCGTCGTCTAGATCCAGCAGTGCCACGCGGGCCCCTTCGATCGCGAATGCATGCGCGATCGCGGCGCCGATGTCGCCTCCCGCGCCGGTGAGCAGCACGGTGCGATCGACGAATCGCGGCGGTGAACCCTGCATCGTCATGGCGTCGCCCCCGGGGCTAGCAGCGGCCGATAGGCCTGTTCCAGGCGAGCTGCCGGCAGATCGTGGCAGATCGCCACCAGGAAGGGATCGGTCGGCGGCCCCTCGTAGATCGCCGGCGGCGCGAACACGTGGCGAACCCCCTGGATGACGCGCAGGGTTCCGTCGTCGAAGCGCAGGATGCCCTTGGTGCGTGCCAGCCGCTGTCCGTCCATCATGCGCAGCGCCTGCTGCCAGCAGGCATAGCGTTCCCAATCCACCGGCGGAATCGAGCGGAAGCTGCGGCTCCAGAAGCCGTGCGAGTGCTCGCAGGTTTCATCCGCAGCAGGCTGCTCCAGCTGGCTTTGAATGAGCGGACGTTGAATGAGCGGACATTGAACGGGCCGGCGTGAAACGGACGGCGCGGCGGCCCGGGCCTCGTCGCGTGCGAAGCCCAGCGCCTGCGTCGCGCGCTGTCCGGCAACGGGAGATTCGACAAGGCTGGCCGCCGGGTTCAGAGCGCGTACGGCGTCGATCGTGCGGCGTCGTTCATCGCCGTTGCACAGATCCAGCTTGGAGACCACCAGGTGCTCGGCCAATGCGATCTGGCGGCGCGCTTCGGCATGAGCAGCCATCTGCTGCGCGGCGAGCAGACCGTCGACGACGGCCGTCATGCCGCCGTAGCTGAAATGGCGGCGGATGAAGGGGTTGGCGAGAATGGGCAGCAGGACCGGACCGGGGTCGGCCAGTCCTGAAGTCTCGACGACGACCCGGTCGAAGCCGACGATCTCGCCGCGGTCGCGTCGTGCCAGCAGCAGCATCAGCGTGTCGCCCAGATCGGTGCCGGCGCAGCACAGGCAGCCCGAGTCGAGCAGCACCGTGTCGTCGTTGCCGCGCGCCACGAGCAGATGGTCCAGCCCTACGTCGCCGAACTCGTTGACGATGACAAGGGCGCGGGCCATCTCCGGTTCATGGACCGCCTGGCCGAGCAGCGTCGACTTCCCGGCTCCGAGGAAGCCGGTCAGTACGTGGATCGGGATGGCGGGCATGGGCCGAGGATGTGGCGGCGAATCTCGGCCTCTGCCCTCAGCCCTGCCGGGCGGACAGCACCGCGTTGGGTGCGACCTGCTGCAGGTAGGCGGCCACTTCGTCGGTGGCGATCACGTCGGCGTACTTGCAGTTCAGATCGAACAGGTTCATCGCATGGCTGGACTCGAAGCGGTCGAACGTCGCCTCTTCGGCGACCACTACCTTGAAGTTCAGCGAGAAGGCTTCGACGCTGGTCGCGCGCACGCAGCCGGAGGTCGAGCATCCGGTCACGATCAGCGTATCGATGTCCAGGAAGTTCAGCTGGCTCATGAACGGCGTGCCGAAGAATGCCGACGGCTTGGCCTTGTTCACGAAGAAGTCCTGCGGCCTGGGCTTCAGCTCGTCGATGGTCTCGGTGGCGCGCTGCCCCGCCACGCTGCCGGTTTCGTGGCCGCGATGGCTCTTGGCGACGTTGACGCCGCCGTCCAGCAGATCCGGGCGGCGTTCGGTAATCGTGTAGAAGATCGGTATGCCGCGCTGCCGGGCGATGTTCATCAGGCGGACGATGTGCGGAACGGCCTTCCAGGCGCGGTCGCCGCAGGCGGTCCGGTACAGCTTGACCGCCTCCAGGATGGGCATCGGCGACTCGCAGCAGAAGTTGTACTGCATGTCGATGATGAACAGCGCGGGGCGGGTGCCGAATCCGCCGCGTCGCCCGTAGCCTGCCGCGGCATGGACCTGCCGGTCGAGCTCGGTCAGATACGGATCCCAGATTCTATGCATGCTGCGTTCCTTGAACATGCTGCGTTCCCTGAAGCGGATGGCGGGACTGATACCGGCCCTGGCCGGCGCTGCCTTCCAGCGCGCCGTCGTTCATGATTCGTCGTCCGCGCAGGAAGGTCATCCGCGGCCAGCCGCGCAGCTCGTATCCCTCGAACGGCGAGAAATCGGAGTACGACGGCATGGAGCCTGCGTCGACCCGGCGGACCTCGTCCAGATCGACGGCGACGATGTCGGCGTCATGGCCGGGCAGCAGATCGCCCTTGCCGTTCAGCTGATAGAGGCGCGCGACATTGGCGCTGGTGACGGCGGCGATCGTATGCAGCGGAACGCCCCGCCGATGATGGCCTTCGTGAAGCATCACCGGCAGTATCAGGCCCACCCCCGGCAGGCCGACCGAGGATTGCCAGATGCCGCCGGCGCGGCTGTCGCGCCGGCGTCCGGCGTGGTCCGATCCTATCGTGTCGATGAGGCCGTCGCGGATGCCGTCCCACAGCGCATCCTGGTCGGCCGGCGTGCGCAGCGGCGGATTGACCTTGGCCAGCGTGTCGCGATCGGTGAGCTTGTTCAGCGCCAGATAGTGAGGACAGGTCTCGACGTGGACCGGTGTCCGGTGCTGTGCGAGATGCCGCCGTACTTCGCCGAGCGCCTCCGCGCTGCTCAGATGCACGATGTTGATCGGGCAGTCCGTGATGCGCGCGAGATAGCAGGCGCGATGCACGTTCTCGGCTTCCAGATAGTCGGGGCTTTGCGCGTCCCAGGCCTGCAGGCCTGCCAGATTGCCGCGCATCGCGCGTTCGCGCAGATGCGGCACGATCTCCGTGTTCTCGCAATGGATGCTCAGCACGGTGCCGGGCATGGCGGCGACCTGTTCCATCGCCGCGAACAGCAGGCCGTCGTCGATCTCGGTGAATCCCTTCGCCAGGCCTGCGCTGCCCTTGTACATCAGGTACAGCTTGTACGAGGACACGCCGAAGCGCTGCAGCGACTCGCTCAGCATGCCCACATGAGCATGCTCGGTGATGCCGAAGTGATAGCCGAAGTCGATGTACGACTGCTCGCGTGCGCGTGCGAGTTCGGCCGGAAACTGCTCAGGGAAGTCGCGTGTCCGGAAGAAGGACAGCACAGTCGTGGTGCCGCCCAGGGCAGCGAAGCGGGTCTCGGTGATGAAGTCCTGCGCGGGATCGCCGAAGCCGAAGTGCGCATGCGCGTCGATGACGCCGGGCATCAGATGCAGGCCCTCGCAATCGATGACCTGCGCCGCGTCGGCGGACTCCCCCGGGGCCAGCAGCGCGGCGATGCGTTCGCCACGGATCGCGATCGAGCCGCGTCTAGTACCGCGGCCCGGAAAGACCAGCCATCCGTCGCGCAGCAGCAGATCGAAGGGCGGCATCGGTGTTCGATGTCAGCGCGGCTGATAGTTCGCGATGCGTGCGGCCTCATCGAAGAAAGCCCGCTCGCGGCGCGTCCGTTCGAGCAGCTCTTTGCCGGATCCGGGGGTCACGACGAAGCCCATGGTTTCGAGACGTTGCTTGACCTCTTGCGATTGCATGGTGGCTCGCGTCGCGGCTTCGAGCTCGCGGACCAGCGCGGCGTCGACGTCCTTCGGCGCCCAGAAGCCGATCGACGAAAAGACGACGACATCGGGATAGCCGAGCTCACCGAAGGTCGGCACCTCAGGCAGAGAAGGGTCGCGTTCGGTCCCCGCGCAGGCCAGCGGCGCAAGACGGTTGGACTTGACCAGCGCGGCGGTGGCGCCTCCGGGGCTGTCCATCAGCAGCTGGATCTCGTTGCTCAGCAGCGCCGTGCGTGCCTGCGCGCTGCCGCCCGCGTACTGGACGGCCAGCAGATCCACGCCGGCCTTGCTCTTGAACATCTCCATGCCTAGCGTGGTGGTGGCCGTTTGCGCGCCGTAGGCGAAGGCACCCGGCTTGCGCTTGGCGCTGGCGACCAGCTCGCGCAGATCGCCGACTGCGTGCTCCTTCGACATGAACAGGCAGTAGCCGTTGATGACGGTGGGCGCGACGGCCTGCATGCGGTCGAGGAACTCGAACGGGAAGGCCTGCAGCAGCGTCTTGCTGAGCGAACCCGCCGACGAGAAGAACAGGGTCGAGCCGTCGGGCGCGGCCTGGGCGACCGAGTTGACCGCAATGATTCCGGAACCACCGGGACGGTTCACCACGACCATGGTCCGCCCCAGCCGCTTCTGCATGTCTTCGGTCACGACCCGCGCGATGGTGTCGATCGGCCCGCCCGGGCCGAAAGGCACCACCACCGAGATCGTGCGGGCTGCCTGGCCCCATGCGATGGCGGTGGTGGCAAGGCCGCCACCCAGAACGACGGCCGTCAGCAGCTTCTTGATCATAGTCAGTCCCCTATATGACCCGTAAGTCATCAAATTGTATGGAATAAAGAAGATATCGGTGGATTATTGCAGTGTTCACTGCCGAAGTATAGAGTTTTTGCATACAATTCTTTGGATGACGCTCGGACCGCCAGGGCCGGGGGCGGTGGCTGGCAGCCCCTCGGGGGCTGCGAGGCTGCGTCGTCCCCCCATGTCCGGCCGGGGTGGCGGGCCGGCGTCTGCTGCAGGCCGGCTGTCCGCCGGCGGGCGTCCCGCCGGCGTCCGGCTATCGTCCGGCTAGCGTTACGGCTGCCCCTGCGATGGCCCGTCGAGACAGCGTTAAGATGCGTCCCAACGACAACGCCGGGCAAAGCGTTTCCACCACGGCGATGACGATGCAGCAGCGCGCCCCACTCCAATCCGAAGCCCGCTCGAACATGACCACTGACGATTCCGCGAAATCCCCTTTGCCCATGGCGCTCGACGGCGTGCGCGTGCTCGATTTCTCCCGCGTCCTGGCCGGCCCCTGGTGCACGCAGAACCTGGGCGATCTGGGCGCGGAGATCATCAAGGTCGAACGGCCGGGCATCGGCGACGACACGCGCAGCTGGGGGCCGCCATGGCTGAGCGACGGCGACGGCAAGGCGACGCATGACTCCGCTTATTACGCGTCGACCAATCGCGGCAAGCGCTCGATCACGCTGGACGTCTCCAAGCCCGAAGGCCGGGACGTCGCGATCGAACTGGCCCGGCGCTCGCAGGTGTTCGTCGAGAACTTCAAGGTCGGCGACCTGGCGCGCTACGGCCTCGACTACGAAAGCCTGCGGAAGGTGAATCCCGCCCTGATCTACTGCTCGATCACCGGCTACGGCCAGGATGGACCAGAAGCGCACAAGCCCGGCTACGACTTCATCTTCCAGGGCATGGGCGGGCTGATGAGCATCACCGGCGAGCGCGACGAGCTGCCGGGCGGCGGACCGCAGAAGGTCGGCATCGCCGTGGTGGACGTGCTCACCGGCATGTACGCCACCGTGGCGATTCTGGCGGCGCTGCGCCACGCCGAGCGCACCGGCCAGGGCCAGCGGCTCGACATCGCGCTGCTCGACACCGTAGTGGCCTTCGGGGCCAACCAGCTCGTCGCCTACATGGTCAGCGGCAAGGTGCCGCAGCGCTACGGCAATGCGCATGCGAACGTGTCGCCCTATAACGTGTTCGCGACGGCCGACGGGCACATGATCCTGGCGGTCGGCAACGACTCGCAGTGGCAGGGATGCTGCCGCGCCATCGGCCGTCCCGATCTGGCCTCGGATGAACGCTTCCGCAAGACCAGCGGCCGTACGCAGCATCGCGACGCATTGATCCCCGATCTCAGCGCGCATCTGAAGACGCGGCCGACCGCGCACTGGACCGCGGCACTGGAGCGTGAAGGCGTGCCCTGCGGACCGATCAACGACTACTCGCAGGTGCTGCAGGAGCCCCAGATCATCCACCGCGGACTGCGTGTCGACCTGCTGCGCGGCGACGGCGGCAGCAGCCCGAGCGTGCGCAGTCCGCTGCGGCTGTCGGCGACGCCGGCGCGGCATCAGAAGGGTCCGCCGCTGCTCGGCGAGCACACCGACGAGGTGCTGGCCGACGTGCTCGAGCTGGATGAGGCCGCGCGGACGCGGCTGCGTCAGGCCGGCGCCATCTGAGGCTTCGGCCGCCATGCCGACATACGACTACCGGTGCTCCGACTGCGGTGACTTCTCGGTGCTGCGGCGTCTGGCCGAGCGCAACGAGCCCTGCGCCTGTCCCGGTTGCGGCAAGGCGTCGCCGCGGCAGATCCACAGCATGCCCATGCTGGGCGGCAGCGCGTCGGGCTCGCGCGGCAGGTCGGCCGCCGATTCTGGCATCGGCTCCAGCTCCAGCTCCGCTCAGCACGGCGGCGCTTGCGGCTGCTGCGCTCCGGGCAAGTCGTCGAAGAGCGGCTTGCAGCCCGGCGGGGGCGGCCGCGGCTTCCTCGGCGGCCGTGGCCGCTGGCCGGGCGCCCGCTGATGGCCGGCGGCGCTAACGGATCGATGCTTTCGCCACTGGAACCGCCGGCACAGCCGGCGACCACGCTGCGGCGGGCCTGGGGCGATCTCGATGCCACGGTCTTCGTCAACGGACTGATCGGCTTCATCTTCTCCGCCAGCGGTCCGGTGGCGGTGATCCTGTCGGTCGGCGGGCAGGGCGGGCTGAGCGAAGCGCAGCTGGCCTCGTGGATCTTCGGCTCGTTCTTCCTGAACAGCCTGATCACGCTGCTGTTCTGCTGGCGCTACCGGCAGCCGCTGGCCTTCTTCTGGACCATACCGGGCACCGTGCTGGTCGGGCCCGCGCTCGGCCACCTCGCCTTCAGCGAGGTCATAGGCGCGTTCATCGTGACCGGCGCGCTGATGCTGCTGCTCGGTTTCTCGGGCTGGGTGCGGCGCGCCATGGAGATGGTGCCCATGCCTATCGTCATGGGTATGGTCGCCGGCGTCTTCCTGCGCTTCGGCACCGACCTGGTCGCGTCGCTGCACAGCGATCCTGCGGTGTCGGTGCCGATGGTCGTGGCCTTCGTCGTGCTCGGCGCGCTGCCGGCACTGGGGCGGCGCCTGCCGCCGATGATAGGCGCACTGCTGATCGGCGTCGTGGTCATCGTCGTGGCCGGCCGCTTCGCTCCGGATCTGTCGACCGGCGCCGTGCTCGCGCGACCGCAGCTGCTGGCGCCGGAATGGTCGTGGGCCGCCATGTTCGAGCTGGTCGTGCCGCTGGCGATCACCGTGCTGGTGGTGCAGAACGGCCAGGGGGTGGCGGTGCTGAAGGCCGCCGGACATCCGGCGCCGATCAACGCGATCACCGTTGCCTGCGGCATCGGCTCCATGGTGACCGCGCTGGTCGGCACCGTCTCCACCTGCCTGACCGGTCCGACGAACGCGATCATCGCTTCGTCGGGCCGGCGCGAGCGCCACTACGTCGGCGGGCTCGTCGTCGGCGTGCTGGCGCTGGGCTTCGGCCTGCTGTCGCCGCTGTTCACGCGGCTGATGCTCGCGACGCCGCCCGCGTTCATCGCGGCGCTCGCCGGCCTGGCCATGCTGCGCGTGCTGCAGACGGCCTTCGTCACTGCGTTCGCCGGCCGCTTCACGCTCAGCGCGCTGGTCACCTTCCTGGTGACGGTGGCCGATCGGCCGATCCTGAACGTGGGGGCGGCTTTCTGGGGGCTGGTGGCCGGCATGCTGATCGCTTGGCTGCTTGAGCGGCGGGACTTTGCTGAGCGTACCGGCTGAGGTTCGCGTCGGCGGTTCATGCATGCCGCGGTTGCGCGGGCAAAGGCGTGGGCCGGGGGCTGCGGCTGGGCGTCGCACGGGCGCGCGCGGCGCGCCTGGCGCGTGGGCCCAGTGGGCGCGGCGCTGATGCTTGCCCCTTTGCTACGCAAAGGGGTTCCCTGCGATGCTCGGAAGCTTGGCCCACGGCGTAACT
>JBFWXS010000060.1:0-6514 GCA_050187175.1 Burkholderiaceae bacterium
CGTCGCTCGCACAGATCAGGTCGCAGGCCCAGGCGAGCATCAGTCCGCCGGCGATGCATTTGCCCTGCACCTGCGCGATCGTCGGTTTGCTGAGATTGCGCCAGCGGCGCGTCATCTGCAGATAGATCTCCTGCTCGCGCGCGAAACCGCCTTCGGCACCCGGCAAACCGAAGCCTCCCCAGGTCGACAGCACCGGCAGGTCGCGGCCGAGCTGCGGCTGTCCTTGCGCGCGCAAGTCATGGCCGGCCGAGAAATGCGGATCGGCGCCGGCCAGGATCAGTACCTGCACTTCGTCATCCGCGACCGCGAGATCCATCGCCGCGGTCAGCTCATAGGTCATCTGCAGGTTCTGCGCGTTGCGGACCGCAGGCCGGTTCATGACGATGCGGGCGATCCCGGCCTCGGGCCGCTCGTAGACGATGGTCTCGAATGCGGGCTCGGACATCGCGCGTCTCCTGCTGATTGGATGGCGACAGCTTAGCGACGGCGATATACGGCGCAAGAGCGCAGTTTCTCTGGGTGGAACATGCTATCGTGGGCCTGGATGGAGAAAAGATGGCCGTAGTGAACCGATCGCTCGAACGCGGGCTGGCGCTGCTCGACTGCTTCCGTCCGGGGCTGGGAACGCTGTCGCATCGCGATCTGGTCGAGCAGACGGGGCTGCCGAAAGCCACCGTCACGCGCCTGCTGCGGACGTTGCGCGAGCAGGGCTATCTGTCGTTCGACGCCGGCCTGCACGGCTACCGGCTCGGCGTGCCTATCCTGAGCCTCGCGCGCGCGTGGGTGCTGGAGAATCCGCTGCTGCCGGCCGTCTCGCCGGCGCTGCGACGGATTGCCGAAGCCACCCGCGCAATGGTCGGCTTCGGCGCCGCGCACGACGGCGACATCGTCTACCTGGACGGCATCAACCGCGACGACAGCCGCCCCGGCCGGCAGATCGGCCGCGGACTACGCGTGCCCATCGTCAGCACGTCGATCGGCCATGCCTGGCTCGCCGGCCTGCCGCCGGCACGACGCAGCGCGGAGATCGCGCGCCTGCGCGCTTCCTCCGCAGGCTGGCCGCTCGGCGCACGCACGCTCATCGACGGCGCGCTGCGCCATCATCGCGAACACGGCTACTGCACGGTCCTGTACAACGAAGGCCGGCACCGCGCAATCGCTACACCCGTCATCGCCGCCGACGGCGGCCACTATGCGGTCAGCATCGTCTACCCGGTCGAACCGCCCGACGACGACGGACTGCCGTCAATGCTCAACGCGCTGCGCGAGCTGGCCGACAGCGTGCCGACACCCGAAGGAACTCGATAGCGCCTTGACCACACTTCAGCATTGAGAACAGAGCGCCGCATCCGGCCCCCACACGCAGCCACCCCTGCCGTTCCCCGCAGGACCAAACCCGCGCAGACAACCCGCTCAGTATCCGACGCGTTCCTCCACACTGTGCCCCCGCCGCGCCACCAGCATCGTCCGGCTGAACGTGCACACCACGTCGCCATGCTGATTGCTCCCCGCCGTGCGCACCGTCACGATGCCCGCACCGGGCCGCGATCCTGATTCGCGCTTGGCCAGCACCTCGGAAGCAGCGTACAGCGTGTCGCCGGCGAAGACCGGATGCGTCAGCTTGATATCGCCCCAGCCCAGGTTCGCGATCGCCTTCTGCGACACGTCGCTGACGCTCATGCCGACCATCAGCGCCACCGTGAACGGGCTGGCCACGATGCAGCGGCCGAACTCAGTAGCCTTGGCGTATTCGCTGTCGAAATGCACCGGATGCGTGTTCATCGTCAGCAGCGTGAACCACGTATTGTCGGTTTCCGAGATCGTTCGGCCGGGCCGGTGCTCATAGACGTCGCCGATCTCGAAGTCCTCGTAGTAACGCCCGAAGCTCTCGCGGTAGCGCTGTTCGCCGATGGGCTTGATGGTCTGGACCATGCCGTCGCTCTCTGCCGGTATCCGATATGTACGGACAATTATAGTTGCGAGTCGGCGCAAGTCAAATGTGATGAAATCGTGCCATCGTCCGCCATTCCGGTTCGCCTTCATGAGCACTTCCCGTTCTTCCGCGCCGCGCCGTGCCGGCCGCGGCCGCAGTGCTGGCAGCGCCGGCAGTACCGGCAGCAGCCACGGCGCCGCCCCGGTCGCGCCGGCGGTGCACGGACAGCGCCCCCGCTATCAGCAGGTGGCGCATGAGCTGACGCGGGCGATCGTCGACGGCCGCTATCCGGTGGGTGCGCAACTGCCGACCGAGGCCGAGCTGTGCGCGCAGTTCGACATCAGCCGCCACACGGCGCGCGAGGCCGTACGCGTGCTCGCGTCGGGCGGCCTCATCGTGCGCCGCCAACGCGCCGGCACGGTGGTGGTGGCCACGCCGGACGACGCCCGCTATGCTCACGAAGCGCGCTCGCTGCAGGATCTGACGCAGTACGCGAAGAGCAATCAGATGCGCCTTGTCTATATCGGCATGCTGGCGCTGAACAAGGCGCAGGCGCGCGATTTCGGCGCGACGCAGGGCGACGAATGGATCTACGCCACCGGCATCCGTTACGAAGGCGGCAACGAGCGGCCGATCTGCGTCACGCGGCTGTTCCTGAACCCGCTGCTGAAGGGCATCGAGAAGAAGCTGCGCGAGAGCCGCACTGCCGTCTATGCGCTGATCGAGAAGGAATACGGTCTGTCGATCGAACGCGTCGACCAGGAACTGCAGGGCGTCGTGCTCGACGTGCATGACGCCGCCAACCTGGGCGCGCCGGCGGGCTCGCCGGCGCTGCGCATCGTGCGCCGCTACTACGACGAGCACGACCGGCTGCTTGAGATCTCGGACAATGTGCACCCGAGCGATCGCTTCACCTACCGGATCAGCCTGAAGAAATAGCGGCATCGCGGGCGGCGTGCGGCGGCCTGCCGTGCCTCGCGGTTTGACGGCCGGCCTCTGGCGGGGCTATATTGTCCGTACAATAACGGTACGATGACGCACGCCGCAATGACCGAGCCCATTTCCCCGACCCGGCCCGCTCCCGCCCCCGCGCCGACGCGACGGCTGCCGCTGGCCGGGCTGCGCGTGATCGCCGTCGAGCAATACGGCGCCGGTCCGTTCGGCACCTCCTATCTGGCCGACCTGGGCGCCGAGGTGATCAAGATCGAGAACCACAAGGACGGCGGCGACGTGGGGCGCCATGTCGGCCCGCACTTCTTCGGGCGCGACGACAGTCATTTCTTCCAGACCTTCAATCGCAACAAGAAGAGCGTCACGCTCGATCTGAAGCATCCCGAAGGCCAGCGTGCGCTGCACGCACTGGTGCGCGACGCGGATGCCGTGCTCGACAATCTGCGCGGCGATCTGCCTGATGCGCTGGGCCTTACCTACGATGCGCTGCAGGCGGCGAATCCGCGCATCGTCTGCACGCACCTGTCGGCGTATGGCCGCGAAGGCTCGCGCCGCAGCTGGCCCGGCTACGACTATCTGATGCAGGCCGAGGCCGGCCACCTGTCGCTGACCGGCGAGCCGGATGGTCCGCCGACCCGCTACGGTTTGTCCATCGTCGATCTGATGACGGGACTGGCGGCTGCCTTCGCGCTGCTGGCCGGCGTGCTGGGCGCGCGCGCGAGCGGCCGCGGCATGGATCTCGACACCTCGCTGTTCGACGTGTCGCTGCACAACCTGAACTACCCGGGCACCTGGTTCCTGAACGGCGGCGCGGTGACCGGCCGCAGCGAACGATCGAGCCATCCGAGCCTCACGCCCAGCCAGCTGTACCGGACGCAGGACGGCTGGATCTTCGTGATGTGCAACAAGGAGAAGTTCTGGTGCGCGCTGGCCGATGAGCTCGGCCATCCCGAATGGAAGCGCGATGCGGCCTTCGCCAGCTTCGCCGCTCGGCTTGCCAACCGCTCGCGGCTCAACGTGCTGCTCGACGCGGCATTCAGTACGTGCAGCACGGCGCAGTGGCTCGAGCGACTGCGCGGCAAGGTGCCGGTGGCACCGGTCCACGACGTGGCGCAGGCGCTGAGCAGCGACTTCGTCGCGGAGCGCGACGGCATCGTCGAGTTTCGCTACGGCGACGGCCGCGCGGCGCGGATGGTCGCCAACCCGATCCGCATCGCGGGCCTCGAACTGCCTGCCGCGGCCGCGCCGGCCATGGGCGCCGACAATGCCGCGGTGCTGGACGAGGCGGGCTATTCAGCGGCCGAGATCGAGACGTTGCGGGCGGCCGGCATCATCGGGGGCCCTCCGCTTTAATCGGCAAGCGGCCTGCTCGGCAAGCGGTCCGCTCGGCATGCAACTCGCCCGGCCTGCAATGCTTGCCGCTCGCGCGGGATTGCAGTTTGCTGCCGACTACGGCATGAGCCACCGAGGCAGCCGATGTCCCGCTCAGCGACTACGTTCCAGCGACAGCAGTTCAGTGCGCATGCCCAGATTGGTGAGCAGCTCGCCGAGCATGGCCGAGGTAACGGTCTCTTCGCCGATCGCGCGGATGCCGCGGCTTTCCATGCAGAGGTGCCGGCAGCGAACGACGACGCCGACCGCGACCGGCGCGAGGTTGCTCATCAGCGCGTCGGCCACCTGCCGGGTCAGCCGCTCCTGGACCTGCAGCCGCTTGGCGAAGCAGTCGACCAGGCGGGTGAGCTTGGACAAGCCGACGATGCGGCCATTGGGCACGTAGCCGACCGTCGCGGTGCCGAAGAACGGCGCCAGATGATGCTCGCAATGGCTGTAGACGGGGATGCCGCGCACTACGATCAGCTCGTTGTATTGCTCCGCGCCGTCCTCGAACACCTTCAGGATGTCCGCCGGGTTCTGCTGATAGCCCGAGGTCCAGTGCTCCCAGGCGCGCTCGACGCGCGACGGCGTCTCCCGCAGGCCGGGGCGATCCGGATCTTCGTGCAGGCTGCGCAGCAGGCGCCGCCAGTCGGAATGCGTGAAGGGTTTGTCCTCCGGGGTCTCGTCCATTGTCGTTCTGCCTCGCTGCCGCCTCGGGGCGGTGAGTGGATCCGGCCGCAGTCTACTCGACCGGGGCTGCCCACACTACGATCGTTCCCACTCCGTGCGTCCAAAGCCATGCTGGCGCCGCGGTGAAGGAGCTCGGTTTCGTTCGATGCTGCAAGGAGAAAAGAGATGAAGAAGCGAGCCCTGTTCGCGGTGCTTCCCGCGCTGCTGCTGGCCACGGCGGCCCATGCACAGCTGGTGGTGACGATGAACCAGGTCGATGCCAAGGGCATCGGCAAGGCGCTGGGCCGGGTCACGATCAGTCAGACCCAGTACGGCGTGGTCTTCGCGCCCGAGCTGTCCGGCGTGACACCAGGACTGCACGGCTTTCACGTGCACCAGAACCCCGATTGCGGACCCAAGGAGCAGGATGGCCGCATGCAGCCCGCGCTCGCCGCCGGCGATCACTTCGATCCCTCGGGCAGCGGCCGGCACGGCACGCCGTGGGGCGACGGTCATCTCGGCGATCTGCCGGCCTTGTACGTCGATGCCAAGGGCAATGCCACTCAGCCTGTGCTGGCGCCGCGGCTGAAGCTGGAGCAGCTGTCCGGACGCTCGCTGATGATCCATGCGGGCGGCGACAATCATGCCGATCACCCACAGCCGTCGGGCGGCGGCGGTGCCCGCATCGTGTGCGGCGTGATCCGCTGAACGCGGGCCGTGCGGTTGCACGGCCGCCCGGGCACCGGGCTTGCTCGTTTCGATGCGTGCAGACACACGAAAGGAGCTACACGATGATAGGCATTCGACGACCGCTTCGATACGCATTGCTGGCGGCAGCCGGCCTCAGTTTCTCGGCTGCCTCGATGGCAGCGATCACTGAAGCCGAATACCGCGCGGCCAAGGATCGTGCCGACGCCGAGTACAAGGTCGCCCGCGATCGTTGCGACACGCTGGCCGGCAACGACAAGGACGTCTGCGTGCTGCAGGCCCGCGCCGAACGCGTTCGCGCCCGTGCCCAGGCGGAAGCCGACTACAAGGACACGCCGAAGGCGCGCGCCGCCGCCGAGAAGGACATCGCTACCGCGCATTACAAGGCCTCGCGTGAGCGCTGCGATTCACTGGCCGGCAACGCGAAGGACGTCTGCGTAGCGCAGGCCAAGGCCGCGCGCGAGAAGTCGCTCGCCGATGCCTCGGCGGTGCGCAAGTCCGCTGAAGCGCGCCAGGATGCGGCGCGTACGCGCCTCGATGCCGATTACAAGGTAGCGCGCGAGCGCTGCGATTCGCTGGCCGGTGCCGCCAAGGCCCAGTGCGTGGCCGACGCGGAGGCGCGCTTCAAGCAGTAAACCGCTGCGAGGCCTCGCCCGCGCGCCCAATAGGCGGGTCCTTAATCCTTGGCCGGCGCGCGGCACAAGCGCGCGCCAAGCGGATACAATCGCCGGCTGTCGGCCGTTGCTCGGCCGTTGCTCGGCCGTTGCCGGCCCTTGCCGGCGTTCCGCTTGCGCGCCCTTCATGACAGGTTTCTCGTTCCTGGACTGGATCGCATTGACCCTGTGGCTGGGGGCGTGGCTCGGCTATTCGCTGTACGCC
>JBFWXS010000060.1:6614-32741 GCA_050187175.1 Burkholderiaceae bacterium
TTGCTCGGCCGTTGCCGGCCCTTGCCGGCGTTCCGCTTGCGCGCCCTTCATGACAGGTTTCTCGTTCCTGGACTGGATCGCATTGACCCTGTGGCTGGGGGCGTGGCTCGGCTATTCGCTGTACGCCGACCACGGCACGACTCGCGTCAGCATGATGGGCTCGCTGGCCAGTTTCCGCCGCGCCTGGATGCGTGAAGCGTACCGCCGCGATCCGCGCATCACCGACGGCGCGCTGATCGGCAATCTGATGCACAGCGCCACTTTCTTCTCGTCGACGACGCTGCTCATACTGGGCGCCGCGTTCGCGCTGCTCGGTACGATAGAACGCGGCACCGAGATGATCGAAGTCATGAAGAGCCTGCCGTTCGCCGCGCGCGTGTCGCAGGACATGCTGGAAGCCAAGGTGGTCGTGCTGGCGCTGGTCTTCGTCTATGCATTCCTGCGCTTCACGTGGTCGCTGCGGCAGTTCAATCTGCTCAACATCATGATCGGCGCCTTTCCCGCGCAGCGTGAGCGGATGATTCCGAACGACCGCCTGATCGAGACCGCCAGCCGGCTGAACGAACTGGCCGGGCTGAACTTCACGCAGGGCCTGCGCGCCTACTACTACGCGGTGCCGCCGCTGCTGTGGCTGGTGAATCCGTGGCTGATGCTGGGCGGCGTCTTCGTGATCACGCTGGTGCTGTACTACATGGAATTCCGATCGGCCACTGTGCAGGCGCTGGCGGCCGAACAGCAGGGGAGTCACGGCGGGTAGAATCGCGGGGTGACTACCCTCGCCAATGACACCTTCCTGCGCGCGCTGCGTCGCGAGCCGACCGACTACACGCCGATCTGGCTGATGCGCCAGGCGGGTCGCTATCTGCCCGAATACAATGCCACGCGGCAACGCGCCGGCAGCTTCCTGGCGCTGTGCAAGACGCCGGAGCTGGCCTGTGAAGTGACGCTGCAGCCGCTGCAGCGCTACCCGCTGGATGCCGCGATCCTGTTCTCCGACATCCTGACCATTCCCGACGCGATGGGTCTGGGGCTGTACTTCGCCGACGGCGAGGGGCCGCGTTTCGAGCGGCCGGTCCGCGATGAAGCCGCCGTCCGGCAGCTGTCCGTTCCCGATCCGACCGCCGAGCTGCGCTATGTGCTCGACGGCGTGTCGACGATTCGTGCCGCGCTCGGCGGGCGCGTGCCGCTGATCGGCTTCTCGGGCAGCCCGTGGACGCTGGCCTGCTACATGGTCGAGGGCGGCGGCAGCAGCGATTTCCGCCAGATCAAGTCCATGCTGTATCGGCGCCCGGATCTGCTGCGGCAGATGCTCGACGTCAATGCGCAGGCCGTGACCGCCTATCTGAACGCGCAGATCGAGGCCGGCGCGCAAGCGGTGATGCTGTTCGATTCCTGGGGCGGCGTGCTGTCGCATGCCGCCTACGAGGAGTTCTCGCTGGCGCCGATGCGCCAGGTGCTGCGGGGATTGAAGCGCCCGCGCGGTGAGCCCGTCATCGTATTCACCAAGGGCGGCGGCCTGTGGCTGGAGCGCATCGCCGCCAGCGGCTGCGATGCGGTCGGCGTAGACTGGACCGTCGACCTGGCCGACGCGCGCGCGCGGATCGGCGGACGCTGCGCGATCCAGGGCAATCTCGACCCGATGGCGCTGATGGCAGCCCCCGCCACTGTCCAGGCCGAGGCGATCAAGGTGCTCGACAGCTTCGGAGCGCCGGCGCCCGGCAGCGGCCACGTCTTCAATCTGGGCCACGGCATTTCGCAGTTCACGCCGCCCGAATCGGTGGCGGCGCTGGTCGAAGCCGTGCATCGGCACAGCCGCCAGCAGCGGCGCCGCGATGTCGGTGCCGCGGATGCGAGCGCGTCCTCACTCTAGCGCCACGGCAGGCGCCACGCGACTTGCAGCGCCGCGCAAAATGTGGTTCGAAAAAGCAGGTAGTCACTGACTTATGCACAGTCCGAGTGACGCGCCACGTCACGTGGGCGGTAAATCCCATTGGCTAGGCGGGGATTCGTAACTCATTGATTCATAAGGGATTCGACTTGTCTAAAAAAAGGGCATCCCACCGAAACCCCTGATGGGGCAATCATTTGCGGGCGGAATGCCGCCTTTGCTCACAGATTTATCCACAGCTTTTGTGAACGACTCGGAAAAGCGCTTTGGGCCCCGATCCTTAAGGCCTGAAGTTAAAGTAACCTCTCATCAGCTGAAGGCTGCCGTCCGCCTGTGAGCGCTGTCGTCCCGTCCCTGTTTGCGCGTGTCGCCCTGGACGTGCCGATGGCACAGCTAGGGGCGGCCGTGTTCGATTACACGGTGCCGGTCGAGCATGCGGCGCAGCTGCGGCCGGGCAGCTGGGTGGTCGTGCCGTGGGGCCGCGCGCGGCGCATCGGCATCGTAGTGGCGCTGAGCTCGCAAGCCGAAGTCGAGGTCGAGCGTATCCGACCGCTGCGCGAGCCGCTGGCCGATGCGCCGGTGCTGCCCGCCGCCTGGCTGAATCTGGTCGGATTCGCGGCGGACTACTATCACCGCGGGCTGGGCGAGGTGGCGCTGCCGGCGATCCCCAAGCTGCTGCGCACGCCACCGCCCGCACGGGCGCGGGGCTCCGTGTTCGCACGTGCGCGGCAGCGCTTTACCGCCGATGCGGCGGTGCAGGGAACCGATGGAAGCCCTGCGCCAGCCCGCGCACCAATGCCTGCGCTTACGTGTGCGCAGCAGCAAGCGCTCGCTGCGCTGCTGTCCGTGGATGGCTTCGCGGCGTTTCTGCTGCACGGCATCACCGGCAGCGGCAAGACCGAGGTCTATCTGCACTGGCTCGCCGAGGCGCTGGCGCGCGATGGGCAGTCGCAAGTCCTGCTGCTGGTGCCCGAGATAGCGTTGACGCCGCAACTGGCCGCCCAGGTGGCGGCGCGTTTTCCTGAGCAGCGGCTGGCGGTGCTGCACAGCGATCTGGCCGACGGCGATCGCGCGGCGCACTGGCTGGCGGCGGTGGAAGGGCGGGCGCGCGTCGTCATCGGCACCCGGCTGGCAGTTCTGGCGCCGCTGCCGTCGCTGGCAGCGATCGTCGTCGACGAAGAGCACGATCCGTCATACAAGCAGCAGGAGGGCGTGCGCTACTCGGCCCGCGACCTGGCTATCGCGGCAGCGGCGCAGCGCCGCATCCCCGTGCTGCTGGGTTCGGCGACGCCGTCGCTGGAGAGCTGGCACGCGGCGCGGCGCGAACGCTACCGGCTGCTCGAACTGAACGATCGGATCGGCAACGCGCGTCTGCCGACGGTCGACATCATCGACCTGCGGCGCAAGACGCTGCGACACGAACTGGCGCCCGCGTCGGTCGAAGCGATCGCCGACACGGTGGCGCGCGGCGAGCAGGCGCTGGTCTTCATCAATCGGCGCGGCTATGCGCCGGTGCTCAGCTGCGAGAGCTGCGGCTGGCTCAGCCGCTGCGACGACTGCTCGGCCTATCGGGTGCTGCATAGGCTGGGACCGGCGGCGCGCGGCGCGCGCTACCAGCTGATCTGCCATCACTGCGGCGCCGAGCAGGCGGTGCCGCGCGCGTGTCCGGACTGCGGCAACGTCGACCTGAAGCCGCTGGGCCGCGGCACGCAGCGGCTCGAGGAAGGGCTGGCCGAGCTGTTCGCGGGCCGCCGCATCGCGCGGCTCGACCGCGACGTCGCGCGCCGGCGCGGCGCGGCGCAGCAGGTCCTCGATGCCGCACATGCCGGCGAAGTCGACATCCTGGTCGGTACGCAGATGCTCGCCAAGGGCCACGACTTCCGCCGGCTGACGCTGGTGGTCGCGGTGGATTGCGACGGCGCTCTGTTCTCGTCCGACTTCCGCGCACCCGAGCGGCTGCTGGCGACGCTGATGCAGGTCGCCGGTCGTGCCGGCCGCGACGCATCGGCAAGCCGGGTGATCGTGCAGACCCGCTTTCCGGATCATCCGGTGTTCGACTTCCTGGCTCGCCATGACTATGCCGGCTTCGCCGACGCGCAGCTGTCGGAGCGGCGCGAGGTGGGCCTGCCCCCGTACCGGTATCAGGCGCTGCTGCGCGCCGAAGCCGGCACGCAGGACGAGGCGATCGCGTTCCTGGTGCAGGCGCGCATGGCCGGCGCGGCTTTGCTGGCGCGGCCCCGCGCGAGCGGGTCCACCGGCGGTACCGACGTCACCGCGCGGCTCGCCGCTTCGCGCGGCGCGGGCGATGAGCCGGTGGTCCTGCTCGATCCGGTGCCGATGGCGATGAGCCGTCTCGCCGGCCGCGAGCGCGCGCAGCTGTTGATCGAAGCCGCTGCGCGGCCGCCGCTGCACCGCTTCCTCGCGGCCTGGCTGCCGGCGCTGCGGCAGATCCGGACGTCGGTGCGCTGGCAGCTGGACGTCGATCCGATCGAAATCTGAGCGGGCGCTGCGTGCGCGCGGCGATGATTCGGAAGTGCGGCGGTCAGCGCCTCAAGGGCCTCAGGGGCGCCTGGCCAGCAGCGCCCAGAGGCCTGCACCGGCCAGCAGGCCGGCACCGGTCAGATTGAAGCGCCGCTGCGCGGCGGGCGAACTGAGCAGGCGCCGCGCCGACTGCGCGAAGCTCGCGTACAGCGCGGCGTTGAGCGCAGCCAGCGTGACGAAGGTGGCGGCGAGCAGCCACAGCTGCGGCGCCGCGTCGGTTTGCGGCCGGATGAACTGCGGCAGGAACGCGACGAAGAAGACGATGCCCTTCGGATTGAGCGCCGTGACCAGGTAGGTATTCACGAACAGCCGCGCGCGCGGCGCCGGCGCATCGATGTCCGGTGCGTCGTCTTCCGCCGCTTGCGGCGCGATACCGGCGCGCAGCATCCGCAGCGCGAGATAGATCAGATACAGTCCGCCCGCCCACTTGATGGCCTCGAACGCCAGTGCGGACGTGGCCAGTACGCCGCCGAGGCCGATCAGCGACAGCAGCAGCGCCGTGCTGTCGCCCAGTGCGACCGCGGCCACCAGCGGCAGCCGAGCCGCCGGACCCTGGGCGATCGAATAGCTGATCACCGTGAGGATGGTCGGGCCGGGAATCATCAGCAGGACGGCGGACGCCGCCACGAAGGCGAGCCACAGTTCGATGCTCATCGTGTGGTCTCCGCGCGGCGCCGGCTCAGCGGCGGCAGCGCTTGAAGATGTCGTACTCGCGGCCGTTGAAGCGCCACACCGGATAGCAGGCGCCCGGCCCCTCGATCTCGATGTCGGGATAGCCGTGCTGCGCGGTTCGCAGCACGCGGTAGCCGCTGGCCGGAAAGCCGAGATTGACGCGCCAGCGGCCGCTGCGATCGCGGATCATCAGCGTCAGCATGGCGCCGACGCCGCCGTAGCAGGCGTCGTCGTCGCTGATGAAGACTTCGGGGAAGCCGTCGCCGTTCAGGTCGACCAGATTCAGCTCCGGCTCGACGGGATGTCCGCAGCCGTTCAGCCACTGTTCCTTCTGGCCTTTGGCCTTCTGCTCCTTCATGCCCGCGGCCTGCAGCAGCGCGCGCCGCTCGGCGCTGCTGAGCGCTGCGAGCTCACGCGTGCTCGCGGCGGACGGCGCGGTTGTCGCCGCGGCCGCGGCGAGGCTCGTGGACAGCACCAGTAAGAGCAGGCCGGCCCGGAGGGCCGGCGGCAGGATGGTCATTCGGTGGCTCTGCCCCGCTTCCTTCAAGCAGCCCTGCGCCGCGACCAGAACGCGCCGAGCGCCAGCAGGCCCGACAGCAGGCCGAGCCCCAGGCCGCCGAGGGCAGGCACTGCGACCGGTCCCGGAATCTCCGACGTGATGTTCACGCACCAGCCGTTCAGGCTGCCGGTGTCGATGCCCGCGTCGTCGTTGATATACAGGCTCCATACACCATTCGGGTTGCTGCCGTTGAAACTGGACAACTGCGTCGACGGCGTGCCCGCCGGCGCCGGAGCGGGAAACGGGTCGGGCGGCGTGCCCAGGTCGGTGGGCCGGTAGGCGCCGGCGGCAATGGCGGTCCCCGGCAAGGGGCCGGGAGCGCCGTCGTCGAAGATCAGATCGGCGGCGACCAGATCGCCGCTGCCGCCGGCGTCCGACATCAGCATGACCTGCTGTCCCTGAGGGCCGACCAGCATGATGTCGAGGTCGCCGGGAAATGTGTGCGACAGGCCGATCAGCTGAACGGTCAGCTTGGTGACCGACGGCGGCATGCCGGTGCCGGTGACTGTGGACGGATAGACGGATGCCGGCCCCGAGGTGCCGGACACCGGGATCGCGATCGGCGTCGTGTTGCAGAATGCCTCGGTGCGGCCGCCGGCGCCGGAGGCGGCGCCGGACATGCCCAGCAGCGCCATGGACAGCGCCAGCGGGACGAGGCGACGCGTCTTCCTGTCTTTCATGGATTCTCCCCGGAGAGTATTGGCAGGTTTGACCGGACACTAGCCGCGCGCATTGCTTACGGTCAAGCATGTTCGCCCCGAGGGGCGCGCGGCATCGGGGTCTGTTGCACGAGCGACACGACGGCCGGGCGCAGTTGCTAGAATCCGGCTCCGCTTTCGCTCCTGGCCCCAGACCGCTGCCGATGTCCGCGCAATTGAATCCCGCACAACGCGAAGCCATCCGTTATCTGGACGGCCCGTGTCTCGTGATCGCCGGCGCCGGCAGCGGCAAGACGCGCGTGATCACGCAGAAGATCGTGCATCTGATCGATTCCGGGATGCGCTCGCGCGCCATCGGCGCGATCACGTTCACGAACAAGGCCGCGCAGGAGATGGCGGAGCGCCTGTCGAAGATGGTCAAGCTACCCGAGGCCGAGCGGCCGCTGGTCAGCACTTTCCATTCGCTCGGCGTGCAGATGCTGCGCCGTGACGGGCAGTCGCTGGGCCTGAAGCGGAACTTCTCCATCGTCGACGGCGACGATTGCATGAACATCCTGCAACAGGCGCTCGGCACCACCGACCGCAAGGTGGCGCGCGCCGCGCAGCACCGGATCTCGCTGTGGAAGAACGGCCTGATCGAGCCGGACGAGGCCGCGGCGAACGCGGCCGACGATCTCGAGCACGGCGTGGCCCGCGCGTATCGCGACTATGCGGCGACGCTGAGCGCCTATCAGGCCGTGGACTTCGATGATCTGATCCGGCTGCCGGTGCGGCTGCTGGCCGAGCATGCCGACGTGGCGCAGGCCTGGCGCGAGAAGCTGCGCTACCTGCTGGTCGACGAGTATCAGGACACGAACGCCTGCCAGTACGAGCTGCTCAAGCTGCTGGTGGGTCCGCGAGCGTCGTTCACCGCCGTCGGCGACGATGATCAGTCGATCTACGGCTGGCGCGGCGCGACGCTGGAGAACCTGAACCGGCTCGGCACCGACTATCCGAACCTGAAGGTGATCAAGCTCGAGCAGAACTATCGCTCGAGCGTCAGCATCCTCACCGCCGCGAACCGTCTGATCGCGCACAATCCCAAGCTGCACGAGAAGAAGCTATGGTCCGAGCACGGCCTCGGCGATCCGTTGCAGGTCGTTCCCTGCGACGACGACGAGGCCGAGGCCGAATCGGTGGTCATGCGGCTGCAGGCGCACAAGTTCGAGCGGCGCACGCGTTTCGCCGACTATGCGCTGCTGTATCGCGGCAATCACCAGGCGCGCGTGTTCGAGCAGGTGCTGCGCAAGGAGAAGATTCCGTACGTGCTGTCCGGCGGCCAGTCGTTCTTCGACCGTGCCGAGATCCGCGACCTGATGGCTTATCTGCGGCTGCTGGCCAATGACGACGACGACCCGGCATTCATACGCGCGATCACCACGCCGAAGCGCGGCGTCGGCGCAGCGACGCTGCAGCTGCTGGGCAGCTATGCCGGCGAGCGCAACGTGTCGATGTTCGCCGCGCTGTTCGAGACCGGCGCCGAGCAGCGGATCGCTGCGCGGCAGCTCGAACCCTTGCGAGAGTTCGGCGAGTTCGTCAACCGCATAGGCTGGCGCGCGGCGCGCGAGCCGGCCGCGCAGGTGCTCGACGACCTGCTGGCCGCCATCGACTACCGTTCGCACCTGTTCGCCACGGCCGACGACAAGGTGGCGGCCACGCGCTGGCAGAACGTCTGCGACTTCATAGACTGGCTCAAGAAGCGCGCCGAAGACGACAATGCGACGCTGGTCAAGCTGGCGCAGACGGTGGCGTTGCTGTCGCAGCTCGATCGCAACGATCCCGATCTGGACGCGGTGCGCTTGACGACGATACACGCGTCCAAGGGGCTGGAGTTTCCGCATGTGTTCATCGTCGGCTGCGAGGAAGGGCTGCTGCCGCACCACGGCGGCCGCGCGTCGGCGACGGATGACGGCGACGACGGCGAAGGCAGTGGCGGCGGTGGAGGCAACGGCGGCGGCAGCGATGCGCGCGCGTCCGGCGGTGCGGCGAGCCGCGCGTCTCGCGCCGGATCCAACCGTGTCGCCGGCCGCGCTGCGGCGAAGCCCGCGGCCGGCGCCGCAGCCCATGCGCCGGTCCGGAACGCGGACGCGCCGCGCGATGCCACCCGCGAAGCGGCGCGCATCGAGGAGGAGCGCCGCCTCATGTACGTGGCCGTCACGCGCGCGCAGCGCAGCCTGACGCTGACCTGGTGCCGCGCACGCAAGCGCGGCAAGGAGAAGTATTCACAGATCCCGTCGCGCTTTCTCGAGGAGATGCAGCTCGACGCGAATCCCGGCTCGGTCGCGACCGTGTCGCAGGAAGCCGGCAAGGCGAAGCTCGCCGGGCTGAAGGCGATGCTGGGGGCGCGGACGTCGAAGGCGGCCTGAGCACGATCTCCGCGTTCGCGCTGGACGCTCAGTCGTCGAACGGAAACGGCCCGGCGTAGTCGCCGATCACTGCGTGGTGCGTGACGAGACCTTCGCCGTCGCGCCACAGATGCAGCTGATAGCCGGGAGGCTCCAGCACGTAGCTTTCCGCCGCATCCGGCTGCAGATCGAGCGTAATCTGATGCGCGGTGCTCGGACACACCGACACCACGCTTCCGCCGAAGCGCCTGAAGATCGTCCGGTGCAGATGGCCGCACAGCAGGCGCTCGATCTGCGGATGACGGCGCACGATCGCTTCCAGCTCGTTCGCTCCTTGCCGCACGCCGATCGCGTCCATGCCGGCCAGACCGGTGGCGAACGGCGGATGGTGCATCACGATGATGGTCGGCCGGGCGCTGGCCGCGAGCTGCCGGTCCAGCCAGACCAGCGTATCGGTGGGCAGCGACCCGTGCGAGGCGCGCGGCACGACGGTATCGATCGCGATGAGCCGCAGCGGATGCGTGTCGATCACCCAGTTCAGCGGCCCGCTGTCGCCCAGATAGCGATGATCGGCGAACGTGCGGCGCAGCGACCCCGCTTCATCATGGTTGCCGGTGATCAGATAGCACGGCATGCGCAGAGGGCGCAGCAGATCGCGCAGCAGCGCGAACTCCTCGTCGTGCGAGCCGTCCGTCAGATCGCCGGTGAGCAGCACGCAGTCGGGCGCCGGATCGAGCGCGGCGATCGCCGCGACGGCGGCGCGGGCGCAGGCCGGCGTATCGATGCCCACGTAGGCCGGATCGCCTTCGCGGCGCAGATGCAGGTCGCTGAGCTGGGCGATGAGCATGGGGGTCTCCGGTCATCGACGATTGTTGCGGCAGCGGAAGTAGTCCAGGTCGGCGCAGGCACTTTATTCTGGCTCCTGGAAGCCCTGTAATGCCAGCCATGCGAACCAGCGATGCAAGACGATGGCGGTACCTCGTGGCTGCCGATACCGGCGGCACCTTCACCGACGTGGCTGTCTATGACACCGAAAGCCAAAGCGTTTCCTACGGCAAGACGCTGACGCGCTACGGCGATCTGGTCGACGGCGTGCTGGACGGGCTGGAGGAGGCCGGCGCCTCGCTGCCCGATACGGTACTGCTCAAGCATGGCACGACCCACGTCATCAATACCTTCCTGCAGCGCAGCGGCGCGCGGACGGCGCTGGTGGCCACGCAGGGTTTCAAGGATCTGGTCGAGATCGGCCGCGGCAACCGGCCGGTGCCGTTCCAGGTGAACTACCGGCGCGACCCGCCGCTGGTGCCGCGTGATCTGCGCTTCGAGCTGCGGGAACGCATCGATTCCAGCGGCCGCGTCGTCACGCCGATCGAGACCGCCGCGATCGACGCGCTGTGCGAACGGCTGAGCGAAGCGAAGGTGGAGGCGGTCGCGGTCTCCTTCGTCAATGCGTACCTGAATCCGTCGCATGAGCAGCTTGCCGCGCGGATGATCGCCGAGCGCCTGCCGCAGGTCTATGTCACCAGCGGCACCTCGCTGACCCGCGAGTGGTACGAGTACGAGCGCACGTCCACGGCCGAGGCCAATGCCTACGTCGGCGCGCGGATGCGCAGCTACATGCAGGGCTTCGACCAGCGGCTGCGCAACAAGGGCTTCGACGGCCAGCTGTACATGATGGGATCCAATGGCGGCGTGCTGTCGGTCGCCCGCACGATCGAGCAGCCGGTGGCGCTGGTCGAGTCCGGGCCGATCGGCGGCTGCATCGGCGCGGCGGCCTATTCGAAGGCGCTGGACCGTCCCCGCATGATCGCCTTCGACATGGGCGGCACGACGGCCAAGTGCGCGCTGGTCATCGACGGCCGCTACGATGTGCAGCCGATCTACTACGTCGGCGGCTACGAGCGGGGCTTTCCGCTGAAGACGCCGGTCCTCGACATCGTCGAAGTCGGCGCCGGCGGCGGCTCCATCGCGAGCGTCGACAGCCACGGGCAGCTGAGCGTCGGCCCGCGCAGCGCGGGCTCGGAGCCGGGCCCCGTCGCCTTCGGCCGCGGCGGCACGGAACCCACCGTCACCGACGCCAATCTCGTGCTCGGCCGCATCGGCGACGGCGCCTTCGTCGGCGGCAAGCTGCGGCTCGACCGTGCAGCGGCCGAGCGCGCCATCCTCGACAAGGTCGCCAAGCCGCTGGCCTATTCAGGAGCCGATGCGGTCGACATCGCCGCCGCCGGGGTGCTCGCGCTAGCCTGCGGCACGATGAAGGGGGCCATCCGCGAGATCACGATCGAGCGCGGCGTCGACGCGCGTGCGTTCTCGCTGTTCGTGTTCGGCGGCGGCGGCCCTCTGTTCGGTTCCATCCTGGCTCGCGACCTCGGTATTCCCGAGGTGATCGTGCCGCCGCAACCGGGCAACTTCTCGACGCTGGGCATGCTGCTCGCGGGAGCGCGTATCGATCTCGTGCGCACGCTGCTTGCCGATCTGGACGCCGGCGCGCTGCGGCAGGTCGACGAGGTCTTCGCCGGGCTGCGGGACGAAGCGGCGGCGCTGATGCTGAAGGATCTCGGCAACACGCGAATCGACTTCGACTATGCGCTGGAGGCCCGCTATCTGGGCCAGAACCACACGGTCCGCGTGGCCTACGCGAACGACGGCGATGACGCGAGCTTCACCGAGGCCTTCCGCAAGGCCTACCGCGAGCGCTACGGGCACGTCAACGATCATTGCCCGATCCAGCTGGTGGCGCTGCGCCTGGGTGCGACGGCCGAGGTGCCGCGGCCGCTGCTGCGCGACCTGGCGGCGAACGGACGCGCCGGCGGTGCGAAGCCGGTCGCGCGGCGCAGCGTCTACTTTCCGAAGCCGCACGGCCGGATCGACGTCGACGTCTGGCGCCGCGCCGACCTGCCGGTCGGGTTCGAGCTGACGGCGCCCGCGATCATAGAGGAGTTCAGCAGCACCTGCGTGCTGATGCCGGGCGACCGCGCGCGGGTCGGCGAGCTCGGCGAAATCATCATCGACTGCACCGGAAGGCCTTGAACATGCAGCACACCGCCCGGCCTCAAGCGGCCGCAGAGCAGGGGCCCGATCCGATCACGCTGGAAGTCATCCGGCAGGATCTGGTGTCGATTCCGAACCAGATCGACAAGAACATCGTCCGCACCGCCTTCAGCGCGTTCATCAGCGAGTACAAGGACTACTCGGTCGGCATCGTCGATCCCACCGGCGCGCTGATCTCGCAGTCGCGCGGCAGCCTCGCGATCTTCGTCGCCAATGCGCTGGGCACGGCGGTCCGCGACGGGCTGGAGATCTACGGCGCGGACCGGATCCGGCCCGGCGACGTCATCCTGTCGAATCACGCCGGCACGCTGGGGCAGCACCTGAACAACGTGGTCATGTACACGCCGGTTCACGTCGGCCCGGAGCAGCGGCTGGTCGCGTTCTTCTGCGTGCTGATGCACTGGATCGACATCGGCGGCGGCATGGTCGGCTCGTGCAGCTCGACCACGGCCACCGAGATCTTCCAGGAAGGCCTGCAACTGCGCAGCGTGCGCGTCATCGAGCAGGGGCGCCGCAACGAAGAGCTGTTCCGCGTGATCCGCTATAACACGCGCTTCCCGGAAATGCTGATGGGCGACATCGATGCGCAGCTGGGCGGCTGCGAGATGGGCCGGCAGCTGGTCGCCGAGCTTGCCGGGCGATACGGCGTCGACGTCTTCGATGCGGCCGTGCGCCAGATGTGGGATCACTCCGAGGCCACCGTGCTGTCCGCGCTCGAGCAGGGTCGTCCGGGCCTCTACGAGGCCGAGTCGTTCCTCGACAACGACGGCATACGCATGGACCATATCGTGCCGGTCAAGGTGAAGGTACGCGTGGCACCGGAGCGGATCGTCGTGGATTTCTCGGAGGTCTCGGAGCAGCTGCCGGGGCCGTTCAATGCGGGGCGCAACGGCGGCGCAGTGGCCGCGGCGCGCATCGCCGTCAAGTACATGTTCACGCCGGGGCAGGCGGTCAATGAAGGCGATTTCCGGCCGCTCGAAGTCGAGATCCCGGACGGCAAGTTCATCTCGGCCACCGGTCACTGCGCGCTGGGCTCGTCCGGCAACATGATCCCGACGGTCGTCGATACCGTGCTGCACGCGCTGAGCGAGGCCTTCCCCGAGCGCGGCGCGGCCGCTCACCACGGCACGTATGGCGTGCACGCCTTCCATGGCATCGATGCGCGCACGGGCCGCCACTTCTACAACCTGGACACGATCTGCGGCGGCTGGGGCGCGACGGCGGCGATGGACGGCTACGGCCCGTCGCGCTCGAACGCGCACGGCGATACCGGCAACGTGCCGATCGAGATGCAGGAGATCACCTGCCCGTACCGCTTCGAGTCCTATGAGATGCGTACCGATTCCGGCGGGCCCGGAAGGCGGCGCGGCGGGCTCGGCGTCGTCAAGACCTACCGCATCCTCGGCGGCTGCCGGCTCAACCTGAAGATCGATCGCACCAAGTGCCGCCCGTGGGGCCTGGCGGGCGGCGGCGAGGGCATGCCGAGCGAGATCGAGATCCGCCGCGCCGACGGCCGCGTGGAATGGCCGCTCAAGGGCGATCAGGCGCTGGAGGCAGGCGACGTCGTCATCGTGCGTACGGCCGGCGGCGGCGGCTATGGTCCGCCTGAGGAGCGCGACGCGCAGCAGGTCGCCCAGGACGTCCGGCTCGGCTACGTGTCGCGGCAGGCAGCGCGAGACCTCTACGGCGTGGCGCTGGACGGCGACGGCAATGTGCAGGAGGCAGAGACGGCCCGGCTGCGGGCGCCTTCGCCGACCGGATGCGGCGGTGAGCCCGCCGTGCGGTCCGGGTAGAGGGGCCCCGCCTGCTTCGAGATAGTGCCCTGGCGCGCCTCAGAGGTGCGCTGGCGCGCTTCAGATCTTGTCCAGGTACTCCCGGACCGCCGTCACGAAGGTCCGCATCCGGTACGACAGCTGCCGGTTCGGGTAGATCAGCCACATGGCCGGCGTGTCGCCATGGGCCTGCACGCAGCGATAGTCGGGCAGCAGGTTCACCAGCCTACCGTCGGCCAGATGGGCGCGCACGACGGTGCGGCTGATGCGGATGATGCCGGTGCCGTGCAAGGCGTACTGCAGCAGCGCGATATAGCTGTCGACAGACAGGCGCTGCGCGATCTTCTGCGCGACGAGCTGGCCGTCCTTCTCGAAATACCACTCGGTGCTTTCGGTGGCGCCGTGCGTCAGGCACACATGAGCGGAGAGATCCGACGGATCGTGCAGCGGCGGGCTTTGCGCAAGATAGGCCGGCGACGCGCAGAGCAGCCGCTGCACAGGCCGGATCGGAATGCCGATGAGGCTGGAGCTCGGCATCAGGCCGGAATGGATGGTCGCGTCGAACCCTTCCGACACGGGGTTGATCAGATGATCGGTCGTGCGGATGTCGAAGGTGATGCGCGGATAGCGCTGCATGAAATCCGACAGGAAAGCCGGCAGCAGCACGGAGGCCACGTAGTCGCTGACGGCCAGCCGGATCGGCCCCTCGGGAGCCTGGTCGCGCCACGACAGTTCGTCCTTCAGGACGCCGTAGTTGGCCAGTACCAGCTCCGCCCACCTGAGCGTGCTGTGGCCTGCTTCGGTCAGGTTCAGCGCGCGGGTGGTTCGCTGGAACAGCCGGCTGCGCAGCGCCTTCTCCAGCGCGGCGAGCCGCCGCGTCGCGAGCGAGGGCGAGATGTTGAACTGGCGCGCCGCTGCGGCGATGGTCTTCGACCGGGCGATGGCAACGAACAGTTCGAGAAGCTGCAGGTCTATGGCTTCCTTCGCCAGCTGCCCCTCGGACATGGCCTCGCTGCCTCTCGTTCGACGAAATCCCGATTATGGCGACATTCTTGCGGATCTGGAACTAATGAAGGTCCGGTCCGCGCATTGTTCGAGGCACGGCTATCCAGAAGAATCTCCGGGCTTGAACAAGGAGACATCGTATGGTCACGGCACGCCGCGGCGCCCTCACGCGCCTTTCCATCCTGACCTGCGGCATGGCCGTCGGCAGCAAAGCGCTTGCGCAGAACGCCTACAAGCCGACGCAGCCGGTGCAGCTGGTCGTGGGCTTCATCGCCGGTGGCGTCACCGACGTCGTCGCGCGCATCATGGCCGACGAAATGCGCAAGGAGTTCGGCCAGCCTTTCCTGGTGGTCAACAAGCCCGGTGCTTCCGGGATGCTGGGCGCCAACCAGGTGGCGAAGTCGGCGCCCGACGGTCAGACGCTGCTGTTCATTCCCAGCACGCACACCTCGCATCCGGCGCTGCGCAAGGAGATGCCGTACGACACGGTCGATGACTTCACGGCGATCAACCTGCTGGTGACGGCGCCGAACCTGCTCGTCGTGCGTTCCGATGCGCCGTGGAAGAACGTCGCCGAGTTCGTGGCCGATGCGAAGCGGCGACCCGGCGCCATCCAGTGGGCGAGCTCGGGCATCGGCGTGTCCACTCATCTCGGCGGCGAGCTGCTGCAGCATCTTGCCGGCATCAAGCTCTACCACGTGCCGTACAAGTCGTCGACCGAACCGGTGCGCGCGCTGCTCGGCAGCGAGGTCGGCGCGTCGATCTCGGCGCTGAACGCCGCGCTGCCGTTCATCAAGGAAGGCCGGCTGCGCGCGCTGGGCGTGGCCAGCGAGAAGCGGTCGCGCTTCCTGCCGGAGGCGCCGACCTTCGAGGAGCAGGGTGTGAAGGGCATGCGCAGCGAGACCTGGATCGGCGTGGTCGGCCCGGCGAAGATGTCGCCGGATGCCGTCGCCACGCTGAACCGCTTCTTCCGCAAGACGCTGGCCAATCCCGAGGTCCTGGAGAAGATCGCCGCAGCGGGCGCCGAACCGGTGGGGATCGAGGGAGAAGCCTTCCGCAAGCAGATCCAGGACGAAGTCGAGCTGAACAAGCAGCTCGTCAAGATCGCCAATATCAAGCCGGACTGAGGCGTCAGCGATGAAGCTGCTCACTTTCGTGACCGACGGGCACGAGCATATCGGTGCGCTGTGCGACGACCCGGCGATGCTGGTCGACTTCACTGCCGCCAGCGACCGGCCGCAGTTCCGCAGCATGCTGGATCTGATCGACGGCGGCCAGGCCGCGCTCGACGAGGCCGCCGCATTGCTGCGGCAGGCGCGCGCCACGGTCCGGCTCGATGCGGTGCGGCTGCGGGCGCCGATTCCCGTGCCGCGCCAGATCCGCGACTTCCTCGCGTTCGAACGGCACGTCCGGCAGGCGCGGGCGCACCGGCATCTGTTCGGCATCACCGGTGGGCCGACGGACCCGGCCAAGATCGAGATCCCGGCCATCTGGTATCAGCAGCCGACCTATTACAAGGCGAACCGGTTCTCGGTCATCGGCCACGAGGAAGACATCGTCTGGCCTTCGTACTCGAAGATGATGGACTACGAGCTCGAGTTCGGCGCCGTGATCGGCAAGACCGGCACGAACATCAGCAGGGAGGCTGCTCGCAGCCATATCTTCGGCTACGCGATCTTCAACGACGTCAGTGCGCGCGACGCGCAGATGAACGAGATGCAGGCCTCGCTGGGTCCATCGAAGGGCAAGGACTTCGATACCGGCAATGTCATCGGTCCGTGGATCGTCACCGCCGACGAGCTTGCCGACCCGTACGACCTGACGATGATAGTGCGCGTCAATGGCGAGGAGCGCGGACGCGGTTCGAGCAGCGAGATGCAGTTCCGCTTCGAGGACTTCATCGCTCACGTGTCGCGCGACGAGACGCTGTACGCCGGCGAATTCTTCGGCTCCGGCACGGTGGGCAACGGCGCGGGGCTGGAGTTCGGACGTTTTCTTGAAGAGAACGACGTGATCGAGCTGGAGGTCGAGGGGATCGGGGTGCTGCGCAACCGGCTCGTCAGGCGGCGCGCATAGGGGGCGTGCATAGGGCGCGCATAGGCTGGCCGGTGCGCGAACCGGCCGTCACGCGCCTCGCTACAGCGACAGCGCAAGCGCCGCGCAGACCGACAGCAGCGCGACGCTGACGACGGCATACGGCAGCAGCGCCACGTAGACCGTGCGCTCCTGGCCGAGGCCGCGTGACAGCCCTGCCGCGATGGACATCCTGACCGGTGAGAACAGGCCCAGCGAGCTTGCCGAGACGTGCTGCAGCGCCGCCACCGCGGGAATGCTCAGACCCGCCTGGATGGCCAGCACGAGCTGCGACGGCATGAACAGGCTATTGGGCGGCGTGCCGCTGTTCGCGAGAATGCCGAACGCGCCGGAGGCCAGCGGCGCCAGCAGCACCGCGCCGCTGCCGAACGCGGCGAACATGCCTTCTGCGAAGGCGCGGGCGATCCCGGCGGTCGACAGGACCTCGGCCATCATGGCGAACACGAACATGGTCAGCACCGCGTGCTTGCCGGTCGTCCAGGCGGCGCGCGCCTCCTTGCCGAGCAGGGCGCCCTGCCCACGTGCGAGCGCTGTCAGCACACCGCCTGCGATCAGCCACGAGCCGGCATGCAGGAACGGCGACCATGACGGCAGATCGGGGTACGGTGTGACCTTCAGCAGCGAGCCGATGCTTTCCCGCACGCCCGGCAGCAGTCGGACCAGCACGAGCGCGCCGATCAGCACCAGGTACGGCAGCCCGCGCCGCGCGGTGGTCAGGAACTGTCGCCGATCGGGGCGATTGTCTACGGCGTAGCGCAGTACGATCAGCGGTCCGAAGGCGGCGAGCAGGGCGGTCTCCGGTCCCAGGAACAGCGTGGCGAGCGCGAGCAGCGTCAGAGCCGCGGCGATCCAGCCGACCTCGCGAGCGCGCTCCGTTCCCGGTGCCGGCAGGCCGGCGGCGCGCGCCGTGCGCCAGAACAGCGCGACCCAAACCAGCATCAGCAGCGCGACCGGCAGCATCGAATACAGGGCCAGCTGCGTCGGCGAAATGCGCGCGTAGGCGGCGGCCAGCACGGTGCCGCTGCCCATGGCTCCCCACGGAATCAGCGTCTGGCTGAGCAGCGCGAAGATCATCAGGTGCCGCGGCGCGAGATCGAAACGGCGCAGCAGCGCGACCGTGCCCAGCATGCCGACGCCGAAGCCGGTGGCCGACTCGGCGAACGGCCCGACCAGGAAACAGGCGAAGAACGCCAGGCGCCGCCGCGCAAGCGCCGACGTGCCCGCCGGCAGCAGCTCGTCCGATGCTGCTGATCCCGCCGGCGCCGGCGCCGGCCCGGCGTCGCGGACTGCGATCTGCCAGAACAGCAGACCGCCCAGGATGTAGGGCGCGACCGTGAAGCCTATCCACAGCCCGCGCGCCAGCGCATGAGCGAGCTGCTGCGTCCCGAACGGCGACGGACCGCTGATGACGGCGACCGGCACCGCGACGAGCAGGCCAAGCAGCGCCGCATGCGTCACCGTGACGCGGCCGCTGAGAATCGGCACTGCAACCGCCAGAGTAGGAAGAGACCAGAGTAGATAGCTCATGCCGCCTGCCGCGAGGCCATGGCGCATGGTATCGCGGTCCGCGAAGGCGTTCGGCTATGATCAATGCCATGGCCCGGACCCTCGATGCCTATCACGATTCCGATCGCGTGCTGCGGCTGGCCGCGGAGAACTTCTTCAGCCAGCTGTCGGAGATGTGCGAGGGCATCCTGCTGGTCGATCACGCGTCGCGCATCGTCTGGACCGACGACCGCTGGCAGCGCAACGTGACCAGCCTGGGCTTTTCCGGTCCGGAACAGATCATCGGCCGCCACGTCGAGGAAGTGGTGCCGAACACGCTGATGCGGCACGTCGTCGAGAGCGGCAAGCCCATCCTGCTCGACATCCTGGAGAACAAGGCCGGTACCTACCTGGTCTCGCGCTTCCCGCTGCACGACGAGCGCGGCCGCGTGATCGGCGCGGTGGGGCTGATCCTGTACGACCAGGTCGAAGCGCTGCGGCCGCTGATCGGGCGTCTGAACCGGCTGCAGAGCGAGCTGGCGCAGGCGCAGCAGGAGCTGGCCCGGCAGCGCCGCACGCGCTATACGTTCTCCAGCTTCGTCGGCAACAGCGCCGGCGCGCTCGAAGTCAAATCGCGCGCGCGCCGCGCCGCCGTGCTCAACACGACGGTGCTGCTGCTCGGCGAAACCGGCACAGGCAAGGAACTGCTGGCGCAGGCCATTCATGCCGCGTCGGCGCGCGCGCTGCGGCCGTTCATCGCGGTCAACGTGGCCGCGATTCCCGAGACGCTGCTCGAGGCCGAGTTCTTCGGCGTCGCGCCGGGGGCCTATACCGGCGCCGACCGGCGCGGCCGCGACGGCAAGTTCAAGCTGGCCGACGGCGGCACGCTGTTCCTCGACGAGATCGGCGACATGCCGCTGGCGCTGCAGGCCAAGCTGCTGCGCGCGCTACAGGAACGCGAAGTCGAGGCGCTCGGCTCGAACGCGGTGATCCGCGTCGACGTGCGCGTGATCGCCGCCAGCAGCGTCGATCTGGGCCGGCTGGTGAACGAAGGGCGCTTCCGCGCCGATCTGTACTACCGGCTCAATGTGCTGCCGATCCGCCTGCCGCCGCTGCGCGAACGGATCGAGGATCTGGAGCCGCTGTGCGAGCATCTGCTCGAACAGATCGCGCTCGAGAACGACATGTTGCCCAAGGAGCTCGACCGCGATGCGCTGGACGCGCTGATGCGGCTGCGCTGGCCGGGCAACGTGCGCGAGCTGCGCAACGTGCTCGAACGCGCCTGTTCGCTGTGGGACGGCATGCGGCTGAGCCTAGACGCGCTGCGCGAGGTGGTGCCGGAGATCGACGCGGCAGCGGCGCCGGCTCCGACGGACGCCGAGCGCGATGATGCGGCGCGCAGCGCCGCAAGCAGCATCTCCTACGCGACCCTTGTCGATACGGCCGCCGTCGGCGCGGCCGTTCTCGACCCGACCGTTCTCGATGTGACCGCGACGCTGCCCGAGCAGATTGCGGCGCTCGAACGGGCGGCGATCGGCCGCGCGCTGAAGGCGGCCGGCGGCAATCGCGCGCTGGCGGCGCGGCAGCTGGGGATCGCTCGCGCAACTCTGTATCAGAAACTGGCCGACTATCCCGAACTGTCCGGCTTTCAGGCAGAAGCGCTGCCTCGGCCGGCAGCGTCGGCTGAGTGAGGCAAGCTGGCTGATTTTCGGACGAGTGTCTGAAATTCGGACATTTCCCCTGGAGGCGGTTGTCTGAAAACAAGACATGCCGTCCCGGCCGAAACCAGTCCTTTGCCAGAAATCCCTTTTCAATCAATGAGCTGAGATCAGGGTCTGCAACTGGCACAGGCCTTGCAGCATACGGCCATCCGCACCCGCGGACCCTTATCGACCCGAGGAGACATTCGTGAAGCCGCATTCGCTGCTGACGCGCCTGCTGCGCATCGCCGCCCCGCTGGTGGCCGGCGCCGTCCTGGCCGCCCCCGTCCTGGCCAAGGACATCAAGATCGCCCATGTCTATTCCAAGACCGGCCCGTTCGAGGCTTACGGCAAGCAGACGCAGGTCGGCTTGATGCTGGGCCTGGAATACGCGACCGGCGGAACGATGGCGGTGAACGGCCGCAAGATCGTGGTGCTGGAGAAGGACGACAACGGCAAGCCTGACGTCGGCAAGTCCCTGCTGGCCGCCGCCTACGGCGACGACAAGGTAGATCTGGCCGTCGGGCCGAGCTCGTCGGGCGTCGCGCTGGCGCTGCTGCCGGTGGCCGAGGAGTACAAGAAGATCCTGCTGGTCGAGCCCGCGGTCGCTGATTCGATCACCGGCGACAAGTGGAATCGCTACGTCTTCCGCACCGGCCGCAACTCGTCGCAGGATGCCATCTCGAACGCGGTGGCGCTGGACAAGGAAGGCGTGTCGATCGCGACGCTGGCGCAGGATTACGCATTCGGTCGCGACGGCGTAAAGGCGTTCAAGGACGCGGTCAAGAAGGCCCGGATCGTCCATGAAGAGTATCTGCCGACCAATACCACCGACTTCACCGCGGGCGCGCAACGGTTGTTCGACTCGCTGAAGGACAAGCCGGGCCGCAAGGTGATCTGGATCGTGTGGGCGGGCGCCGGCAATCCGTTCAAGATCGCCGACCTCGATCCGAAGCGTTACGGCATCGAGATCGCCACCGGCGGCAACATTCTGCCGGCGATGGCCGCCTACAAGTCCTTCCCCGGCATGGAAGGCGCCACTTATTACTACTACGACATCCCGAAGAACCCGGCGAACAACTGGCTGGTGACCGAGCACTACAAGCGCTTCAAGTCGCCGCCCGATTTCTTCACGGCCGGGGGCATGGCGGCGGGCATGGCGATTGTCGAGGCGCTGAAGAAGACCGGCGGCGACACCAAGACCGAGTCGCTGATCAAGGCGATGGAAGGCATGAGCTTCGACACGCCGAAGGGCAAGATGACCTTCCGCAAGGAAGATCATCAGGCGCTGCAGTCGATGTACCACTTCCGCATCAAGAACGATCCGGCCTTCACCTGGGGCGTGCCCGAGCTGGTGCGCGAGATCAAGCCCGAGGAAATGCAGGTCCCGATCCGCAACAAGCGGTGACATGACGGTTCCTGCGCTCGAAACCCGCGAGCTGACGATACGCTTCGGCGGCCACGTGGCCGTCGACCGCGTGTCGTGCGCGTTCCAGTCCGGCACGCTCACCGCGATCGTCGGGCCCAACGGTGCCGGCAAGACGACCTACTTCAACCTGATCTCGGGTCAGCTGAAAGCGACGTCGGGTCAGGTGTTCGTCGGCGGACGCGAGCTGACGGGACTGCCTGCGCCGGAACGCACGCGGCGGGGGCTGGGCCGCGCGTTCCAGCTGACCAATCTGTTCCCGAACCTGTCGGTGCTCGAGAACGTGCGGCTGGCGGTGCAGGCGCGGCGCGGGCTGGGGCTGAACCTGTGGTCGATCTGGTCGGATCATCGCGCGCTGATCGCGGAGGCCGAGCGCATCCTCGAACGGATCGCCTTGACCGCCAAGCGCGACACCGTGGCCAGCAGCCTGCCGCACGGCGACCAGCGCAAGCTCGAAGTCGGCATCCTGCTCGCGCTGGAGCCGCGCGTATTCATGTTCGACGAGCCGACCGCCGGCATGAGCGTCGACGAGGTGCCGGTGATCCTGGAACTGATCCGCGAGATCAAGCGCGATCCCACCCGGACCATCCTGCTGGTGGAGCACAAGATGGACGTGGTGCGCGAGTTGTCGGACCGGATCATCGTGCTGCACAACGGTGCGCTGGCGGCGGACGGTCCGCCGGCCGAGGTGATCGATTCGCCGGTGGTGCGGCAGGCCTACCTCGGCCTGGCGGCGGACGACGAAGGCAGGGCCGCGCCGGCTTCAGCGGCGTCGGCATCCGGGGCATCGACATGAACGATCCGATCGATCGCGGGGCCGCGGCCCCGAAGCCGCTGCTGACGCTGAGCGGCGTGCACACGCACATCGGCGCCTATCACATCCTGCATGGCGTCGACTTCGACGTGCCCGCCGGGCAGACGACGCTGCTGCTCGGCCGCAACGGCGCCGGCAAGACGACCACGCTGCGCACGATCATGGGGCTGTGGCATGCGTCGGCCGGCCGCATCGCATTCGGTGGCCGCGACATCACCGCCTTGGCCACCCCGGAGATCGCGAGCGCGGGCATCGCCTATGTGCCGGAGAACATGGGGATCTTCTCGGACCTCAGCGTGCGCGAGAACATGCTGCTGGCCGCGCGCGGCGCGCGCAGCGAAGACGACATCGACCGCGAGCGGCTGCGCTGGATCTTCGAGCTGTTCCCGGCGATGCAGAAGTTCTGGGACCATCCGGCCGGACTGCTGTCGGGCGGGCAGAAGCAGATGCTGGCGGTATCGCGCGCGATCGTCGAGCCGCGCCGGCTGATCCTGATCGACGAACCGAGCAAGGGACTGGCGCCGGCCATCATCCAGAACATGCTTGCCGCCTTCAAGCAGCTGAAGTCGGCCGGTGCCACCATCCTGCTGGTCGAGCAGAACTTCAACTTCGCACGCCAGCTCGGCGATACGGTGGCGGTGATGGACGACGGCCGCATCGTGCACCGCGGCGCAATGGCGGAGCTGGCCGAAGACGACGCGTTGCAGTCGCGGCTGCTCGGCCTGTCTCTGGGAGCCCATCAATGAACGCCGTCGCAATGACGAACGCAGGCCCTGCTGCCGCGGGCGCCGCGCTGCAGCGGCAGCTGCCGTGGCTGCTGGTGCCGCTGCTGGCGCTGATCGCCTTGCCGCTGATCGGCAGCGCGCCCACCTGGGTGACGCTGACGGTGGCCGGCCTTGCGATGGGCATGATCATCTTCATCATCGCCTCGGGCCTGACGCTGGTGTTCGGCCTGATGGACGTGCTCAACTTCGGCCATGGCGTGTTCATCGCGCTGGGCGCCTTCGTCGCCGTCTCGGTGCTGGCACCGATGAGCGCGCTGACAGGTGCCGCATCGATGCCGCTGAACCTGCTGGCGATCGGCATCGCGATGTTGGTCGCGATGGCGGTGGCCGGCGCGATCGGCTATGCGTTCGAGCGCCTGATCGTGCGGCCGGTGTATGGGCAGCACCTGAAGCAGATCCTGATCACGATGGGCGGCATGATCATCGGCGAGGAGCTGATCAAGGTGATCTGGGGTCCGCAGCAGATTCCGCTGCCGCTGCCTCAGGGCCTGCGCGGCTCATACATTATCGGCGACGCGGCGATAGAGAAGTACCGCGTCGTCGCGGTCGTCATCGGGCTGGCGGTGTTCCTCGCGATGCTGTGGGTGCTCAACCGCACCAAGGTCGGCCTGCTGATCCGCGCCGGCGTGCAGGACCGCGAGATGGTCGAGGCGCTCGGATACCGGATCCGGCGGCTGTTCGTCGGCGTGTTCGTCGTCGGCAGCGCGCTCGCCGGCCTGGGCGGCGTCATGTGGGGCCTGTATCAGCAGAACGTGATCCCGCAGATGGGCGCGCAGGTCAATATCCTGATCTTCATCGTCATCATCATCGGCGGACTCGGCTCGGCCGGCGGCTGCTTCGTCGGCGCGCTGCTGGTGGGCCTGATGGCGAACTACACCGGCTTCCTGGCACCGAAGGTGGCGCTGTTCTCGAACATCCTGCTGATGGTGCTGATCCTGCTCTGGCGCCCGCAGGGCCTGTTTCCGGTGGCACGGCGATGATCCGCGGCCTGCTGTCCGCCGACTATCCGCGCAGCCGCCTGGTGGCGGCGCTGCTGATCGTCATCGTCGCGCTGCTGGCGCTGGTGCCGTTCCTGTTTCCCGGCGCCAAGAGCCTGTCGGTAGCGGCCAAGATCCTCGTCTTCATCCTGCTGGTGGCCAGCTACGACCTGCTGCTCGGCTACACCGGCATCGTGTCGTTCGCGCATACGATGTTCTTCGGCATAGGCGCCTACGGCGTGGCGATCGCCTGCTCGCGCATCGGGCCGACATGGACGGCGATCGGCGTCGGCACTGCCTGCGCGCTGCTGCTGTCGGCGGTGCTGGCGCTGGCCATAGGCCTGTTCAGCCTGCGCGTGAAGGCGATCTTCTTCGCGATGATCACGCTGGCGGTGGCCAGCGCGTTCCAGACGCTGGCCTCGCAGCTGTCGGAGATCACCGGCGGCGAGGACGGCCTGAACTTCAAGATGCCGGAAGTGCTGCAGCCCTCGTTCGAGCTGTTCGAGGACACGGTGCTGGGCGCGTCCATCGACGGCCGCTTCCTCAGCTATTACCTGCTGTTCTTCGTCGTGCTGCTGCTGTTCCTCGCGCTGCTGCGCATCGTCAACTCGCCGTTCGGCCGCGTGCTGCAGGCGATCCGCGAGAACGACTTCCGCGCCGAGGCGCTGGGCTACCGCACGGTCGTGTTCCGCACCTGGTCGAACGTGCTGGCGGCGATCTTCGCGACGCTGGCCGGTGCGCTGCTGGCGATCTGGCTGCGCTACAACGGACCCGACACGTCGCTGTCGTTCGAGATCATGCTCGACACGCTGCTGATCGTCGTGATCGGCGGCATGGGCACGATGTACGGCGCGGTGATCGGCAGCGCGTTCTTCATCTTCGCGCAAAGCTATCTGCAGGATCTGATGGGCTGGGTCTCCGGCGCGTTCTCGGGACTGCCGCTGCTGGCGGCGCTGTTCTCGCCCGATCGCTGGCTGCTTTGGCTGGGGCTGCTGTTCGTGCTGTCGGTCTATTACTTCCCGACCGGCGTGGTCGGCAGGCTGCGCGCGCGCGCCGAACGGCAGCGCTCGCCTGCGCCGGCCAGGAGCGTGCGGTGAACGCGCGCCGGCCGCAGCTGCGCCTGACGCATCACGGCGCCGTGGCCTCGATCGCGCTGGCGCGCACGCGCGCCCGCGAGGCGCGGGTGCCCGACCTGCTGCTCGACCTCTGCGTCGCGCTCGAAGAGATCGGCCGGCGCGCCGAGACGCGCGCCATCGTGCTGGCTGCCGACGGCGAGGCCTTCGCTATCGGCAGCGACCTGCGCCGCCTCACGCACGAGACGAGCGGCGAGGCGCTGGAGACCTACTCGGCGGAATTCGTCGGCCTGCTGAACCAGGCGATTCTGGCGCTGCTGAAATCGCCGCAGCCGGTGGTGGCCGCCGTCAAGGGCGCGGTGACCGGCGGCGCGATCGGACTGGTGCTGGCCAGCGACGTCGTCATCGCAGGCGACAGCGCCGTGTTCCGCGCGCAATCGGTGGCGGCCGGACTGACACCGGACGGCGGCTGGACTGCTCTGCTGCCGCGTCTGGTCGGCGGCCGCCGCGCCGCGGCCTGCCTGCTGCTCGATCGCGCCGTGCCGGCCGCCGATGCGTTGATGTGGGGGTTGGTCACCGAGGTGGTGCCCGATGCGCAGGTCGAGCAGGCCGCGCGCGACGCCGCGGGCCGTATCGCCGCCGCGCCGGTCAACGCGATCCGCGAAGGCAAGCGGCTGCTGGCTGCCGACCTCGATCAGGTCGAGCGCGCGCTGGAGGCCGAGCGGCGCTCGTTCGTCGCCGCCATCGGGCAGGCCGAGACGAGGGCGCACGTGGCGCGCTTTCTGCAAGCCTCGGATTCCTGATCGACAGTCCTGGCGCTCACGCCAGGAAGGACACGTGCGCGCTGACTATCTTCCAGCCGCGGGCCGTGCGGATCCAGGTCTGGCTCTGGCGTCCGACGCGCTCCGTGCCGAACGGAACGTACTCCGTATTTGCCGTTCCCATGTTGCGGCCGAACGTGGTGATGCGCGTGTTGCGCAGGCTCCGGCGCTGATCGACCGGCCCGCGCTCCCTGCGGAACTGCGCGATCTCGGCGTGACTGTATAGAAGCTCCTTGACGCCGTAGCGCATCGTCAAGGAACTATCCAGGAACAGATCGTTCAAGCCCTCGATGTCGTTGCCTATGAGCGCGCGCTCATAGGCGTGAAACGCTTCGGTCAGCTCCGCGACGGCTTCCGGCAGGTTGACGTCGGCCATGGAAAGGGGTGCTGAATCCTTCATCTAAATGACCTCACTTTTAGA
>JBFWXS010000061.1:0-11124 GCA_050187175.1 Burkholderiaceae bacterium
CTAGGCCTCCGTAGCGTCGTCCGCAACCACGCGATTGCGGCCGTGCGCCTTGGCCCGATAGGCGCGGCGGTCGGCCTCGTCGAGCAGCTGGCGCAGCGTGGCGCCGTGGCGATGCAGGGTGACGCCGATGCTGAGCGTCATCGGGATGCGCGCGCCGTCGGGCAGCCGGTACGGCGACGCTTCCATGCCGGCGCGCAGCCGCTCCGCGATGACGAAGGCCGCTACTTCCCCGGGCACCGGCACCAGCGCGCAGAACTCGTCGCCGCCATAGCGCGCGATCAGCGAGTCGCGCCGCAGCTGCGTGCGCAGCACGTCGGCAACGTGGCGCAGCACCGAATCGCCGACGCTGTGGCCGTGCCGGTCGTTGATCGCCTTGAACTGGTCCAGGTCGATCATCAGCAGCGCGACGCAGCCGGAGCGCGCGACGTGCTCGAGCATTCGCTGCGCGTTCTCGTTCAGCGTGCGGCGCGAGATCAGTCCGGTCAGGTCGTCGGTGGTCGCGAGCTGGTGCAGGCGCGCGGACAGCATCGCATTGGTGATGTTCAGCGCCCCGATCGTGTAGGCGAACGGCGCGCCGCTCACCAGCAGCAGCACTATGGTGCGGGCCGGCCCCAGGCCGACGCTGCCGTTCGGCTGCAGCGGGATCAGGCCGAACAGGAAGGCCAGCATGCGCAGCAGCATCAACGCGGCCGTTGCCGCCATCAGCGCGCGCAGCATGCGCACCGAGCGCAGCCGGGCCGCCCATGGCGAGCGGTGGACCTGCCAGGCCGCGATGCCCAGGCACCCGGCGAGGAACAGCGAATTGATGACGATCTGCGCGGTCGCATGGCGCGGATCGGGGCGGTTGAACAGCAACTGCATCAGCAGGTACGCGGCGAACGCGAGCAGCGCATAGCGCGTGTACGGCCCCACTTCGCACAGCCGTGCCGAGCCTTGCCACAGCAGCAGCCCCGAAGCGGCGAAGGCGGTATGGCCGATGAACAGCAGCGGATACAGCCCGAAATGCTGGTTCAGCGCGAAGATCAGGAAGCCCACGCCCAGCGCCAGGACGCCGCCGGCGAACAGCAGCAGCGCGGGGCCGCTGTCGCGATGATCGGTGCGCGGCCAGATCAGCATCGCCGCGCCGAGCAGGCTGGTCAGACCGGTCAGCAGCAGGACAGTGGGGACGCTGACGAGATTGATCATCGACGGCATGGCGGGGATTATCAGCGGCGTCCCCGCCTGTCGATATCGTCATCTGATGAACGGACTGGGCGGCCGGCCTTCTGGACCTGTGCCGGCCAACGCACCTTGGCGGCAGCGCTTCGTTTTGCTATAGTCGCGGGTTCTATGAAAGGGGGTGATTTTTAATGCCGACCGTCCGCGTCAAGGAGAACGAGCCCTTCGACGTCGCTTTGCGTAGATTCAAACGCACGATCGAGAAAGCCGGGATCATTACCGAGCTGCGCTCGCGTGAGTTCTACGAGAAGCCGACCGCCGAGCGCAAGCGCAAGAAGGCGGCCGCGGTCAAGCGTCATTACAAGCGGCTTCGCAGCCAGATGCTGCCGAAGAAGATGTACTGATCGGCACGGCGCGGCGCCCCTGGGCAGCCCGCCGGGTCGAAGCGCTGACCCCCGTTTCGCGGCCGTGCCGAATGGCGCGGCCGCGAAAACCCCGAAAGCCCGCCACGAACGATCTTCGTGGCGGGCTTTCGTCGTTGCGGCGGCGGGGCGGAAATGCCTCCGGGCCGGGGTGCCCCGGGGTGTGGGCGTCCAGATATGCAAGCATGGAGAATCGATGATTACGCTGAAAGACAGAATCACTGAAGACATGAAGGCCTCGATTCGGGCGCGCGAATCCGTGCGGCTTTCGGCGAACCGCATGCTGCTGGCGGCAATCAAGCAGAAGGAGGTCGACGAGCGGATCACCGTGGACGACGCCCAGGTGGCCGCGATCGTCGACAAGCTGATCAAGCAGCGCAAGGATTCGGTCGCCCAGTTCGAGCAGGCGGGCCGCACCGAGCTGGCCGACAAGGAGAAGGCCGAGATCGACGTGCTGTCCGCCTATCTGCCGCAGCAGGCCAGCGCCGCCGACGTGGCCGCGGCCGTGGATGCCGCGATTGCCGTCACCGGCGCCGCGGGACCGCAGGACATGGGCAAGGTGATGGGCGTGCTCAAGGCCCAGCTGGCCGGCCGGACCGACCTGTCGGCGGTGTCGGCGCAGGTCAAGGCGCGCTTGTCGGCCGGCCGCTGATCGGCTGGGCGGGCGCGCGACGGCACGCCCCCCGCGCTACACTGAACCCGTGATCCCCCAGAGCTTCATCCAGGATCTGCTCGCGCGCGTCGACATCGTCGATGTCGTCGGCCGTCATGTGAAGCTGAAGAAGGGCGGCGCCAACTTCCTCGGCCTGTGTCCGTTCCATGGGGAGAAGTCGCCGTCGTTCACCGTCAGTCCGAGCAAGCAGTTCTACCATTGCTTCGGTTGCGGCGCGCACGGCTCGGCGATCGGCTTCCTGATGGAGCACGGCGGGCTCGGCTACGTCGATGCCGTGCATGAGCTGGCGCGCTCGGTGGGCGTCGACGTGCCGCAGGAAGGGCCCCCGGGCGCTGCGCCCGACCGGCGTGCGCCGGCTCTGCTGGAACTGCTCGCCGCCGCGGCGAAGTTCTACCGGCAGCGGCTGAAGGACTCGCCGGCCGCCATCGACTACCTGAAGCGGCGCGGGTTGACCGGCGAGACCGCCGCGCGCTTCGGTATCGGCTATGCGCCCGATCAGTGGCGCGGCCTGGAAGCCGCGGTCGCCGACTACGATCTCGACGAGATGGTCGCCGCGGGGCTGGTCATCGACAGCGAAGGCGACGATGGGCGGCGCAAGCGCTACGACCGCTTCCGCGACCGCATCATGTTTCCGATCCGCAATCCGCGCGGTCAGGTGATCGGTTTCGGGGGGCGCGTACTCGACCGCGGTGAACCGAAGTACCTGAACTCGCCCGAGACGCCGGTGTTCTCGAAGGGGCGCGAGCTGTACGGCGCCTACGAAGCGCGCGATGCCATCCGCGCCGAGGATTGCGTGCTGGTCGTCGAAGGCTACATGGACGTCGTCATGCTGGCCCAGCATGGCGTGGCCAATGCCGTCGCGACGCTTGGCACGGCGACCACGCCCGACCACGTGCGCAAGCTGCTGCGGCTGGTCGACCGCGTCGTCTTCGCGTTCGACGGCGATGCGGCCGGCCGCAAGGCGGCCTGGCGCGCGCTGGAGGCCTCGCTGCCGCATGCGGCGGACACCAAGCGCATCGACTTCCTGTTCCTGCCTGCCGAGCACGACCCCGACAGCTTCGTGCGGGCGCACGGTGCCGACGGCTTCCGCGAGGCGCTGGCGGGTGCGCTGCCGCTGTCCGAGCTGCTGCTGCGCGGCCTGTCCGAGCGCGTCGACCTGAACACATCCGAAGGGCGTGCGCGCCTGCTGGCCGAGGCGCGGCCTTTGCTGCAGGCGCTGGGCGCGCCGGCGCTGCGCATGCAGCTCGGCCATCGGCTGGCGGAGCTGGCCGGCGTGTCCGCCGGCGAGGCCGAGCAGTACTTGTCGACGCCCGATCCGCGCGCCAGTGCGTGGCGCGGCGGCCGCGACGACGAACGCGGCGGCGACGGCTATGGCGCCGGCCGCGACCGCTTCGGCCAGGGCCCGCGCCGCGGCGCAGGCCGGGGGCCGGAGGGCGGCTCCGGCCGCGCTGGCCCGGCTGCGGCCGTGGATGGGGTCGGCGCCGCGCCACCGTGGGCGGGCGACCCCCAGCCGGGTGGAGCGGGGGCGTTCGGCGATGGCGGCGCGGGTGGCTTTGGCGGCACGGGCGGCTACGGCGGTGGGGGCAGCTACGGAGGTGGCCGCTTCGGTGGCCCAGGCGGCTCGGCCGGCCCAGGCGGTTTCGCCGGCTCCTCCAAGGGCTTCGGTCAAGGCGGCGGCCGGCGCGGCGATCGCCGTTTCGGCGGCGCCTGGGCGCAGCGGCCGGCGTTCGTGCCGCGCGTGCCGGTCGGCAAGCCTGACCTGGAAGGGCGGGTGCGGCTGCTGGCCGCGCTGCATCCCGGCCTGGCGGTGGTCGACAACGACGGCTGGCTGCCCGAGCCGCTGTCCGCCTGGCTGGCGGCGATCGCGGCGCTGCCGCCCGGCAGCGCGCTGGCCAGCGTTTGCGAGGTGCTGCGCGCGCAATGGCCGGACGCGGTCACCGCGGTCGAGCGGGTCGCCGCCTCGGAGCAGTCGGCGGTCAGTGCGCTGTCGTTCGACGAGGCGCAGGCCGAGATGCAAGGCGCGCTGGCTCAGCTGCGCGAACGGCATATCGGGCGGCTGATCGACGAGATCGTCGCCGCCGGCCTCAATACCCCCGAAGAACGCGAGCGATATCAAGAGCTTATGGCAATGAAGCGGCGGCCTTGATATAATGCAAGGTTCCCCAATATCCCGTAGGTCTGCCTCCCGCGTGTCTGCCGATTCCGGGCAGGCTTGCGCCGCGCCGCCCAGGTCCAGCGGTGCCGGTGCGGCGTCTCAGGCGGGCGAATCGACGAGCGAGGCGAACGTGGCAAGCACGGTCGGAAAGCAAGCGAAACGGCGCTCGGAAAGTCCCGCCGCGTCCCGCCGGGAAAGAACTGCCGCGTCCCGCCCGGAAAAAACCGCCGCGTCCCGCCCGGAAAAAACCGCCGCGTCCCGCGGCGGGAAAACCGGCCCGGCTCGCGCCGGGTCCAGGGGAAAGACGTCCGCCGGCGCCGGCGAAGCGAAAGCTTCGGCGGGGGCGGCGACCAAGAAGAGTAAGAGTAGTAGCAGCCGGTCTGCGGTGTCCGTCGCGACCCGTTCGGCCGCAGCGACGCGATCCGATCGGCCCGCCGGTGGCCGCGCGTCGAGCCGAAGGTCCGAACCGGTGTCCCATACGCTGTCCAAGAAGGTGCCCCCGAAAGTGTCCTCCAAGCCCTCCTCGAAGTCCGCCGCCCGACCGGCTGTCAAAGCCGCAACCAACGCCGCAGGCAAGGCCGCAACCAGGGCCGGCGCCCGATCCGCCGTGAAGGCGGGGGCTCCGGCTGCCGGCGCCGCGGCTCGCGCCGTTTCGGCGGCAGCCCGTCCGGTCGCCCGGGCGGCGACGCGCACGGTGGCGTCGAAGGCCAGTGCGAAGCCCGCCGCGGCGGCCAAGGTCGCGGCCAGGTCGGCCAAGGCTTCGCTCGCGAAGGAGCCGGTGAAAGCCGCCGTCAAGGCCGCCAAGCCGGCGCGCGCCGCCGCGCTGCCCAAGGCGGTGAAGGCCGCCCCCAAGGCCGACGTGAAGGTGCGCGGCAAGTCCGACGCGGCCGCCGGGAAGGTCAGGGAGATCAAGGACGCCCGCGCCGGCGACGACGAGCTGCTCGAGCAGCCGCTGCGCAAGGGCAAGGCGGCCGTCGCCGCCGAGGCCGCGCCCAAGGCGGCCAAGGCCACCAAGGCCGCGAAGGCGAAGGAAGCCAAGGAGCCGAAGGGCGCCAAGGCCAAGGGCCGCCCGGCCGCGAAGGCGCTGGATGCCGATGCCGATGACCTCGGCGACGATCAGGTCGAATCGTTCGACGACACCGATGCCGACATCGAGGCGATTCCCGACGAAGTGCCCGAGGCCGAGGCCGAAGTCGTCGCGGCCGCGCCGTCGCGCGCCAAGCGCGGCAACCGCGCCAAGGAAAAGCAGCTGCTGAAGGAGTTCGGCGGCCGCCAGGGCATCACCGAAGAGCAGCGCGAGATCACGCGCAACAAGCTCAAGCAGCTGATCAAGCAGGGCAAGGATCGCGGCTTCCTGACCTACGCCGAGATCAACGACCACCTGCCCGAAGACCTGGTCGACGCCGAGGCGATCGAATCGATCGTCAGCACGTTCAGCGACATGGGCATCTCGGTCTATGACCAGGCGCCCGATGCCGAACAGCTGTTGATGAACGACAACACGCCGGTCGCCTCGAACGACGATGACGCCGAGGAAGAGGCCGAGGCCGCGCTGTCCACGGTCGATTCCGAGTTCGGCCGCACCACCGACCCGGTGCGCATGTACATGCGCGAGATGGGTTCGGTCGAGCTGCTGACGCGCGAGGGCGAGATCGAGATCGCCAAGCGCATCGAAGATGGCCTCAAGCACATGGTGCAGGCCATCTCGGCCTGCCCGACCACCATCGCCGAAGTGCTGGCCTGCGCCGACAAGATCCGCGGCGCGACGATGCGCATCGACGAGGTCGTCGACGGTCTGATCGATCCCAATGCCGACGAGAGCGATGATTTCGCGCCGGCTCCCGCGGCCGCGGCTGCGGCCGACGACTTCGAAGACGAAGACGCCGAGGACGCTGCCGGTGCCAATTCCGCCAAGCTCGAAGAGCTCAAGCGTGTCGCGCTGGAGAAGTTCACCGACATCACCGAATGGTTCGACAAGATGCGCGTGGCCTACGAGAAGGAAGGCTACAAGAGCAAGTCGTACCTGAGGGCGCAGACCGAGATCCAGGATCAGCTGATGAGCATCCGCTTCACGGCCAAGATGGTCGAGAAGCTGTGCGATACGCTGCGCTCGCAGGTCGACGAGGTGCGCTCGCTGGAGCGGGCCATCGCCGACATCTGCGTCAACAAGGTCGGCATGCCGCGCGAGCGCTTCCTGCAGACCTTCCCGGGCAACGAGACCAACCTGAAGTGGTCCGAGAAGGAGGTCGCCGCCAATCCGTCGTACTCGGAGGTGATGCGCCGGAACATTCCCGCCATCCAGGATCTGCAGCAGAAGCTGATCGACCTGCAGGCCCGCGTCGTGCTGCCGCTGACCGATCTGAAGGAGATCAACAAGCAGATGGCCATGGGCGAGGCCAAGGCACGCAAGGCCAAGCGCGAGATGACCGAGGCCAACCTGCGGCTGGTGATCTCGATCGCGAAGAAGTACACGAACCGCGGCCTGCAGTTCCTCGACCTGATCCAGGAAGGCAACATCGGCCTGATGAAGGCGGTCGACAAGTTCGAGTACCGGCGCGGCTACAAGTTCTCGACGTATGCCACGTGGTGGATCCGGCAGGCGATCACGCGCTCTATCGCCGACCAGGCGCGCACCATCCGCATCCCGGTCCACATGATAGAGACGATCAACAAGATGAACCGGATCTCGCGGCAGATCCTGCAGGAGACCGGCCAGGAGCCGGATCCGCAGACGCTGGCGCAGCGCATGGAGATGCCCGAGGACAAGATCCGCAAGATCCTGAAGATCGCCAAGGAACCGATCTCGATGGAGACGCCCATCGGCGACGACGACGATTCGCATCTGGGCGACTTCATCGAGGACACGGCCACGCTGGCACCGGCCGACGCCGCGCTGCACGCGTCCATGCACAACGTCGTCAAGGAAGTGCTGGACTCGCTCACGCCGCGCGAGGCCAAGGTGCTGCGCATGCGCTTCGGCATCGAGATGAGCACCGACCATACGCTCGAAGAGGTCGGCAAGCAGTTCGACGTGACGCGCGAGCGGATTCGGCAGATCGAGGCGAAGGCGCTGCGGAAGCTGCGGCATCCGAGTCGGGCGGATAAGTTGAAGAGTTTTCTTGAGGGGCAGTGATCGGCGCGGAGAGCGGCAGGCGCCGGCTGGTGGGCGGGATGGATGCGGCGGTCGGCCCTGCGGGCCGACTACCCTGTGCTGCTCGCCTGGGGGCTGGCGCGGCGTAACTCGCTGCGCTCCCCGTCGGGGAGCTCCGCTCAAACAGACGCCGCGATACAGATGACGATGCGCGCTGCGCGCGCCGCCCCCAGGCTGCGCTGCTCGGCGCCGCATCCATCCCGCCCACCAGCCGGCGCCTGCCGCTCCCTGCAACAGCGGTGGCGTGGCTGAAGACAATCTGGCAGCTTGAAGAGAGCTCGGCGGCCTGAAGAGAGTTTCTCGGCCTGAAGCGATGAGCAAGACAGCCCTGTTCAAAGCGGCGCGAGCGTGGGATGCCGAAACGGTGAGGGCGCTGCTCGGCGTCAAGCCGGAATTGGCGCAGGCGCGCGATTCGCGTGGACGCACGGCGCTGCACCTTTGCGCTGGCCGGCCGCTCGTCGAAGCGGAGGTGAAGGCCGGTCTTGCGACTGCGGCGCAGTTGCTCGATGCAGGCGTCGATACCGACGCGGTTGAAGAGATACCGGACGACGGTGACGTCTTTCCGGCGACCGCGCTCTGGTATGCGGTGGCGCGCGGACGCAATCTCGAGCTCGTCCGGTTCCTGCTGAAGGCGGGGGCCGATCCGGACAACTGCCTGTGGGCGGTCGTCTGGGCGGACGATGCGCCCATGGCGCGCCTGCTGCTGGACGCCGGCTCGAACACGGAGCTGCGCTTCGACGGCGACACTCCGCTGCTGTATGCCGCCCGTCTGGGACGAGAAGCCGCGCTGCAGGAACTGCTGCGTGCCGGCGCGGACATTCGCGTGCACGACGCAAAGGGAAGGTCGCCGCTAGACCTTGCGCGCAAGCGCCGGTTGCCCGTACGCATCCTGAACGCACTCGACCCGGCGCACGCACTCGACCCAGCACAGCCGGCCGCAGCGGCGGCCGGACGGCGAGCTCCCTCCTGAGGCGACCGGACGGCGCGGGCGGACGGGTAGGCGGGAAGAGGGAGCTGGCAGAGGGCAGAGGGCAGGACGGTACCTGCCGGAGATGCGCACCAGACGTTTTTGCCCTATAGTTATTGTCGACAAGATTACAGTCGACAAGAAATCGAGGAGAGACATGAGCTGGCAACCGGAAGTCGACGATATCGAGCGCCGCCGGCGCTTCGCCGAGGAACTCGGCGGCAAGGACGGCGTCGACCGGCAGCACGCGCAAGGCCGCTTCACGGCCCGCGAACGCGTTGAGAAGCTGGTCGACCCGGGTTCCTGGCGCGAGATCGGCGTGCTGGCCGGCAAGGCCGAATACGACGCCGACTGGAAGCTGCAGAAAGTGCGGCCGGCCAACGTCGTCATCGGCTCGGCGCGCCTGAACGGGCGCAAGGTGTCGGTCAGCTCGGACGATTTCACCATCCGCGGCGGCTCGTCGGACGCCGCCATCTCCGACAAGTGGATCTTTGCCGAGAACTACGCGCTCGAGTACCGCATCCCGCTGGTGCGGCTGGTCGAGACCGCCGGCGGCAGTGTGCGGCTGGTCGAGCAGATGGGCGGGACCAAGATTCCCGGCTACTCGAGCTGGTTGATGGCCACTCAGCTCGGCGTCATTCCGGTGGCGGCGGTGGCCATGGGCGCATGCGTAGGGCTGGGCGCGCTGCGCGCGGCCTGCGCGCATTTCTCGGTCATGGTCAAGGGAACGAGCCAGCTGATGGCAGGCGGTCCGCCCGTGGTGGCGCGCGCCGGCATGGGTGAGCGCATCGACAAGAACGAGCTGGGCGGTTCTCACATCCACACGCGCACCGGCGTCGTCGACAATGAAGCCGAGTCGGAGGAGCACGCGTTCGAGCTGGTCAAGCGCTTCCTGTCGTACATGCCGGACTCCGTGTATCAGCTGCCGCCGCGCATCGCGCCGGCCGATTCGCGCGAGCGGCGCGAGGAGCGGCTGCTGTCGATCATTCCGCGCGAGTCGCGGCAGGTCTACAAGTCGCGGGCGATCCTCGACATGGTGTTCGACCAGGGCAGCGTGTTCGAGATCGCTCCGCTGGCGGGGCGCTCGGTCGTCACCTGCCTGGCGCGGCTCGATGGCTATCCGGTCGGCGTGATCACGAACGATCCGTATCACAACGGCGGCGGCCTGAATCGCGCCGCGGCCGAGAAGATGGAGACCTTCGTCGACCTGTGCGACACCTTCCATCTGCCCATCGTCAATTTGGTCGACCAGCCCGGGACGCTGGTAGGCATCGAGGCTGAACGCCGCGGCGATCTGCGCGGCTCGGTGCGCGTGGTGTCCGCCATCGAGCAGAGCGCGGTGCCGTGGTGCACGGTGGTGACGCGGCGGCTCTACGGGTTGGCGGGTTCCGCCTATGGGCGCCTGCAGGGGCTCAACATGGTCTATGCGTGGCCGTCGGCGCGCTGGGGCTCGATCCCGATGGCCGGCGGCATCGAGGCCGCTTATCGCGCCGAGCTCGACGCGCTGGGCGAGGAGGAGCGCGCAGAGCGCCTCGCGTGGCTGGTCAGGAAATACGACCACCTGGAATCGCCGTTTCTCTCGGCCGAGCGCTTCCGTGTTCCCGACATCATCGACCCGCGCGAGACGCGGCCGCTGCTGTGCGACTGGGTGGAGGACGCCTACCGGGTCCTGCCCGAGCAGCTCGGTCCGCGCTGCCGGACGATGCGCAAGTAGCGCCTGCACCGGCGGCGAAGGGCTGGTATGACAGACGCCCGGATAGCGTCCTGATGCACGAAGCGCCGTTCTCTCTCGTCCCCGGCCGTGCCGACGGTCTCGACGGCTGGCTGCCGGGGCAGGCCAGTACGCTGAGCCTGGCCGAGCAGATCGCCCGCGCGCTGGGCGCATCCATCATCGCCGGCGAGATCGAAGGCGGGCGCCGGCTGCAGGAGGTCGAGCTGTCGGCGCACTTCGGCGTCAGCCGTGCGCCGGTTCGCGAAGCGCTGCGCATCCTCGAGCGCGAAGGCCTGATCGCGGTGCATGCGCGGCGCGGCGCGCGCGTCACCGAGGTGTCGGCCAGCGAACTCGACCACATCTTCGAGCCGCGCATCGTGATGCACGGCATGCTGGTGCGCCACGTCGCCGAGCACGCCGACGATGCCTTCGTGGCGCGCCTCACGGCAGCGGTGCAGGCGATCGAACCGCTGGCGGAGGAAGCCGACCCGCGCGCCTATGTCGACGCGGCCTATCGGCTGACGCGCCTGCTGTTATCGGGCTGCGACAACGACTATCTGTGCCGCATCGTGTCGCTGCTGATGCACTGGACGCTGCGCTATACCTGGCTCGGCCTGACGACCGTCGAGCGGCGCCGCGAGTCGGCGCGCAACTGGGCGCGGCTGGCCGAGGCCGTTGCCGCGCGCGACTGCGAGACGGCCTGCCGGATCGCCGAGCAGCAGCTGCGCGATTCGCGCGACACCGCGATGGCGGCGCTGACGCGCCATGAACGGCCGCCTGCCGTGGGCGGGGCGTTCGCCGCCGATGAAGCGCCCGTCGCCGACGAGGCGCCCGTCGCACACGAAGCGCCGACCGCCCCGGAAGCGCCCACCGCCGACGAAGCGCCC
>JBFWXS010000061.1:11224-18766 GCA_050187175.1 Burkholderiaceae bacterium
GAGAAGCTGAACGCCGTCGATGCGTTGATGCATACCGAGCTGTCGAAGATCTTCGTGCAGCTGCATGAGGATCCGGCCATCGACATCGTCGTGCTCACCGGCGCGGGGCGGGCCTTCTCGGCCGGCGGCGACATCGACTGGATGCAGACGGCGATCGACGATCCGGCCAGCTTCGAGCTGACGCTGCGCGAGGCCAGGCAGATCGTGTTCTCGCTGCTCGATTGCGAGAAGCCGCTGATTGCCAAGCTCAACGGCCATGCGACCGGGCTGGGCGCGACGATCGCGCTGTTCTGCGACGTCATCTTCGCTGCCGAGTCGGCCAAGATCGGCGATCCGCACGTGTCGGTCGGCTTCGTCGCCGGCGACGGCGGCGCGGTCATCTGGCCGCAGCTGGTCGGCTACGCGCGTGCCAAGGAACTGCTGATGACCGGCGATCTGATCAGCGCGACGCGCGCCGCGGAGATCGGCCTGATCAACCATGCGGTGCCGGCCGGCGAGCTCGATGCCCGCGTCGACGCCTTCGCCCGCCGCTTGGCCAATGGCGCGACCAAGGCGATCAAGTGGACGAAGGTGTCGATCAATATCGGCTTGAAGCAGCTGGCGCATTCGATCATGGACGCGAGCCTGGCCTACGAGGCTTTGTCGAACCGCACGGCCGATCACGCCGAAGCGGTGGCTGCGTTTCGTGAGAAGCGCAGCCCGAAGTTCAGCGGCCGTTGATCGATTCTTCGCCAACCGGAGTGCTCGAATGAACCTCAGGACTCAAGCAGATCCGATTCTCGAATGCATCGGGGTCGATGCCGGCGGCGCACGTGCCCGCCCGCTGCCGCAGCGGCTGCCGCGAAGCGCCATGCTTGCCGCTGCGCTGTTCGCGGCCTTCTGCACGGCAGCGGCGGCAAGCTCGGCCGCATGGGCGCAGACGAGTTATCCGTCGCGGCCGATCCGGCTGATCGTCGGCTTCGCGGCGGGCAGTACGTCCGACATGGCAGGCCGCACGGTTGCCGAATTGATGAGCAGATCGCTGGGGCAGCCCATCGTCGTCGAGAACCGGCCGGGCGCGGGCGGCAACATCGCTGCCGAGGCCGTCGCCAAGGCTGTGCCCGACGGCTATACGCTGCTGCTGGGCACCGGTTCGCTGTCGACCAGCGTGGGGCTGCGGCCGGACGCGAAGTTCCAGCCGGTGCGCGATCTGGAGCCTATCGTTCAGCTGGTGAGCACGCCGCTGGCGCTCACGGTCAGCGACAAGGCGCCGTTCAAGGATTTCGCCGGCCTGCTGAAGGAAGCCAAGGCCCGGCCCGGCGAGATCAACTACGGCTCGACCGGCGTGGGCGGCACCACGCATCTGAGCATGGAGCTGATCTCGCAGAGAGTGGGCATCAGGATGAACCATGTGCCCTATAACGGCAGCTCGCAGGCCTTGACCGGTCTGCTGTCGGGCTCAACGTTGGTCCAGCTCGACTCGGTGCTGAGCGCCAAGCAGGCAGTGGCGACCGGTCATGTGCGCGCGATGGCCGTGTCGGGTTCGCAGCGGTCGCCGGTTTTGCCCGATGCACCGACCTTCGTCGAGCTCGGCTGGCCGAACCTGGACTGGCGGATCACGGTGGCGGCAATTCTCGCGCCCAAGGGGGTGGCGCCCGAGATTCTCGAGCTGCTGAACCGTCAGGCGAACCAGGCGCTGCAGATACCCGAGGTGAAGTCGCGGCTGGCCGATCAGGGCGGCTTGACGCTGGTGGGCGGCACGCGCGCCGACTATGCGCGGGCGCTGGACGAGGAAACGCGTACATGGGTGGACGTGGTCCGCACGGCCGGCATCAAGGTCGATTAGGTCGGGCGTCATAGCGCTGAGTGGAACGGATTGCAGCCGGACGGGCTCCCGCAGGGCACGCCGCTTGCAATGTCAAGAGCGAGGAAGTTGCAACTGCCTCACCTCGATCCACTCATCAGAGGAGTCCATCCATGAAACGTCCGATTCTGACTACTGCCCTGACGATTGCCATCGGCACGCTCGGCGCCGGCGCCTGGGCCGCGGGCGATACGCCGTCGTCGTCTGCTCAGCAACCGTCGCGCACCGCCGGCCAAGTGGTCAGCGATGCGTCGATCACCGCCAAGGTGAAAGCCGCCCTGATCGGTGACGAAACCACGAAAGCGCGCCAGATCAACGTCGATACCAGTCGCGGCGTGGTCAAGCTCACCGGCAGCGTGGATACGCAAGCAGCCGCGGACCGTGCCGTGCAGATCGCACAGGCGACCGAAGGCGTGAACTCGGTTCAGAACCAGCTGACCGTCAAGCGCTGAAGCCGGTTTCGCGACGCGACGATTCGCGGCGCGTGACAGACTCCGCGGACGAGCGGGTCGCGCCCTGATCGCAGCGTGCCGCTATACGCGGCGGGCGGATCGGGGCGCTGAGCGCTGAGAGCGCCGGGCCGCCGGCCGCCGGGGTTTTGAAGCGAAGGCGACCAATAAGGGCTAAGCCAGGACAGCTCAGAGCGAGCGCGCGGAGAAGGTGTCGCATTCTCCTGGCTGTCCGTTCTGGAAGCCGATGCGGAACCAGCGCATTCGCTGCGCGGAAGATCCGTGCGTGAAGCTCTCCGGAACGACCACGCCCTGCGATTGCCGCTGCAGATTGTCGTCGCCTACGGCGGCTGCCGCGGCCAGTGCCTGTTCGAGATCCCCGCGTTCCAGCCAGCCGCGCGCCTGTTGCGAGTGGTGCGCCCAGACCCCCGCATAGCAGTCGGCCTGCAGTTCCAGCCGTACCGACAGCGCGTTGTATTGCTGCTCGGATACGCGGCGGCGCGCGTCCTGCATCTGCTGCATGGTGCCGAGCAGGTTCTGCACGTGATGCCCCACCTCGTGCGCGATGACGTAGGCCTGCGCGAATTCGCCGGGCGCGCGCAGCTTGTCGCGCATCGTCTGGAAGAAATCGAGATCGATATAGACGCGCTCGTCGGCCGGGCAGTAGAAGGGGCCGGCCGCGGCTGAGCCGAGGCCGCATGCGGTATTGGTGCGGCCTCGATACAGCACCAGCTTGGGCGGCCGGTACTGCTGGCCGGCGCGCGAGAATACCTGCGACCAGCTGTCCTCGGTGCTGCCGAGCACGACCGCGACGAAGCGTCCGCTGTCGTCAGTGGGTGCCGGGGCAGGGCCGCTGTCCTGGCTGGTCTGCTCCATGCCGGGGCCGCCGCCCAGCACGCTGAGCAGCATGCCCGGGTCTACGCCGAACAGCCAGGCGGCGATCAGGGCGATGGCAATTGTTCCAACTCCTGCGCCGGCCCGGCCGGTGGTGAAGCCGCCGCCGGCTCGGCGATCTTCGACGTTCGAACTCTCGCGTTCTCCGCGCCAGCGCATCTCGTGCTCCTTCGTTCCTCTGGGCCGTGTTCCCCGGCATCTTAGATTTAGACGGCGCTTTTTGCCATCGGCTCGCTTTTTGCGATCAGCTGCGGCTGTCCTGCAGCGAGAAGCGCGCGCCGCCGCGTTCGCGCATCAGGCTGAAGCGCAGCTCGGGCCAGTGCTGCTGAGCCACGGTGATCTCGTGCGGCGTGCGGACCAGATAGGTTGGCGCGTCGGCGGCGTCCCAGGCGATGCGCGCGATGTTCTGCTCTATGAAGCGGTTGACCATCGCTTCGTCGTCCGCGTCTATCCAGCGGGCGGCGACGAACGAGGCCGGCGTGATGCGCGCCGCGACGTTGTATTCGACGCGGAGCCGGTGCGCGACCACCTCGAACTGCAGCTCGCCGACGGCGCCGAGCAGCAGGCGGTTGCCGCCGTCCTGGCGGAACACCTGGATCGCGCCTTCGTCACCCAGTTGCGCGAGCGCCGCGCGCAGCTGCTTCATCTTCATCGGATCGATGACTTCGATGCTGCGGAACGATTCGGGTGCGAAGAACGGCAGGCCGCTGAAGTGCAGCGTCTCGCCTTCGGTGAGCGTGTCGCCGAGGCTCAGCGTGCCGTGATTGGGAATGCCGATGATATCGCCGGGCCAGGCCTCGTCGACGATGTCGCGGCGCTGCGACAGGAAGGTGACGACGTTCTGCGGCCGCAGCGCGCGCCGCGTGCGTGAGTTCACGAGCGGCATGCCGCGCGTGAAACGGCCGGAGCAGATGCGCACGAAGGCCACGCGGTCGCGGTGCTGCGGATCCATGTTCGCCTGCACCTTGAAGACGACGCCGCTGAACTTCGGTTCTTCCGGCGAGACCATGCGTTCGTCGGCATGCTTGGGGCCGGGCATGGGCACCAGCTCGACGATCGAATCGAGCACTTCGCGCACGCCGAAGTTGTTGATCGCCGAGCCGAAGAAGACCGGCGTCTGACGGGCCGCCACGAAGGCGTCGTGATCGAACTCGGGTGAAGCGCCGCGCACCAGCTCGATCTCGGCGGCGGCCTCGGGCCATTCGGCGCCCAGCGCCGCGGCCTGCGCCGGATCATTGGCGTCGATCAGCTCGTCGTCGGTGCCGACGCGGTCCTGGCCTGGCCGGAAGCGCCGCACGCGATCAATGCGCAGGTCATAGACGCCGCGAAAGCGGTTGCCCATGCCGATCGGCCAGGTGCACGGAATCGGCGTCATCTCGAGCTCGCGCTCGATTTCGTCGAGCAGATCCAGCGGTCCGCGCACCTCGCGGTCGAGCTTGTTCACGAAGGTGACGATGGGGATGTTGCGCGAGCGGCAGATCCGCAGCAGCCGCAGCGTCTGCGACTCGATGCCGTTGGCCGCGTCTATGACCATCAGCGCCGCGTCGACGGCGGTCAGCACGCGATACGTGTCTTCGGAGAAGTCCTGGTGGCCGGGCGTGTCGAGCAGATTGACGACGCGATCGCGATGGATGAACTGCATCACCGAGCTGGCCACCGAGATGCCGCGCTGCTTCTCGATCTCCATCCAGTCGGACGTGGCATGGCGGCTGGCCTTGCGAGCCTTCACGCTGCCGGCGATCTGGATGGCGCCGGAGAACAGCAGCAGCTTTTCAGTCAGCGTCGTCTTGCCGGCATCCGGGTGGGAGATGATGGCAAAGGTCCTGCGCCGGGCGTGTTCACCTGGGGATTGCATGGTGGAGTCGGTTCGGCCCGCAGCGTCGACCGCGGACTCGGAAAGGCAACCGATCATTATAGCTTTACCACCGGCTGCCGTAGACCCTGCTGAATCGACAGGCTAGACCTCCGAATCGGCATGGAGTCAAACCACCAAAACCTGACAAACCACAACAGACGCCCAGGTTTTCTTCAGCACGCCACCAATGTTGCAAGGAGGGGCTGGCGGGGGCTGGCGGGCGGGACGCCGCCCAATGGGGCCGGCCGCCGCATCCATCCCGCCCGCCCGCCCCCGCCAGCCCCTCCCGCGTACCGCAAAGGTTTGCATCCAGCCCGGAAAGGGGGACAATACCGGTTTTACCTCGTTTGCCGGCCCCCCAGCCGTGGGGGCGGGCCCCACGGCGCCCGCGGCTCTCCGCTGCGCAGCGCCGACTACACAGGCCCCCATTTTTTGAGTACAACTTTTGAATCCTTCGGCTTGGCCGAACCCATCCTGCGAGCCGTCACCGAACTCGGCTATAGGGAACCCACCCCGATCCAGGCGCAGGCCATTCCGATCGTGCTGCAAGGGCGCGACGTCATGGGCGCGGCCCAGACCGGCACCGGCAAGACCGCGGGCTTCGCGCTGCCGATTCTGCAGCGGCTGATGCAGCATGCCAATACCAGCGCATCGCCGGCCCGCCATCCGGTCCGTGCGCTGATCCTCGCACCGACCCGCGAGCTGGCCGACCAGATCTACGCCAATGTGCGCGACTACGCCAAGCACACCGGCCTGCGTTCGGCGGTCGTGTTCGGCGGCGTTGACATCGCGCCGCAGATCGCCGCGCTGCGGCGCGGCTGCGAGGTGCTGATCGCCACGCCGGGGCGTCTGCTCGACCACGTCGGCCAGAAGACCGTCAACCTGGGGCAGGCCGAGCTGCTGGTGCTGGACGAGGCCGACAGGATGCTAGACATGGGCTTCCTGCCGGACATCCAGCGCATCATCCGCCTGCTGCCGGAGCGGCGGCAGAACCTGATGTTCTCGGCCACCTTCTCGGGCGACATCCGCAAGCTGGCCGAGACCTTCCTGAACGAACCGGTGTCCATCGAGGTGGCGCGACGCAACGCCGCCGCCGACACGGTCGAGCAGCTCGTCTACCGCGTCGCCGGCGCGGACGCCAAGCGCGCCGCGGTGGCGCAGCTGGTGCGGCAGAGGCAGATCCCGCAGGTCATTGTGTTCACGAACACGAAGATCGGCGCCGGCCGGCTGGCGCGGCAGCTGGAGAAGGAAGGCCTCAACGCCGACGCGATCCACGGCGACAAGTCGCAGCAGGAACGGCTGGCGACGCTGGACAAGTTCAAGCGCGGCGAGACCACTATCCTGGTGGCGACCGACGTGGCCGCGCGCGGCCTGGACATCGTCGAGCTGCCGGCGGTGATCAACTACGACTTGCCGTACAGCCCCGAGGACTACGTGCACCGCATCGGCCGCACCGGCCGCGCGGGCGCCAGCGGGCTGGCGCTGTCGCTGATGACCGGCGACGACGAGCGGCTGCTGGCCGAGATCGAGAAGCTGCTCAAGCGCAAGCTGCCGGCCGAGCCGCTGGCGGTCGAGCTGCCGCCGGCCGAGGCCGGCACGCGCGCGCGCCGTGAGCGGCACGACCGGCAGGATCGCCCGGAGCGTTCGGAGCGTTCCGACCGCTCAGACCGTTCCGACCGCCCAGACCGCGACGCCGGCGCGGCCTCGTCGCGCCGTCGCCGCGAGGCCGATCCCCGGCTGCCGAAAACGGCGGGCTATTCCAACGATCCGTTCTTCTTCAAGCCGTACGAGCCGGAAGCTCCGGCCGGGGCTGCGGACGCCGACCCGCAGGCCGAGCGCGCATCTTCGCGTGCGTCGGCCGGTGGGTCGCGGCGTGGGCAGCGCCCGGTGCCGGCGCTGCTCGGCGGCGTCAAGAAGGCGTCCTAGACGCCTTCCTGCGCAAGGGTCGCGGCCCAGCGCCGCGTGGCCTCGGACCAGAACGCGTCCAGCGAATCAGCCGCCACCGAGCCTAGTCCCAGGAAGTTCAGTGCACGGTTCAGCTCCTCCAGCGGCTGCGTCACGTCGAGGGCCGCGGCGCCGGTCTGCTTCGACAGCTTCTCCCCATTGACGTCGGTGACCACCGGTACGTGCAGATAGCGCGGCGTCGGTACGCCGAGCAGTCGCTGCAGGTGGATCTGCCGGGCCGTCGAGTCGCGCAGGTCGGCGCCGCGCACGACGTCGCTGACCGCCTGGTCCGCGTCGTCGACCACCACCGCCAGCTGGTAGGCCCACAGCCCGTCGGCGCGGCGAAGCACGAAATCGCCGACGGTCCGAGCCAGCGCTTCGCGCCGCCACCCGCCGCGCCGGTCGTGCCAGTCGATGACGGCGTCGTCGACGCGCACGCGCCAGGCGCGTGCCGGCCGGCCGGCCGGCATGCCGGCGCGGCAGGTGCCCGGATACACCCGTTCGGCATGGCGGGGCGGTGCCCCGCTCACGGTGGCTGCGCTCGCGGCGGCCGTGCT
>JBFWXS010000061.1:18866-32213 GCA_050187175.1 Burkholderiaceae bacterium
TGACGATCGAATCGGCAATCTCGCGCCGCGTGCACGCGCACGGATAGACCCAGCCGGCCTGCAGCAGCCGGTCGAACGCCTGCTGGTACAGGTCGCCGCGGCGGCTCTGGAACTCGATCTCACCGTCGTGTGCGAAGCCCAGCCGCTGCAGCGCGTCGATGATCGCGGCAGTGGCGCCCGGCATCTCGCGCGGCGGATCCAGATCTTCGATGCGCAGCAGCCAGCGGCCGCCGTGAGCGAGCGCATCGAGACGGCTGGCCAGCGCGGCGACCAGCGAACCGGCGTGCAGCGGTCCGGTCGGCGACGGCGCGAAGCGGCCGACGTAGGCGGGTGCGCGGCGTGCCGCCATCGTCAGCGGTGCGGCCCAGGCCCGGGCCCCGATCCTGGTCCTGGTCCTGGTCCCGGTGCCTCCGGCGCCTCCGCCAAGGCACGAGCACCCGCCACCGCCGGCCATCGCGCCATCAACCAGGCGTCGAGATCAGCCAGCACCCGCTCGCGCGCCGGTGAAGCCTCGTTGAAGATCTCGTGCCACAGGCCCGGGTACTCGTGCGCCGTCAGCAGCGACACCGGCGCGGCGGCCGCGAAGCGCCGGCTGCCGGCCGGGTCGACCAGCCGGTCGTCGCCGGCGTACAGCAGCAGCGTGGGCACCGCCAGCGCCGCTGCTCGGTCGACGGCCTGTGCCGACGCATCGGCGATGAAGCGGCCCAGCCGCGCGCTGATGCGATCGTGCACCAGCGGGTCATCCAGATAGCGGCGCACGGCGTCCGCATCGTGCGACAGCTTGGTCGGGTCAAGCCCGTTGCCCACCGTCACGTCGGGCGCCAGCGCCGACATCACGGCCAGCAACAGCCGCTGCCCGCCGCTCATGCCGGGGTCCAGCGCCGGCGAGGACAGGACCAGCCCGCACAGCCGTTCCGGATGCCGCAGCGCGTAAGTCGCGGCAACCAGTCCGCCCAGGCTGTGGCCGAACAGCAGCGGTGGCGATGCCGCGTCGACGGCGAGCGCGTCGAGGGCCGCGGCCAGGTCGGCGACCAGGTCGTCGGTATGCGCCAGCACGCCGCGCCGCCCGTCCGAGCGGCCGTGGCCGCGGTGGTCGTGGCCGCGCACCTGCCAGCCGCGTGCATTGAACCAGGCCGCCAGTGCCTCGTAGCGGCCGATGTGCTCGCCCAGCCCGTGCACCAGGTAGACGGTGCGCGCTTCGTTCCGCGCCGGCTCGGCGCGCCAGCAGCTACCGCGCAGCAGCAGACCGTGCGGCCGGGCCAGTTCCAGGGTCTCGGGCGAAGGCATGGGCGCTCCTGTTCCGGATGGTCCGCCGTGCGCGGCCGGCGCCGTCACGCGGGGCCGGTGGCCGGCGGTATCGGTTGCTGCGGCTCGCGGCTCACCGTCATTCTGGCCGAACGCGCCGCGATCAGCTCGTTGCCGGCCAGCGCCACCAGCACGATCAGTCCGCCCTGCAGCGTAGCGGCGGGAATCGCCTCGCCGGCGCCGCCCCAGGCCCACAGCGGCCCCAGCACGACCTCCAGCAGCGCGATCAGCGCCACCTCGTGCGAGGCCAGGTTGCGCACGGCGCGGATCATCAGGAAGCAGGGGATCGCCAGCTGGCCCGCGCCGAGCACGGCCAGGATCAGCAGATCGTTCGCGGTCGCGGCGAACGGCCACGCGAACGGCGCGGTGGCCAGGCACGACAGCACGGCTCCGGTCAGGATCGCCGGCGCCAGGTCGACGTGGGCGTGCAGCCGCTTGAGCACGACGATGTTGATCGCCGATGCGATCGGCACGGCCAGCGCGATGGCCATGCCGGCCAGTCCGTCGGCCGACACCCCGTCATGCACCATCCAGCCGATGCCCACGCCGGCCAGCAGTACCGCGGTCCAGGTGGCCGGCGTCAGCCGCGCGCCGAGCACGACGCGGCCGAGCAGCGCCGTCAGCAAGGGCGCCAGGCTCATGACCAGCAGCGTATTGGCCACGCTGGTCCGTGTCAGCGCCAGCATGAAGCAGGTGAACATCACCGCCCACATGGCGCCGGACACCAGCCCGGCGGCGCCGGCCGCGCGCAGCGGGGCCAGCGGGCTGCCGCGCTGCTGCCAGCCGAGGATCGCCACCATGGTCACGGCGCAGAACAGGCTGCGCCAGAACGTCACCTCGAAGCCGCCGACGCCGGTCAGCTGCCGCGTGAGCACGCCGGCAATGCTCCAGCAGGTCGCGGCGAAGGCCAGCAGCAGCGCGCTGCGCGTACGGGGGCTCATGCCGCCGCCGGCGGCGGACCGTCGCGTTCCGGCGACAGATCGGGGCGCAGCGCTTCGCGCCGGTCGAACACCACGCAGCTGCCGCGCCAATGAGCGCCGCCTTGCTGCTCGAACCAGTTCAGGATGCCGCCGTCGAGCTGCGTCACGTGCTTGAAGCCGGCTTCGGCCATCCACAGCGCCGCCTTCTCGCAGCGGATGCCGCCGGTGCAGAAGGTCACCAGGCGCTGGCCGGACAACTCGGCGCGCCGTGCCTCGACGGCCGCCGGCAGGTCCGTGAACGAATGCAGCGACAGGTCCAGCGCGCCGTCGAAGCTGCCGGCGTCCACCTCGAAGCGGTTGCGGGTGTCTATCATCGCCAGCGGTCGGCCGTCGTCGTCGCGGCCCTGCGCCAGCCAGCGGCTCAGCACGGCCGGCGTCACTGCGTGGGCGCGGCGCTGCTGCGGGCGCAGGCCGGGCCGGCGGAAAGTGATGATCTCGCGCTTCAGGCGGACCCGCCAGCGGCCGAACGACGGCTGCTGCGACCAGCTTTCCTTGGCCGTCAGCTCGGCCAGCGCGGGGTCGGAGCGCAGCGCCGCCAGCAGCTCGCGCACGGCCGATTCGGCGCCGCAGGCGAAGACGTTCAGGCCCTCCGGCGCGAGCAGCACCGTGCCGCGCAGCTCCAGGCGATGGCCCAGCGCGCTCAGCGCGTCGCGGCGCTCGGGCAGCGCGTCCAGGTCGGCGAAACGGTAGCCGGCGATGTTCAGCAGCATGATCGGGGAGGGGCAGCGGCAGGAAGGAATGGAATGAGGGGTCGGGCCCGCTTGGCGCGCCCCCGGTCGCGGTTAGAATTTTACCGATGACTGCGCCCCGTTTCGTCCACCTCCGCATCCACACCGAATACTCGGTCAGCGATTCGATCGTCCGCATCGACTCGGTGGTCGCTGCCGCCCAGGCCGATGGCCAGCCGGCGGTCGCCATGACCGACCTGGCCAACCTGTTCGGCTGGGTCAAGTTCTACAAAGCCGCGCGCGGCAAGGGCCTGAAGCCGATCTGCGGCGTCGACGCCTGGCTCAGCAACGACGCCGACCGCGACCGGCCGTTCCGCGTACTGCTGCTGGCGCGCAACCGCGACGGCTATCTGCGGCTGTGCGAGCTGCTGAGCCGCGCCTGGCTGGAGAACGAGTATCGCGGCCGCGGCGAGCTGCGTGCCGACTGGTTCGACGAGGCACGGCCCGACGGCGGCAGCTGGACCGACGGGCTGATCGCGCTGTCAGGTGCGGCGCTCGGCGACGTCGGCCAGGCCTTGCTGGCCGGCAACGAGGCCGCCGCGGAAGCGCTGGCGCAGTGCTGGTCGAAGCGCTTTCCGGGCGCCTACTACGTCGAAGTGCAGCGCACCGGCCAGCGCGAGGCCGAGGTGCAGACGCGCGCGGCGGCGCAGCTGGCGGCCCGGCTCGGCCTGCCTCTGGTGGCGACGCATCCGGTGCAGTTCATCGAGCGCGGCGAATTCCGCGCGCATGAGGCGCGCGTTTGCATCGCCGAGGGCGAGATCCTGGCCAACCCGCGGCGCGTGCGGCGCTTCAGCGAGACGCAGTACTTCAAGTCGCAGGACGAGATGGCCGAGGCCTTCGCCGACCTGCCGAGCGCGCTGGAGAACAGCGTCGAGATCGCGCGCCGCTGCAACTTCTCGATGGTGCTGGGCAAGGCGCAGCTGCCGCAGTTCCCGACGCCGCCCGGCGTCACGCTCGATGACTACATGCGCCAGCTCGCCCGGGAAGGCCTGGAGCAGCGCATGGAGACGCTGTTCCCGGCCGCGACCACGCCGCCGCAGCAGCTGGCCGAGCGCCGCGAACAGTACGGCCGGCGGCTCGACTACGAGTGCGACACCATCGTCCAGATGGGCTTCTCCGGCTACTTCCTGATCGTGGCCGACTTCATCAACTGGGCCAAGAAGAATGCCGTCCCCGTCGGGCCGGGCCGCGGCTCGGGCGCCGGCTCGCTGGTGGCCTTCGCGCTCGGCATCACCGACCTCGACCCGATTCCGTACGCGCTGCTGTTCGAGCGTTTCCTGAATCCCGAGCGCGTGTCGATGCCGGACTTCGACATCGACTTCTGCCAGGACAACCGCTACAAGGTCATCGAGTACGTGCGCGGCAAGTACGGCGAGCAGGCCGTCTCGCAGATCGCGACCTTCGGCACGATGGCCTCGAAGGCGGTGATCCGCGACGTCGGCCGCGTGCTCGACATGGGCTACAACTTCTGCGACCAGCTGTCCAAGCTGATCCCGGTGGTGCAGAACAAGCCGGTCTCGCTGTCCAAGGCGCGCGAGGCCGAACCGCTGCTGAAGGAGCGCGAGGAGAAGGAGGACGAAGTCCGCGAGCTGCTGGCGCTGGCCGAGCCGCTGGAGGATCTGACGCGCAACGTGGGCATGCATGCCGGCGGCGTGCTGATCGCGCCCGGCAGGCTGACCGACTTCTGCCCGCTGTACAAGCAGCCGGGCGCCGAGGCCAGCGTGGTCAGCCAGTTCGACAAGGACGACGTCGAGGCCGTCGGCCTGGTCAAGTTCGACTTTCTCGGCCTGCGCAACCTGACCATCATCGAGCTGGCGGTGCACTACATCAACCGCCGCCATCCGGAGCTGAAGCTCGATCTGAACGCACTGACCTTCGACGACCCGAAGGCCTACCAGGTGCTGAAGGACGCGAACACCACCGCGATCTTCCAGCTGGAAAGCGAGGGCATGAAGAAGCTGCTGAAGAAGCTCGCGCCCGACCGCTTCGAGGACATCATCGCCGTGCTGGCGCTGTACCGGCCCGGGCCGCTGGGCTCGGGCATGGTCGACGACTTCATTCTGCGCAAGAAGGGCCAGCAGCAGATCGACTATTTCCATCCCGACCTGAAAGCCTGCCTGGAGCCGACCTACGGCGTCATCGTCTACCAGGAACAGGTGATGCAGATCGCGCAGATCATAGGCGGCTACACGCTGGGCGGCGCCGACTTGCTGCGGCGCGCGATGGGCAAGAAGAAGCCCGAGGAAATGGCGCAGCACCGCGGCCTGTTCGTCGAAGGCGCGCAGAAGAAGGGCTATCCGACCGATCTCGCGAACAAGCTGTTCGACCTGATGGCGATGTTCGCCGAGTACGGCTTCAACAAGTCGCATACGGCGGCCTATGCCGTCGTCACCTATCACACGGCCTGGCTGAAGGCGCACTATCCGGCGGAGTTCATGGCCGCCACGCTGTCGTCGGACATGGATGACACCGACAAGGTGCAGCTGTTCGTCGCCGACGCCAAGGACAAGGCCAACGGCGTCGAGGTGCTGCCGCCCGACATCAACGAATCCGGCTTCCGCTTCGAGCCCGTGTCCGACCGCGCGCTGCGCTACGGGCTGGGCGCGGTCAAGGGCACCGGCGAATCGGCCGTCATCAACATCCTGCAGGCGCGCAGCGAGCGGCGCTTCACCGACCTGTTCGACTTCTGCGCGCGCATCGACCGCAAGATCGTCAACCGGCGCGCGATCGAAGCGCTGGTCCGCGCCGGCGCCTTCGATGCGCTGGACGACGACCGCGCCAAGCTGCTGGCCAACGTGGGCAGAGCGATCGACGCGGCCGAAGCGGCGGCGGCGGCGGCCGATCAGGTCAGCCTGTTCGGCGAAGACAACGGCGGCTTGCCGAGCGCGCCGGAATGGATTCCCGCGCCGGCCTGGAGCGAGCGTCAGCGGTTGCAGGAGGAGAAGGCCGCGCTCGGCTACTACCTCAGCGGCCATCTGTTCCGCGCGCATGAGGCCGAGGTGCGGCGCTTCGTCCGTACTCGGCTGGCCGACGTCCAGCCGCAGCAGCAGCAGATCTGGCTGGCCGGCGTCATCGCCGCGCAGCGTACGCAGATGACCCGCCGCGGCAAGATGTCGTTCGTCACGCTCGACGACGGCACCGCCAAGCTCGACGTCTCCGTGTTCAATGAACTGTACGACGCCAACCGCCGCCTGATCCGCGAGGACGAGCTGCTGGTCGTGCTCGGCAAGGTCAGCCGCGACGACTATACCGGCGGCCAGCGCGTCGTCGCCGAGCGGCTGCTCGACCTGCAGCAGGCGCGGCAGGAATTCGGCAAGCGGCTGCGCATCCGGCTCGACGGCGTGGCCGACGGCGGGCTGCTGCGCGAGGCAATCCGGCCGTACGCGATCGGCGAGCTCAGCGATGCGGCGGCGATCCCGGTCGTCGTCGACTACGGCAACCGCGAAGCGGCCTGCGCCATCGAGCTGGGCGCGCGCTGGCGCGTGCAGCCGCACGACGACCTGCTCGCCGCCATCCGCACGGCGCTGCAGCCGCTCGCCGCCGAGGTCGAATACTGAGCACGCCCAGCCTCATCCGCCTCGACCGCTGCCGCCGCCACGGCGGCACCGTTCCAACCCTTGAGCCTGCGGGCGAAAGACTCCGCGCTTGAAATCCAGCCTGGCGATCTATCGGCGACTGCTGTCGTACACCCGGCCTTACTCGGCCGGCTTCGCGCTGGCGCTGCTTGGCATGATCGTGGCGGCTGCCACCGAGCCCATGCTGCCGGCGCTGCTCAAGCCGCTGCTCGACGACGGCTTCGTGAACAAGACCGGCTTTCCGCTGTGGTTCGTGCCGGCCGCGATCATGGGCCTGTTCATCGTGCGCGGAATCGCCACCTTCACCAGCAGCTACGCGATGTCGTGGGTCGCCAACCGCGTGCTGGTCGATCTGCGCCGGCAGATGTTCTCGCGGATGATGCGGCTGCCGGCCTCCGAGTTCGAGCAGGAGGCCTCGGGGCTGCTGATCTCGCGCATCGTCTTCGAGGTCACCAATGTCACCGGCGCCGTGACGCGCGCGCTGACGGTGCTGGTGCGCGACTCGCTCGTCGTGCTGGGCCTGCTCGGCTGGCTGATGTATCTGAACTGGCGGCTGACGCTGGTCGCGCTGGTGCTGATCCCGGTGCTGTCGATAGTCGTGGTCATCTACAGCAAGCGCATGCGCAAGCTGAACCGGCGCAGCCTGGAGCACACCGGCGAGCTGACGCGCGTGGTCGAGGAAGCGGTGCACGGCCACAAGGTCATCAAGATCTTCGGCGGCTATGGGCATCAGGGCGCGCTGTTCGAGCGCACCATCGACAAGCTGCGCGGCTTCGCGATCCGCATGACGGTGGCCAGCGCGGCAACCGTGCCGGTGACGCAGCTGTGCGCCGCCGCGGCTGTCGCCACGGTGATCACGATCGCGCTGGTCCAGTCGCAGAGCGACCAGACCACCGTCGGCGGCTTCGTCTCGTTCGTCACGGCCATGCTGATGCTGCTGGCGCCGCTGCGTCATCTGGCCGACGTCAACGAGCAGCTGCAGCGCGGGCTGGCAGCGGCCGAAGCGGTGTTCGCGCTGCTCGACAAGGGCGAGGAGGACGACACGGGACCGGTGCGCGTCGACCGCGCGCGCGGCGAGGTCGTGTTCGAGAAGGTCTCGTTCCGCTATCCCACTGCCGCGCAGGATGCGATCACCGAGCTCGATCTGCGCATCGCGCCGGGCGAGGTCGTGGCTCTGGTCGGCGCCTCCGGCGCCGGCAAGACCACCGTGATGAATCTGCTGCCGCGCTTCATCGAGCCGACGCAGGGCCGCATCCTGCTCGACGGCGTGCCGCTGGCCGACATCCGCTTGTCCGATCTGCGCCGCCAGTTCGCGCTGGTCTCGCAGGACGTCGTGCTGTTCCACGACAGCCTGCGCGGCAACATCGCGTTCGGCAGCGATCACGCCGGCGACGAGGCGCGGCTGCAGGCGGCGGTTGAGGCGGCGGTGCTCGGCGACTACGTGCGCAGCCTGCCCGACGGCATCGACACCTCGGTGGGCGAGCGCGGCATGCGGCTGTCCGGCGGCCAGCGGCAGCGCGTGGCGCTGGCGCGCGCGCTGATGAAGGATTCGCCGATCCTGCTGCTCGACGAAGCCACGTCGGCGCTCGACTCCGAGACCGAACGCGAGGTCCAGCTCGCGCTCGAACGCACTATGCGCGGCCGCACGACGCTGGTGATCGCGCACCGCTTGTCGACGATAGAGCGCGCCGACCGCATCCTCGTGTTCGACCAGGGCCGCATCGTCGAGCAGGGCACGCACGCGCAGCTGCTCGCGCGCGGCGGCGCCTACGCCTACCTGTATCAGCTGCAGTTCGCCGGTTCGGCCGCGGGCGCCGAGCAGGGGTGACGAGCGATGCGGGTCTCGGTGATCGTCTCCACCTACAACCGGCCGCGCGCGCTCGACCGCGTGCTGCACGGCCTGGCCGAACAGCAGCAGCCGCCAGCCGAAGTGCTGGTCGCCGATGACGGCTCGACCGCCGACACGCGTGCGCTGGTGGCGGCCTGGGCCGCGCGCTTCCCGGTGCCGCTGCGCCACGTCTGGCATCCCGACAGCGGCTTCCGGCTGGCGGCGATCCGCAACCGCGCCGCGCGGCACGCGCAGGGCGACTGGCTGCAGTTCATAGACGGCGACTGCGTGCCGCGGCCGAACTTCGTCGCGCGGCTGAGCCGCCTCGCGGCGCCCGGCTGGGTGCTTGCCGGCGACCGCCTGCTGCTGTCGCAGGCCTTGAGCGAGACCATCGAGCGCGATGCGCTGCCGGTGCATCGCTGGGGCACGGCGCGCTGGCTGAGCGAACGCCGCGGCGGCGGCGTCAACCGGCTGGCTCCGCTGCTGCACTGGCCGCTGGCGGCTGGGCGCGGCCTGCGCCGGCGCGACTGGCGCCATCTGCGCGGCGCCAGCATAGGCATAGGGCGCGGCGACTTCGATCGCGTCAACGGCTTCGAGGAAAGCTTCGTCGGCTGGGGGCTGGAGGATTCCGAGTTCGCGATCCGGCTGCTCAATGCCGGCGTGGGCATACGCAGCGGCCGTCTCGCATTGGCCCTGCTTCACCTTTGGCATGCCGAGAGGCCGCGCGACGACGTCGAGCGCAACCGCCGGTTGCTCGACGAGGCCCGCGCCGCGGGCCGCACGCGCGCCGCGCAGGGGCTCGCCGAGTCGGCGGCCGAGGAGACGCTGTCTTGAGCGAAGAGGCGCGGTCTTGAGCGAGGAGACGCTGTCTTGATGTCCGCGCGCGATGTCGCCGCCGTGCTGGCCACGGCGCTGCCGGTCACGGTCCTGACCTGGGAGCGCTCGGCGGGGCTGGTCGGTCTTGCCTGGCTGGTGTTCTGTCTGACGCAGTGGCGCACGATCGCGGCGCAGGCCGGCATGGCGCGCGCCGCGCTGCGCAACAGCGCGGCACTGGGCTTCGCCGCCTTCGCCGGCATCGTCGCCGTGCTGAGCCTGCTGCACGGCATACCGTCGCGAGCCTTCGACAACCCGAGCCGCTTCGCGCTGGTCCTGCCCATCCTGGTGACGATCGCCTGTCTGCGGCCGACCTGCCGCGGCTGGCTCACCGGCGTGTCGGCGGCCGGCGTCTATGTCGGCGTGCTGGCGCTGATCCAATGCCTGGCGCTGGGTGCCGAAGCGGCCGGCGGCTTCACCAATCAGAACAAGTTCGGCTTCATCTCGGCAACGCTCGCGCTGATCGGCGTGGCCTCGCTGCGGCTGCCGGCCGGCGTCCGCCCGCCGCGCTGGCTCATCGTGGCCGGCGTGGCCGGCGCGCTGACCGCGATGATCCTGTCCGCGACGCGCGGCGCCTGGGTCGCCTTCCTCGTTCCGCTGCTCGGCTGGCTGCTGTTCACGCGCGTGATCACGCCGGCGCGAAAGGCGGTCGCCATCAGCTGCGTGCTGGCCATTGCCGCCGGCATGACGCTGACCACGGGCTCGGTGGTCCATACGCGGCTGAGCGCGATGGTCAGCGATCTGGGCAGCTACATGCCGGGCGTGGTCGAGTCGTCGGTCGACACGCGCGTCGAGCTGTGGCGCGGCGCCGCGATGATGTTCGAAGCGCATCCGTTCGTCGGTATCGGGCCGGGCCGCTATCGCGACGCCAATCGCGAGCTGATCGCCGCGGGCCGCGTGTCGCCGCAGATCGCCGAGCATGGGCATCCGCACAACGAGTATCTGGCCTGGCTCGCGAACGGCGGCGTCGTCGGTTTCGCAGGCCTGCTGGCGGCGCTGCTGGGGCCGCTCGCGTATTTCGTGCGGCGGGTGCACGATCCGGTCGTGCCGCTGGCATTCGACGAGGCCTTCGATGCGCCGGGCAGCGGGACGCGAGCGAGCGTCGCGGTGTGGCCACCGCCGTCGCCGTCGCTGGTGCGCGGACTCGGCCTGGGCGGCGCGCTGTTCGTATCGGCGACGATGATCTTCGCGTTCACCGACGCCTATTTCTACATCCACTACGCGACCGTCTACTACGCGCTGACCGTCGCGCTGCTGGTCGGATTCATCGAGGCCGAGAGGACGCGCCGATGAAGCTCGCCGGTCTGTCGGTCATCGTCATCACCCGCGACGAAGCCGCGCGCATCGAGCGCTGCCTGCGCTCGGTGTCCTTCGCCGATGAGATCGTGGTGCTCGACTCGGGCAGCCGCGACGACACCGTCGCGATCGCGCGCCGCTGCGGCGCGCGCGTCGCCGTCAGCGCCGACTGGCCCGGCTTCGGCGTGCAGAAGAACCGCGTGCTCGACATGGCGCGCGGGCCGTGGGTTCTGTCCATCGATGCCGACGAGGAGGTCGATGAACGGCTGCGCGATGCGATCGCGGCGGTGGTCGCACCGCAGCGGATGGGCGTTGCGTCGCCGCCGGCGGAAGTTGCTCCGCAGCCGGCAGCGGCCGCGTCGCAAGCGGCGGCGACGGCTGCCGCGACATGCAACGGCTACTGGATCGATCGGCGCTCGTGCTTCAAGGGCCGCGCATTGCGCTTCGGCGACTGGCGCGGCGACCGCGTGCTGCGGCTGTTCCGCAAGTCGGCCGGCCGCTTCACCGACGTCCCCATCCATGAGCAAGTACGCTGCGAGCCGCCGGTCGGCCGGCTCGACGGTCTGCTGATGCACTACACCGTCGATTCGCTGGACGATGCGCTGGACAAGGCGCGGCGCTACGCGCAGGCGGGCGCGCCGCGGCTGGCCGAGCGCGGGCGCGGCGGCACCGTGCCAGCCGCCCTGCATGCGGCCTGGACCTTCATCCGCGGCTATCTGCTGCGCGGCGGCTTCCTCGACGGCCGCGAAGGCCTGCAGCTGGCCGCCGTCAACGCGCGCGGCACCTGGCTGCGGTATCGTATCGCTGGCGAGATGCGTCGCGCGCAGCGGACAGCTCAGCGCGGGCGCTGACCAGCACGGGCGTTGACTCCGTTCTCGAACGCGCTGACGCCGGCCGCATGGATAGCGGCTCGCATCACTACCGCCTGCATACAGGCGCACTCGGCAATCCGCCGCAAGGAGACCCCGATGAGCAGCACTCCCGACCCCGACCGCTTCCCGCCCGCCACGCTCGACCAGGTACCCGACGACATCCGCGAACGGATCCTCACAGTGCAGGAGAAATCCGGCTTCGTCCCGTCGGTGTTCCTGAAACTGGCGCGCCGTCCCGACGAGTTCCGCGCCTTCTTCGCATACCACGACGCGCTGATGCTGCGCGAGAACGCGCTGTCCAAGGGCGAGAAGGAGATGATCGTGGTCGCCACCAGCGGCGCCAACCAGTGCCTGTACTGCGTCGTCGCGCACGGCGCCATCCTGCGCATCTACGAGAAGAATCCGCTGATCGCCGATCAGCTGGCGACCAACTGGCGCAAGGCCGCGCTGACGCCGCGGCAGCGCGCGATGCTTGAATTCGCAATGAAGGTGTCGCTGCAGTCGAGCGAGCTCGACGACGCCGATTTCGCGGCACTGCATGCGCACGGCTTCAGCGATGAAGATGCATGGGACATCGGCGCGATCGCCGCGTTCTTCGGCCTGTCGAACCGGATGGCGAATCTGTCCGGCATGATGCCTAATCCCGAGTTCTATCTGCTCGGCCGCCTGCCGAAAGGACAGTGAACGCGCGGCCTTTAGGTCCGCGGATCTAGTCTCAGGGTTCAATGGTCGCGGGCTGCGCCGCGGCCTATAAATGCTCCTGTGTCCCCACCCTTCGCACAGGAGCAGAAGCCATGAACCCTCGCATCACATCTCTCGGCGCCGTCGTCGTTCCGCTGCGCCGCGCAGCTTGCATCGATCGCCGCGGCGCGGCGGATGCCGCCGTCTCACCGATACCTGCGCGACGCGCGCTCGCCGGCCGATTCGGGCAGCTCGGCCAGGGAATGACCGAGTACATCATCGTCGTCGCACTGATCGCCGTCGCCGCGATCGGCGTCTACACGCTGTTCGGCCAGACGCTGCGCAACCAGACCGCCGGCCTGGCGCTCGAAGTCTCGGGCCAGACGGCCTCCAGCGCGATCGGCAATGCGCAGAACAACGCCAATACGGCATCGACGAACGCCAATCAGCGCAAGGGTCTCGACAACTACGACGCGAACAATCACTGACCCGTCCGCCGATCGGAGACGGTGATGAATTCCCCGTTCGCCCGGCGCCGCGGCGTCGATGCCGGTCGGCGGCATCGACGCGCCGCAGGCCGCCAGCGCGGCCAGGCGCTGCTGCTGGCTCTCGCATTCATGGCCGTCGGCCTGTTCGCGATGTACTTCCTGTTCAGCGTCGGGCAGGTCACCGCCTCGAAGCAGCGCCTGACGCAGGCGGCCGATGCAGCCGCTTATAGCGCCGCGGTATGGCGTGCCCGCGTCCTGAACTTCCAGGCGTACGCCAACCGCGCCATCGTCGCGCAGGAAGTCGCTGTCGCGCAGGCCGTCACCCTCACGTCGTGGTCCAAGTACTTCGAGACCTTCATGCTCAATGCAAGCCGCATCGCGTCGGCGTTTCCGCCGCTGGGTGCCGTGCTGTCGGCCGCCGCCGAGGTGGCCGAATATGCGCGCGAGCTGACCGAGTTCACTGCCGCAGCCGAGATCGAATGGCGGGCCGGCAGCGATTTCGGCTACAAGACGCTGCTGCAGCGTAGCCAGGAAGTGCTCAATCGCTCGGCCGATCCGTTCGGACTGGGTGCGATCGCGAACGAGGTGGCGCGGGCGAACGATCCGGCGTTCTTCGCGTTCGCGCTGGGCGACGATGGCGCGTATTCCAGATTCACGCGCCGCTATGACAGCGACGAGGATCGCCGGCGCTTGAGAGACGTGGTCGGCGCCTCGCTGCCGG
>JBFWXS010000062.1:0-15843 GCA_050187175.1 Burkholderiaceae bacterium
GCCCGGTAGTCGTCGAGCACCGTGCGCAGCCGCCCGGTGCGCAGATCGTCGCCGACTTCCCACATCGACCGCCAGGCCAGGCCGCGGCCGCCCAGCGACCAGTCGTGCAGCACGGCGCCGTCGTTGCATTCGAGCGCGCCGGTGACGCGCAGTGCGACGAGCTGGCCGTCTATCGTGAACTGCCAGCCGCGCGCCTGGTTGCCGTAGTTGCCGAAGGTCAGGCACTGGTGCCGCGCCAGGTCGGCCGGCGTCTTCGGTTCGCCGTGGCGTTCCAGGTAGGACGGACTGGCCACCACGACGCGGCGGTTGTCGGCCAGCTTCAGGCCGACCAGGCTGGAGTCGTCGAGCACGCCGATGCGGATCGCGACGTCGATGTTCTCGTTGACGATGTCGACCAGCCTGTCGGTGAGGTCCAGCGACAGCGCCACGTCCGGATGCGCGTCGAGGAAGGCGGGCACCAGCGGCGCCACGTGCACGCGTCCGAAGCCGGCCGGGGCGGTCACCTTCAGCAGTCCGCTGGCCTTGACGCCGCCCAGCGATACGGAGGCCTCGGCATTGTAGAAATCGTTGAGCAGCCGCTGGCAGTCCTCCAGGAAGGCGCTGCCCTCGAAGGTCAGGCTCACCTTGCGCGTGGTGCGCACCAAGAGCTTGACGCCGAGCCGGGACTCCAGGCCGTCCAGCCGGCGCCCTATGATCGCCGGCGCCACGCCCTCGGCCTGGGCTGCCGCTGACAGGCTGCCCTTGGTAGCGACGGCGACGAAGGTCTCGATCTGCTTGAAGCGGTCCATGAGGGAACTTCGCAAAAAAGTAAAAGCTCAATCGTCCGATCGAGCATTTTTCAATCGTTTTGGGTGCAATAGACTGCCATGTTAACGGGGGCCGCTCCGTCCGGGCCGGCCTCCGTGCGAGGGCTGGCCGGCGCCGCGTCGGCATGCCCCGGCATCCGCTTTCCTCTTGAACGACAGGTGATCCCCATGACGCATACCTCTTCGACTCTCTCGCTGCCTGCCGGCCTGGCGATCAATGCGCCGGTGAGCGACGAATTCGCCGCCATCCTCGTCCCCGATGCGCTGGCCCTGGTGGCCAAGCTGCACCGTGCCTTCGAGCCGCGCCGCCAGCAGCTGCTGGCCGACCGTGCGGCCCGGGCCAAGCGGCTGGACGCAGGCGAGCGTCCGGATTTCCTCGCCGAGACGCGCCACATCCGCGACGGCGACTGGAAGATCGCGCCGATTCCGAAGGCGCTCGAATGCCGCCGCGTCGAGATCACCGGCCCGGTCGAAGCGAAGATGGTCATCAACGCGTTCAACTCGGGCGCCGACAGCTACATGACCGACTTCGAGGACTCGAACTCGCCGAACTGGCACAACCAGATCCAGGGCCAGATCAATCTGAAGAAGGCCATCCGCCGCGAGCTCAGCCTGGAGCAGGGCGGCAAGCGCTACCAGCTGAACGAGCGCATCGCCACGCTGCAGGTGCGGCCGCGCGGCTGGCATCTGGACGAGAAGCACGTCACCGTCGACGGGCAGCGCGTCTCGGGCGGCATCTTCGATTTCGCGCTGTTCATGTTCCACAACGCGCGCGAGCAGATCGCGCGCGGCGCCGGTCCGTTCTTCTATCTGCCCAAGATGGAGAGCCATCTGGAAGCGCGGCTGTGGAACGACATCTTCGTGATGACGCAGAACGAGCTCGGGCTGCCGCAGGGAACGATCAAGGCCACCGTGCTGATCGAGACCATCCTGGCCGCCTTCGAGATGGACGAGATCCTCTATGAGCTGCGCGAGCACAGCGCGGGCCTGAACGCCGGCCGCTGGGACTACATCTTCTCGTGCATCAAGAAGTTCAAGGTCGACAAGAGCTTCTGCCTGGCCGACCGCGCCAAGGTCACGATGACGGCGCCGTTCATGCGCGCCTACGCGCTGCTGCTGCTGAAGACCTGCCACCGGCGCCAGGCGCCGGCGATCGGCGGCATGAGCGCGCTGATCCCGATCAAGAACGATCCGGAGAAGAACGAGGTGGCGATGGCCGGCATCCGCTCCGACAAGACGCGCGATGCGACCGACGGTTACGACGGCGGCTGGGTGGCGCATCCGGGCCTGGTCGAGACGGCGATGCAGGAGTTCGTCAAGGTACTGGGCGACCGCCCGAACCAGATCGACAAGCAGCGCCCCGACGTCAGCGTGAGCGGCGCGGATCTGCTGAACTTCCAGCCGGAGACGCCGATCACCGAGCACGGCCTGCGGATGAACATCAACGTCGGCATCCACTACCTGGGCGCCTGGCTGGACGGCAACGGCTGCGTGCCCATCCACAACCTGATGGAGGACGCCGCGACCGCCGAGATCAGCCGCTCGCAGGTCTGGCAATGGATCCGTTCGCCGAAGGGCGTGCTCGACGACGGGCGCAAGGTCACCCCCGAGCTGGTGCGCGCGCTGATTCCCGATGAGCTGGCCAAGGTCAAGGCGGTGGTCGGCGGCGCGGCGCCTTCGTACGAGCGCGCGGCGCAGATCTTCGAGCAGATGAGCACGCAGGAAGCGTTCGAGGAGTTCCTCACGCTGCCGCTGTACGAAGAGATCGACTGAGCACAACGCGGGGTCGACTGACCGCGAAGCGGGTCGGCCGATCGACGAACGCGCCGGCCGATGGCTCCCGCCGGGCCGGCGCCGCTGCCGTACCGCCAGTCGGGTCATCCCGAGCGCGTCGGCCGCAGCCTCTGTACCATCGCTGCTCATGCGTCGCCGCCCAGCCCGCCGCCCAGCGGGGCGGGCGGCCGCCGTCCGTCACCCGTCCGTCACCTTTACGCCAGAGGGATTCGACCCATGAGCACGCCACGCAATGTCGCCGTCGTCGTCGGCAGCCTGCGCAAGGATTCGCTGAACCGCAAGCTGGCCAGTGCGCTGATCGGGCTGGCGCCGCCGACGCTGAAGCTGGCCATCGTCGAGATCGGCGAGCTGCCGCTGTTCAACCAGGATCACGAAGCCGATCCGCCGCCGGCGGTGCGCGAGTTCAAGCAGAAGATCGCGTCGGCCGACGCCGTGCTGTTCGTGACGCCCGAGTACAACCGCTCGGTGCCCGGCGTGCTGAAGAACGCGATCGACGTCGGTTCGCGGCCGTACGGGCAGAGTGCCTGGAACGGCAAACCGGGCGCCATCATCAGCCTGTCGCCGGGCGCCATCGGCGCCTTCGGCGCCAACCATCATCTGCGGCAGTCGCTGGTGTTTCTCAACGTGCCGGTGATGGCGCAGCCCGAGGCCTACATCGGCGACGGCGGCAATCTGTTCGACGCGCAGGGCGGCATCGCCACCGACAAGACGCGCGATTTCCTCAAGGGCTTCCTCGACGGCTTCGAACGCTGGATCGATCGTCTGGCCGCTCCCTCGGCCAAGTGACTGCCGTCCCGAGCGCATGACTGCCGACGAGCAGTGGTCGCTGTCGCTGGGCTCGCTGCATCTCGCGGCGATGGTTGCGGGCCTGTTGATCTACGTAACGACGACGCAGGGCCTGCGTCAGCGCCGCCATCCGTCGGCGGCCGTCGCCTGGGTGCTGATGATTGTGCTGCTGCCGTACCTCGGCGTGCCGCTGTTCCTGCTGTTCGGCAGCCGCAAGCTGGGCAAGCCGGGGCAGGGCTTCGTCACCGAGACGGCGCCGGCCGGCGTGCGCGGTGACCGCTTCCAGGCGCTGGCCCGCGCGCTGCGGCTGCCGCCGCCGGCCGGCTTCGCCGCCGCGCACGTCCATGAGGACGGCGACGCGGCACTGGCCGCGCTGCTGCGAGTCATCGACGGCGCGCAGCACACGCTGCACGTGGGCACCTTCCTGATCGGCAACGATTCGGTCGCGCGTCGGCTGGCGGGGCATCTGGCGGCGCGGGCCCGCGACGGCATCGAGGTGCGCGTGCTGGTCGACGGCATCGGCGCGCTGGCCGGACGGGAGACGCTGCGGCAGCTGCGCGAGTCCGGCGTCGACGTGACGCTGTTCGTGCCGCCTTGGTGGTCGCCGCTGCGCGGCCGCACCAATCTGCGAAACCACCGCAAGATGGCGGTGGCCGATCGCAGCCGGGCGTGGTTCGGCGGGCGCAACCTGGCCGGCGAATATTTCTCCGGCATCGGCGTCGATCAGCCGTGGATCGATCTGACCGTCGATGTCGAGGGGCCGCTGGCAGCCTCGCTGGACGAGCTGTTCGAGGCGGACTGGCGTTTCGCGCGGCGCGGCCGCGATGATCCGTCGCTGCGTCCGGCGCTGCCGGTGCCGGCGGCGGACCCGGGCCGCGTTCCGGCACAGCTGATCCCCAGTGGCCCGGACCATGCCGAGGACACGCTGTACACGCTGCTGATCTCGTCGATCTTCGATGCCCGCGAACGCATCGATCTGGTGACGCCGTACTTCGTTCCCGACGAAGCGCTGGCCGGCGCGCTGCACATCGCCGCGCGGCGCGGCGTCCGCGTGCGGCTGATCCTGCCGCGCCGCTCCAACCATCGGCTGGCCGACTGGGCACGGCAGCGCTCGCTGCGTGACGCCGAGACGGCCGGTGTGACCATCGAGATGCTGCCGGCAATGATGCACGCCAAGGCCGTGCTCGTCGACGACGAGCTGGCCTTCGTCGGCTCGGCCAATCTGGATGCGCGCAGCCTGTTCCTGAACTACGAGCTGATGGTCGCGTTCCGCGACGCGCCCACGGTGGGACAGCTGCGCGCATGGATCAATGCGCGCCGGCAGCAGGCGGTGCTGTGGCAGCCGCAGCCGCCGGCCTGGTGGCGCGATCTGTGGGAAGGGCTGGTGCGCTGGCTGACCTTTCAGCTCTGAGCGGCGACGCGAAGCGAGGCCCCTGCCACGTTCAGACGCCGGCGCCGCTGCCCGCACTGCTGAGCGCACGGTGCTGCGCAACGATCGGCCGCAGCGGTCCGCGCCGTGTGTGCGGCAGCCGGATCAGCTCGCTGCCGCGCAGCAGCGGCGGCAGCCCCTCGGGCAGCGGCGACTCCGCCGTGCAGACGGCAAGGGCGGTGCGGCTCGGCAGCTCGAAACCGGCGCTTGCGTCGACCACGGCCTCTATCGTCACCGCCGGCCGCCCGGTGTGTACGTTGCCGAAGATGTGCGCGAACGGCACGTCGGCGGCATCGCGACCGGTGCCGATGCGCAGCAGCCCCGTGGTCGGCGAGATGTCGGTCGGATCGAACAAATACCAGCGGCCGGACAGGAACACTTCCACGTAGGCATGGAAATCGGGCGCTCCCAGCGTCGGATCGGCGCCGTAGTCGACACCGGTCACGAAGCGGGCCGGCATGTTCAGCGCACGGCACAGCGCGATCATCAGATGTGCGAAGTCGCGGCAGACGCCGCGCCGCTGATCGAAGGTATCTGCTGCCGAGGTAGTCCAGCGAGACACGCCGGTCTTGAATTCCACGTGCTGGCGCACCCATTGCGCCACCGCCTCGGCGCGCGCGTAGCCGGGTTCGGTCGCGCCGAACTGCGACCAGGCAAACGGCAGCAGCTTGTCCGACTCGCAGTAGCGGCTGGCCAGCAGATACGGCAGCACCGAATCGGGCAGCGCCGTCACGGGGGTTTCGCGCAGGGCGGTGGTGATTTGCAGGTGCTGACGCAGATCGACGGTCGCGCGGTAGTCGACCCGCACCGAGCCCGCCTCGGCGTCGAAGCGCAGCAGGCGGTTGCCGCTGTCGGGTTGCGACAGGGTTCGCAGGCCTATGCCGGCTTCCACTGTCAATGATTCCTGCACGACGCGCTGATGTCGGTTGTTGACGGGCTGGACGTTCAGGATGAAAGTGCTCGGCGCGAAAACTTCATAAGTCAGGGCGATCGTCGTGTTCAATCGGATCATGTTTCGCTGTCCTGTTGCGGGTGCGCCGGCTATTGGGGGTGAGCCGGCTGTCGCGGATGCGCCTGAGCGCTTCCCTGTTCAAGCAAGCGCGGTGCCCGCGAGGGCAGTGCCCGCAAACGCGATGCCCGCGGCTTGCTGTCGAGGCTGACCGCATGCCGCCTCCCGAATTCCATCTGAGCAGGCGCGTCGGCTGGCTGCGCGCCGCCGTGCTGGGCGCGAACGACGGCATCGTGTCGACCGCCAGCCTTCTCATCGGCATGGTTGCGGCCGGCGCGCCGCGTTCCGCCGTGCTGATCGCGGGTGTCGCCGGGCTGGTGGCGGGCGCCATGTCGATGGCGGCCGGCGAATACGTGTCCGTGAGCTCGCAGGCCGATACCGAGCGCGCCGACCTGGCCCGCGAGGAAGCGGAGCTGATCAGCCAGCGTCCTCGCGAATTGCAGGAGCTCGCCACCATCTACATGCGCCGCGGCCTCGATGCCGATCTGGCAAGTCAGGTCGCCAGCCAGCTCATGGCGCACGACGCGCTCGGCGCGCATGCGCGCGACGAGCTCGGCATCTCCGAGCACAATGCAGCGCGCCCCCTGCAGGCTGCCGTGACCTCGGCCGCGACCTTCTCCGCCGGCGCCTCCTTGCCGCTGCTGGTGACGGCCTTGACGCCGCTGCCGAGCCAGGGTGTGCTGCTTCCGGCGGCGTCGCTGCTGTGTTTGGCTGGGCTCGGTGCGGTGGCGGCGAAGGCCGGCGGCGCGCCGATTCTGCGCGGTGTGCTGCGGGTTGCGTTCTGGGGCAGCGCAGCCATGGTATCGACCGCGCTGATCGGCTCGCTCGCCGGCGGAGTGTTCTGAGCGCTGAGCGACGCGCGGCTTCGGCCCCGTTCTTCAAGCGGTTGATGGATCTGTCTACCCGCGCTGTGCTACCGTTGTGAGGTAGCGACGCTTCACGGCGTTTCCCGACCCTCCGTGGCCATCAACGGGTGTGCTTGAATGCGGAGAATGGCGCTCTACAGCAGTTCCGCGCGAAAGCCCGCCGGCGCGGCGCGTACGCGCGCAGCAGCCGACGGCTCTGCTGCCGGTGTTATGGCCGGCGGCACGGCGGCCGGCAGCACGGCCGGTGAGCAGTGGCCGTCTTCCGAAGCGGCCGCACCGTTTTCGCGCAGCCCGCGCGCCGCGCGTTCGGCGGCCCAATCCGCATCGCTCGGACCGCGGCGTCCGCGTCCGGCTGCCGATGCCGGCGCAGCGGCCGGCTCACACGACGCTGGTGGTGACGCCGGCGGTTCGCAGCCGGGTGGCGGGCGGCCCGGTAACGTGCAGTCCGGCAACTCGCAGTCCGGCAGCACACCGTCCGGCAGCACACAGTCCGGCAATCCATCCACCGGCGGCCCGCCGCGCAGCCGGCTGCGTCGTCTGCTGACCGCGGCCGGACGGCATGAGCGCCTGCTGCTGCTGGCCGTCGGCGCGCTCTGTGCTGCCTTGCTGATGACGATCCATGCGCGCCTCGACCCCGCGCAGCCGGCGCTGACGCAGGAAGACATCGACGCCGCCGTGATGCATACGCTGCAGACCAAGACGCTGCCGTCGCAGTCGGCCCGCGCGTACGAGAAGATCCGGCCGTCGGTGGTGCGCGTGCGCGGCCTGGGCCATGAAGGCGATGCCGACTCGGAAAGCGAACGCGGCACCGGCACCGGCGTGGTCATCCTCGACAAGGGCGTGATCCTGACCAATCTGCACGTAGTGCAGGGGGCCAAGCGCTTGAAGGTGGTGTTCGCCGACGGCACCGAGTCCGATGCGAACGTCGTGGGCATCCAGGCCGAGAACGATCTGGCCGTGCTGCAGGCGCGCACCTTGCCCGACGATCTGCAGGCCGCGACGCTGCGCTCGACGCGCGATCTATTGGTGGGCGATCAAGTGGTGGCAGTGGGCTTCCCGTTCGGCATCGGCCCGACTGCGACCGCCGGCATCGTCTCGGGGCTGCGGCGCGAGTTCCAGTATCCCGACGGCAAGCGTGTGCTGACCAATCTGATCCAGTTCGATGCAGCGGCCAATCCAGGCAGCTCCGGCGGCCCGCTGGTGACTCTGGACGGTGAAGTCGTCGGCATCGTCACCGCCATCCTCAACCCGACCGAACAGCGCGTGTTCGTCGGCATCGGTTTCGCGGTGCCGATCGAGAATGCCGCGATGGCGGTCGGCATGTCGCCGTTCTGACCGGCCTTCCTCCTCCCACTTCGAGTGCGATCCATGGACCCACGAGACAGCGAGAATCGAGATCACGGCGCGGCGGTGTCAACGCTGATGCAGCGCGTGCTGTACGAAGTCAAGCGCGTCGTCGTCGGCCAGGATCACTTCCTCGAACGTGTGCTGGTGGCCATGCTCGCGCAGGGGCATCTGCTGGTCGAAGGCGTGCCCGGTCTGGCCAAGACCTTGACCGTCAAGACGCTGGCGCGCACGGTGCACGGCGCGTTCCGCCGCATCCAGTTCACGCCGGACCTGGTGCCGGCCGACCTCGTCGGCACGCGCATCTACAGCCAGAAGACCGGCGAGTTCAGCACCTCGCTGGGCCCGGTGTTCACCAATCTGCTGCTTGCGGACGAGATCAACCGCGCGCCGGCCAAGGTGCAGAGTGCGCTGCTCGAAGTGATGCAGGAGCGCCAAGTCACGATCGCCGGCGAGACGCACAAGGTGCCGGAGCCCTTCCTGGTCATGGCGACGCAGAACCCGATCGAGACCGAAGGCACGTATCCGCTGCCCGAGGCGCAGGTCGATCGCTTCATGATGAAGGTGCTGGTCGGCTATCCCAGCGAGGAAGAGGAGTTCGTCATCGTCGAGCGTGTCACCGGAGCGTCGGTGGCGGTTGCCGCCGTCGCCGACACCGGGCAGCTGGCCGCGCTGCAGCGTGAATGCCGCGGCGTCTACGTGGATCCGGCGCTGATCCAGTATGCCGTGCGGCTGGTCGCCGCGACGCGCACGCCCGAGCGCTACGATCTCGGCGAGCTGGCCGGCTATCTGACCTACGGTGCGAGTCCGCGAGCCACCATCAATCTGATCGAGGGCGGCCGTGCGCTGGCCTTCCTGCGCGGCCGCCGCTACGTGCTGCCGGAAGATGTCACCGACCTCGTTCCCGACGTGCTGCGGCACCGGCTGGTGCTGTCGTACGAGGCGCTGGCCGACTCCATGAACGCCGACCAGCTCATCCACAAGATCCTCCAGAAGGTACCGGCTCCCGAGAAGCCGCTCGATACTCATGTCAACGTCGGTACGGGCACACAAGGCTGAGCAGATCCTGCGGCGCCTCGAATGGACCGTGCTGCGGCGGCTGGACGGGCTGCTGCAGGGCGACTATCGGACGCTGTTCCGCGGGCAGGGGCTCGACCTGGCCGACCTGCGCGAATACCAGTTGCAGGACGATGTCCGCTACATAGACTGGAACGTCACCGCGCGCATGCAGACGCCCTACGTGCGCGAGTACCACGAGGACCGCGAGGTGACGGCCTGGTTCCTGCTCGACCTGAGTCCGTCGATCGACTTCGGCTCGCAGCAGGTGCGCAAGCAGTCGGTGTCGGCGGAGTTCGTGGCCGTGCTCGCGCGGCTGCTGACGCTGCACGGCAACCGGGTCGGAGCGATCTTCTATGGCGGCGGCGATGACGGCGTGATGCCGCCGCGCGGCGGCCGCACGCACGTACTGCAGATGCTGCACCGGATGCAGCCGCGGCCGCGGCCCGCCGGCGACAAGACGCCGCCGCCGGGCGAGACCGATCTGGGCGCGCTGCTGCATCAGGCGCACGGCACGCTGCGGCGGCGCTCGGTGGTCTTCGTCGTGTCCGATTTCATCAGCCGGCCGGGCTGGCCGCAGCGGCTGGCGCGGCTGGCGCAGCGCCACGAGGTGGCGGCGGTGCGCTTGTACGATCCGCTGGAGCGCGAGCTGCCCGATCTCGGCCTGGTCACGATGCAGGATGCGGAAACCGGCGAGCAGCTGTTCGTCGATACGCACGACGCCGGCTTCCGCCGCCGCTTCGTGGCGGCCGCGCAGCGCCGCGAAGCCGAGCTGCGCGCGGCCTTCGTCGAGGCCGCCGTCGACGTGCTTGAACTGTCCACCGACGACGATCTGGCCGACGCGCTGCTGCGCTTCGCGGATCTGCGCCGGCAGCGCAGCCGCGCGGGCGCCGGCGGCGGGCTGCCGGCGCATCTGGGGCATGGCCTCGTAGGGGCGAGCGATGAGCTTTCTATGGCCTGAACTGCTGTGGCTGCTGCTGCTGGTTCCGCTGCTGGTCGCCGGCTATCTGTGGCTGCTGCGCCGGAAGAAGCGCGCGGCGCTGCGCTTCGCGTCGCTGAGCCTGGTCAAGGAGGCGATGGGCCGCGGGCAGGGCTGGCGCCGCCATCTGCCGCCCGCGCTGTTCCTGCTCGCACTGATCGCGATGATCCTCGCCATCGCGCGGCCGGCGGCGGTAATCACGCTGCCGTCGCAGCACGAGACCGTCGTGCTGGCGATGGATGTGTCCGGCAGCATGCGCGCCGTCGACGTCGAGCCGAGCCGCATCGTCGCCGCGCAGACGGCGGCGCGCACCTTCATCGAGGATCATCCGCGCAGCACGCGCATCGCGGTGGTCACCTTCGGCGGTTCCGCGGCACTGGTGCAGCCGCCCACGCAGAATCGCGAGGACCTGCTGGCGGCCATCGAGCGCTTCCAGCTGCAGCGCGGCACCGCCGTGGGCAGCGGCCTGCTGGTGTCCTTGAAGACCATCTTTCCGGACGTCGAGTTCGATCTGAACTCATCGAATCCGCGGCCGGACGCCAATCGCGGCAGCCGGCGGCTGAACCCGTCGCGGGAGCCGCCGAAGGAGCCGTTCAAGCCGGTGCCGCCGGGATCCTACGGTTCGGCGGTGATCATCCTGCTGACCGACGGGCAGACCACCACCGGCCCTGATCCGATCGAGGCGGCGCGCATGGCGGCCGAGCGCGGCGTGCGCGTGTTCACCGTCGGCATAGGAACGGCCAATGGCGAAATCCTCGTCGGTGACGGCTGGTCGATGCGGGTGCGGCTCGATGAAGAGACGCTGAAGACGATCGCCGAAGTCACGCGCGGCGAGTACTTCTACGCCGGCACGGCGGTCGAGCTCAAGCGCATCTATGAGGCGCTGACATCCAAGCTGGTGCTGGAACGACGCGAGACCGAGGTCACGGCCCTGGTCACCGCGCTCGCCGCGGTGCTGGCGCTGGGCTCGGCGCTGCTGTCGCTGCTCTGGTTCAACCGGACGCTGTAGTAGCGGCGCAGGCGGGCGCAGCGGCGCATAGCCGGCCTTGCCGTCGCCGCCGGGCAGCTGCGTAGCGGCACAGCGGCGCTTGTGGATCGGCGCCCGTCCCAGTAAGGTGGCGGCTTCCTGTCGATCGGCGGGCGCGCCGGCGCTGCCGCGTTCCGATGTTCCTGCTGCGCGACCTTTCCGTTTCCGCCGTCATTGCCGGTTTCGTCACCGTGCTGGTCGGCTTCACCAGTTCGGCTGTCATCGTGTTCCAGGCGGCGCAGGCGCTGGGCGCCGACGCGGCCGTGATCGGGTCGTGGATGGCCGCGCTCGGCCTGGGAATGGGGCTGACCTGCATCGGGCTGTCGCTGCGCTACCGGGTGCCGGTGGTCACCGCCTGGTCGACGCCCGGCGCGGCCATGCTGATCACCAGCGTCGGCGGCGTCTCCATGCCGGAGGCGATCGGCGCCTTCCTCGCCTGCGCGCTGCTGATCATGCTGGCCGGATTCTCGGGCTGGTTCGAGCGCGTCATGAATCGCATCCCGATCTCGCTGGCGGCCGGCATGCTGGCCGGCGTGCTGCTGCGCTTCGGCCTGGACGTGTTCGCTGCCATGGGCACGCAGTTCGCGCTGGCCTTCGCCATGTTCGCGGTCTACCTGCTGGCGCGGCGTGTCTGGCCCCGCTACGCCGTCATCGCGGCGCTGCTTGCCGGCGTGGCAGTGGCCGCGGCGCGCGGCCTGCTGCAGCTCGACGGCGTGCGGCTGGCCCTGGCCACGCCCGTCTTCACGCGGCCTGAATTCAGTTCCGCTGCGCTGATCGGCGTCGCGCTGCCGCTGTTCATCGTGACCATGGCCTCGCAGAACGCGCCCGGCGTCGCCGTGATCCGCGCTTCCGGCTACACCGTGCCGGTATCGCCGCTGATCGGCTGGACTGGCGTGGCCACTTTCGTGCTGGCGCCGTTCGGTGCCTATGCGCTGAACCTGGCCGCGATCACCGCCGCCATCTGCATGGGCCGCGAAGCGCATGAAGACCCGGCGCGGCGCTATGTCGCCTCCGTCGCGGCGGGCGTCTTCTACCTGCTGATCGGCCTGTTCGGCGCTACCGTGGCGGCGCTGTTCGCGGCCTTTCCGCGCGAGCTGGTGATGGCCATCGCCGGGCTTGCGCTGCTCGGCACCATCGGCGGCGGCCTGGTGCAGGCGCTGGCCGACGAGACGCAGCGCGAGCCGGCGCTGATCACCTTCCTGATCACCGCGTCGGGCGTGAATCTCGCCGGCATCGGCGCGCCGTTCTGGGGCCTGGTCGGCGGCGTAGGCGCCTGGCTGCTGCTGCAGGCCGGCCGCGGCGCACCGCGGAGGACGCCGTGACGACGAGGCCTGGCGACGCGCTGCGCGTGCGCGAAGACGAGATCGAGTTCACCGCGATCCGCGCGCAGGGGGCGGGCGGGCAGAACATCAACAAGGTGTCGAACGCGGTCCAGCTGCGCTTCGTGATCGCCGCCTCGTCGCTGCCGGAAGCCGTCAAGGACCGGCTGGCGGCCTTGTCCGACCAGCGGATCAGCGCCGACGGCGTGGTCGTCATCAAGGCTCAGCGCTTCCGCAGCCTGGAGCGCAATCGCGCCGACGGCATCGAGCGGCTGCAGGCGCTGATCGATCGCGCCGCCCACGTGCCGGTCCAGCGGCGGCCGACCCGCCCGACGGCGGGCGCGCGCGCCCGCCGGCTGGACGAGAAAGCGCGGCACGGTCAGGTGAAGGCACTGCGCCGCCGGCCGATCGACTAGACTGCTCGATTCAGCGACTCCGAGCCTTCCGTCGCCCGCTCTCAGCCGAACGGCATCCGACCGACGGCGATGGCGGCAGCAGGGTCTTTCCCAGACATGCGCGGATCGCTTACGCTTGTGCCAATAGTGACTCGATAGGACGCCCGAAGTGCCGAAGCCCAACTATGCCTTCGCGAAACGACAGCGTGAGCTGGCGAAGAAGCAGAAGCAAGAGGAAAAGCGCCAGCGAAAGGCTGAGCACGGGGGTCCGTCGCAGGATCCGCTGGAGGGCGCCGCGCCGGATGACGAGGTGTCCCCCGCGGCCGATGGGCCCGCGGCAGGCGATTCTTCCCGTACGGAGGACGATTCCGGCGGCCGGTAAGGTTCGCCAGCGAAGGGCAGCGGTCCGGCGCGCCAGACGCGCGTCAGCCCGCGCGCCGGCACTGGCGTCCGCGCCCGCGCGCCCGCGCCGGTGCTGGCGTCCGCGGCCGTGCCCGCGCCGGTCAGCTATAGCCGTGACAGCCGCGACAGCGCCAGCTGCAGCGTCTCGTCCTTCTTGGCGAAGCAGAAGCGCACGATGCGCCGATCGACCGGCTGGTCGTAGAAGGCCGATACCGGAATCGCGGCCACGCCGATCTCGGTGGTCAGCCAGCGCGCGAAGTCGGCCTCGCCGAGCTCCGAGATCGCGCTGTAGTCGGCAAGCTGGAAATAGGTGCCTTCGCACGGCAGCAGGCGGAAGCGTGTGCCTGCCAGGCCGGAGCGGAACAGGTCGCGCTTGCGCTGATAAAAGTCGGCCAGCCCGAGATAGGGGGCCGGATCCCGCATGTAGTCGGCCAGCCCGTGCTGCATCGGCGTGTTGACGGTGAACACGTTGAACTGATGCACCTTCCGGAACTCTGCCGTCAGCGCGGCCGGGGCCGCACAGTAGGCCTGCTTCCAGCCGGTCACGTGGTAGGTCTTGCCGAACGACGAGACGACGAAGCTGCGCGAGGCCAGCTGCGGATAGCGGCAGGCCGACTGGTGCGGCTCGCCGTCGAACACCATGTGCTCGTAGACCTCGTCGGAGATCACGAACAGTCCGTGGGCCACCGCGATCGCCTCGAGCTGGCGCATGTCGTCGTCGCGCAGGATCGTGCCGCTCGGATTGTGCGGCGAATTGACCATGATCGCGCGCGTGCGCGGCGTCACCGCCGCCTGCACCTCGGCCCAAGGCACCCTGAACTCGGCCGTCATCGGCACACCCACCACCTTGCCGCCGGCCAGCTCGATGTTCGGGATGTAGCTGTCGTAGACCGGCTCGATGACGATCACTTCGTCGCCGGGCCGCACGATCGCCAGCACCGCCGTGAGGATCGCCTGCGTCGCGCCGGCGGTAACCGTGATCTCGCTGTTCCAGTCGTAGTGCGCGCCGTACAGCGTCGCGATCTTCTCCGCGATGGCCTGCCGCAGCGGCGCGACGCCGGGCATGGGCGGATACTGGTTCAGTCCGCTCTTCATCGCGGCGGTGACGGCGTCGACCAGCCTGGGATCGCAGTCGAAGTCGGGGAAGCCCTGACCGAGATTGACGGCGTTCTTCTCGATGGCGAGCGCCGACATGACGGTGAAGATGGTGGTGCCGACCTTGGGCAGCTTGGTGTCGATCGGCGGCGGGGCGAAGGTCTGCGGGGCGTTCATCGTCGTCGGAACAGGTGGCGCGAACCGCCGATTATAGGGCGTCGCCCAGGGCCGCCAGCGCCGCGCGCAGTGCCGGCGCATCGGGCCGCGCGATCAGCAGCCGGTGGTGGCGCGTCGCCCGGCGGGCCAGCGCGAGCAGCGCCTTGTCCTTGGTGAGCAGCCATTGCGCGCCCTCGGCGATGGCCAGGTCGATGAACATCTGATCGTCGGGGTCGCGGCAGACCAGCGCGCAAGGCGGCGCGGCCGGGCATAGCCGCACCTGCGCGTCATAGCGTTCGAGCACGGCCGATCGCGCCGACGCATCCAGGCCGAAGCGCTCGCGCGCGATCACGTCGCGCCATTCGTCGCGCATCCGCGAAGTGCCCAGCGCGGTCAGCCGGCCGGTGCGCGCCAGCCCCACCAGCGGCGCGACGCCGGGGTCGTCGAACACCAGCCAGTCGAGCCAGACATTGGTATCGAGGATCGCTTTCATGACATCATCGCGGCCGATCGCCTGTCGTCGTATTCATTGTCCACCGATGCTAATCGTCCTGTCCCCCGCCAAGACCCTCGACTTCGAGACACCGCCGCAGACGCGCAGCCACAGCCTGCCCGAGTTCCTCGACGAGTCGGCTCTGCTGATCTCGCGGCTGCGGCGCATGCCGCCCGTGGAGCTGGCCTCGCTGATGTCGATCAGCGATTCGCTGGCCGCGCTGAACGCAGCGCGCTACGCGCAGTGGCGGCCGCCGTTCTCGCCGGCCAATGCCAAGCAGGCCGTGCTGGCCTTCAACGGCGACGTCTACGAGGGGCTGGACGCACCCAGCCTCAGCGAGCGCCAGCTCGCCTGGGCGCAGCAGCACTTGCGGATCCTGTCCGGCCTGTACGGCCTGCTGCGTCCGCTGGATCTGATGCAGCCATACCGGCTCGAGATGGGCACGCGGCTGGCCAATGAGCGCGGGCGCAACCTGTACGCGTTCTGGGGCGACCGGCTGGCGCGCGCGCTGGCTGCCGAGCTGGATGCGCAGCGCAAGCCGGTGCTGGTGAATCTGGCGTCCGAGGAATACTTCAAGTCGGTGCCGCGGGACAGTCTCGGCCATCGCGTCATCCAGCCGGTGTTCCAGGAGCGGCGGCCCGGCGGCTACAAGGTGATCAGCTTCGCCGCCAAGCGCGCGCGTGGCCGGATGGCGCGTTTCGCGATCGAGCACCGCATCGCCGATCCGCTGCGGCTGCAGCAGTTCGACTGGGATGGCTACCGCTACGAGCCGTCGGCGTCGGACGACACCGAGTGGGTCTTCCGGCGCGACTAGGTGGTCCTGCGGGGCGGCCAGGGCCGCGCCGCGCCGGGGCCAGGCCTGCGCGGGCCAGGCCTGCGTGGGCCAG
>JBFWXS010000062.1:15943-31696 GCA_050187175.1 Burkholderiaceae bacterium
GGGCCAGGCCTGCGTGGGCCAGCGCCGCGCTGGGCCTGGCGCCGCGCCCGGCCTCATTGCGCCGGGTAGACCTCGACGCGGCGGGCTTCGCGGTCGTCGGCGCCGCCGCTGGTTTCCTGCGGCTTGACCAGGATGACGCGTTCCGCCGGTACGCCGGCGGCGAGCAGCGCCTGGCGAGCGGCGCGGGCGCGGTTCTTGGCCAGCTCGGCGTTCAGCGCGGCGTTGCCCTGCTTGTCGTGGTAGCCGGAAATGCCGATGCGGGCGCCGGCGGTGCCGCGCGCCCAGTCGATCAGCGCCGCGAGCTGGGCATTCGCGTCAGCCGGCAGCGCGGCCTGGCCGGTCTCGAAGTAGAAGCGCACCAGTTCCGGGATGCCGGCGCCGGTGGCCAGTGCCGGGGCGACGTCGACCTCGACGGCTTCGACGGCTACGGCGCTCGCCGCGGTGCCTGCCGCCGCACCCGTTGCCGCGCCTGCTGCCGACGCGCCCGTGGCGGAGGCATCGGTAGAGGATGCACCCGACGCGGATGCACCCGACGCGGATGCACCCGCCGTGGAAGCGTCCGCCGCCGGAGCGGCTGATGCCGAGGCCTCCGTGGTCGAGGCGCCCGCCGCCGAGGCAGCCGGCGCGCCAGCAGCGGCCGGCTGATCGCCGCCGGTGCCGGCCAGGATGCCGATGAACAGCGACACCGCCACGGCAACGGTCACTGCGATGCCCAGAATCCAGGCGAGGAGGGAGTGTTGCTCGTTTTGTTGGTCGTCGTCCATGAGCGGGTTCCTGCGGAAAACGCGCGATTATAGCCGCGCGGGTCCGACGATGACAGGTTCGGCCTCCAGCATCACGCCGAAGCGCTGCTGCACCGAGGCCTGGATGCGCCGCGCCAGCGCCAGCATCTGCGCGCCGCTGGCCTCGCCGTGATTGACCAGCACCAGCGCGTGGCCGGGAGCCACGCCGGCGTCGCCATCGCGGTGGCCTTTCCAGCCGCACTGCTCGATCAGCCAGGCCGCCGACAGCTTGGTCAGCGATGTGCCGTCCGGCGCACTTTCGGCGCTCGGATAGACGGGCAGCGATGGCTCTCGTTCGCGCAGCTGCGCCGCCAGCGGCGAGGGCACCAGCGGATTCTTGAAGAAGCTGCCGGCATTGCCGAGCCGGGCCGGATCGGGCAGCCGCCGGCGCCGGATGGCCGACACCGCCCTCGCCACGTCGGCCGGGCCCGGCGCGTCGACGCCGGCTTCGCGCAGCTCGGTCCGGATGTCGCCGTAGTCCAGCCGCGGCTGCCAGCGGCGCGACAGCCGGTAGCGCACGGAGAGCACCAGCCAGATGCCCTGGCCGGCCCGCTTGAAGACGCTGTCGCGATAGGCGAAGCCGCAGTCGGCGGTGTCGAAGCGGTGCCGGCTGCCGTCGGCCAGCGAAACCGCCTGCAGCGAATCGAAGCGCTCGGCGATCTCGACGCCATAGGCGCCTATGTTCTGGATCGGGCTCGCGCCGACGCTGCCCGGGATCAGCGCCAGGTTCTCGAGCCCCGACAGGCCCTGCGCGAGCGTCCACTGCACGAAGGGGTCCCAGGCTTCACCGGCCGCGGCCTCCACCAGCACCTCGTCGCCGGTGCTCTCGAGCACGCGCAGGCCGCGCAGCCCCACGCGCAGCACCGTGCCGGCCGGATCGCCGGTGAACAGCACGTTGCTGCCGCCGCCGAGCACGAAGGCCGGTGGCGCCTCGCGCAGAGCGTCCAGCGCTTCATCGAGCCCGGCCATGCTGTCCAGCGGCACGAAGCGCTGCGCGCAGGCGGCGATGCCGAAGGTGTTGAGGGCCTTCAGCGGCATCCGTTCGAGGATGGGCATGGGCTGCGCTCCGCGAGCGGCGACCGCGCTCAGCTGGGCTGGTAGGCCAGCCGTACGTAGATCGGCGCGAAGGCTTCGGCCTGCGTGATCTCGATCAGCGATTCGCGCGCCAGTTCCAGCAGCGCGATGAAGGTGACCACGACGACCTGCGAGCCGCGTTCGATCTCGAACAGGTCCTCGAATTCGAGGAAGCGCCGGTCCTGCAGCCGGCGCAGCACCACCGTCATGTACTCGCGCACCGACAGCTCCTCGCGGCTGATCCGGTGATGCTGAGTCAGCCGCGCGCGGCGCAGGATGTCGGCCCAGGCGCTCTGCAGGTCCGGCAGATTGACCTCGGGCAGCCGCAGCGTATGCGCCTGCTCGATGAAGGCCTGCGCCTTCTGGAAGTCGCGGCCAAGCTGCGGCATCTGGTCTAGCTGCAGCGCGCCGTACTTGATGCGTTCGTATTCGATCAGCCGGCGCGCCAGCTCGGCGCGCGGATCTTCGACTTCCTCGCCGCTGTCGGCCTTGCGAACCGGCAGCAGCATGCGCGACTTGATGTCGATCAGCAGCGCCGCCATCAGCAGATACTCTGCCGCCAGTTCCAGGTTGTGATCGCGGATCTCGTCGACGTAGCCCAGGTACTGCCGCGTCACCTCGGCCATCGGAATGTCGAGGATGTTGAAGTTCTGCTTGCGGATCAGGTACAGCAGCAGGTCCAGCGGTCCCTCGAAGGCATCGAGGAACACTTCCAGCGCGTCGGGCGGAATGTACAGATCCTGCGGCAGCTGTATCAGCGGCTCGCCGTACAGACGCGCGAAGACCTTCAGCTCGAGCTGTTCCGGCGGCTGCGGCGGCGGCGGGCTCTCGGCGAGCGCCGTGGCCTCGTCGGCGGGTTCCTGCCCGCCCGCTTCGCCGGCCGACAGTTCGGTGTTCAAGCCTGGTCTTTCGTCTGGTAGACGTAGGCCTGCTGTGCGACGCGCGATTCGCGGTCGCGCCGCTGCGTCTCGAGATCCTGGGCGCGGTCCCACCAGATCGCGCGCCCCTTGCGCTGCTCCTCTTCGAGCTCGGGGTGGCGCTGCTTGAGCTCGCGCAGGAAACGGGTGATGTCGGATTCGTACATGGCCGGCAACGAAGAAGCGGACGGATGGGAAGCGGTCGGCCGCGGCGCAGGGGCCCTGGCGCAGGCGCCGCCACAACCCTCCATTCTAGTCGATCGTTGTCCGTGGGCGTCAGCGCCAATTTCCGCGATACTTCGCGCCAAGACCCGCCGTTGGGCGGGCATGCCTGGAGAACTCATGAAACGGTGGTTGCTGATGGGATGGCTGATGTCGATGCTGGCGCTCGTCGGCGCTTGCGACTGGGTGGCTCAGCAGGAGCTCAAGCCCGGGCAGTCGACGGTCGAGGACGTACGCAAGCTGATGGGCAAGCCCGAGATGATCTGGGAGGAGGGCGGCGGCCAGGTGCTCGAGTACCCGCGCGGGCCCGAAGGGGCCGAAACCTGGATGGTCGAGATCGACGCCGACGGCCGCTACCAGGGCATGAAGAATGCGCTGGTCGAAGCCAATCTGAACCAGGTCCGCGCCGGCATGAGCCGCGACGATCTGCGGCGGCTGCTCGGCAAGCCCGCGGCGACGGAGACGCTGCCGCTGAAGAAGGAACTGATCTGGACCTGGCGCGTGCAGGCCGGCCAGGGCCGTACCGAGATGTTCAACGTGCATTTCGGCGACGACGGCCGTGTGGCGAGCACCAGCCGCTCGCCGGACATGCGGATGATCAACGCGCAGTAGGCGCGGCCGGGCCGGCGTCCTCGCCGGCGTCTCCGTCTGCCTCGGGCGCGACAGGTCCGGCGGGCCCCGCAGGTCCGGCGGGCCCCGCAGGCCCGGCAGTGTCCGGATCGGCCTCCCGCTCGTGATGCCGTCCGTCGGCGCGGCCCGTGACCGCGCGCAGCGCCTCGTCGAGCTCGTCGAACACGGCGTGCTCGCCCAGCGTCTGCAGGAAGCCGGAGCGCCGCATCAGCGACAGCGGCTGCTCGTTGGCCGCGGCTATGACCAGCCGCCCGCCGCGGCGCGCCAGTTGCCGGTTCAGCTCCTCCAGCGCATCCAGCCCGGTGGTGTCCAGGTTGATGACCTGGTGCAGCTCCAGCACGATGATCTCGGCGGTGCCCTGCGTCGGATCGAGCAGGTGCTCCAGCTTGGTCACCGAGCCGAAGAACAGTGAGCCGAACACGCGGTACGCGGCCACGTGCAGCCCCTGCGGCGTGCGCGAGTAGTCGAGCGGCAGCGCGATCGGCTCGACGCGCGTCAGCGCCGAGATCCGGTAGATGAACAGCAGCGCCGCCATGCCGAGCCCGACCTCGACTGCCACCGTGATATCGAAGATCACCGTCAGCAGGAAGGTGGTCAGCAGGATCGCGCGATAGTTGACGCTGAACTGGCGCAGCCGCAGGAACTCGCGCCAGTCGCCCATGTTCCACGCGACGAACAGCAGGATCGCCGCCAGGCTGGCCATCGGAATGTTCGTCGCCAGCGGCGCCAGCGCCAGGATCACCAGCAGCAGCGTCAGCGAATGGATGATGCCGGCGACCGGCGTGCGCGCGCCCACGCGGATGTTCGTCACCGTGCGCGCCACCGTGCCGGTGGCGGCGATGCCGCCGAAGAAGGGCGCGACGAAATTGGCGATGCCTTGCGCCATCAGCTCCTGGTTCGGATCATGGCGGTCGCCGGTGAGGCTGTCGGCCACGCGCGCGCACAGCAGCGATTCGATGGCAGCGAGCAGCGCGATCGAAATCGTCGGCATGGCCAGGTTCTGCGCCGTCGCCCAGTCGAACTCAGGCACCGCCGGCGAGGGCAGTCCCTGCGGAATGCCGCCGAAGCGCGAGCCTATCGTCTCCACCGGCAGGCCGGCCACCGCCACCGCCAGCGTGCCCAGCGCCAGCGCGACGATGGTGGCCGGAATGCGGGCCAGCACGCGCCGCCAGTTGGGTGCGCCCGGCCGCGCATCGGTGGGCCACAGCGCCAGGATCAGCAGCGACGCGATGCCGAGGCCCACCGCGTACGGATTGATGCTGCCGATCGCCGACCACAGCGCACCGATCTGCGAGAAGAAGTTGCCCGGCATCTTGTCGATCGACAGGCCCAGGAAGTCCTTGACCTGCTGCAGAGCGATGATCACCGCGATGCCGTTCGTGAAGCCGATCACGATGGACACCGGAATAAAGCGGATCAGGTTGCCCAGCCGCAGCGCGCCCATGATGAACAGCAGCACGCCGGCCATGAACGTGGCGATCAGCAGATTGGCCACGCCGTAGCGTTCGGCGATCGAATACAGCAGCACGACGAAGGCGCCCGCCGGTCCGCCGATCTGGACGCGCGAGCCGCCGAGCGCCGCGATCAGGAAGCCGGCGATGATCGCCGTGAACAGCCCCTGTTCCGGCTTGACGCCGCTGGCGATGCCGAAGGCCATGGCCAGCGGCAGCGCCACCACGCCGACGGTGACGCCGGCGGCGACGTCGGCGCGCAGATCGTCGGCCGTATAGCCGCGCAGCGTGCGCAGCAGCGTGGGCGAGAAGCGCAGACGGAACGGCTTCACGATTGCGGTGCGGACAGCCGTTTCGACAGCGTGATGGGCGCCGGCGTCAGCGGATTGGTGGCCGATAGCCGGACCTCGTCGTCCGGCAGGTAGCCGAGACTCTCATAGAAGCGAGCCAGCGTCGGCCGGTCGCGGCGAATGCCCAGCTGCAGGCGCTCGATGCCCGCGACGCGCGCCTGCTCGTCGATACGCGCCATCATCAGTCGTCCCAGATCGTGCCCGCGCCAGCGGGGAATCACCCCGAGGCGCTTGATCTCCCAGCTCGGCCGCTCATGCGGCACGGGAAACCAGCGTACGCTGCCCGCGGGCTCGCCGTCGACGGTGATGATCAATCCGCCGCCGCGTACGAGCAGCGCCCGTATGTACTCGACGGTCTCCCCATGCGCCGTCGAGTCATCGGCCACTGTGCCGCGCCACGCCGCCAGCGTCAAGTCGCGCATCAGGCCCGCGTCGGCGGGCAGGGCGGGGCGGCAGTCGATCTTCACTTCACTTTCATGCCCGGCTGCGCGCCTTCGTGCGGATCGAGCAGATACAGGCCGCCGGGCTTGCCGGGATCGTCCCAGGCGGCGGCCAGGACCATGCCCTCGGAGATGCCGAACTTCATCTTGCGCGGCGCCAGGTTGGCGACCATCACGGTGTGCCGGCCGACCAGCTGCTGCGGCTCGTAGGCCGAGCGGATGCCGGAGAAGACGGTGCGCGGCTTGTCCTCGCCGATGTCCAGCGTCAGCCGCAGCAGCTTGTCGGAACCGTCGACCAGTTCGGCAGCCGTGATGCGGGCCACGCGCAGGTCGACCTTGGCAAAGTCGTCGATCGAGATCGTCGAAGGGAGCGCCGCACCCGAAGCTGCGCCGCCTGCCCCATCGCTGATCGCCGGCAGATCGAACAGCGCGTCGAGCTGGCGCGCCTCGACGCGCGTCATCAGGTGCTCGTAGCGGCCGACGGCGCGCGCGCGCAGCGCTGCGTCGTCGTCGCGCAGCTCGCTCCAGCCCAGATCGGGCGTGCCGAACCAGGCCTCGACCCGCTCGGCCGTCGCCGGCAGGATGGGCTTGAGCAGAATCGTCATCCGGTAGAACGCGCGCAGGCAGCGCGAGCAGACACGATGCAACTCGGCGTGCCGGGCCGGGTCCTTGGCCAGCTCCCACGGCTTGTTCGCGTCGAAATACTGGTTGATCTCGTCGGCGTAGGCCATGATCGTGCGGATCGCCTTGCCGTATTCGCGGCCTTCGTAGGCGCGTGCCACGTCGTCCTCGAGCGTGGCCAGCCGCGCCGCGTCCGCCGCCTTGGCGGCGTTCGGCCCCCCGCCGGTCTCCGGTGCCGCCAGCTTGCCGCCGAACAGCCGGTTGACGAAGCTCGACGCCCGGCTGGCGATGTTCACGTACTTGCCGATCAGATCGCTGTTGACGCGCGCGATGAAATCGTCGGGGTTGAAGTCGACGTCTTCGACGCGGCCGTTCAGCTTCGCCGCGATGTAGTAGCGCAGCCACTCCGCGTTCATGCCGAGCTCGAGGTAGCGCAGCGGGGAGATGCCGGTGCCGCGGCTCTTGCTCATCTTCTCGCCGCTGACCGTGATGAAGCCGTGCACGTTGACGCGGTCCGGCACCTTGCGTCCTGCGAACTTCAGCATCGCGGGCCAGAACAGCACGTGGAAGTAGATGATGTCCTTGCCGATGAAATGCACCTGCTCGGTCGCGGGATCGGCCAGCAGCGCGTCGAAGTCCAGGCCCTGCCGCGCGCAATGCGCCTTCAGCGAGGCCAGATAGCCGATGGGTGCATCGAGCCAGACGTAGAAGTACTTGCCGGGCGCGTCGGGGATCTCGATGCCGAAATACGGCGCGTCGCGCGAGATGTCCCAGTCGGCCAGCTTGCCGCCGTCGCCACTGGCTGCGCTGTCGGCACTGTCCGCGCGATCCGCAGCGGCCGCTGCCTGCGCCGCATCGTCGCCCAGCCATTCGCGCGCCTTGGCCAGCACCTCGGCCTGCAGCCGCGGCTCGCCGTGCCGGTCGACGTCGCGCGTCCATTCGCGCAGGAAGGCCACGCAGCGCGGATCCGACAGCCGGAAGAAGTAGTGCTCGGAGCTGCGCAGCTCCGGCTGCGCGCCGGACAGCGCGGAGTAGGGCTCGATCAGGTCGGTCGGCGCATAGACGGCGCCGCAGACCTCGCAGGAGTCGCCGTACTGGTCCTTGGCGCCGCACTTCGGGCAGGTGCCCTTGATGTAGCGGTCCGGCAGGAACATGCCCTTGACCGGATCGAAGAACTGCTCGATGCGGCGCACGGCGATCAGGCCCGCGGCCTTCAGCGCGCGGTAGATCGACTGCGACAGCTCGACGTTCTCCGGCGAGTCGGTGCTGTGCCAGTGGTCGAAGCCGATGCGGAAACCGTCCAGATACTGCCTGCGCCCGGCCGCGATGCGCGCGACGAACTGCTGCGGCGAGACGCCTTCCTTGTCGGCGGCGATCATGATAGGCGCGCCGTGGGCGTCGTCGGCACAGACGAAGTGCACGGTATGGCCGCGCATGCGCTGGAACCGCACCCAGATGTCGGCCTGGATGTACTCCATGATGTGGCCGATGTGGAAAGCGCCGTTCGCGTAAGGCAGCGCGGTCGTCACGAAGAGCGTGCGGGGGGCAGCGGTCATGATCGCAGGGGAGTTCCAAAAAAACGCCCGGACTCGCCGGGGCGGCGCCGGACTCACCGGGGACAGCACCCAGGCTCACCGGGGACAGCACCCAGGTTCGCCGGGGACAGCACCCAGGTTCGCCGGGGGACAGCACCCGGCCTCGCCGGCGGAGCGGCGTCCGCGTCCGATTCGCCGGAAGCGGGCGCCGGGAGCGACAGTTTAGCAGCGGCCCCCGGCCGGCCGAGCGCCAATCGATTAGACTAGCTGTTTCCCTTGGAAGCATACGGCCGCGGCGTTCCGCGCCCGCCGATCGCAGAGTGCAGCCATGAGCATCACGGCCGAGCAGGTCACCGAAGCCCTGAAAACCATCGTCGACCCGAACACCCGCAAGGATCTCGTCAGCGGCCGTTCGGCCCGCAACGTCCGCGTCGACGGCGGCCACGTCTCGGTCGACGTCGAGCTAGGCTACCCGGCGGTCAGCCAGGTCGAGCCGATCCGGCGGCAGGTGGTGGACACGCTGCGCGCGCTGCCGGGGGTCACCAATGTATCGGCCAACGTGTTCCAGAAGATCGCCGCGCATGCGGTCCAGCGCGGCGTCAAGACGCTGCCCAACGTGCGCAACATCATCGCCGTGGCCTCGGGCAAGGGCGGCGTCGGCAAGAGCACCACGGCGGTCAACCTGGCGCTGGCGCTGTCGGCCGAAGGCGCCAGCGTCGGCGTGCTCGACGCCGACATCTATGGCCCGTCGCAGCCGATGATGCTCGGCATCGCCGGCCGGCCCGAATCGCACGACGGCAAGACGATAGAGCCGATGAGCAACCACGGCGTGCAGGTCAGCTCGATCGGCTTCATGATCGACGTCGACACGCCGATGGTCTGGCGCGGACCCATGGTCACGCAGGCGCTCGAGCAGTTGCTGCGGCAGACCAACTGGCGCGACCTCGACTATCTGGTCGTCGACATGCCGCCCGGCACCGGCGACATCCATCTGACGCTGGCGCAGAAGATCCCGGTCACCGGCGCGGTCATCGTCACCACGCCGCAGGACATCGCGCTGCTGGATGCGCGCAAGGGCCTGAAGATGTTCGAGAAGGTCGGCATTCCCATCCTGGGCATCGTCGAGAACATGGCGATGCACGTCTGCTCGAACTGCGGCCACGTCGAGCACGTCTTCGGCGCTGGCGGCGGCGAACGGATGGCGCGCGACTACGACGTCGAATACCTCGGCGGCCTGCCGCTGGACATCAAGATCCGCGAGCAGACCGACTCTGGGCGGCCGACGGTCGTCGCCGAGCCCGACGGCCCGGTTGCCGCGATCTACAAGCAGATCGCGCGGCGCGTCGCGGTTCGCATCGCCGAGCGCGCCCGCGACATGAGCCTGAAGATGCCCAGCATCGTCGTCCAGAAGACCTGAACCGAGCTCCGCCCACCGATGAGCATCAAGTCCGACAAATGGATCCGCCGCATGGCGGCGCAGGGCATGATCGAACCGTTCGAGCCGGGCCAGGTGCGCGAGGTGAACGGCCAGCGCATCGTGTCCTACGGCACGTCCAGCTACGGCTACGACCTGCGCTGCGCCGACGAGTTCAAGATCTTCACGAACATCAACTCGACCATCGTCGACCCCAAGGCGTTCGACGAGAAGTCCTTCGTAGACTTCAAGGGGCCGGTCTGCATCATTCCGCCGAATTCGTTCGCGCTGGCCCGCACCGTCGAGTACTTCCGGATCCCGCGCAGCGTGCTGACGATCTGCCTGGGCAAGTCGACGTACGCGCGCTGCGGCATCATCGTCAACGTGACGCCGCTGGAACCCGAATGGGAAGGCCACGTCACGCTCGAGTTCTCGAACACCACGCCGCTGCCGGCCAAGATCTACGCCGGCGAAGGCTGTGCCCAGGTGCTGTTCCTCGAATCCGACGAGATCTGCGAAACCTCGTATCGCGACCGCGGCGGCAAGTATCAGGGCCAGCGCGGCGTGACCCTGCCACGTACCTGAAGCCCGCCGGCGACCTCGCGATCGCGGAGACCACCATGAGCGAAAAACTGATCATCTTCGACACCACCTTGCGCGACGGGGAGCAGAGCCCCGGGGCGTCGATGACCAAGGAAGAGAAGCTGCGCATCGCCAAGCAGCTCGAGAAGCTGCGCGTCGACGTGATCGAGGCCGGCTTCGCCGCATCGTCGAACGGCGATTTCGAGGCCGTGCGCGCGATCGCCGACGCGATCAAGGATTCCACCGTCTGTTCGCTGGCGCGCGCCAATGATCGCGACATCTCGCGCGCCGCCGAAGCGCTGAAGAATGCGCGCTCGATGCGCATCCACACGTTCATGGCGACCTCGGCGCTGCACATGGAGAAGAAGCTGCGCATGACGCCCGAGCAGGTGCATGAGCAGATCAAGCTGGCCGTGCGTTTCGCGCGCCAGTTCACCGACAACGTCGAATTCTCGCCGGAAGACGGCAGCCGCTCCGACCTCGACTTCCTGTGCCGCGTGCTGGAGACGGCGATCGCGGAGGGCGCCAGCACGATCAACATCGCCGACACGGTCGGCTACGCGGTGCCCGAGCTGTTCGCCGAGCTGATCCGCACGCTGCGCAGCCGCATCCCCAATTCCGACAAGGCGGTCTGGTCGGTGCATTGCCATAACGACCTCGGCATGGCGGTGGCCAATTCGCTCGCCGGCGTCATGGCCGGCGCGCGGCAGGTGGAGTGCACGGTCAACGGCCTGGGCGAGCGGGCCGGCAATACCTCGCTCGAAGAGGTGGTGATGGCGGTCAAGACGCGGCGCGACTTCTTCAAGCTCGACGTCGGCGTCGATGCCGCGCAGATCGTGCCGGCCTCGAAGCTGGTGTCGGGCATCACCGGCTTCCCCGTGCAGCCGAACAAGGCCGTGGTCGGCGCCAATGCGTTCGCGCATGCGTCCGGCATCCATCAGGACGGCGTGCTCAAGCAGCGCGACACCTACGAGATCATGCGTGCCGAAGACGTGGGCTGGACGGCGAACAAGATCGTGCTCGGCAAGCTGTCGGGCCGCAACGCGTTCAAGCAGCGGCTGCAGGAGCTGGGCATCCAGCTGGAATCCGAGCAGGAGGTCAATGCGGCCTTCCAGCGCTTCAAGGATCTGGCCGACCGCAAGTCCGACATCTTCGACGAGGACATCCACGCGCTGGTGTCCGATCAGGCCGTTCACCACGAGGCCGATGAGCACTACCAGCTGGTCTCGATGGCGCAGGCCTCGGAGACCGGCGAACGTCCGCATGCGCGCGTGACGATGATCGTCGACGGCCGCGAAGAGGCCTCCGAGTCCGACGGCAACGGCCCGGTCGACGCGACCTTCAAGGCCATCGAGTCGCGCGCGTCCAGCGGTGCCGAGCTGATGCTTTATTCGGTCAACGCGATCACCACCGGCACCGAGTCGCAGGGCGAGGTCACGGTGCGGCTGGCCAAGTCGGGCCGCATCGTCAACGGCGTGGGCGCCGATCCGGACATCGTCGTGGCCTCGGCCAAGGCGTATCTGAACGCGCTGAACAAACTTCACTCGAAAGCGGATCGCGTCAATCCGCAGGCCGGCGTATGACGGCCGACCGCGCGCGTCGGCGCGCTGTCGTGGGGGCGGGCGCGGCCACGCTGCTGGGCGCGGCGGGTGTGCCGGGTGTGCTGGCGCAAGGGCAGTCGCAGCCGCAGGGGCAGCCGCAGTCGCAGTCGCAAGCATCGCAGCCCGCACTGCCGGCCGGCGAACCGATCCGGCTGGCGATGATAGAAGGCTTCTCCGGTGCCTTCGCCAATGCCGGCGATTCGGTCTGGCGCAACGTGCTGTTCGCCGTCGAGCGGATCAACCGCCGCGGCGGCGCTCGCGTCGGCGGCCGCGCGCGGCCGCTGCAGCTGGAGCGTTTCGACAGCAAGGGCCAGGCCGAAGAGGCGCTGGTCATGCTGCGGCGGGTCACCGACCAGCGCATCCCGTTCGTCCTGCAAGGCAACAGCTCAGCGGTGGCCGCCGCCTTGCTGGAGGCCATCAACCGGCACAACGAGCGCGAGCCTGGCGGCCGGCTGCTGTTCATGAACTACTCGGCCGGCGACCCGGCGCTGACGAACGAGCGCTGCAGCTTCTGGCACTTCCGCTTCGACGCGCATGCCGAGATGCGGATGAGCGCGCTGACCGATGCCATGGCCGGCAATCGCAATCTGCGCCGCGTCTACCTGCTGAACCAGGACTACAGCTTTGGCCGGCAGGTGGCCGGACTGGCCCGGCGCATGATCACCGACAAGCGTCCCGACATCCAGATCGTCGGCGACGAGCTGCACCCGCTCGGCCGCATCAAGGATTTCGTGCCGTACGCGGCCAAGATGAAGGCCGCCGGCGCGGACACCGTGGTCACGGCCAACTGGGGCAATGACCTGACGCTGCTGGTGCGCGCGGCGCGCGAAGTCGGTCTGACGGCCGACTTCTACACCTTTTACGCGAACGGACTGGGCGCCCCGGCGGCCATCGGCGAGGCCGGCGTCGACCGCGTGCGCGCGGTGGCTGAATGGCATCCGAACGCCGGGCTGGCTGCCGGCGAGCGCGTCTACGCCGAGTTTCGCGCGCAGCTGAAGGACCCGCGCGATGACTACTTCAACATGCGCCACGTGCTGATGCTGGAGATGCTCACCGCTGCCATCGAGGCCGCCGGCGGCACCGACGCCGTCGCTGTGGCGCGCGCGCTCGAAGGGCGCACGCAGCGCGACTCGCCGTACACGGCGACGATGCGCGCCGAAGATCATCAGTTGCTGACGCCGATGTATGTTTCGGTGATGCAGCGCGCCGGCCCCGGCACACCGCTCAGGCACGACCTGGAGGGCAGCGGCTTCGGCTTCCGCACCGAGCGCTTCGTCGAGCTGCAGCAGTCGGCGCTGCCGCATGCCTGCCGGATGGAGCGCGCATAGTTATGACTTTTTTGTTATAATTCAACGGTTTCGCCCATTGCGGCCGGCCCTGGTCGGCCGCAGCGCCAAGCGGCGCGGCGAACGAAGCACGGCATCGCATCCCGGCGATGCCGCAAGTCAACGTGTTTTCCCTGGGGAATCCTATGGCTGTCGCCAACATCGACAAGGCGAAGATCGTCGCCGACTATCAACGTGCTCAGAACGACACCGGCTCGCCGGAAGTGCAGGTGGCGCTGCTCACCGCTCGCATCGTCGAACTGACCGACCACTTCAAGGCCCATGCGAAAGATCACCACTCGCGCCGCGGTCTGCTGAAGATGGTCAGCCGCCGCCGCAAGCTGCTCGACTACCTGAAGGGCACGAACCCGGCAAGCTACAAGGCGCTAGTCGAACGACTCGGTCTGCGCGGCTGATACCGCAGCCGAACCCGCAAGCAAAACTTGCGGGTTTTTTTTTGACAAGCGAACCGCGCCGCCGGATTGATCGCGCGGGAAATGTTCGAAAGGAAGCGCCAAGTGTTTGAGATTGCAAAAAAATCGTTCCAGTGGGGCGGCAACACGGTCACCATCGAGACGGGCGAGATTGCCCGGCAGGCGGCCGGCTCGGTTGTCGTCACGATGGACGATACGGTCGTGCTGGCGACCGTGGTGGCCGCCAAGAGCCCCAAGCCCGGTCAGGATTTCTTTCCGCTGACCGTCGATTACATCGAGAAATTCTATGCCGCCGGCCGCATCCCGGGCGGTTTCTTCAAGCGTGAAGGCCGTCCGACCGAGCGCGAGATCCTGATCTGCCGGCTGATCGACCGCCCGATCCGTCCGCTGTTCCCCGAAGGCTTCTACAACGAAGTTCAAGTCGCCGTCCAGGTGATGTCGAGCAACCCGGAAGTCGAGAGCGACATTCCGGCGATGATCGGCGCTTCGGCCGCGCTGGCGCTGTCCGGCATCCCGTTCGACGGCCCGATCGGCGCCGCGCGCGTCGGCTACATCGACGGCCAGTACGTGCTCAATCCGAGCACGACGCAGCTGGAATCGTCCAGGCTCGATCTGGTCGTGGCCGGCACCGATGCCGCCGTGCTGATGGTCGAGTCCGAGGCGCACGAACTGGCCGAGGACGTGATGCTCGGCGCCGTCGTCTTCGGCCACGAGCAGATGCAGGTCGCCATCAAGGCCATCGACGAACTGGTCGAGATGGCCGGCAAGCCCGCCTGGGACTGGCAGCCCGCCCCGAAGAACGACGCGCTGATCGCGCGCATCAACGAGCTGGCCGAGGCCGACATGCGCGCGGCCTACCGGCTGCGCAACAAGCAGCAGCGCGTCACGCGCATCGGCGAAGTCGAGAAGGCCACCGCTGCCAAGATCATCGAGGAAGCCGCGGCAGCCGGCCAGCCAGCGCCCGAGGTGAACGAACTGGGCAACCTGCTGTTCGATCTGCAGTACCGGATCGTTCGTAACCAGATCCTGTCGGGCGAGCCGCGCATCGACGGCCGCGATACGCGCACCGTGCGCCCGATCGCCATCCGCGCCGGCGTGCTGCCGCGCGCCCACGGCTCGGCGCTGTTCACGCGCGGCGAGACGCAGGCACTGGTCGCCGCCACGCTCGGCACCTCGCGCGACGAGCAGATCATCGACGCGATCAACGGCGAGTACCGCGACCGGTTCATGTTCAACTACAACATGCCGCCGTACGCCACCGGCGAAACCGGCCGCATGGGCTCGCCGAAGCGCCGCGAGATCGGCCACGGCAACCTGGCCAAGCGCGCCATCCGTCCGCTGCTGCCGACGGCCGAAGAGTTCGCGTATTCGCTGCGCGTCGTCTCCGAGATCACCGAATCGAACGGCTCGTCGTCGATGGCTTCGGTCTGCGGCGGCTGCCTGGCGCTGATGGACGCCGGCGTGCCGATCAAGTCGCACGTGGCCGGCGTGGCCATGGGCCTGATCAAGGAAGACAAGCGCTTCGCCGTGCTGACCGACATCCTCGGCGACGAGGATCATCTCGGCGACATGGACTTCAAAGTGGCCGGCACCGCCAGCGGCATCACGGCGCTGCAGATGGACATCAAGATCCAGGGCATCACCAAGGAAATCATGCAGGTGGCGCTGGCGCAGGCGCGCGAAGGCCGCCTGCACATCCTTGGACTGATGCAGCAGGCCATCGGTGGCGCGCGGCAGGAACTGTCCGATTTCGCGCCGCGCATGTACACGATGAAGATCAACCCGGAGCGCATCCGCGACGTCATCGGCAAGGGCGGAGCCACGATCCGCCAGATCACCGAGACCACCGGCACGCAGGTCGACATCCAGGACGACGGCTCGATCACGATCGCCGCGGTCGACAGCAATGCCGCCAAGCGCGCGCAGAAGATGATCGAAGACCTCACCGCCGAGGTCGAGATCGGCCGCGTCTACGAAGGCACTGTGCTGAAGATCCTCGACTTCGGCGCCATCGTGCAAGTGCTGCCGGGCCGCGACGGCCTGCTGCACGTCTCGCAGATCGCCAACGAGCGTGTCAACCAGGTGTCCGACTACGTCAAGGAAGGGCAGGTCGTGCGCGTCAAGGTCATCGAGGCTGATGACAAAGGGCGGCTGCGCTTGTCGATGAAGGCGGCGCTTGGGGAGCAAGGGGCCTCCTGAGCGCCTCCGGAGATCGGGGCGGGGAGCGGCAGGCGCGGGCCGGCGGGCGGCGGAGCGCGGCGGGCGGGGGCTGGGGGCGGGATGATGCGACGGTCGGCCCTTTGGGCCGACTCCCCTGCGCTGCTCGTCTTGGGGCTGGCGCGGCGGAACTCACTGCGCTCGCTGCGCGAGCTCCG
>JBFWXS010000063.1:0-31626 GCA_050187175.1 Burkholderiaceae bacterium
CACTTCTGACTTACGGCGTCTGTCTGAGCGGAGCTCCCCACAGGGGAGCGCAGCGAGTTACGCCGTGGGACAAGCTTCCGAGCATCGCAGGGAACCCCTTTGCGAAGCAAAGGGGCAAGCATCCAGTGCCGCGCCTATTCGCGCCAAGCCGCCCGGTGCCCTGTCCCGCCCAGCCCCGCCTAGCCGCAGCGTCCGGCCCACGCCTTTGCCCGCGCCGCAATTCAGTCGATCTTCGCCCCCGACGCCTTCACGACGTCCGCCCACCGATCCGACTCCGCCTTGATATCCGCCGCAAACTCCGCCGGATTCAGCGCCTCAGGCTCCGCCCCCTGCGACAGCGTGTACTGCTTCATGTCGTTGGCCGCCATGATGCGCGCCGTCTCTGCGGCCAGCCGCTGAACGATAGCTGCGGGCGTGCCGGCGGGTGCGAGCAATCCGACCCATGAATTCACTTCGACGCCCTTGATGCCTTGCTCGGCCAGCGTCGGCTCGTCGGGCAGCAGCGGCGAGCGGTTCGGCGAGGTGACGCCGACCAGCTTGATGCGGCCGGCCTTGACGTGCGGCAGCAGCGATGGAATGCCGCCGCAGTACAGCTGCACCTGGCCCGACGCGACGTCGTTCATCGCCTGCGCGCCGCCCTTGTACGGCACGTGGATCATCTTCACGCCGGCGCGCAGGTTGAACAGCTCGCCGCACAGGTGCGGCACCGAGCCGTTGCCGGACGACGCGTAGTTGAGGCCGCCGGGCGTCTTCTTCGCGAGCGCTGCCAGGTCGGGGGCGCCGCGCAGGCCGAGCGTGGCCGGTACGCCGAACACATAGGGCACGGTGGCGAAACGCGTGATCGGCACCAGGTCGCGCTGCGGATCGTAGGTCAGCTTCTTGAAGATGTGCGGGCCGATCGCGATCAGGCCGCTGGTACCGATCAGCAGCGTATAGCCGTCGGCAGGCGAGCGCGCGACCTGCTCGGCGCCGAGGTGGCCGCCCGCGCCCGGCCGGTTCTCGACGACGATGGGCTGGCCCAGGACTAGGGCCAGCCGCTGCGCCAGCGCGCGGCCCAGCGTGTCATTGGCGGCGCCCGGCGGATACGGCACGACCAGCCGGATCGGCTTGGACGGGTAGGCGTCGGCGGCGGCAGCCGGTTGGGCGACCGCTGCCGGACCGAAGGCGGTGGTCAGCGCGGCGGCGATGAGCAGGCGGTGCAGGGCACGGCGCGGGAGAGTACGACGGCGCATCGAGGTTCTCCGTGGGGTCGGATGTTTGGATCGGAAATTCGATCGGACGAAAGTTCGGGCGGGCTCAGCCCGCATTTGGAACTTGATTTATCATGGCATTGAAAATCTCTGCCGTAAAGAGGCGCGGATGCGCGGGCATTCCCGATGCTTTTCAATCCGGGTACACTCAGCTTCCGCCATCCGCTTGCTGCGCCGCAGCCGGGCCGGGTCCCGGCGGCGACTTCGACCATCCGGTTCTTGGATCTATGAAACCAGCACCTGTGGAGGACGACTCTCTACCGCTCGACGGGCTCGGGGCGCGGCTGCGCGAGATTCGCACTGCTCGCGAGATGACCCTGTCCGAGCTGTCGCTGAAATCGCAGGTCTCGGTGGCGATGCTCAGCCACATCGAGCGCGGGCAGTCGTCGCCGTCGCTGCGGACGCTGGAACGGCTGCGCATCGCGCTCGACGTTCCGCTTGCCAGCTTCTTCGCGCTCGAGGCGCCGCCGCCGGAGAACGAGGACGACGTGGTGGTGCGCGCCGGCCGGCGTTCGCGGCTGAACTTCGACAAGATCGGCCTGGTCAAGGAGCTGCTGTCGCCGCCCGGCCATTCGGACCTGGAAGTGCTGATGCTGGTGATAGCGCCCGGCGGCGGCTCGGGTTCGGATGCGTGGACGCATACCGGCGAGAAGGCGGGCCTGGTGCTCGAGGGCCGTTTCGAGCTGACGGTGGGCGAGCGCGTGTACCGGCTGGAGCAGGGCGACAGCTTCCGCTTCGACAGCAGTCAGCCGCACTGGTTCCGCAATCTGGCCGACGGTCAGTCGCGCGTGGTCTGGGTCATCAAGTCCGCATCGCCGGGCTAGGCCGAGCCGCGCGCGGTGCCGCGCAGCTTCTGCACGTAGCGGAAGCGGTCCGCGGGGTACAGGCTGATCGTGCAGTACAGGATGCCGTCGCTGCGCGAGACGAAGCGGTGGATGACGCGCAGCGCGGCCGACTTCGACTTGGCCGCCACTGACTTGGCTATGTCGGGCGGTAATTCGATCGCGCCGATATCCTGCTCGATGTCGTCGATGCTGACGCCGAAGCGTTCGATCAGCAGCGGGTAGACCGGTCCCGGCTTCGATCCTATGCGCGTCACGATCGCCTTGAAGCGCGGCCGCAGCCAGTATTCCGTCCATGAGATCGGCGGCTTGCCGCGTTCGGGCGTGCGCAGCGTCTGCAACCGTATCCAGCGCTCGCCGGGCGTGCAGCCGAGATCCAATGCGCGCTCGGGCGTGGCGATGACTTCCTCGCGGGCGACGACCTTGACGATGGTCGAATCGAGAAACACCAGCAGTTCCGACAGGCTGCCCACCGACACGCTGTAGCTGGACTGCGGCGTGTTCGACGAGACGATGATGCCGATGCCGGGCCGGCGCACGACGATGCCGTCGCTCTCGAGCTGCGCCAGCGCAGCACGCACAGTGAAGCGGCTGACGTCGAAGCGGCGGCACAGCGCGGCCTCGGTGCCGAGCCGGTCGCCGACGCGGTAGCGGCCTTCACGAATCTCGCTGAGCAATTCACGCACGATCAACTGATACGCCGGCGCGCCCGAGCGGGGCGCCGCGTCTGCAGTCTTGCGCATCGATGTTCCGGTCCGAGTTTGTCCAGTCGCGAGAGTACTGCATCGGCGTCACTTGACGGCGCCGTGCCGGTTCCGATACATTGTCCGGACAAAGTTTGTTTGGCTGGACAGATGCCGATAGCCGGCAGCGCGCGCTGTCGGCGGCGATGACGAGGAGAGGGAAGTGCGGGGTATCACGAGCCTGGCGGCGGCGCTCGGCGAAGCGCGGGAACACGGCGATCTGCTGAGCATCGAACGCGAGGTCGACCCCCATCTGCAGATCGCGGCGCTCGCGCGCGCGACCGACGCGGGTCCGGTGGTGAGCTTCGATCGCATCGCCGGCTATCCGCAGCGCCGCATCGTCACCAACCTGTTCAGCGATCGCGCGCGCGTGGCGCGCTGGTGCGGTGTCGAGCCGCAGTATCTGCCGCGCTTCCTGGCCGATGCGGCGCTGAATCCCATTGCTTCGGCCGAGGTGCGCGAGGCGCCGAGCCAGCATACGGTCATCACGCGCGACATCGACCTGTTCAAGACGCTGCCGCTGGCGCAGCAGACGCGCGGGGACGCGGGCTGCGTCATCACCGGCGGCCTGGCGTTGGTTCGCGACCCGGACACGGGTGCCTTCAACGGTTCGTACCATCGGATGCGCGTGCTCGGCGCGGACCGCACCTGCATCACGATCCAGGCCGGCCGCCATCTGCTCGAGATCGCGCGCAAGCTGCGCCGGCGCGGCCATCGGCAGATTCCGCTGACGGTGAACATAGGGGCCGGACCGGCGGTGCTGCTGGCCTGCTCCGGCAGCACGCAGCAGACGCTGACGCCGTTCGGCTACGACGAGCTGGGCATGGCCGGCGCGATGCAGGGCGAGGGGGTGGGCTTCGTGCGCAGCGCGTCGCAGCCCGAAGCGTGGTCGCTGGCCGAAGCCGAGCTGGTGCTCGAGGGCTACGTCGACATGGACCGGCTGGTGTCGGAGGAAGACTCGGGCAAGGACGGCGAGAAGGGGATGATGCCCGAGGCCGGCGGCTACATGGGGCGTGCCTGGAAGGTCTGGGAGTTCCGTGTCACCGCGATCACGCATCGCAAGGACTACGTCTACTGGTTCCCGCTGGCGATCAACGCCGAGACCACCAATCTGATGGCGCTGCCGGCCGAGGCCTCGGTGTTCGACGCATGCCGGCGCATCAGTCCGCGCGTGTTCGACACCTGCCACGTGCTGCAGGCGATGCGCGGCTGCCTGGGCGTCGTGATCCGCATTCATCGCAAGAGCTTTCGCGACGAGGGACTGCAGAACAATCTGGCCTTCGGCGCCTTGTCCGCGCATTCCGACCTGGGCTGGGTGATCGCCGTCGACCACGACATAGACCTGACCAATGCCGATGACGTGCTGTGGGCCGTGATCACGCGCGCCGACATGCGCGACGGACTGATGCTGTCGCCGCGCGCCAAAGTCAGCGGCATGCTCGCCGAGGGCGACGCGGCGGGCACCGGCCGCAAGGTCTACATCGATGCTACGGCGCCGTTCCACCACGCCGACCGCTATGAGCGCGGCGCATTCGAGAGCGTCGATCTGGCGCAGTGGATAGGCGACGCCGCCGCGCAGCGTCTGCGAGCGCGCCAGCCCGACTACCTGAAGTCGCTGCTGGCCCGCGGCTACTGAGGAGACCCCGATGAGCGATGAAGCTCCGCGCAAGCCCTTCAACTGGGCGAAGTTCCAGGCGCACCTCGGCTACACCGACGAGGAGATGGCGCAGTTCAAGGCCGACGAGCGGCGGCGCAAGGCGGCCGAGGCGATTCCGGAAGCGAATCGCCGCACGATAGTTGCGACTGTCGTGGCCAGCCACGGCTGTACGGCGGGCTTCAAGGTCGGCGACACGATCGAGGTGTCCGGCGCCGGCGTGGTCAAGTCCTGCAATGTCTGTATCTACGCCGTGGCGCCGATGACCATTCACGCCGCCATGGCGCATGACCGCATCGCCGAAGGCCTCGATCCGAACGGCATGTGGTTCAACCACTTCAGCTGCCAGGACGCAGGCTTCTGCAACGGCAGCTGGGGCCAGGTCAGCTTCAAGGTCTCGGTGAAGTAGATCGTGAGTGCGACTCGCAAGCGGCGCGTGATCGTCGGCATCACGGGCGCCAGCGGCAGCCTGTACGGAATCCGCTTGCTGGCTGCCGGTGAGGCGACGACTGCCGGCCGCGCCGGCGATGAAGGAGATGCACGTGACTGAAGCAGTCGTCGACCAGCGAAGCGTCGACTATTCGCGGCTTGCCGAGGAACTGAGCCGGCAGCTACGGCTGCGCAGCGAGCCGCTGGCGCTCAAGCTGTTCGAGTCGGTCGATGACATGAAGCGCGTGCCCGGCATCCGCTGGCCGGCGGCAGGAACGCGCTTCTCGATGTGCCAGCTGATCGGGCAGGCGCGCTGGCTGGGCTGGACCTTGGGCGCGACGCACGAGAACGTCGCAGCGGACAGCAACTGCGGCGGCGTCATGGGGCTGAACGCGCCGGGCGAGAAGTATCTGAACGGCAGCATGTTCCACGGCGTCTGGTTCGCTACCGTCGAAGCGTCGCGCGAGCATCAGGCGCAGATGCCGCGCGTGCCGCACGGCCGCTACGTCGGCGTGGTTGCGTCGCCGCTGGGCAAGGGCCGGCTCGATCCGCCCGATACGGTGCTGCTCTATGCCACGCCCGGCCAGATGATCCTGCTGATCAACGCGCTGCAGCACCGGCGCTACGTGCGCTACCAGTTCGGCACCACCGGCGAGACCGCCTGTGCCGATTCCTGGGGCGCCGGACTGGCGACCGGCGAACCGAGCCTGTCGATCCCGTGCTTCGCCGAGCGCCGCTTCGGCGGCGTTCAGGACGACGAGCTGCTGATCGCGCTGCGCGTCGAACATCTGCAGGAAGTCGTCGAGGGGCTGCGCTGGCTGGCGGGCAACGGCATTCGCTATCCGATCGCGCCGTACGGCGTGCAGACCGATCCCGCGCCCGCCTTCCAGCACAGCTACGCGGGCAAGCTATGAGCCGGGCTTCGCTCGATCGGCTGTTCGCGCCGCGCTCGATCGCTTTCATCGGCGCCTCGGACCGGGCGCAGGCACCGGCCTCGCGCGGACTGCGCCATTGCCAGCGGCTCGGCTTCGACGGCGCGCTGTATCCGGTCAATCCCCGCTATGCGACGCTGTACGGGCTGCCGAGCTACGCTGCCATCGGCGCGGTGCCGGAGCCGGTGGACCTCGCGGTGATCGCGCTGAGCGCTCAGGCCACGCTGGGCGCGGTGGCCGAATGCGTCGCGGCCGGCGTCGGGGCGATCGTCGTCTGCAGTGCGGGCTGGGCCGAAGCGGGCGAAGCGGGGCAGCGGCGCAGCGAGGCGCTGCAGCGCCTGCTCGACGGCAGCGGCACCCGATTGCTGGGTCCCAACTGCATCGGCCTCGGCAATGCCGCGGCGCGGATGTGCGTCGCTTATAACAGCTCGTTCGAGCACTTGCGCTTCGCTCATCGCTGGCCCGTCGGGCTGGCCTGCCAGAGCGGCGCGATGCTCGGCGGCCTGCTGCTGAACGCGGAGGACGCGGGCTTCGGCATCGAGGCCTTCGCCCATGTCGGCAACGGGCTGGATATCCCGCTCGAGGAAGCGGCCGCCCATCTGTTGCGGCAGGACGGCATCCAGTCGCTGGCGCTGATGGTCGAGGGCGTCAGCAGCGGCGGTGCCTTCGTCGAGCTGGCGAGGGAAGTGCGTGCGGCCGGCAAGCGCATTGCCGTGTTCAAGGCCGGCCGCTCCGAAGCCGGCCGGCAGGCGGTGCAATCGCATACCGGTGCGCTGGCCGGTGTCGACGAGCTGTTCGACGCGGTCTGCCGCGAGCATGGCGTGCTGCGCGTCGACGAACCGGAGGATCTGCTACCTACCGCGGCGATGCTGGGGCGCTGGCGCGCATCGCGCGGCCGCCGCGTGCTGGTCTTCACCTTGTCGGGCGGTGCCGCGTCGGTGCTGGCCGACGAGCTCGCATCGCAGCGGCTGGAGCTGCCGGCTCTGGCGGCGTCCACCATGGCCGCCTGCAATGAACTGGCGCCGGAACTGCTGCGGGCCTCGAATCCGCTCGACGCGGGCAGCACGGTGTTCTCGGATCTCGAGCTGCCGGCGCGCGCGCTCGAACTGGCGCTGGCCGACGACGCGATCGACGCCGCGTGCTGGGTCGGCGTGGGCGCGCCGCGCGACGAGCGCTCGATTCGCCTGCTCGGCGATGCGGTCGAGCGCCTGGCGGCGGCGGCCAAGCCGGCGGTGATCGTGCCGCTGTCGGGCAATGCCTACGAAGCGGGCTTCGAGCCGGCGCGCACCGCGGGCATCCCGGTGGCGCGCAGCCTGCGTTCGGCAGCGGGTCTGCTGGCCGCGGCGCTGTCGGGCGCGCCGGTCGTCGCCCGCAGCGGTCCGAACGGGCGCAGCCTTACCGCGCCGCCTGGCGCATCGTCCGTCGCAGCGCCTGGTGCATCGCCTGCCGCAGCGCCTGCCGCATCGCCGGCCCCGCGCACGCCGCGCCGCGTGCTGCCCGAGAACGAAGCGCGCGCATTGCTGCGCCAGCACGGCCTGCCGGTGCCCGTCGTGCACGTCGCGCGACGCGTGGAAGAGGTCGCCGCGCTGGCCGCGGAGCTGGGCTTTCCGGTGGTCGTCAAAGGCCTGGTCGAAGGCATCGCGCACAAGACCGAAGCCGGGCTGGTGGCGCTGAACCTCGACAGCGCCGAGCAGGCGACGGCAGCGGCGCGGGCCATGCGCGCGCGTCACGCGCAGGCCGACTTCATCGGCTTCTCGGTCGAACGCATGATTGGCGGCGGCGTCGAGACCGTCGTCGGCATCCGCAACGATCCGCAGTTCGGACCGATGCTGGCCTTCGGTCTCGGCGGTATCGCGGTCGAACTGTTCCGCGACGTCGCCTTCCGCCGCTGCCCGCTGGACCGGGCCGCGGCGCTCGAGCTGATCGGGCAGACGCGCGCCAGCCAGCTGCTGGCCGGCTTTCGCGGACGTCCGAAGGCGGACGTCGCCGCGCTGGCCGATGCCATGGTGGCCTTGTCGCGCTTCGCCGAGCTGCGGCGCGACGAGATCGCGGAAGTGGAGATCAATCCGTTGATCGTGCTCGATGACGGACGGGGCGCGGTCGCGGTCGACGCGCTGGTTGTCACGCAAGTTCCTTCTGAACAATGACCCGGGAGACATCATGAATCGACGAACCCTGCTTCAATCGGGCGGCGCGCTGCTGGCCCTGCTCGCGCATCCGGCGCTGAACGCCCAGGCGTTTCCGAACAAGCCGATCCGGCTGATCAATCCGTTCGCGGCCGGCGGCGCGCTCGACCAGCTGGCGCGCCTGCTCGCGCAGCGGCTGCAGAACTCGCTGGGCCAGCCGGTAGTGGTCGAGAACAGGACCGGCGCGGGCGGCAACATCGGCGCCGACCTGGTGGCCAAGAGCGCGCCCGACGGCTACACGCTGGTCATGGGTTCGAGCGCCACGCACGGCATCAACCCCAGCCTCTACGGCAGCCGCATGCCTTTCGACGCGATGAAGGACTTCAGCGCCATCTCCGTGTCGGTGGTGCAGAAGAACGTCCTGGTGGTCAATCCGTCGGTGCCGGCGCACACCGTGGCCGAGCTGATCGCGCTGGCCAAGTCGCAGCCGGGCCGGCTGTCGTTCGGGTCGGCCGGCGCCGGGACCTCGCAGCATCTGTCGGGTGAGCTGTTCAAGGCGCAGGCGGGCGTCGACCTGATCCACATTCCGTACAAGGGCAGCGCGCAGGCGATGCAGGATCTGCTCGGCGGCCAGGTCAACATGCTGTTCGTCGACATCCCGACCGCGCTGCCGCACATCCGCGCGGGCAAGCTGCGTGCGCTGGGCCTGACCGCGGCGCAGCCGGCGGCGGCGCTGCCCGACGTACAGCCGCTGGCCAAGCTGGGCCTGCCCGATTTCGATCTGAAAGCCTGGTATGGCGTGCTCGGGCCTGCCGGTATGCCGCAGGCGCTGGTCGATCGCCTGAACGGCGCGATCCTCGAAGCGCTGCGCCATCCTGAACTGCGCGAGCGGCTGCTCGGCATGGGCATGGAACCGCTCGAGCTCGACGCCGCGCAATCGGATCGCTACATGCGCACCGAGTTCCAGCGCTGGGCCGAGGTCGTCAAGATCTCGGGCGCGACGCTGCAGTAGCAGCGCCGCGGGCGGACGGCGACGCCGGCCTGAACAGCGCGAGCGTCAGCGCCGATACGCTGCAGGCCATCGCCAGCCATTGCAGCGGGCCGAGCGGCTCGCCGTGGACGATCGCGCCGGTGATCATGGCGATCACCGGCACGAGGATCGGCGAGAGGCTGGAGATGCTTGCCGGCAGCAGGCCGACGATGGAGAACCAGCAGACGTTGCCGATCGATATCGGCACGATGACCAAGTAGCCGATGACCGCGATCGTCTGCCAGCTGGGCATGAAAGCGTGCCCCTCGCGGAACGCAACGGCGCCGATCGCCAGCGGAACGGCCGCGACCAGCGACTGCCAGCCGGTGAGCACCGCAGCCGGGACCGGGATCGGATGCCGCGTCAGCACGAGTGTTCCACAGGCCCAGCCGATGGCGGACAGTATTCCGACGACGAAGCCCAGCGGCGCATCTGCATACGACGCGAGATTCTGGGTGGCCAGCAGCGCTACCGCCCCGGTGCCGAGCGCCAGTGCGAGTGCCAGCCGTCGGCTCGGCCTGGCGCGGAACAGTCCCCAGTTGATCAGCGCCAGCCACAAGGGCATGGTCGAACCGAGCAGCGCGGCCTGGCCCGACGGCAGCAGCACGGCGGCGTAGGTGGTGCAGAAGTTCCAGACCGTCAGATACAGCACGGCGGCGACGGCCAGCGTCGGCCAGTGCTCGCGCGGCACGGCGAGCGATTGGCCGCGCAGTCTGGCGAAGCCGAGCAGCACCATGCCGGAGCTGAAGATCGCGATGCTGCGGAAGGTCCACACCGAGATCTCGCGGACGGCGACCGGGAACAGCGACCAGCTCGTGCCCCAGGTCAGCGTGAGCACCGCCAGCAGCAGCAGCGCGCGCGGCGGGACCTTGCCTGTACTGGCGGCCGGCACGGCGTTCACTCGAGGCCGCGCGGCCGCCGCGGCGGCGCGGGCGGCGGCTCGCCGGCGTCCAGCGTCCAGCGTGCGCCGGCGTCCTGCGCCAGCGCCTCGGTCAGCCATGGCAGGCTGTCGCGCAGCGCGGCCGCCAGCGTCCACGGTGGATTGACGACGAACAGGCCGCTGCCGTGCAGGCCCAGTCCATCGTCGGACGGCGCGCGCACGGTCAGCGTCGCATGCAGCCAGCGAATGCCGGGCAGCCTAAGCAGGCGGCGCGGCAGCTCGATGGCTTCGGGACGCTGCACCTGCGGGTACCAGACCGCATAGCAGCCGGTGGCGAAGCGCTCCAGCCCTTCACGCAGGCTTGCGGTCACGCGGACGTAGTCGCGCTTGTCCTCATACGACGGGTCGATCAGCGTCAGCGCGCGCCGCGGCGGCGGCGGCAGCAGCGCCTTCAGCTGCGCGAAGCCGTCGGCCGCCTGGGCGCGGGTCTGACGCTGCGCCGTGCGTCCGGCGGCCTCGATGTTGCCGGTCAGCACGCCGATCTCGGTGCTGTGCGCCTCGAACAGACGCAGCCGGTCCTGTTCGCGCAGATGTTTCAGTGCAATGAACGGCGAGCCGGGATAGTGGCGCAGTACGCCGTCCGGATTGTGCTCGCGCACCAGCGCCAGGTAGTCGGCCACGGCGGGCGGCGCATCGTCGCGCGTCCAGAGCCGGCCGATGCCGTCGGCGAATTCGCCGCGCCGCGCGGCCCAGTCGCCGTCGAGCCGGTAGAGACCGGCACCGGCGTGAGTGTCTATGACCCAGAACGGCGCCTCCTTGCCGGCGAGATGACGCAGCAGCTGCAACAGGACGACGTGCTTGAGCACATCGGCGTGATTGCCGGCGTGGAAGGCGTGGCGGTAGCTGAACATGGATGCGGGACGAATGGTATCGAAGCGGGGAGGATCGTGCTGGACGGATCCGGAAATGCCCTGCGGCGGCGCCTTCGCCCGTTCAGCGGCGAGCGCTCCCGCGGGACGTGCGGCGGACTGCACCGCTCGCGTTGCCGCGCGAGCTGACGCGCTGCGCCACCGTCAGCAGCGAAGCCAGCGCCGGGTTGGTCGACTTCAGCGGGGTCACCAGCACTACCGGATAGCCGAGAGGTTGGCTGCGATGCGTGACGGTGACGAAGGACACGTCGTCCATCGCGATGCGCCGCATCGAACTGGGTACCAGCGCGATGCCGCCGCCGCCCGCGACCAGCGCGAGCAGCGACTGCATTTCGCCGGCTTCCTGCGCGATGCGCGGAAAGAAGCCCGCGTCCTGGCAGGCCGCGATGATGGTACCGGCATAGCCCGGCCCCTTGGACAGCGCGAACGCGAAGAAGGCCTCGGCGGCGAGCTCGCGCAGCCGCACGTGCGCGCGCCCGGCCAGCGCGTGTTCGGCCGGCACCGCCAGCACGAGCTGATCGCGGCTGAGCACCTGGACCGTGAAATGCTTGATCTCCTCCGGCGGCAGCACCAGCACGGCGCCGTCGGTTTCGCCGCGCCGCAGCGCTTCGACCTGGCCCATGCTCGAATCGCTGCTGATGATCAGGTTGACGGTGGGAAACGATGCGCGGAACTCGCGGATCAGCAGCGGCATGATGTCGAGGCCGGCGGTGGGTATGAACGACAGCCGCAGCGTGCCTGTACGCCCTTCGACGGCATGGCGCGCCGCGCCGACGGCGAGCCGCGCCTGTTCGATGGCGCGCCGCGCTTCGGGCAGGAAGGCGGCCCCGGCGGGCGTCAGCTTCACGTAGCGGCGGGTGCGCTCGAACAGCGCGGCACCGACGATCTGCTCGAGCTTCTGGATTGCCACGCTGAGCGGCGGCTGCGAGATGTGCAGCCGCTGTGCTGCCTTGCGGAAGCTCGCCTCCTCGGCGACGGCGACGAACTGCTGGAAAAGCCGGATGTCCAACATGCCGAGGTTTCGTCCCTTGATAGCCGTTTCGTATCACTGTTCTCGAAACATTGTATTAGCCAGTGCAAAACCTTGCTTCTAGAATCGGTCCCACCTCTTTCGAAGGAAGCGCTGTCATGACTGATCGTCGTACCTTCGTGCAAGCAATGGCCGTTGCGGCGGCTTCCTGTAGTGCGCCTGCGTTCGCTCAAGGGCGTCCTCTGAAGATCGGCACCGTGCTGTCGATCACCGGCCCCGGCGCCTTCCTCGGCGACCACATGAAGCGGGGCGCGGAGCTCGCTATCGACGAGATCAATGCCGCGGGCGGCATCGGCGGGCGCAAGATCGAATGGGTCTTCTACGATGCCGAGACGCAGGCTTCTAAGGCCGTGCTGTCGACGCGCCGGCTGATCGAGGCCGACAGGGTCGACATCATCGTGGGCGGCGGCAATGCCAGCGGACTGGCCATGGCCATGGTGCCGCTGGTCGAGAAGGCCGGCATGCCCTTCCTGTCGACCGAGGGCGCGATGACGATCGTCAATCCGATCGCCGAGCGGCGCTGGGTGTTCAAATCGACGATGGACGACGACACCGTCCTCGATCGCGCGATCGACTCGTTCCAGGCGCGCGGCATCTCGTCGATCGCGCTGCTGGCCGACAGCTCCGGCTTCGGCCAGAGCGCGAAGGAACAGCTGGTGAGGATCGCGCCCAAGCGCAACATCAAGGTGGTGCACGAGACCTTCAATCCGGGCGATACGGATCTCACCGCGCAGCTCAGCCGCATCAAGAACACCGACGCCAAAGCCGTCATCTGCTGGACGATCACGCCGGCCGGTGTGGTGTTCCTGAAGCAGGCGCGGCAGCTCGGCCTCGGCAATCTGGTGCTGATGCACAGCTACGGCTTCGTGGATGACCGCTACATGAAGCTGGCCGAAGGCGCTGCCGAGGGCATAGACCTGCTGTCGCAGAAGTTCCCGGTGGGCAAGGACCTGCCCGACAGCGATCCCACCAAGGCCAAGATCCTCGACGTCACGGCCAAGTACGAGAAACGCTTCAATACCAAGCCCAACCAGTTCGTCGCGCAGACCTACGACGCCATCTACATTGCCGCGCTGGCACTGCGCGAGGGCGGCAACGACCGCGAGAAGGTGCGGACGGCGCTGGAGAACGTGCGCAACTACCAGGGCGCCGGCGGGCTGTTCAACTTCTCGCCTACCAACCATTCGGGCCTGCAGAAGCGCGATACGGTGATCATCAACTGGCGCGACGGGGGCTGGCGCCTGGCCTCTTACTGATCGGAGCTGCATATCATGACGGCGATGCGCAACCTGCTCGACGAACCGGAGACTCGTTTTCCGCTCGATCTGGGCATCCGGATCCCGAAGATCCGCCAGCTGTACCGGCTGGCGACCGCCAAGCAGTGGGATCCGCATCGGGCCGTGCCGTGGGACACGCTGCGTCCCGAGGACTACAGCGAGGAGCAGCGGCTCGCCGCGCGCATGTACTGGAGCCGCCGCGCCTGGAGCGAGTACGGCGCCATCTCGGAGAGTCCGGCGCTGCAGATCCGCTTCTGGCAGGAGAAGCACGCGCCCGACCTGGGTTTGTTCTTCGCGCTGCGCACGCAGGAGGAATCGCGGCACGCCGAGGTGTCGTATCTGTTCGCCGAGAAGCTCGGCGGCTACATTCAGGAGCCGAAACAGTCGGCGTTCCAGGGAGCGGTGGCGACGCACGGCGTACGGCGCATGGCGCTGGACCTCGACATTCCGCTGGAGGCGACCATCGCCAGCCTGGTGTGTGCGGCGGAAGAGCTCGCTTTCGACATGATCGTCCACGTGTCGCAGGTATCGCGCAACCCTGCGGCCAAGCGCATCTTCAAGCTGATCGCGCGCGATGAGGTGCGCCACTGCGCGTTCGGCTGGCACTTCATGGAGCAGCGGCTGCCGCACATGTCGCGGGAGCAGCTGCAGCAGGTGCAGGATGCGACCGAGCACATGATCGGCGAGGTCTATCTGAACGGCTACCAGGAATCCTGGCTGGCGCCCGATTCGCAGGCGGCGCGCGATGAGGTCGAGGCCGACCGCATCACCTACGAGGCCGGCCTGGGCGCCACCATCGAGCCGCTGCAGCGTCCGGTGTTCATCAAGTCGACGCAGCGCATCCGCGAGCTGATGAAGCCGTGGGGCATCACGCTGAAGCAGTTCTACCACCCCAAGCTGGGGACGTTCTGAACACCGGGTTCCGAGAAGGCCTGACGCCATGGTGATGCTTACCGCTTCCGATCCGCAGACGCGCCGCGCGCGACGCCCCCGTGTCGCCGCGCTGGTCGAGCGCCGCTTCCCGCTGCACCTGGAGCCGACGCTGTACACGATCCGCGATCTGTACGAATCGGCCAAGCTGGCCCATTGGGATCCGGAGACCGGCATCCCGTGGACGAAGTTCGACGCGGCCGCCTATTCCGCCGAGCAGCGCCGGGCTGCCGCGCTGTCGTGGAGCCGGCGCGCCTGGACCGAGTACAGCGGCTTGCCGGAAACGCCCGCGATCCTGATCCGGTTCTGTCTGGAGCACAACGGCGAAAGCGACCCGAAGATGTTCCTGACGGTGCGCGGCTCCGAGGAAGCCTGGCATACCGAATGCTGCTGGCGCTTCGCCGAGCTGCTCGGCGGCTACGTCGATGCCCCGGCCGAACCCGCCTATGCGCAGCTGTTCAATCAGGATTTCCACCGCGAAGCCTTCGATCCGGGCCTGTCGGTCGACGCTTACGTCGCCGTGCATGCCGCGCTGCTCGACGGCCTGGACCTGGCGCTGCATCGCGGATTCCTGCGCCATGCCGTCGATCCGGTGGCGCAGGCCATCCTCAAGCGTCTGGTGGAGGACAAGGAACGGCACGTGGCCTTCGGCTGGCGCTATCTCAGCGAGCGGGCGCCGGCCTGGGACGGCGCGGTGCGCGGCGAGATCGCCGGAGAGATCGAGCAGGTGCTCGAGGGCCTGGTCTACGGCGGCTACGTCAGTCCGTGGCTCGCGCCCGCGCCGCTGAGCCCGACGCTGGTCGAAGCGGATGCGATCACGCGTCAGGCCGGCCTGGGCGCGATGCTGCCCGAAGAAGAAGCCGCGATCATCGGACAGTATCTGGATGAGGCCGCCGGCCGCCTGGCCCAGATGCAGGTGCCGGTGCGAGGAATTCGTTCCGGGCTCGGCTGACGCCGATGCAGACCGCGCTGCAGCTGCTGGCCAGCGGCCTGGTGACCGGTGCCATCTATGCGCTGGTCGCGCTGGGCTTCAACTTCATCTTCAAGAGCACCGACGCGGTCAACTTCTCGCAAGGGGAGTGGGTCATGGGCGGCGCCATGATCGCCGCCGCGCTGCATCTCGGCGGCGGCTGGCCGCTATGGCTGCTGGTGCCCGCCGCGGTCGCCGCGGTGGCGCTGCTGGCCGTGCTGTCCGAACGGCTGGCCGTGTTTCCGCTGGCGGCGCCCACGCCGATGAGCGTGACGCTGATCATGATAGGCGTGGCCATCGTGACCAAGGCCGGCGTGATGCTGGTGCTCGGCAAGGCCCCGGCCGGCCTGCCTAGCTTCAGCGGCGCCGACTCGATCGCGATCGGCCCGGTGACCGTGCATTCGCAGGCCCTGTGGATCGTCGCCACGCTGATGGCGGTGATGCTGGGCACGCACTACTTCTTCGAGAAGACGCTGACCGGCCGCGCGATGAAGGCGGCCGCCGCCGACCGCGATGCCGCCGCGCTGGCGGGCATCGACGTGCGCCGCACCGTCATGTGGTCGTTCGGCCTGGCCGGCGCGGTCGGCGCGCTGGCCGGTGTGATGATCACGCCGGTGACCATGACCTCGTTCAACGCGGGTGCGATGCTCGGTTTCAAGGGCTTCAGCGCGGCCATGCTGGGCGGGCTGGGCGTGCCGCACGGCGCGCTGGCCGGCGGGCTGCTGCTGGGCGTGCTCGAATCGCTGTCGGCCGGCTACATCTCGTCGCAGTACAAGGATGCCGTCGCATTCCTGGTGCTGCTGCTGGTGCTGTTCCTGCGTCCGTCCGGCCTGTTCGGGCAGCGCGGCATCGTCAAGGTCTAGCGCGCGTCGGCGCGCCGCGGATACGCCATGCATGCACGCATCTCATCGTCGAGCTACGCGGCGCTGGCCGTCGTCTGGCTGTGCCTGGCCGCCGCGCCGTGGCTGCTGCCGAACAGCTATCTGCTGAACCTGTTCATCACCGGCCTGATCAATCTGCTGCTGATCTCCAGCCTGAATCTGCTGATGGGCTATGCCGGGCAGATCTCGCTGGCGCACGCCGCGTTCTACGGGCTGGGCGCTTACACGAGTGGCGTACTTTCGGCCAAGTTCGGCGTCTCGCCCTGGCTGGGCATGGCGGCAGCCGGTCTGCTGACCGGCGTCGCCGCGGCGGCGATCGGCTGGCCGGCGCTGAAGCTGCGCGGGCACTATCTCGCGATGGCTACGCTGGGCTTCAATGCGATCGTCTCGGTGCTGTTCGTCGAGCTGTACGGCTTGACGGGCGGGCCCAATGGCCTGTCGAACGTACCGCCGCTGAGCCTGCCCGGCCTGAGCCTGCAGACGGATCAGTCGTTCTACTACTTCGCGCTCGTGGTGGTCGGCGTGGCGATGCTGCTGCTGCTGAATCTGCTCGACTCGCGCAGCGGCCGGGCGCTGCGCGCGCTGTCCAGTGCCGAGGTCGGGGCCGCCTGCATGGGGGTCGACGTGCACCGCTACAAGGTGTTCGTGTTCGTCCTGTCGGCGATGATGGCCGCGCTGGCAGGCTGCCTGTACGTGCACCACAATACTTTCGTGTCCCCCGAGAGCTTCGAGTTCGGCGTGTCGATCATGCTGGTCGTCATGGTCGCGCTCGGCGGGACCGGCCATTTCTGGGGAGCGTTCGTCGGGGCCCTGGTCTACACCGCGCTGCCGGAGCTGCTGCGCGCGTTCGGCGACTTCGAGCTGCTGATCTACGGGCTGGCGCTGGTGCTCGTGCTGCTGTTCTTCCCGCGCGGCGCAGGCGGCGTGATCGACTGGCTGGTGACGCGCCGATCGCGGGCCGCCGCGCCGTCCGGCGCAGCGGCGCGGGCTGCGCAATGACCGGCGGGAGCATCGAGGTCCGCGAGCTCGGCGTCGACTTCGGCGGGCTGCGCGCGCTGTCGGCGCTGAGCTTCAGCGCGCCGGCCGGCCGCATCAAGGCGGTGATCGGGCCGAACGGCGCCGGCAAGTCGACGCTGTTCAACGTCATCTCGGGCCTGCAGGCGCCGAGCACCGGCGAGGTGCTGCTCGACGGCGCGCCGCTGGCCGGGCTGGCGCCGCATGCGCGCGTGCGCAGCGGATTGGCGCGCACCTTCCAGAACCTGCAGGTGTTCACCGGCATGACGGTGCTCGAGAACGTCCTGGTGGGCCGCCACACGCGGCTGCGCACCGGCGTCGCGGGCGCGCTCGCTCGGCTGCCGTCGGGGCGGCGCGAGGAACGCGAGGCGCGCGACTACTGCCTGTCCGTGCTCGAGCGCGTGGGCTTGGCCCGCCATGCGCATGCCGCGGTGACGGCGCTGAGCTTCGGTGACCTGAAGATCGTCGAGATCGCCCGTGCGCTGGCCAGCGAGCCGCGCGTGCTGCTGCTGGACGAACCCACTGCCGGCCTGCCGGCGGCGGAAGCGGCGCGGGTGGCCGGCGTCATCGAATCGATCAACGCGCAAGGCGTCACCGTGCTACTGGTCGAGCACAACATGCGCGTCGTGATGTCGATCAGCCATGACATCCTGGTACTGAATTTCGGACGTTCGATCGCCGAAGGCGATCCGGCGACGGTGCGCAGGCATCCGGAAGTCGTCGCCGCCTACCTCGGCAGCGACGCGCGGACCGTGGGGCGGGCCGCGGGGGAGACCGCGGGGCAGCCGGCCGGAGATCCGGCATGAGCGGCACCTTGCTCGAAGTGTCCGGCGCCGTGGTCGACTACGGCCATGTCCGCGCGCTGTCCGGCGTCGATCTGCAGGTGCCCGACGGCGGCATCGTCTGCGTCATCGGACCGAACGGCGCCGGCAAGACGACCTTGATGAAGACCATCGCCGGCCTGCTGCGCGTGCGCAGCGGCAGCATCCGCGTCGGCGGACGCGCGATCGATCGACTGGGCCCCGATGCGATCGTTGCCGCCGGGCTGTCGCTGGTGCCGGAAGGGCGCCGGGTGTTCGCGCCGCTGAGCGTGCGCGACAACCTGGAGCTGGGCGCGTACGCCAGGCTGCGGCGCCGCGAACCGATCGCCGCCGATCTCGAGCGCGTCTTCACGATCTTTCCGCGCTTGAAGGAACGTGAAGCGCAGCTGGCCGGCACGATGTCGGGCGGCGAGCAGCAGATGCTGGCCATCGGCCGCGCGCTGATGGCGCGGCCGCGGCTGCTGCTGCTCGATGAGCCGTCGATGGGACTGGCGCCGCTCGTCGTTGCCGAGATCTTCCAGGTGATCGCGCGGCTGCATGCCGACGGCACGACGGTGCTGCTGGCCGAGCAGAATGCGCATATGGCGCTGAACGTGTCCGACTATGCGTACGTGATCGAATCCGGCGTCGTGGTGCGCCACGGCGAGAGCGCGGTGCTGGCCGGCGACGATTCGGTGCGACAGGCCTACCTCGGCGGCGCCTGACGCTGCCTTTGCGCAGGAATGACCGGCCGGGCCGGGCACTGCGTTTGCGACTGAGCGAATACGGCGGCACGGTGCCGCGCGTCGGCGCATGGGGCGCCTGACGGCGCGCCTGCCGGACTCAGCCGTACTCAGTACGAGGAGGTATTCGATGCAAGCGACTACGACCACGATTCCGACCACGACCCCGGCCGTCAGCCTGATCTCGAGCGATCGGGTGGAAGGCACGGAAGTCTACGCACCGGGCGGGGAGCACATCGGCGAGATCCACAACCTGGTGATCGACAAGGTCTCCGGCAAGGTGGTCTACGCGATGATGAGCTTCGGCGGCTTCCTGGGCATGGGCAAACGCTATTACCCGATCCCGTGGGCCGCGCTCAGCTACGACGTGGCACAAGGTGGGTACCGTACCAACCTGACGGAGGCACAGGTGAAAGGCGCGCCGGAATATAACAGCGACGGCACGCTGGACCGCCTGGATGCCGACTGGCATCGCCGCGTTCACTCCCACTACGGCACGCGTCCGCCGTCGTACTGGGACGGCGTTTAAGACACGGCGTCCGACGCGGCAGCTCGCATCCACGGGCCGCAACGGCCTACTGATGCTTGCCGCGCTCCCTTGGCGGCCGGGTGCTCGTTAAGCGCGAGCCCCGGCCGCCGTCCATTGGAGCGTCGTTCCGGATCGCGTACACTTGCGCGCGTGCGCCGGCCACAGTCGGGGCGGCGCGCATCGGCTAGGGGTGTTCGCCGGCGCAAGCCGTGCGGGCTGAGAGAGTCCCTTCGAACCTGACTGAGGTAATCCTCGCGCAGGGAAGCAAAGTCGACGGTCCCGGAGGCGTTCGCCGCCCCGGCCCGCGCCTCGCCTTCCCGCCGAACGGGAAGGACGCAGAGCAATGGCTTCGATCTCCAGTGCCGGCAGCGCCGGCGTGACCAATACCGCACTTCTGCCGCTGCCTGCGGCGGACCGCCTGTTCGGTTGGCGCGAACACGCGGCCCTCTGGCTGAGCCTGGGCGTCGGCCTGCTCGTGATGCAGGTGGGCGCGTATCTCGTGCCCGCTCTGGGCCTGCGCTCGGCACTCACTGTGATCATCGGCGGTTCGATCCTCGGCGCCGGCTTGCTCGCGTGGACGGCGAAGATAGGCTGCGACAGCGGCCTGTCCAGCGCCGGCCTGATGCACGCCGCCTACGGCCGCAGCTTTGCTCGTCTGCCGGTGCTGCTGAACATCGTGCAGTTGATCGGCTGGACCACTTTCGAGATCGTCGTGATGCGCGACGGCACGGTGGCGATCGCGCGGCAGGGCGGCGGTTTCGCCGGCGCGCTGTGGCCGGTGCTGGCCACGCTGCTGTGGGGCGGCCTGCTGGTCGCGCTGCTGACCGGCTCGATGGTGGGGCTGGTCCGCAAGTTCATCGGCCGCTTCGGACTGCCGCTGGTGATCGCCTCGCTGCTGTGGCTGAGCTGGCAGTTCGCGATGCGCGCGCAGGAGATCGGCTGGAGCGCCTTGTGGCAGCGTCCCGGCGACGGCAGCATGGGCATGCTGTCGGCGCTCGACCTGGTCATCGCCATGCCGGTGTCATGGCTGCCGCTGGTGGCCGATTTCTCGCGGCACGGCCGCGACGGCGGCAGCGCGCTGCGCGGCACCTGGCTCGGCTACGCGATCGCGAACATCTGGTGCTACTCGCTGGGCGTGCTCGTCGCCGTCACCACGCCGTCCACCGATCTGGTCGCGGCGCTGCTGCTCGCGCAAGGCGGCCTCATCGCGCTCGGGCTGATCCTGATCGACGAAGTGGACAATGCCTATGGCGATCTGTACTCGGGCTCTGTCGCCGGCCACAGCCTGAAGCCGCGCTGGAGCATCCGGCGCTGGGGAATCTCGCTGGCCATCGTCTGCACCGGGCTGGCGCTGGTGCTGCCCATGCACAGCCTGGAGCCGTTCCTGCTGATGCTGAGCTCGGTCTTCGTGCCCTTGTACGGCGTCATCCTCGGCCGGCTCGGCGGCCGCCGCGACGTGCCGGCGCTGGTCGGCCAGGCCGGCGTGCGGACCGGTGCGGTGCTGATCTGGCTGCTGGGTGTGGCCGTGTTCCACCTGTCGGCGCAATTCACGCCGCAGTTCGGTTCGGCCTTGCCGGCGCTGGCGCTGACCTTCATTCTTGCCAGGTTGACGGCAGGCGCGCGTTCAGCGGAGCCGTCGCTGAGCCGCTGAACCGGAGCGAAACCGCGATGTCGTGGATCACCGTCGAGATGCTTGGCCGGCGCCGGGTGCTGCTGATGGATTCGATCGCGCACATCGACGATCGCGCGCGCGATCACATCGTGGTCAGCGGTTCGCACGGCGGCCGCAGCTCGGCGGGATTCGCGCTCGGCCGCGGCGCGGCCATCTGCTTCATGAACGACGCCGGCGTCGGCAAGGACGAAGCCGGCATCGTCGGATTGCAGATGCTGCAGGACGACGGCGTGCCGGCGGCGGCCTACGACTATCGCAGCGCCCGCATCGGCGACGCCGCCGATGCCTGGGAGAACGGCATGCTGTCCTTCGTCAATGCCGCGGCAGCGCAGCTCGGCTTCGCCGCCGGGCAGCCACTGCGCGAAGCCGTGCGGCGCATCTTCGGCTGAGCCGATTCACAGCCCCGTCGTAGGGGCGGCCCACGGGCGCGCGGGGGATGGCTTAGTATTGGGCCGTCCTCACTTCGCGGTTCTTCATGTCGCCGGGCGATTCGATTCGGGCATCGCACGAGCCGGGGCGCCCGCGCCCGGGCAGGCGCTTCCTGCTGCGCCTGGTCGCCGTGGCGCTGGGCGTCTGTGCCGGCATGGGGCTGCGGGTGCTGCTCACGCCCTGGCTCGGCGAGTCGCTGCCGTTCCTGTTCGCGCTGCCGGCGGTCGCGTTGGTGGCGCTGTATGCCGGCTATGGCGCTGCGCTCGTCATGGTGGTGCTGTGCGCGGTATGGGCGCTGCTGCCGTGGCTGCCGCCCGGCTTGTCATCCGAGGCGGGCTGGTCGGCGGTCGGCGGCTTCGTGCCGCCGGCGCTGGTGCTGGTGGCGGTCTGCGGCTGGTTCGGCCGCGCCGCGCGCGAGCGCGTCGAGACCGAGCAGGACGCCCAGGCACTCGATGCCGTCCGCGGCTTGCAGCTCGCGATCGTGCTCGCGGCGGTGCTGCCCACCGCGTTCTTCATCGTCGCCGCCTGGCGCGGCCATCAGGCCGCCTTCGAGACCGCCAGGGAGCGTGCCGAGCGCGCCGCGCAGATCGCGCACGAACACGCCGCGCTCGCGCTCGAGGCCAACGAGGTCGTCGTGCGTCAGCTGGCGATCACGCTCGGCGATCTGTCCGATGCCGATCTGCTGCAGCGCCAGCCGCCGCTGCACGACCGCTTGCGCACCATCGTCGACGGCCTGGCGCCGATCAAGGCGCTGCGCGTCTGGAACGTCCAGGGACAGTTGCTGATCAGCAGCGATGCCGCGGCGCCCGCTTCCGCGGTCAACGTGTCGGGGCGCGAGGCATTCCGCGAGCTGCGCGACCGGCGCGGCGGCTGGTTGCTGGGTGCACCGCTGGATGGCCCGGACGGGGACACGCCCTACTACGAGATCGCGGTGCGCCGTGATCTGTCCGATGGCTCGTTCGGCGGCATCGTATCGGCGAAGCTGGCGCCCGACTATTTCCTGACCTTCTACCGCCGGCTGCTGGCCGCCGAGTCGGGTCTGTCGATCACGCTGTTCCGCCATGACGGACCGATCATCGCGCGCTGGCCGACGCAGCCGGTGTCGGTGTCGCGCCTGAACAGCAGCGGACTGGTGATGCGCGCCATCGCCGAGGGCAACAGCAGCGGCGCCGTCGAGGGCGCGTCGAGCCTGGACGGCACGCGTCGGCTGGCGGTGTTCTCGAAGATAGACCGATACCCGGTGTACGTGGTGGCTGCCGTCGACCAGCGCGCGATCATCAGCGAATGGTACGAAGAGACCGGCGTACTGGCGGCGTTCACCTTTCCGGCGGCCCTGGCGCTGGCCTTGGCCTCATGGGTGGCGCTGCGCCGCACTCGCCGCGAGGTGCTGGCCGCGGAGCGGCTGAACCGCGAATCGGAGCAGCGCAGCCGCGCCGAGGAAGCGCTGCGGCAGGCCCAGAAGCTCGAAGCGCTGGGTCAGCTGACCGGCGGCGTCGCGCACGATTTCAATAATCTGCTGATGGTGGTCAACAACAATGTCCACCTGCTCGGACGCCTCGCCCCACAGATGGCTGACAGCAGGCAGATCCAGGCGATCAACCGGGCCGTCGCGGCCGGCACCAAGCTGACGCGGCAGCTGCTGGCCTTCGCGCGGCGCCAGCCGCTGCGGCCCGAGGTGATCTCGCTGAAGGATGCCATCCAGGGCATGCTCGATCTGCTGCGCACGACGCTGGGCTCGAAGATCGCCGTCGAGTACCGCGACCTGAGCCGCGAGGCGCTGGTCAAGGTCGATCCGGCCGAGTTCGAGCTAGCGCTGCTGAACCTGGCCATCAATGCGCGCGACGCGATGCCCGACGGCGGGCGTCTGGCGATCACGACGCGCGAGGCCGAACCGGCCGAGCTGGGCCGGATGGCACCGGGCCGCTACGTCGTGCTGGCCGTGGAAGACACCGGCGCGGGCGTACGGCGCGAACTGCTGGAACGCGTCTTCGAGCCCTTCTTCACGACCAAGCAGGTCGGGCACGGCACCGGGCTGGGCCTGAGCCAGGTCTACGGCTTCTGCGTGCAGTCGGGCGGCACGGCGCGCATGGACAGCCAGCTCGGCGTGGGCACCACGGTGCAGATGCTGCTGCCGGTAGCGGCGGCCGACAGCGTGCCGTCGACTCAGCCGGCGGCCGCGCCGGCGCCGGTCGAGCCGCTGAGCGGGCATCTGATGCTGGTCGAGGACCATGCCGAGGTGGCATCGGCGATCCAGCCGCTGCTCGAATCGCTGGGCATGAGCGTCGAGCATTTCAGCCGCGCCGACGCGGCCTTCGACGCAGTAACCCGGAACCGCGCGCGTTTCGACGTCGTGCTGTCCGACATCATGATGCCGGGCGTGCTGAACGGGCTGGATCTGGCGCTGGCGCTGCGCCGCGAGTATCCGGATCTGCCGGTGGTGCTGATGACCGGCTATGCCAGCCACACGCCGCGTGCCATGGCCTCGGGCTTCACCGTGCTGACCAAGCCGTGCACGGCGCAGACGCTGTCCGCCGCGCTGGCGGCGGCGCTGCGCAAGCGGACCGGCGGCGAGCAGGCGGCGGGACGCTGAGGGAGCGGCGGGGTGTCCTGCTCGGATCAGCCGTCGGGCTTGGCGGCCAGCCGGCTGCGCCGGCGTGTCACGACCACTGCCTCGGTGTTCGGCCGCGGACGCGGCACGCCGAGCCGCGGACGTTCGGCGGCTTCGCCGTCGCCGTCCAGGCTGCGCGGCCCACCGCGGCGTTCGAGACTGCGCTCGAGCGGGCGCGGATCATGTCGCCCGGCCGCGATCGCGCGCGCCGCGGCGCCCTTCGCCCGGGTCTTCGAGCGCTGTACCGAGCTGACCGCATGGTGATACAGGGCGATGTCGCCGTGCTCGGTCTGCAACAGCATCATCCTCGAATCGAAGGAGCGGATGCGGCCCTGCAGCCGGGTGCCGGCGATCAGATAGACGTCGACCCAGGTGCGCTCACGCCGCAGGCGGTTCAGGCCGGTGAACTGGGAGTTCTCCGGCATAGGCTCGGCGTCACCGAGCGGCTCGTGCATTTTCGATTGGGACATGCTGCAGTCCTTTCCATCCCGGCTGCTGGCCAAGCTGCCATTCTATAGTGCGGTGCAGCATGACGCTCAGCGCGGGTGGAAGGTGGTGACGACGGGGCGGTTTTTCGGCGTCACCCTGAATGCTAGCGCCAGATCGACTTCAGGCCTGCAAATTCCGGACGGTCGCCGTGCGCGTGCACCCGGCCGGTGCACCGATCCGCTGACGCTAGCGTCCGCTGAAGCGCGGCGGCCGCTTTTCCGCGAAGGCGGCGGCGGCCTCGCGGAAATCGTCGGTTGCCAGGCCGAGCACCTGCGCCTGGTTCTCGAGTTCGAGCGCGGCGTCCAGCCCCGGCGCGTCCAGATTGCGCCACATCAGCGCCTTGGTCTGCCGGGTCGAGTAGGGGCTGTTGCGCAGCACGCGGCCGGCCAGTGCAAGGGCGGCGTCGGCAAGCGCATCGTCGTCGACGACTGAGGAGACCAGACCGATCCGCGACGCGGTCTCGGCATCGATCGGATCGCCCGTCAGCATCGCTTCGAATGCGCGCGAGGCGCCGATCAGCCGCGGCAGGTGGTAGCTGATACCGCACTCGCCGGCGGTCAGGCCGATGCGGACCGCGCCGACGTGGAAGCTCGCGCGCCGCGCGGCGAGCCGGATGTCGGCCGCCAGCGCGAGCGCGAAACCGACGCCGACCGCCGGACCGTTGACGGCGGCTATCACCGTGGCGTCGAGTCCGCGCAGCCGGCGCACCAGTCCGGCGAAGTCCTGCTGCAGACGGCAGCGATCGATGACGCCGGCTTCGCCAGCCTCACCGGCCAGAGGCCGGCCGGCCTCGTCCAGGACCGGGCTGCCCAGCGCCCAGCCGGCGCAGAACGCGCTGCCGGCGCCGGTCAGGATCACGGCGCGCACCGACGGATCGGCGGCGATGCGGTCGAGCGCGTTCTGCAGCGCACGCGCCGAGGCCTGCGACAGCGCGTTGCGCTGGGCGGGCCGGTCGAGGCGGATCGTCGCCAGGCCGGGCGCGGTCGATTCGAGCCGGACCGCTTGCGCGTCGGTGCTCATGGCAGGGTGCTCCAGCTAGCCGATGGTGATCCGCTGTTCGCGAATGAAGTCGCTCCAGGTTCGCGTATTTTCCTTGACGTAGGCAAGCATTTCGGCCGGCGGCATGTACCAGGGCTCGTTGCCGCTCGCCCGCAGCCGCTCCTGGAACGACGGTGCGTCGAAGCCGGCCTTGATATGCGCGGCGACCATCGCGATGACCGCGGGCGGCATGTCGGGCGGGCCGGAGATGCCGGCCCAGATGCCGGGCAGCAGGCCAGCGAAGCCCTGTTCCTGGAAGGTCGGCACGTCTGGCAGCGCCGCCAGCCGCTCGGCGCCGCTGATCGCCAGCGGCCGCAGCTTGCCCTGGCGCAGATACGACATCGTCGACGTGCTGTCGGCGAGGAAGAAGTCGACGCGGCCGGCAACCAGATCGATCACCGCCTGCGGGCTGCCCTTGTACGGCACGTGCGTCATCGGCGCGCCCGCGGTCGCCTTGAACCGTTCCATGACCAGATGGCCCATCGTGCCGGGACTGGAGCTGGCGAAGGTCAGCACGTCGGGATTCGCCTTGGCGTACGCGACCACGTCGGCGGCGTTGCGCATCGCGCTGGTCCGCGAGTTCTCGGCGCTCGTCATCAGCACCAGCTTCTGCGTATAGAGCATGCCGAGCGCGGTCAGGTTGCGTTCGACGTCGAACTGCTTGCCCTGGAATGCGGGCGCCAGAGTCGTCGAGCCGGATAGCAGCATCAGCGTGGTGCCGTCGGCGGCGCTCTTCTGGACTACGTCGAGTGCGATCGCGCCGCTCGCTCCGGGGCGGTTCTCGACGACGACCGCCTGGCCGATGCGCCCTTGCAATTCGGCAGCCAGCGCACGCGCCACGGTGTCGGAGGCGCCGCCGGCGGTGAAGGGCACGACGATCCGCATCGGCTTGTCGAGTTTCTGCGCCATCGCCGGTCGCCATGAGCCGGTCGCGGCGAGCGCGGCCGCCGCGGCGCCGGCGCGGATCACGGTCCGCCGCGCGGGCGTCCGTGGTTCATGCGCCGGATCCGGCGTCGGTGCGGCGGCGTGGGTGCCGCTCGGGGTCCTGGCAGGAATCTTCATCGTCTCCTCCGGTAAGGCCTTCAGGCCGGTTCACGCGGCGCCGCGTCGGCGCCGCCGGTGTCGGGTTCACCCAGCCGCACCAGCGCATCGACGGCGACGACGCCGTGGCCGCGAGGCAGCACCAGGACCGGGTTCAGTTCGAGTTCATCGATGCCGCCGCCGTGCGCGCTCATCGCATCGGAGAGCGCGACGATCAGCGCTACCAGCGCTTCGCGGTCGGCCGCCGGGCTGCCGCGGAAGCCGTCGAGCAGCGGTCCGCGGCGCAGCTCGGCGAGCATGCTGTCCGCCGTCGCGGCGTCGACCGGCAGCAGCCGGTGCGCGACGTCGGGGTCCAGCTCGGCTTCGACGCCGCCCCAGCCGACCGTCATCACCGGGCCGAACACCGGATCGCGGACGATGCCGACCAGCATCGGCAGGCCGCCGGCGATCTGCGGCTGCACGACGACGCCGTCGATGCGCGCATCGGGGAGATGGCGTGCGACCTCGGCGCGCAGGCGCGCATGAGCGTCGCGGACCGCGGCGGCGTCGGCGAGTCCGAGCCGCACGCCGCCGATCTCGCTCTTGTGCGCGATGTCCGGGCTGACGATCTTCAGTGCGACCGGCCAGCCCAGCCGTGCCGCGGCCTCGACCGCCTCGTCCGCGTCATGCACCAGCGCCTCGCTGACCATCGGCAGGCCGAGGCGGCCCAGCAGTGCCTTCGTTTCGACTTCGGTCAGCGTCCGGCGTCCGGCGGCTGCCGCGGCGCGCAGTTCGGTGGCGGCAGTAGCGGTGGCGGCGGTGGTGGCGGCGTCCCTCTCCGGATCCCAGCGTCCGGCGGGATCGGTCCGCCAGCGCACGATGCCGGCGAGCGCCGTGCTGGCGCGATGGATGTCGCGGAACACGACGATGCCGCCGGCCTCGAGCGCTTCGTGGCAGCTGGCGCCTTCCGCCGTATCGATGACGATGAACAGCTTGTCGCAGGCTGCCGCGGCGCGCAGCAGCTCAGGGGCCATCACGTCGAGCAGGCCGCCCATCACGTAGAAGACCGCGGCGTCGAACTCGCCGGCCGCGGCGATCGCATCGAGCACCGCGGGAAACGCGCTGCGGTCGCTGGTCACCTGACCGGTCAGATCGATCGGATTGCCGACCATGCCGTAGTCGGGCACGACCGCGCGCAGCCGCGCCTGCGTCGCGGGTGACGAGCTGGGCACCGCGACGCCGTCGCGCGCCAGATGGTCGGCGACCAGCGCGCAGGCCGCGCCGGACAGCGAGACGATGCAGGCACCGCGGCCTGCCGGCCGGCGCCCGGTGCGCCACAGGCGGACCAGATCGATCAAGCGGTGCGGATCGGTCGCTGTCGCGATGCCGAGCTGGCGGAAGGCGGCCCGATAGACGAGGTCGCGGCCGGCCAGCGCGGCGGTATGCGAGACGGTCGCTTCGGCACCCTTCTCCGAGCTGCCGACCTTGAGCAGGAACAGCGCCTTGCCGGCCCGACGCAGCTCGAGCGCGACGCGCACGAACGCGGGCCCGCGGCGGATCTGTTCCACATAGCCGACGACGGCGTCGGTGCCCGGATCGGCCGCGAAATGCGCCAGATAGTCGGTCAGGTCCACGCAGGCTTCGTTGCCGGTGCTGACGATGTACGAGAAGCGCAGGCCGGCGTCGAGCCCCAGGTTGCGCAGCAGCGCGGCGATGTTGCCGCTCTGCGCCGCGATCGCGATCGGGCCCGGCTCGCGGCGGCGTGCGATGTGCCGGATGAAGCTGGCCAGCACGCCGGTGCGGTTGTTCGCGAAGCCGATGCAGTTGGGCCCGGCTATCAGCATGCCGGAGCGCTGTGCGAACGCGACCAGCTCGGCCTGCAGCCGTGCGCCTTCGCTACCGCCGCTCTCCGCGAAGCCCGACGCGAACACCACCGCGGCGCGGATGCCGGCGGTGTGACAGCGTTCCAGCGTTGCCAGCACATCGGTCGCGCGCACCGCGAGGACCGCCAGATCGGGCACGAACGGCAGCCTGTCGACCGAGGGGTGGCACGGCAGCCCGTCGATCGAGTCGTACTTGGGATTGACCAGCAGCAGACGATCGGCCGGGAAGCCGGCTTCGCGCAGACTCGCGACCGGCATGCCGCCGGTACGTGTCGGATCCGCGCTGGCGCCGACCACGACTAGTGAACGAGCGTCCAGCAGCGGTGCGAGCGATGAGGGCATGGTGCTCTCGTTCATAGCCCGAGCAGCGCGCGAGCGAGGATGTTGCGCTGGATCTCGGCCGAGCCGCCGTAGATCGACTGCGCGCGCGTGTTCAGGTGCCACGGCAGCATCGCGTGCACGACCTCCGGCACCGGCCCGTCGTCGGCGAGCGCATGCAGCGGCCGGCGCGGCTCCCAGACCAGCGCGGCCGGCCCGAGCACCTCGACGCCGAGCCGCGTGATCGCCTGCCGGATCTCGGTCGAGCGCAGCTTCAGCATCGAAGCGATCGGCCCCGGCGATTCGCCGGCAGCGAGCCGCGAGATCGTCTGCAACTCGATCATCGTCAGCGCATCGATGTCGGTCTCTATCGTGGTCAGCTCGGCGTGCACGCGCGGGTCGTCCAGCGGGTCATGTGGCGGGTCGTCAAGCGGATCGACCGGCGGATCGTCCGGCGGATCGTCCGGCGCGCAGCTCAGCGGATCGGCCGGCGCATAGTTCGCTGGACGTCGAGCGGCGCCGAGCGCGGCCGCCGCTTCGATCAGCTTGGCCAGGTCCATCCGCAGCCGCGACGCGAACAGCACGCCGCCGCGCTCGAACTCGAGCAGGTACTTGCCGTAGTGCCAGCCTTCGCCCTCGGCACCGACGCGGTTCGTGACAGGAATCCGGACCTCGTCGAAGAACACCTGGTTGACCTCGTGGTCGCCGCCGATCAGCCGGATCGGCCGCACCGTGATGCCCGGCGTGGCCATGTCGATCAGCACGAACGAGATGCCTTCCTGCTTGCGGCCGGTGTCGGCGGTGCGGACCAGCGCGAACATCCAGTTCGCGTAGTGCGCGTAGCCGGTCCAGATCTTGGTGCCGTTGATGACGTACTCGTCGCCGTCGCGCACCGCGCGCGTACGCAGCGCCGCGAGATCCGAACCGGCGCCGGGCTCCGAATACCCCTGGCACCAGAAATCCTCGGCGGACAGAATCCGCGGCAGGAACCTCTGCTTCTGCGCCGGCGAGCCGAACTTCATGATCACAGGGCCGACCAGCCGCAGCCCCATCTGGTTCGGCAGCGGCGCGCCGGCGCGCGCGCATTCGAGGTCGAACAGGTATCTCTGGATCGGCGTCCAGCCGGTGCCGCCGTGCTCCACCGGCCATGCCGGCGCCGCCCAGCCCTGCCGATGCAGCGCCTGGTGCCAGGGCCGCACGATGTCGGGCTCCGGCGCGGCGCAGACGTTCAGCCGCGTGCCGCGGCGGATCTCCGGCGTCAGATGCTCGGCGATGAAGGCGCGCACCATCTCGCGGAAGCGCAGTTCGTCGTCGGTGAGGTCCAGCGTCATCACGGGTCCCGGTCGATTCAGTCGAAGGCGCGCGGCCCGCCGGCGCGGCGCCGCAGCGCGACGATGCGGCGCTGATGGTCAGCGGCGGTGCCGTAGGTCAGCTCGAATGCGAGCAGCCGCTTCGCGTAGGCGCCGATGTCCAGCTCGTCGGTCACTCCCATCGCGCCATGGATCTGGATCGCGCCCTCGGTGATCGCGCGCGCCGCGCGGCCGACGCGGATCTTGGCGCCGGACACGGCGCGGGCGCGCATGTCGGCATCGCCGTCGAGCAGCAGGCTCGCGCGCAGCGCGATCGCGCGCGCTTCCTCGCGATGCAGCGCCATGTCGACCATGCGGTGGCGCAGTGCCTGGTTGGCGGCCAGCGGCTGATCGAATTGGACTCGCGTCTTCGAGTAGGCAGCCGTGCGCTCCACCAGCGCTGCGAGCCCTCCGATGGCATCGGCGCAGGCAGCGGCGGACGCGCGGTCGAGCGCTGCCTCGATCGCGGCGCGGACATCGGCTTGCTCTCGGGCTGATTCCGGCGCGGGTCGGCGCACGGGCTCGTCCGAGGGGGCGTCCGCGCCGAGCCGATCAGCGTCCGTCGCGACGAAGCCGTCGAACGCAAGATCGGCGGCACGCCGGCCGTCGACGCGATCGAAGACCGTGACTGCCAGACCTTGTGCACCGGAGGCGTCGCCGGCGACGGCAAACAGCGCAACTTCGCCGCCGCCGTCGGGCGCATCGCCGTCGATTCGCGCCGGTACCAGCCATAGCGCGGCGTCCGGCGCGTCGACGACACGGCGTACCGTGCCGTCGAGCCCCCACTCGTTGCCGATGCGCGCTGCGCGCAGGTCGAGCACGCGGCGGCCGTCAGCCGCGATCGCACCGCTTGCAGCGAGCGCGACGCGCAGTCCGCCGGCGGCGATCATCGGCAGCCAGCGTTCGCGCTGCGCCGGCGAGCCGACGCGGGCGATCAGATCGGCGCCGAGCACGACGGTGCTCAGATACGGTGCCAGCACCAGCGCGCCGCCGAGCCCCTCCATCACGATCGCGACCTCGACCGGTCCGCCGCCGCTGCCGTCGTGGGCCTCCGGCAAGGGCAAGCCCAGCCAGCCCAGTTCGGCCATGGCGCGCCAGACGGCGCGGCCGGCTTCGGTATCGCCGTCGGCGATCCGGCGATGAAGTGCAAAATCGTGTTCGCGCGCGACGTAGCGGTTGACGCTGTCCTGCAGCAGGCGCTGCTCGTCGGAAAGGTTCAGATTCATCGTTGTTCGTCTGCGGTGGCCAGGCTCATTCGCGGCCGCTGGGACTCATTCGCGGCAGCCCGGCTTCATTCACGCGTCGGCCTGGCCTGCAGCGCCGGAGGCAGCCCGGACGGATCGACGCGCTGGCCGAAGCGCAGCAGGTTGTGCGCATGGCACAGCTGGTGCAGCCCGAAGCTCTGGTCGATCGCGACCTGCTGTCCCATCGCGTCGACCGAGCGGTTGACCGCTTCCTTCGCCATCTTCAGCGCGAAGCTCGGCTTGCTCGCGATCCGGCGCGCGATCGCGAGTACGCCGTCGGCAAGCGCGGCGCGCGGGAAGATCCGGTTGACCATGCCGAAGCGCTCGGCATCGTGCGCGCTCCAGGTATCGCCGGTGAACAGCATCTCCTTGGCCTTGCGGATGCCGAGCTCCCACGGATGCACGAACCATTCGACGCCCAGATTGCCGAGCGCGACCGCCGGATCGCTGAACTCGGCATCGTCGCTCGCACAGATCAGGTCGCAGGCCCAGGCGAGCATCAGTCCGCCGGCGATGCATTTGCCCTGCACCTGCGCGATCGTCGGTTTGCTGAGATTGCGCCAGCGGCGCGTCATCTGCAGATAGAT
>JBFWXS010000064.1:0-16090 GCA_050187175.1 Burkholderiaceae bacterium
CATCACCTCGTTCGCGAACAGCCGCATCGATCGCTCGATGAGCCGCGGCTCGAGGGCGCCGAAGTTCTGCAGCGTCGCCACGTGCCGGATGCCCATCTCGTACATCCGGCACAGCTTGTCGACCACGTGCTCGACCGAGCCGAGCAGGCAGATGCCCTTGGCGAGGATGTCGTCATAGCTGTGGCGCGCCGCGTACAGCCGCGTCTCGACATACAGCTCGTAAGCCGCGGCCGCGTGCTCCCGCGCCTGCGCGTCGCTGTCGGCGACGTAGGTATGAAGCGTATAGACATGGTCGTCGTCCGACGCCGCGACGCCGGCCTCGGCCTGCCCGCGCCGATAGTCGGCCAACATGGTGGCCATGTCGTCGAAATCCTTGCACGACGCATATGGGATCGTGAAGATGCGATCGCCCTGCTGGCCGACGTGGTAGGCGGCATCGCGGGCGATGACCGCGACGTGGATCGGCGGCACCCGGCCCTCGTGCGGCAGCACGTTGAGCACGACCTTGTCGCTGCTGCCGTACGCACCCGCGTAGGACAGAGTCTCGCCGGCCATCAGACGCTTGACGATGTCAAGGTTCTCGTTGAAGCGGTCGCGCTTCTGCTTCGGATCGACGCCGTACCCGACGAACTCGTGCGCCAGATAACCCGACCCCACGCCGAAGACCAGCCGCCCGCCGCTCAGCGAGTCGATCAGCGAGTAGGTCTCGGCGATGCGCCGCGGATCATGGAACGTGAGGATGCTGATCGCCGTGCCCAGCCTGAGCCGCGACGTGCGCTGCGACAGCACCGCAAGCATCACCGCCGGATCGGGAACCACGCCGTACTGGTGGAAGTGGTGCTCGGCGCAGAAGAACGTGTCGTAGCCCAGCGTCTCGGCCAGCTCGGCCTGCTCGATCACCTGCCGGTGCAGCTGCGGCACCGTGCGCGGCAGATGCTCGTAGTGATCGTTCACCGAGAAGATCGAATAGCGGATCGGCGCGGCGGCATTCATCGCGGTCTCTTCCTCCCGTTCCGGCATGGACGTATCATTGCGCGATCATTACGCAATGTTTGACGCATCATACATACCGATATGATCGACGACAAGCTCGACAGCGACGAACAGCCCGGCATCCAGTCGCTGGAGATCGGGCTGCGGCTGGCGCGTGCGCTCGCCGCGTCGCAGCGCCCTATGCCGCTGCGCGACGTCGCGGCCGCCGCCGGCATGGCGCGCGCCAAGGCGCATCGGTATCTGGTCAGCCTGCTGCGCTCCGGCCTGGCCGAGCAGGACCGCGAAAGCGGCCACTACCGGCTCGGTCCGCTGGCGCTCGAATTCGGCCTGGCAGCGCTGGGCCGCCTCGACGTCAACCGGCTGGGCGGCGAGACGCTGGCCGACCTGGGCGCCGACATCGACGAAACGGTGATCCTGTCCGTCTACGGCAACCGCGGCCCGGTCGTGTCCCGCTGGCTCGAATCCAGCCGGCCGGTGGCCACCAATGTCCGTACCGGCTGGGTCATGCCGCTGACCGTATCGGCGACCGGCCGCTGCTTCGCCGCGTATCTGCCGCCCGCGATCACGGCCGGGCTGCTGCAGCAGGAGTTCACCGATCGCCCGGCGCTGCGCGACGGCTTCGCCGCCGAGCTGGCCCGGATCCGCGCCCGCGGCGTAGCGCGCGTCGACGGCGACATGCAGGCCGGCATCGCGGCCGTGGCCGCGCCGGTGTTCGGGCTGGACGGCAGGCTGGCCGCGGTCATCGCCGCGCTCGGTCCGCAGGGCGCCTTCGATCTGCGGCTGAACGGCCGCACCGTGCAGGCCGTCAAGGAAGCAGCCGCGCGCCTGTCGGCCCGCCTCGGCCACGCCGCTCGCGTCGAGCCGTAAGCGCCGACGGCCCCCCAGGCAGCAAGCGTCGAAGCAAGCGTCGACGGCCCGCCGCAGGAATCGCGCGCGACTTCATCGGACGCGGGTAAGCTTCGATCTCACGCGCCCCTTGGAGAATCCTCATGCCGGCTCAGCACAGCCCGACGCATCGCCGTGCAAGCAGCGCCCCGCAGCCGCGACGCGGCGACAGCCGCCGGAGCCGCGCCTGAATGGCGCCGCCGCGCGACGAGAGTCGCGACACGAACCTGCAGATCGCGGTCAGCGACAAGGACTTCATCGACACGCTGGCCAAGGGCCTGCGCATCATCGAGACCTTCGAGCTGGCCACCACGCGGCTCACACTGAGCGAAGTGGCCGCCCGCGCCGGCGCCACGCGCGCCGCCGCACGGCGCTTTCTGCTGACACTGACCGCGCTCGGCTACATGCGGCAGGACGGCCGCCACTTCATGCTAACGCCCAAGGTGCTGGTGCTCAGCCGCAGCCAGCTCGGCGGCAACCGCCTGTTCCGCGCCGCACAGCCGCTGCTCGACGCCATCGCCGAATCGACCATGGAATCGGCCTCGGCGGCGGTGCTCACCGGCGCCGACATCCTGTTCGTCGCGCGCGCCCAGAGCCCGCGGCCGGTCTCGATCAATGTGGCGGTCGGCACGCGGCTGCCCGCCTTCTGCACCGCGATGGGCAAGGTGCTGCTGGGCGAGCTGGCCGAACCGGCCGTGCGCCTGCTGCTGACGCAGACGCCGCCGCGCCGGCGCAGCCCGTTCACGCACATCGACATCGACGAGATCGTCGCCGAGACCCGGCGCGCGCGCGAGCTCGGCTACGCGACCAGCATCGAGGAATTCGAGCCCGGCATGAACACCATTGCCGTGCCGGTGCGGAACCCGCTCAGCGACACCGGCCTGTCGCTCGGCATCAGCGTGCCGGCGCGCCGCATGTCGGCGCAGCAGATGCTCGATGAGCTGCTGCCTCAGTTGCAGGATGCGGCCGAGCGATTGGCAGTGGCTTGATCGCTGCGGGCAGGCATCCACATCCTGCCCGTCACGACATCCTGCCCGTCACGCTCAGTTGGTCGTGATCCCCGCACTCTTGATGACCGGCGTCCACAGCGCAAAGTCAGCCTTGATGCGCTCGGCCAGTTCCTCCGAACTGCCCGCCATCACGTCGTAGCCCTGCGCCGTCAGCTGCTGCTGCATCTCCGACGTCGCCAGCGCGGCGCGCAGCGCGGCATTGAGCTTGTCGATGATCGGTTTGGGCGTCCCGGCCTTGACGAACAGGCCGAACCAGGCGGTCAGGTCGAAGCCGCTCAGGCCGGATTCCTCCAGCGTCGGCACGTCCGGAGCGAAGCGCGAGCGCGACTTGCCGGTGGTGGCCAGGATGCGCAGGCGGCCGGTATCGACGAACTGGCGCGTGGTGGACAGGAAGTCGAACATCATCGAGACGCGGCCGGCGATGACGTCCTGCTGCGCCGTCACATTGCCTTTGTACGGGACATGAACGATGTCGATGTTCGCCATCCGCTTCATCAGCTCGCCGGACAGGTGATTCGAGGTGCCGTTGCCGCCGGAACCGAACGTCAGTTCGCCAGGCTTGCTTTTGGCCAGTGCGAACAGCTCCTTCATGTTCTTCGCGGGCAGTTCAGGGCTGGCGAACAGGAACAGCGAATACGAGGCGATCGGGCCGATGGGCACGAAGTCGCGTTCCTGCTGATACGGCAGCTTGCTGTTCAGCAGCGGCACGAACACCACCGCAGGCATCGCCGCGAACTGGATGGTGTAGCCGTCGGCCGGCGCCTGAATGACGGCGGAGGCAGCGACGATGCCGCCCGCCCCGGCCCGATTCTCGACCGCGATCGTGCCGCCCAGCTCCTTCTGCAGCCCCGTGGCAATGGTTCGTGCCAGCAGGTCCGACGGCCCACCGGCGCTGAGTCCCACCATCAGGCGAATGGGCCGATCGGGGTAGCTCCCCTGCGCCTTCAGCGGCGCATGCCAGCAGCTCAGCAGCAGCAGCGGCAGACAGGCGTTACGAGCGATCTTTCGGATGTTCAGCATGGAAATACCCTTCGAAGTTGAAGAAATCTCCTCAGCACGACTTCTTCCGGCCGTTGGCAGTCGCTGACGCTCGCTGCTGCACAGCGTCCTCGCGTCGCTAGAGCGGAATCACCAGCAGCGTGTCGACACAGCTGGAATCGAGGACCACTAGACGCTCGGCGATGCGCAACTCGCCGCGCTCATAAACGAAGCGATCGTCGTAGACGCCGCTGACGAAAGGCTCGGTCGACTGCCCTTCGACGGTACGCATGACGACGAAGCCGGTCCGCGCCGACACCTCGTCGACCGTCCCGCTGCTGACGCGCGTCGGTCCGAGCAGATGCCGGTAGACGTGCGGCTCATAGATGTTGGCGCGTCGCAGTGAACTGACCCGATCGATCAGCATGCCCTTGCTTTCGCAGTCGATGATGCCGGCTTCGTAGCCGCGCTGCAGCGAGGCGCGCGTGACGATCCGGTAGCTGCACGGATCACAGAAGAACTCGGGCCACTCTTCGTAGCGGCCGTCGTCGATGCAATGCACGTAGTCGCTCAGCAGCTGCAGGATGCGCGCATGATGGTCGGGGCCGCGCCCAGGCGCGAGCTTGTCGGAGACGATCTGCATGTTCACAACCCCATGTGCCTGCGATAGCACTGCCAGAAGCCTCGAACCGAGGCCTCGCTGACGCGCGACTCCTGGCTCTCGACGGTGCGCCCTCCCATCTCGAGCACCGCCGTGCCGTGGGAGCGCTCGCCGATCGCGCGCTGCACGAAGTTGCCGACGATGCCGTCCTCCATCGAGATCAGGCCGGCGGGCCCGACCAGATTGGCCAGCCGCAGCCGCGTCCTGTGCTGCTCGGGCGTGTCGTCGGCGAAGCCGAACAGCGTCCAGAACAGCTCGCAGCGATCGACGCCGCGCGGCACCAGCACACGTACGGCGAACGCGTTCTGGATCTGCTGCACCACCATGTTCGGGAACAGCGACTGGATGGCATGCGTGATGCCGTCGTCGAACTCGGGCCAGCTGCCGAGCAGCCGCGGGTCGCGCAGACTGAAGTCGTCCTGCTGCGCGCGCAGCTTGCCCGACTCGTAGTCGGTCCCGCCGACCAGGTCGGTGGCCATCTTCGAGAAGCTGATGTGGTGGCCGCCGGACTCGTCCAGCGTGAGGCCGCCCTGCATCGACAGGCGGTTCAGCTTGAAGGTGGTCAGGAACAGATGGAGGAGGCTCGCATGGTAGGAGTCCTTGACGTTCTCCATGTAGAGCTTCCAGTTGTTGTGCAGCATCTGCGAATAGCTGCCAAGGATGCGGATCGGCCGCGCGAAGACGCGGCGCAGATGTGCGCACATCTTGTCGCCCAGATAGTCTTCGAGCGGCGCCACCGTCTCCGAGAAACTGGCAAACACCAGCCCGCACATCGTCTCGACGCGAAGTCGGCGCAGATTGTGATCGGCGAAGCTGAAATCCTTGGGCATGCCGCCGACGCCGCGAACGCCGCGGTGGAAGGCCACGCTCTTCAGCTCGCCGGTCAGCGAATAGCTCCAGTTGTGATAGACACAGGAGATCTCGCGGCGGTTGCCGAACGGCTCGAAGCACAGCGTGGCGCCGCGATGCGCACAGCGGTTGACCAGCACGCTGAACGCGTTCTCGGCGCTGCGCAGCAGGATCACCGGCGTATCGCCGATCCAGGTCGTCTTGAAATCGCCGACCTTCGGCACTTCGATGTCGAAACCCACGAACTGCCAGATCTCGCCGCGGAACAGCCGCTGCTGTTCATCGGCGTACAGCGCCTCGTCGGTGTAGATCTGATACGGCACGCGGCTGACGCCGGCCGCCGGCCAGGCGATCGCCGGTGCAGCGGCGGAAGAGGCAACTGTCGAATTCATGAAAACACCAAAGTGCGCTTAGCGCACATCATTTAGGTGTTTTTCATCTTATTTTGACGACGATCAATGTGTCAATTGAAATATTCGTGCGCTGATCGCACCTTACGGATCACTGCATTTCACGCGCGGTTGATGCGGTCACGATCAGCTGCGGCCGGCGATCCGTCCGACATGTGCTGGCCATTCGACATGGGCGGATCATTCGACATGTGCGGGCCATTCGACACCAACGGATCGTCGGACGCCGCCAGGCTGCCGGATGCGGTCCGGGCATCGGACGCGGCCGGCCGCTCTTCGACGGCCACGCTGCGCTCCACTCGAACCGCCGTCAATCGCGGCTGGATGCGGCCGCCGCGCGCCTCGTAGTGGGCACGCGTGAACGCAGCTCCGTACAGCAGGATCAGCGACGAATAGTTGACCCACAGCAGCAGCAGGACCAGCGAGCCCGCCGCGCCGTATGCGGATGCGGTCGCGGTCCGCGACAGATACAGCGCGATCACCCAGCGCCCCAGCGTGAACAGGCAGGCCGTCACCACGGCGCCCACGCCTACGTCGCGCCAGCGCAGCACCACGTCGGGCAGCACGCGGAACAGCGCCGCGAACAGCAGGCTGATGACCGCCAGCGACAGCAGCGCGTCCAGTGCCACCGCCCAGCCCGGCGGAATTGGCAGCCATGAACCTGCGAACTCGACGACCGCGCCGAGCGCGACGCTGAGCAGCAGCGACACCAGCAGGATGAAGCCTATCGCCAGCACCACTGCCAGCGACAGGATGCGGCTCTTGATGAACAGGAAGATGCTGTTGCGCGTGGGACTCGGCGCCACGCCCCAGATCGCGTTCAGCGAGGTCTGCATCTGCGCGAACACGGTCGTGGCGCCCGCCAGGATCAGCGCGAAGCCGACTATCGTCGGCCACAGTCCGCTGTGGTCGATCTGGGCGTTGAGCACCGCCGTCTGCACGACGCCGGCGGCTTCCGGGCCGATCACATCCTGCAGCTGCGCCATGATCTGGCCCTGCGCCGCCTTCTCGCCGAGCACGATGCCGACGATGGTGACCGCCACGATGGTCACCGGCGCGATCGAAAAGACCGTGAAGAACGCCAGCGCCGCCGCATAAACGAAAGCCTGGCTGTCCAGCCAGTGACGCGCCGCGTCGACGAAGACCTTCCACCAGAACCGCACTGCCTGCATCGTCCCTCCCCTCCGATTCGTCCGCGCCCCTGGGACCGGGGGCTCCCCCGGGGGCTGCTGCTGGACGGGGGATGCAAGCCCGGTGCCTGCCCTGCCTACGACCGATGCATCATGCCATGGGGGGCCAGGGCCCGCCCGCGAGCGCCGCATCCCGCCTTTCGCCGACCCAGCGGCCAGCCCTTGTATTGACAACCTCCACCACGGCGCGCAAACTCTAAAAAGGATTACAGAAATCGTTTACATTTTTGGAGAATCCGCATGATAGACAAGCGGGTCGCCTCGCCGGCCAAGGCGATGGAAGGCATCCGCGATGGCTCCGTCGTGCTGGTCGGCGGCTTCGGTTCGGTCGGCCAGCCGGCAGCGCTGATCGAAGCGCTGATCGATCACGGAGCGCGCGAACTGACCGTCGTCGCCAATAATGCCGGCGGCGGCACGATCGGACTCGCCCGGCTGTTCATGGCCAAACGCGTGCGCAAGCTGATCTGCAGCTTCCCGCGCAGCGCCGAGCCCTCGCCTTTCGAGGCGCAGTACCGCGCCGGCGAGGTCGAGCTCGAGATCGTGCCGCAGGGGACGCTGGCCGAACGGATGCGCGCCGCCGGCGCCGGCATTCCGGCCTTCTACACGGCCACCGGCGTCGGCACGCGGCTGGCGCAGGGCAAGGAAACGAGGGAAATCAACGGACGCCACTATCTGCTCGAGCACGCGCTGCACGCCGACGTCGCGCTGGTCGAGGCATGGCGGGCTGATCGCTGGGGCAATCTGACGTATCGCAAGAGCGGCCGCAACTTCAATCCGGTAATGGCCGCCGCGGCCAGCCTCACGGTCGTGCAGGCGCACGAGATCGTCGAGCTCGGCGAGCTCGACCCCGAGCAGGTCGTCACGCCGGGCATCTACGTCGACCGCGTGCTGCCCCTGCACTGACCCTCACCCATCCGGACGCCGCAGCAGGAGTGCCGCCATGTCTCCGTCTTCCACCGCCTACCGGCCGCTGAGCCGCACCGAGCTCGCCGCGCGCGCGGCTCGCGACATCCCCGAGGGTTGGTACGTCAACCTGGGCATAGGCATTCCCACCTTGATCGCCGATCAGATCGCGCAGGACAAGGAAGTCATCCTCCATTCCGAGAACGGCGTGCTCGGCTTCGGCCCGGCGCCGCAGCAGGCGAAGGATCTGGATCCATGGCTGATCAACGCCGGCAAGCAGCCGGTGACGCTCAAGCCCGGCGCCTCGTTCGTGCATCACGCCGACAGCTTCGCGATGATCCGCGGCGGCCATCTCGACCTGTGCGTACTGGGCGCCTTCGAGGTCTCGCAGCACGGCGATCTGGCCAACTGGGCGACGTCCGACGACGAAGCCGCGCCCGCCGTCGGCGGTGCGATGGATCTCGCCGCCGGCGCGCGGCAGGTCTGGGTACTGACCGAGCACACGACGCGCGACGGCCGCAGCAAGCTGGTCGAACAGTGCAGCTATCCGCTGACCGCATTGCGCGCCGTCAGCCGCGTGTACACCAATCTCGCCACGCTGCAGATCGGCGCCGACGGCTTCGAGGTGATCGACATGGTCGCCGGGCTCGACTTGCCGGAGCTGCAACGATTGACGGCGGCGCCGCTGCGCATGGCCGAACGAGTGAGCGCATGACGATGAATACAAAGACACCCGAAGCGTCGGCCCTCGCCGGCACAATGATCGTCGACGGCCTGGAGATGCCGGTGGCCGAGCGCCGCTGGTTCGAGGAATGGCGCGCCGGCGGACTGGCCTGCGTCAATACGACGATCGCGGTCTGGGAAAACGCGCACGAGACGCTGGCCGTCCTCAGCCGCTGGCGGCGCGTGCTGCAGGAGAACGCCGATCTGGTCGCGGCGGCCACGTCGACCGACGAGATCCGGCGCATCGCCGCGTCGGGCCGCACCGCCATCGTGTTCGGCTTCCAGAACACGGCGCCGATCGAGCACGACATCGAGCTGTTCGCGGCCTTCCGCTCGCTCGGCATCTGCATCATGCAGCTGACGTACAACTTGCAGAACTACATCGGCTGCGGCTACTGGGAAGAGAACGACAGCGGCGTCTCGTCGCGCTTCGGCCGCACCGCGCTCGCCGAGATGAACCGCGTCGGCATCCTGATCGACCTGTCGCACTGCGGCGAACGGACCACGCGCGACGCCATCGAGCTGTCCGCGCGGCCGGTGGCGATCACCCACGCCAACCCGCGCGAATACGTCGGCAGCCCCGTCTACGGCGCCGGCCGCCTGAAGACCACCGACGCCATCAAGGCGCTCGCCGCGCGCCGCGGTGTGATCGGCCTGACGCCGAACCGCAACATGACGCGCAACGGCGCCAAGACGACGCTGGACGAGTTCTGCGACATGGTCGCATGGACCGTCGACCGCATCGGCATCGATGCCGTGGCGCTGGGCAGCGACTACTGCCCCGGCCATCCGCGCACCGTGCGCACCTGGTGGCGCTTCGCCCGCTGGTCGCGCGAAGCGGCGCCGGCGGAGCAGATGCAGATAGCACCGCACGAAGGCTGGCCCGACTGGGTCCGGTCTCCGGCGGAATTTCCCACGATCGCCGACGGCCTGGCGCGGCGCGGCTTCCAGCCGCAGGAAATCGCCGCCTTCATGGGGCAGAACTGGCTGCGCCTGTACGACGACACTTTCACGCCGTCCTCGACCTGAACCTCAGCCCAGGAGAACGTCATGACGCATCAACTCCGTCGCAAGCTGCTCGCCGCGGGGGCCGCCGCCCCGGCTCTCATCGGACTCGCTCCCCGCCACGCCCTCGCCAATGAAAAGCTGCGCGGCACCACGCTGCGCGTGGCCACTTACGGCGGCAGCTGGCGCGACAACGTCGAGAAGTACCTTTGTGCGCGCATCGCCGAAGCGGGCGTCAAGATCGACTATGTCATCGGCAACCCGGAGGCGAATCTCGCGAAGCTGATCGCCGCCTCGCGCCAGCGCATGATCCCGTTCGACGTCATGGACGGATCGCCGCTGTTCTACGGGCAGCTGGTCAAGGCCGGCCTGCTCGAACGCATCGATTACTCGCAGCTGCCGAGCGCCCGCAACCTGCCGTCCTGGGTGCTGCAGGAGTACCAGATCGAACCGAACTGGACCACCGACTGTGTCGTCTACAACCCTGCCCGCTTCCGCGAGGCCGGCATCAAGCCGCCGGAGCGCTACACCGATCTGCTCGACCCGAAGCTGAAGGGCCGCGTCGCCTATCCCGATCCGGCGCACGTCCAGCACTGGGGCGTCACCGTCGCGCTGGCGCGCGAAGCCGGCGGCAGCGAAGCCGACATGAGCGGCGCGCTGAAGATCGTCCGGCAGATGGAGCCGGCTTACTACTACACCTCGTCGGTCGACCTGTCCGGCCGCTTCGGCTCCGGCGAGATCTGGGCCGCGCCGTGGGGCGGCAGCTGGGCCGTGCGGCTGAAGGAGTCCGGCCAGGAGGCCGCGGCCGCCTACATGAAGATCGGCGACAAGCAGGGCGTGCTGTGGCCCGCGACCAAGATGATCCTCAAGGGCACGCCGAACCTGCCCGCCTCGCAGATGTATCTCGACGCGTATCTCGCGGAAGAGAGCTCGTACGGCTTCTGCATGGCGGTGGGCAACGTTCCGGTCAGCTCGGCGGCCCGCAAGCGGATGGCGCAGGACCCGATCCGGCGCGAGAATCTGCTGCTGACCGACGCGCAGCTCGAGAATGCCATGCGCGTGCGCTGGCAGGACATCGACGACCGGGCCTGGCGCGACGCCTGGAATCGCGGCATCAAGCGCTGACCTCGCAGCGGAGCGCCAGACCTCATGGCCAATGTCAGGCTCGAAGCCGTCGGCAAGCGCTTCGGCAAGCAGGTCGCCGTCCGTGACGTGACGCTGAGCATAGACTCGGGCGAGTTCATCGTGCTGCTGGGGCCCTCCGGCTGCGGCAAGACCACCATCCTGCGCATGCTGGGCGGCTTCAGCCGGCCCGACGATGGCCGCATCCTGATCGACGGCGACGACGTCACGAACCTGGCGCCGCGCCATCGCAACATCGGGATGGTGTTCCAGAACTACGCGCTGTTCCCGAACATGACGGTGGCCGAGAACATCGTGTTCGGCCTGCGCGAGCGGCGCATCGACAAGGCGGCGATCGCCCGCCGCCTCGACGAGATGCTGGCGCTGATCCGCCTGCACGACCGCCGCGACAGCCACATCGGCGAGCTGTCGGGCGGACAGCAGCAGCGCGTCGCGCTGGCCCGGGCCATCGCGATCGCGCCGCGCATGCTGCTGATGGACGAACCCATGGCGGCGCTCGATCTGAAGCTGCGCGAGTCGATGCAGGTCGAGCTGCGGCGCATCCAGCGCGAGCTCGGCATCACGACCATCCTGGTCACACACGACCAGCACGAGGCGATGAACCTCGCCGACCGCATCGTCATCATGGCCGATGGAGCAATCCAGCAGATCGGCACGGCCGCCCAGCTGTATGGCAGCCCGGCCAATCCGTTCGTCGCCGCCTTCATCGGCAAGAACAATCTGCTGAGCGGCACAGTCACCGCGAACGACGGATCGCGCAGCACGGTCGAGCTGGCGCAGGGCTTCTCGATGACGCTGCCTGGTCACGCCCATCACGCTGCCGGCGTACGCGTCGAGATCTCGGTGCGCCCGGAGCAGTTCGAACTCGAGGCCGGCGACGGTCAGCCGCTGTCGGCCGCCGCGCTGCCGGCCACGATAGACAGCGCACGCTTTCTGGGCAACGTCGTCCACTATCGCCTGAAGCTGCCGTGGGGGCAGGAGGTGCTGGTCGAGCGCTCTGCTGCCGACAAGCCTATCCCGGTCGGCTCGCCGGTCCGGCTCGGCTGGCGGCCGGAAAGCCTCAACGTATTCCCGGCGGAAGCGGGCCGATGAGCGCCGCCTACGCGCAGCGCGCGCCCGGCGACATCCGCTGGTCGCTGTTCCTGTGGCCGGCAGTGGCGATCTCGGCGCTGCTGCTGGTGCTGCCGCAGGCCGCGTTCATCATCATGAGTTTTCATGGCGATCTCGGCTTCGGACAGGTCGACGACCGCTTCACGCTAGGCAACTACCTTCGCATCCTGACCGATCCCTTCTATCTCGAAGCGATCTGGCTGACCGTCTACCTGTCGGCGATCACCACCGTCGCCGGCCTGCTGCTCGGCTTTCCGACCGCCTATGCGCTGGCCCGGCTGGGCGGCGCGCGTGCGTCCATCCTGCTCAGCCTGGTGGTGATCACGTCGCTGGTGACCATCGTCATCAAGGTCATGGGCCTGAAGATCCTGCTCGGCTCGGCGGGACTGCTGAACGGCCTGCTGATCTACCTCGGCGCCATCTCGAACCCGCTGCAGCTCGTGAACAACGAGACCGGCGTCGTCATCGGCCTCATCCAGTACACGCTGCCCATCCTGATCCTGATGCTGTACAGCGGCGTCCAGACGATTCCAGCCAACCTCGAGGAAGCCGCGGCCATCCTCGGCGCGTCGAAGTGGTCGGTGTTCCGCAAAGTCATCATTCCGCTGTCGGTTCCCAGCCTGGTGGCCGGCGCCCTGATCGCCTTCAACATGAGCATGGGGGCCTTCACCTCGGCAGTACTGCTCGGCGGCGGCCGCGTGCGCACGCTGCCGGTGCTGATCGAGAGCAAGATCATCCAGAGCAGCGAGTACGGACTCGGCGCCGCGCTGTCGACCACCCTGCTGCTGTTCGTCTTCGCGCTGAACGTCGCGGTGGGCGGCCTGGTCATGCGCGGCAGACGCCGGGGCCCGCGCCATGCTTGACCGGATCCGCATCAGCTGGCTGGTGGCGCTGCTGGCCTTCGTGTTCCTGCTGGCGCCCTTCATCGTCGTGGTCGGCGCATCGTTCGACGGCCGCACCTCGTACTTCGCCCAGTTCCCGCCGCAGCAGCTGACGCTGGACTGGTACACCCGCATTCCGCCGGCCTACTGGCGCGCGCTGCTCACCAGCTTCCTGGTCGCCTGCACGGTCTCGGTGCTGGCCACGCTGATCGGACTGACGGCCTCGCTGGGCATCGTGCGCAGCGGCATCGCCGGCACGCAGGCGCTGCAGGCCTTCTTCCGGCTGCCGCTGCAGATTCCGCTGGTGGTCAGCGGCGCCGTGTTCCTGGAGTTCTACTTCAAGGTAGCAGCGGTGCTCGGCATCGAACTGCTGTACACGTTCCGCGGACTGGTCATCGCGCACCTGTTCGTCGCCATTCCGTATTCGGTGGGTGCCATCTCGTCGGTGCTGGTGCGCTTCGATACGCGGCTGGAGGAAGCGGCATACAGCCTGGGCGCCAGCGGCTGGTCGGCGTTTCGCCGCGTGACCTTGCCCGCCGTTCGATCCGGCCTGGTGATCAGCATCTTCTACAGTTTCATCGTATCGTTCGGTGACGTGCCGATTTCCCTGTTCCTGGTGAACAACGAGATCTCCACGCTGCCCGTCCGCCTGTTCTACGACATGCAGTTCGACTTCCATCCGACCGTCATGGCCATCTCATCGCTGATCCTCGGCTTCTCGTTCGTCCTGGTGCTGACCGTGCAGCGCGCCAGCGGCATGAACCTGGCCGCTGCCTCGGGCAAGTAGCCGCATGCCCACCGTACTCGATGTCGCCCGCCTGGCCGGCGTCTCGTCGGCCACGGTTTCGCGAGTGCTCAACGGCGGCAGCGCGGTCAAGCCGGCCACGCAGCAGAAGGTGCTGGACGCCGTCAAGGAACTGGATTTCCAGCCCGACCAGATGGCGCAGGGGCTGCGCCGCGGCAAAGGCAGCATCGTCGCGCTGCTGATCAGCGACATCCAGCAGGGCGTCAACTCGGCGCTCGCCAAATGCCTGCAGAATGCGCTGACCGAGCTGGGCCTGCAGCTGATGCTGTTCGATCTGGGGCACGACGAACGACGGCTGGCGGAATTCTTCGAGCGCGCCGCGCCGATGCGACTGAACGGGCTGGTGTTCGCCGTCACCGACGTGATCCCGCTGGCCCGCATCGCGCCGCACCTGCACCGGCTGGCCGAACAGGGCGTGTCGGTCGTCGCCGTCAGTCAGCGCCTCGACCGTCACGGCATCCCGTCGGTGGTCCATGAGGAATCGGCCGCGGTCGAACGCTCGATCGACTATCTGATCGAGCGGCAGCTCACGCCGATCGCCTTCCTGGGCCGCATCACCGGGTCGCTGCTGGGGCGCGAACGCTACCGCGGCTATCTGAAGGCGCTGAAGCGGCACGGCATCGCCGCCGATCCATCGCTGATCTGGGATCGCGCCTACCGCTACCAGGCCGGCCATCAGGGCATCGTCGACGCGCTGGCCAGCGGCGCGCGTTTTCGCGCCGTCCAGTGCAGCAGCGACGAGATCGCGCTGGGGGCGATCGCCGCGCTGCAGGATGCCGGGCGGCGGGTCCCCGACGACGTCGCCGTGATCGGCGTGGGCGGCGTGGACTGGACGCCGCACGTCCGGCCGGCGCTTACCACGCTGGGCTCGCAGCCGGACCAGATCGCCGGGTGGGTCCAGCAGATCTTCCGCGCTTATCAGGACGGGCGTGCGGCCCCGCGGCTGAGCGTCGTCGAGCGCCCGTTCGTCGCGCGAGGTTCGGCATGACGCGGCAACGGCCCCCTGCCGCCATGCATTCCCCGGCGCCGCGCGGCGGCGACGAGCTGATGAGCCCCGAGCGCGCCTGCGCCGCGGTGCCGACCGCGCTGAACTTCGCCAGGGCGCTGTTCCGCGAGATGGCGCGCGGCCGCTGGCGGCTGCACAAGCTGCGCGTCGACCTCGACGCGGACGGGCGCGGCGAAGTCCTGTACCGGCTGGCCTCCGGTGCGCGCGACTTCCATTTCTTCGTCGTGTCGAACAGCATACCGGCCGAGCTGAAGATCGACCGCAACTTCGGCACCCACTGGGATGCGATGGCAGTCCTGTGCCAGGGCGAATGGACGCCGCAGCGCGAGGCGCATCTGCGTCGCGAGATTCCGAAGGCGCGCGCCGGCCACACCGATTACGACACGCTGATGTACGCGCGCGGCAACCGCAGCGGACGGCTGTTCGACCAGGTCGTCGAACAGCTGGCGCAGGGGCGCCAGCCCGATGCCGCGGCGCTCGCCGGCATCGGCTACATCCTGCGCACGACGGCCTTCATCGGCAACGGCGCGATCGGCACGCGGCCGCTGCGCGGCTACGAGGCCGACCACCCGCTGCGCCGTCCGTACCACGCGCAGATGTGCGCGGCCTTCCTGCTGCGCGAGTACGTTTACGACCTGGTCGACCGCATGGCGAACGCGCGCAGCGCCACGGCGGTCCCGCTGGCGCAGGCCTACCGCCGCTACCTGGGGCTGGGCAACTCGGCGGCGACCGGCCTGGTGCCGTTCGTCGTGCATAGACCCAAGGTCGTCGCGCACTGGTGCCGCGTCCAGGAGAACGCGCTGCTCGCCGCACGCCGGCGTCCGGTCCAGGCCGGCGACGAACGCATCGAGCGCTTCCGGCGCCTGCTCGCCAAGGCGATCCGTTATCACGACGAAAGCGAACGCCCCGACGACGGCATCTTCGTGCCGCCGTCGCGCATCGCAGCCGAGCTGCGGGCGCTCGAGCAGGCGTTCGACGGGCTTGTCGCCGCAGTGCAGGCGGGCGTCCTGACGCATGCCGACGCGGCGCCGGTCCCGCTGTGGGAGGCCCTGCACCAGCACGCGCTCGACGCCGGCATCTGCCCGGCCACGATCGAAGTGCTGCTCGGGCTGTTCCTGGAACTCTATCCGGACATCATCGATGCGGCCTCCGCCGACTTCCTCGCCGACGAGACGATGGCAGTCGATCCGTCGATGAGCGTCGGCGAGCTGGGCCGCATCGTGGCTGAACGCTATGGCTGGACCGAGCGATTCGATCTCGCCGATCCCGACGAACGCCACTACTTCTGGTATCGCTCGTCGGCTGCGCCGCTGGACATGCGGCGCGGCGTGCGCGGCCTTCTGCCGCGTTGCGAAGCCGAGATGGGAACGGACATGGTGCTGCGCATCGACGAGCTGCGCCGTGCCCTCGCCGTGCTGCCGCCGACTGCGCCGGTAACCGAGCTGCTGGTACGCGAACCGCAGCTGCGCTACGTCGTCATGCGCGTCCAGTCGCTACGCGACGACGACTACGCCGAGCTGCGGACCAACTACCTGTCG
>JBFWXS010000064.1:16190-31262 GCA_050187175.1 Burkholderiaceae bacterium
CATCCGCCTCGGCTGCTGCATCCGGCTCGCCTGTTTCGCCCGACTCGCCGTCGTCGGCAATGCCGCCGAGTGCAGCGGCGACCGCTTCCGCCCCTCTGCTGCTCGCCCCTTCCGAACTGCTTCGCTATGCGCAGCGGGCCGCGCAGGTCGGCGGCCTGTCGTTCGGCGCCTCGCTCGAGGCCGCCGCGGCGGCGGACTTCGCGCAGCGGATCGGCGGCAATGGACTGCAGGCGCTGGTCACCGAAGTCGAGACGGCCGACCTGCGGCCGATAGAGCCGGCGCGGGTGCGCGGCGGCAGCTGGCACACCAGCTTCGATGCCGGCGACCGCTCGCTGCTCGCCGTCGCTTGCGAGGCCTTCGACGCAGCCTGCCGGCACGCTGCGCGCACCGGCGTCGGCCTGGCCGTCGTCGATTGCCGCAGCGGCCACGCGCTGTTCGACGCCTGGGTGCTGCGGGCGGCGCGGCGCGGCCTGCTCGCGATCGCAGTCGGTCCGGGCGCTCCGGTCGGTCCGGTCACTCCGGCAGCCTCGCAGCCCGTCACGCATCGCTGCATCGCCAGCGGGCCGGATCGATCCGGCCCGTGGTTCGCGATCGTCGAGACCGATCGGCCGAGCACGCTCCAGATGCGGCTGGAGCAGATGCTCCTCTCCGGGCAGGCAAGGCCGCCGAACCTGCCCTCATGGCTGGCCGCATCACCGGCGGCCGCCCCGGACGCAATCCTCAGCGCCGCCGCGGAGCCGGCCGAGCATGCTTCATCAGGGCTCGCGCGGCTGCATTTCCTGTGTGTGCAGGCCGGGGAGCAGACAGCCGATGCATTCGCCGGCCTGCGGCGCGCGATCGAACAGCGCGCGCCCACGCGGCAGTCGCCGCGGCTGCTGGACGGTGCTGCCCTCAGCCGGCTCGAGCGCAGCGCGGAAACCAGCGGGCTGCGCGTCGACCCACAGCAGTGGCAGGCGCTGCTTGCCGCGGCCGCGCGCATTCTCGTCTCGCCCGACGACGAGGTGACGCTGCGGCCGGAAGGACTGGATCCGCAGCGCTATCTCTGAGCCGCGCTGCCGCCTGCCTCCGGGCGGTGCCCCCGCGCTCAGGCCTTCTTGTACGTGTTCAGCTCGATCCGCTCGCGCGCCAGTGCGGCAGCGACCGGCTCGGTGGCAGCGACGCGCGCAACGAAGGCCTTGTAGGCCGGCAGCGAATCCGGGTCTATACCCGCGAAGCCGCCCCAGCGGAACAGCGTCAGCGCATAGGCGTCGAGGATGCCGACGCGCTCGCCGAACCAGAACGGATTCGCGTCGCCGATCCACTGCTGGATGCGTTCCAGATAGGAACGATACTGCGCAGCATTGAAGCGCTTCAGCTCGGCCTGCGCTGCCGCGTCGTCGGCGAACTTGTTCGGCATGAACACGTGCGTGAACGTCGGATGCACGGTGTTGTTCATCCATGCGAACTGCGACATCGCCTTGGCACGGGCCCAGCTTTCGGTCGGCAGCAGCCCGATCTGCGGATAGCGGCGGTCGAGGTAGTCGCAGATGGCGACGATCTGCGACAGCGGCTGTCCATCGACGATGAGCACCGGCACCTGGCCGTTCGGATTGAGCGCCAGATACTCGGGCGCCATGTTCTCGCCGCGATGCAGCTTGACCGGACGCGGCGTGTAGTCGTGGCCGGTAGCGGCCTTGATGATCTCGAGAGCGACGTGCGGAACGAACGAGCAGGCGCCTGAGGCGTAATAGAGTTCGAGCATCGGGGGTCTCCTGAAGAGGGGGAGCATCGCCGCCGTCATTGTCGCAGATCAGCGGCTTCGCTCGCGCGCGGCCTGCCGATCCCGTCCAGCTCGATCTGGTCCGGCTCGATCTGGTAGACGCCGCGGGCCGCGGCAAAGTCGTTCTCCGCCAGCAGCGCCTGCTCGATCGCATCGATATGCTGGATGCGCCGCTCGGCGACCGACCGGGCGACGTCGATCAGCTCCAGCACCGTCCCTTTGCCGAAGCGGTAGGCGTCCTCGGCCATCTCGCGCAGCCGCGGCAGCTGCGACAGGACGTCACGCTCATAGGCGTTGAGCGCGTCGATGCGCAGCCGCAGCACCTCGTAGCTGCGCTGCAGCTCGGCCTGCGCCGCACGCTCGGCCTGTTCGCGGCGCGCGGCCGCCAGCGTCGCCTCGGCCTGCGCGCGCGCGATCGGTCCTTCACCGCGATCGAACAGCGGCAGATTCAGCGAAAGGCCGATGACGGTGCTGCGATGCTCGTTCGCGACCGTCTGCTGCCCGAGGCTGATCGCCGGTACCGGCAGGTAGTCCTTGCGCACCGCTTCGATGCGGCTGCGCGCCGCCAGCTCCTGCGCCTGTGCGGCGCGCAGCGCCGGCAGGCGATCGCGGCTGCCGGCCCACACGGCCCGCCAGTCAGGAGCCAGCGCTTGCGGCCGGAACTCGCCGGCAGCGCTCGGCCGCCATTCCGGCACCCCAAGCAGCGCGCCCAGACGCCCGCCGAGATCGGCGGCTTCGCCGGCCAGCGTTCCCAGCTGGGACGCCAGCGCGGCGCGCTCCACCGACATCCGGTGCAGATCGTAGCGGCTACGGGCGCCAGCCTCGACCTGGCCTGCGACGATGGCGTACAGCCGGTCGAGATCGCTCAGCGCCTCGCTCCATTGACGTTGCCGCTGCTGGCTGGCCTGCAGCTGCAGCAGCAGCGCGACGCCCTGACCCGCCAGCTCGGCGTAGCCGGCACGCACGCCCTCCACCGCGGCAGCCGTGCCGCCCCGCGCGGCCGCCTCGCGCGCCTGCCGCTGCCCGGACAGCAGCAGCGGCTGCGAGACCGACACGTTGCGTTCGCCGCGCCGGGTGTCGAATGCGACGACCGGATTGGGCCAGGCGCGCGCGCTCAGCTCGTCGGCGCGCGATACGTCGATCTGATGCCGTTCGGCCGCCAAGGCCGGGCTGCGCGACCGCAGCAGCCGCAGCAGCGCCTCGCGGTCGACGCTGTCGGGCAGCGCGGCCGCCGCATCGCGCGGCAGCGGCGGCAGCACCACCGGCATGACGGAGCGGTCCGGCGCGGCGCCCGCGCCGGACGGCTGGGCCGCCACTGTCATGGGCAACGGTAGCGCGGCCGCCGCACTCGCCAATGCCGTCATCAGCAGCCCGCAGCGCAGGCCGCGGCCGCGCCGCGCCGGGCCTCGAACCGTCTCAGCCATTGCCCGGGACCTCCGCGTCCGCCGCGTCGGACGTGCCGTTGTCGATCAGCTGCCGGCGCGAGCCGACCCATCGATGCACCAGCGGCAGCAGGAACATAATGACGAACGGCATTACCGCCATGCCGCCAACGATCACGGTGGCGAACGGCCGCTGCGTCTCGCTGCCCACGCCGGTCGAGAAGGCCATCGGCAGCAGGCCTAGCAGCGCCAGCAGGCTGACCAGCAGCACCGAGCGCAGCCGGTCGACGCTGCCTTCGACGATGGCCGGGGCCAGCGCCATGCCGGCCAGCCGTCGCTCCTCGACCGCACTGAGCACCAGCAGCCCGGCGAGCGCGACCTGGCCGAGCAGCGCGATGAAGCCGATCGCGGCACTCACCGACAGCGCGATGCCGGACAGATACAGCGCCACCACGCCACCGGTCATCGCGAACGGCGCCACCAGCAGGATGGACAGCGCGCTGCGCCCCGAATCCAGCGCGCCGTACAGCAGCGCGAACACGACCAGCAGCGACAGCGGGATGACGATCTTCAGCCGCGTCACCGCGCGCTGCTGGTTCTCGAACGCGCCGCCCCATTCGAGGTGGTAGCCGTCCGGCACCTTCACGTCCGCGCCGACGCGCCGCATCGCCTCGTCGATGACCGAGCCCATGTCGCGCCCCTCGATATTGAACTTCAGTGCCATGAAACGCGTGTTCGACTCGCGGAAGATCGATGCGTTGCCGTTGCGTATCGACACGTCGGCGACGGCATCCACCGGCACGTGCCCGGCCACCTTCGTTGCCAGCGGAATCTCGCGTACGCGGCGCTCGTCCATCCGGTCGACGTACGGGAAGCTGACGCGAACCGGCACCATGCGCTCGCCCTCCCAGTACGTGGTGACCACCTGGCCGGCGAGCGAAGTCTCCAGCGCGGTGGCCGCGTCCTTGATGCTCAGCCCGTGCCGCGCCAGCTTGTCGCGGTCGAAGTCGACGTGCAGCTGCGGTGCCACCGCATCGCGGTACAGGTCGAGGTCGACGACGCCTTCGATCGGCCGGACCGAGGCCATCACCTCGCGCAGCGTGGTGCGCATGGTCTCCAGCTCGCTGCCGAAGATCTTGACGACGACGTGACCGCGCGCGCCGCTCGAGGCTTCCTCGACGCTGTCGCGGATCGGCTGCGCGAAGTTGAACAGCACGCCGGGAATGTCGGCCATGGCGGCGCGCATCTCGCCTATCATCCGCTTGCGGTCCATGCCGGGGCGCCACTGATCGCGCGACTTCATGCGGACCAGCACCTTGGCGATGTTGATCGTCTCGTTGTCGGTGCCCTGCTCCGGCCGGCCCTGCTCGCTCACCACGCGGATCACCTCGGGAAAGCGGCCCAGGCGCCCCCGCACGTCCTTCAGCACCTGCTGCCCGGTCTCCAGCGATATGCTCGACGGCATCTGCACCAGCACATAGATGTCGCCTTCATCCAGCTCCGGCAGGAACTCGGTGCCCAGGCGGCTGGCGGCGAGCACGGCAAGGACGAGCATCGCAGCGGCGATCGCGATCGGCATCAGCCGCGTCTTGGGCTGCTCGATCAGCCGGCCGATGCCGGCCTGGTAGCGCAGCCGCAGGCGCTCGAACAGCGCCGGCTCGGCGCCTATGCGCGAGCCGGGCCGGAACAGGAACGCGCACAACGCCGGCACGATGGTCAGCGAGAAGGCCAGCGCGCCGAGCAGCGCGAACGTATAGGTGAGCGCCAGCGGCCGGAAGATGCGGCCTTCCACGCTCTGCAGCGTGAACACCGGGATCAGCGCCGCGATGACGATGGCCATCGCATAGACGATGGGCCGGGCCACCGACTGCGCCGAATGCACGATGATCTCGAATACCTCGCGGCGCGTCCGCGGGCGCTGCAGCCGGATGTGGTGGATCACCGTCTCGCACAGCACGATCGCCCCGTCGACGATGATGCCGAAGTCGATCGCCCCCATCGAGATCAGGTTGGCCGGCATGCCGAGCAGCGACAGGCCTATGAACGCCACCAGCAGCGACAGCGGAATGACCGTCGCCACGATCAGCGAGCCGCGCAGGCTGCGCAGGAACAGCCAGACGACGCCGACGATGAGCAGCGCGCCGAACAGCAGATTCGAATGAACCGTCTTCAGCGTCTTGCCGATCAGCTCGCTGCGGTCATAGATCGTCTCGATCTTCATGCCGGCCGGCAGGATGCGCTCGTTCAGCTCCTTGACCTTGTCATGGATGCCTTCGAGCACCTCCGACGGATTGGCGCCGCGCCGCAGCAGGACGATGCCGACCACCGCGTCGTCGTCGCCGTCCACGCCCACCGCCCCCTGCCGCGGCGCGTGCGACTGCACCACGCGCGCGACGTGGCCGACGCGGACCGGCACGCCGTTCTCGTTGCGCAGCACGACGTCCTCGATGTCGCGCGGCGAACGCATCAGGCCGATGCCGCGTACGATCAGCGCCTGTTCGTTGCGCCGAAGAATGCCGCCGCCGACGTTCAGGTTGGCGTTCTGCAGCGCAGTCGCGACGTCATCCAGATCGATGTCGAGCGCCACCAGTCGCGCCGGATCGACCTCGACGTGGATCTCCTTCAGAAAGCCGCCTATGCTGACCACATCGGCCACGCCGCTGACCTGCCGCATCACGCGCGTCACGTTCCATTCCTGCTCGGCGCGCACGTCCGGCAATGCGTGGCGGTCGCTGGTCAGCCGGTAATAGAACACCTTGCCCAGCGGCGTGTAGTTCGGCGCCATCTCGGCCGTGACGCCCTGCGGCAGATCGACCGAGGTCAGCCGTTCGGCGACCAGCGCCCGCGCGCGGAAGGCATCGGCATTGTCCTCGAAGATCAGCCACACCAGCGACAGTCCGAAATGGCTTTCGGAGCGCATCGCCGTCATGCCCGGCGTACCGTTGAGCGCGCGTTCGAGCGGATACGTGATCTGCCGTTCGATCTCTTCGGGCGCCAGGCCCGGCGCGACGGCGATGATGCCGACCTGCAGGTTGGTGACGTCCGGATAGGCTTCGATCGGCGTGTGCTGATACGACCAGAAGCCGTAGGCAGCGACCAGCAGAGTGACGACGACGGCGGCGAGGCGGCGATAGACCGCCGTCCGAATCAGAGTTTCGAGCATGGAGGAGCCTTGGCGCTCGATCAGAGCAGCTGATCGCCGGAACCGTCGAGCAGGATCGCCCCTTTGACCACGATGCGTTCGCCGTGCCGCAAGCCGTCGAGGATGCTGACGAAGCCATTGTTCGGCTCGCCGACTTGGACCTTGCGCCGCTCGAACAGGCCGGCTTCGCGCTCGACGTAGACGATAGAGCGCGCGCCGTCCTTGATGATCACCGCCGCGGCGGGTACGATGACGCCGCCGGACGCCTGCGTCGAGATCTTCGCCGTGGCGAAGGCACCGACGCGCAGATCGGGCGGCACCGCGTCCAGCGCGATCGGCACGACGGCACGCCGCGTCCGCGGATCGACGATCGGCGACACGCGCACCACCTTGCCGGCCAGCGGCCGGGAGCCGGAGCCGATCGTCACTGCGGTCACCGCCCCGGGATGCACCAGCGGCAGGTCTTCCTCGAACACCTCGGCCACGATCCACAGCCGGTTGGCGACGCCCAGCTGCAGCAGCGCCTCGTCATCGGGGCGCACCGTCGCGCCCGGCGTGACGCGGCGCGATACCACCACGCCGGCATGCGGCGCGCGCACGGCAACCTCGTCGAAGTGGCCGACGCCGAGGAAGGTCAGGTCGTACCGCACCCGCTTCAGCGCGCGCTCGGCCTCGCGCTCGCGCGCCTCGGCGGCCAGCTTCTCCGACTCGATGCCGACGCCGCGCTCGACCATCGTGCGCTGACGCGCGGCCTCGACGTGCGCCAGCCGCAGCGTCTCGTCGGCCTGCGCCTCGTCACTGCGCAGACGGGCGGCCTCGTTGCTGCGCAGGATCAGCAGCGGCGCGCCGGCCTTGACCAGGTCTCCCTCGCGGACCAGCACCTGCTGCACACGCCCTGCCACCGGCGCAAGCACGCCGATCAGCGCATTGTCCTCGAACGCGCTGCGCGCGGGCGCGCGGATCTCGCCGCCTTCCTTGATCGGCTCCACCGCCTCGACCCTCAGATGCGCGAGCACACGTTCGCCGACCTTCAGCGCGTCGTCCTGCAAGGTGACGCTGGCGCTGTCGTCGCGCACGGGCGCCAGCGTCGGCACGTGCTCGCTACAGGCGGACAGTACGCCGCCGACGGCGGCGAAGGCGGCGATGAGCCCGGCGGCGGCGCGGGCGCGGAGGAAGGCAGTCAAGATGTCGGGGCGCCGGTGGAGCGCCTGGCTGGCAATGATCGGCCCAGTCTAGAGGGGCAGGCTTGCGCGAAGATGGATCCATCCTTTCGCGAAGCTGAACGTGGTGCCGCCGACACGCAATGCCTGACTGCCGCGCCGGCGATTGGCAACGAGCGCACAGTAGAATGGCCGCACCGAGCTTGCCACACCCGCACCGGAACCGCCGACATGCGAATCCTGCTGACCGAAGACGACACGTCGATGGGTGAAGCCACCCGCCGCGCGCTGCGCTCGCAGGGCTGGGCGGTGGACTGGATCGAACAAGGCGAATCGCTGGCGCAGACCGCGCGGCGCGAACAGTACGATCTGATCGTGCTCGACGTCGGCCTGCCCGGCATCGACGGCTTCGAGGCGCTGCGCCGGCTGCGCTCGCTGCAGATCAAGGTCCCCGTCCTCATGCTGACGGCACGCGACGCGGTCGAGGACCGGGTCCGCGGTCTCGAAACCGGCGCCGACGACTACCTGGTCAAGCCCTTCGCCATGCCCGAGCTTCTCGCCCGCGTGCGCGCGCTGTCGCGGCGCGCACTGGCCCATGCCAGCAACGAGCTCACGCTGGGCCGGCTGCGGATGGACCTGGGCGCCAAGCGGGCCTTCATCGGCGACGCGCCGCTGCAGCTGTCGGCGCGCGAGTGGGCAGTGCTCGCCTATCTGCTCGCGCAGGCCGGCAAGGTCGTCAGCAAGGAACAGATCCTGTCGGCCATCGTGGGCTGGGACGAAGGCCCGTCGAGCAATGCGATCGAAGTCTACGTCTCGCGGCTGCGCGGCAAGATCAGCGATGCCGGCGTGACGATCCGCTCGATACGCGGCTTCGGCTACCTCGTCGAGGACGATTCGTCGGATGGCTGACGGCAGCCCGGCGCCCGACGGGCGCCACGAGACCAGCCTGCGGCGCCAGCTGCTCATCTGGCTGCTGGGCCCCATGCTGCTCATCGTGCCGCTGCTGGGCACGCTGCAGTACTGGTTCATCGTCAAGCCGGCCAAGCTCGAGCTCGACCAGCAGCTCGGCGACATCGCGGTCGCACTGTCGCAGCTGCTGCGCGTCGAGCACGGCGAGCTACGGCTGGAGATGACGCCGCAGACCGAGCGATCGCTGCGCACCGACCAGTTCGACGCCGTCTATTTCGTCGTCGTGGGCCCGACGGGACAGATCATTGCCGGCGACAAGCAGCTGGCCGCGGTGGACATCCGCAAGCCGCCGAACTGGCGCGGCTTCACCGAAGCGCGCCTGGGTCAGCAGGACGTGCGCATCGGCATGTTCGACATGCCCTGCGGCAACGCGCAGTGGTGCCAGATCCGCGTCGCCGAGACGCAGGTCAAGCAGCGGCAGGTGCGCGACCAGGCGCTGATCACCACGCTGGCGATCGTGATCGCGCTCGGCGTGCTGACGGTGCTGGCCGCGGTATTCGCGGTGACGCGAGGACTGCAGCCGCTCAGCGATCTGCGGCTACAGCTGGCCGAACGTTCGCTGCACGACCTGCGTCCGCTCGACGCCGGCGCCGCGCCGCGCGAAGTGCGTCCGCTGGTGTCGGCACTGAATCAGCTGTTCCAGCGGCTGCGCGATGCGTCGGCCGCGCAGAAGGCATTCATCACCGACGCCGCACATCAGCTGCGCACGCCGCTGGCGGCGCTGAAGACCGAGTCCGAGCTGGCCCTGCTCGAACCGCATCCGGAATCGACGCGGCCGACGCTGGAACGGATCAATCAGTCGGCCAGCCGCGCCGCGCGGCTGGCGGTACAGCTGCTGGCACTCGCCAGGCTGGACCCGGATGCGCGCGATGCGCGGGGACTGCTGCCCATCGACCTGAAGGATGCCGCCGCGGCCACCGCGCGGCAGTGGTCGGCCCAGGCGATCACGCGCGGCATCGATCTGGGCTTCGATCTGGACAGCGCCGTCGTCGACGGCGACGAGACGCTGCTGCAGGAGCTGCTGTCCAACCTGGTCCACAACGCGCTCGAATACGCCGGGCGCGGCGCGACGGTGACCGTCAAGACCTACCTCGCCGACGGCCGGCCGACGCTGGAAGTGGAGGACGACGGTCCCGGCATCGCGCCGGACGAGCGGCCGCGCATGCTGCGCCGCTTCGTACGCGGGCGCCGCGCCGAAGGCCATGGCAGCGGACTGGGCCTGGCCATAGTCAGCGACATCGCCGACATCCACGACGCACGGTTGAGCATGGAGACGCCGGCGACGGGGCGCGGCCTGATCATCCGGCTCGAATTCCCGCGCCGCCGCGCCGCGTCAGAGCATTCGTGAAGGCAGCCAGGTCGCCAGCCACGGGAACACGCACAGCAGCAGCAGGCGGAAGCCGTCTACGACCGCGAACGGCGCGATGCCGCGCACGACGGTCGTCAGCGGCACGCCGGCGATGCCCTGGATCACGAACAGGTTGATGCCGACCGGCGGCAGGATCATGCCGATCTCGCAAACGGTGACCAGCATCACCCCGAACCAGATCGGATCGAACTCGAGCGCCGTGATCAGCTGGAACACCGGCCCGACGGTGAGCAGGATCATCGACAGCTCATCCATCAGCGCGCCCAGCACGATGTAGCCGACCATCAGCGCCGCCATCACCGCCCAGCGGTTCCAGCCCAGATCGCGCACCAGCGCGATCAACGCGTCGGTCATGCCGGTGGATTCGATGAAGGCATTGAAAATGCCCGCGCCGATCAGGATCATGAAGATCATGCCGCTGGTCAGCGCCGTTTCGACGATGCCTTCGTTCAGTGCGCGCCGCGTCAGGCGGCCGGACAGCAGCGCCAGCAGCAGCGCGCCGAGCGCGCCCACGGCAGCCGCCTCGGTCGGCGAGAACCAGCCCAGATACATGCCGCCGAGCACGATGCCGAACAGCAGCAGCACCTGCCAGACGGCGCCGAACGCGCGCAGGCGCTGCGGCCAGTCATGGCGCGGACCCGGCGGCCCGACGTCGGCCGAACGGCGCACCGAATAGCGGATCGCCAATGCGTACAGCAGCGTGCCGACGATGCCGGGCAGGATGCCGGACAGGAACAGCTTGCCGATCGACTGCTCGGTCGCCAGTCCGTAGATCACGAACAGGATGGACGGCGGAATCATCACGCCCAGCGTGCCGCCGGCGGCGATCGTCGCGCACGACAGCGAATCGGCGAAGCCGTGCCGCCGCATCTCGGGCAGCGCGACGCGGCCCATCGTGGCGGTCGTCGCGATGCCGGAGCCGCTGATCGCGCCGAAGATCGCGCAGCCGCCTATCGTTGCCATCGCCAGGCCGCCGCGCACGTGGCCGATCAGGGTCGCGACGAAGGTGTACAGCGAGCGCGACAGGCCGGCATGGCCGGCGAACACGCCCATCGCGACGAACAGCGGCACGATGGACAGCGAATACGGGAAGACGGCCTCGAAGGTGGTCCGCCCGAGCATGAAGCCCGACGCGTCAAGCCCGGACGTCAGCACCAGTCCCGCGAAACCGGTGATGCCCATCGCGATCGCGACCGGCAGGCGAAACAGCACCAGGCCGACGACGACCGCGAAGCCCAGGGCGCCGAGCAGGGGCGAGCTCATCGGCGCTTCAGAACGGGCTCTGCTTGCTGAAGTTGGGCGCGCGGCGTTCGCGATGGCTGGCCACGCCCTCGCGCACATCGGGGCCGGAGAAGCCCATGAACTCGACCGCCAGCGACGTGTCGAAGGTCGGCCCCATCATGCGCAGCCAGTTGTTCAGCGCATACTTGGTCCAGCGCACCGCGGTCGGCGAACCGTTGGCCAGCCGCGTGGCGATCTGCAGCGCCGTTTCGCGCAACTGCGAGGCTTCGACGCAGCGCGCCACCAGCCCGATGCGCTCCGCCTCTTCGCCGGACACCGGCTCGCACAGCATCAGGTAGTACTTGGCCTTGGCCATGCCGCATAGCAGCGGCCAGATGATCGCAGCATGGTCGCCGGCCGCCACGCCCAAGCGCGTATGGCCGTCGACGATGCGCGCGTCCTTGGCCGCGATCGGGATGTCGGCCAGCAGTCCCGCCACCAGTCCGGCGCCGACGGCGGGGCCGTGCATCGCCGAGACGATCGGCTTGTCGCAGTTGATGACGTTGTAGACCAGATCGCGCGCTTCGCGCCAGACGCGCGAGCGGACCTCGAAATCGGTGGCCATGTCCTCGACCAGCGAGAAGTCGCCGCCGGCCGAGAAGCCCTTGCCTTCCCCGCGCAGCACCACCGCGCGCACCTCGGTGTCGTCGCCGATGTCGCGCCAGATGCGCGACAGTTCCCAGTGGCCGGAATGGTCGGCAGTCGCCAGCTTGCCCGGCCCGCCCATGATGACCTCCAGCACGCCGTCGGGATGCTCGGCGAAGGTCAGCGTCTTGTAGTGCGAATAGCGTTCGATCATGTCGGTGGCGGGCTCGCGGCCCGGTCGGATGGCGTGGAGGCGCGCGTGGCGCCCAGCAGTTGATGCAGACAGATCAGCAGCGACAGCGCGATTCCTATCAGCAGCGGCAGCCAGTACCAGAGCATGGGCGCGTTCAGCGTCGGCGAGCGGTCGCCGTAGCCATGGACCTGCAGCGCTGCGCCGGCGCCGTACCAGACGATCAGCGCCAGGAAGACCGCTCCCAGCAGCGACCACAGCGTCGACGCCCAGCGCTGCGCGCCGGCCGGCAGCCGCTCGAACAGCAGGTCGACCTCGACGTTGGCGCGCTGCTCGAAGGTCAGCGGAATGCAGAGGAAGACGCCTATCATCACCAGCAGCTGCGTCAGGTCGACCATGCCGGGCACGGTCCAGCCGACGCTGCGCCGGAACAGCACGTCGATGACGGTGACCAGCGCACACAGGAACAGCGTGCCGACGCCGAGCACGGCGGCGGCCCGGCACAGGACGTGCAGGCGGCGCCCGGCGCCGCCCGCGCGGCCGCCGGCTTCAGCGTCGGCCATCGATCTTCGCGACTTCGCGCTGCATCGCGATGTAAATGTCGCGCGCGTCGGCGATGCCCTCCTTCTCGAAATCGAGCATGGCCTTGTTGAACAGCGGCACCAGCCGGCGCTCCCACTGCGCGCGCTGGTCGGGCGTGAAGCTGACCACGGTGTTGCCGCGCTCCACGGCGCTGGCCTTGCCGGCCGCGTCCCAGCGGTCCCACCAGCCCTGGATCTTGGCCAGCAGCGCCTGTCCCGAGGTCTTGTCGATGATCTGCCGCACCTCGGCCGGCAGTCCGTCGAACTTGCGCTGGTTCATGCCGAACCAGAACGCGGCCGTGTACAGATGCAGGTCGGAATGGAAGCGCGCGACCTCGCCGAGCTTGAACGCGCGCACCGGATCCCACGGGAACGCGGCGCCGTCCAGCGTGCCCTTCTGCATCGCCTCGTAGACTTGTCCCGGCGGCATGCCGACCGGCGAGGCGCCGAGGAACTCGAGCATCAGCGAGACGGTCGGCGACGGCGTGCGGATGCGCAGGCCGCGCAGGTCGTCCGGCGATTCGACGCGCTTGTCGCGCGTATGCAGCAGGCCGCCGTTATGAGTCATCAGCACCAGCGGCTTGATGCCCTGGTAGTCGCGGCCCAGCATCTTCGGGTAGAGGTTCCACAGCGCGCGCGAACCGGCTTCGGCAGTGCGCACCAGCATGGGCATCTCGACGATCGTGCTGCGCGTCATGCGGCCGCGCGGCAGCCCGCACAGGCCGAACGCGATGTCGACTATGCCGTTCCGGCACTGGTCGAGCTGGTTCTGCGCCTGTCCCAGCGCCGAGGTCCCCGGCGAAATCTGGATCGCGACGGCACCGCCGCTGAGCCGCTCGACCTCGCGCGCCCACGGCTCCATGAACTCGGTATGCAGGCCGTGCGAAGGCGGTAGGTAGTGGCTGAGCTTGAGCTGCACCTTCGGCTGCGCGCGCACGATGGCAGGAAACGATGCGAGCATGGGGGCCGCAGCCGCGGCTGCACCGGCTTTGACGACTTCGCGTCGGGGCGTCGACTTCATTCGTGTTCTCCTCAGATCTTCTTTTGACGTCCGCTCCAGAAGGGTTCCTTCAGCAGGTTCTTCTGGATCTTTCCGATCGGTGTCTTGGGGAAATCGTCCACCAGCCGGACCAGACGCGGCCGCTTGAACTCCGCCAGCCGCTGCCGGCAGTGCGCGACGATGCGCTCGGTATCGAGGGTAGCACCCGGGCGCAGCGAAACGAAAGCGGCCGGCACTTCACCCCACTTGTCGTCGGGGATGCCGAACACCGCGCATTCGGCGATGGCATCGAGCTCGTACAGCACGTTCTCGATCTCCTTCGGGTAGATGTTCTCGCCGCCGGAGATCAGCATGTCCTTGGCGCGATCGATCAGCGTCACGAAGCCGTCGGCATCGCGCACGCCGACGTCGCCGGTCAGCATCCAGCCGTCGGGCCGCCGCACCGCCGCCGTCTGCTCGGGTTCCTTGTAGTACTCCAGCATCAGGTTGTCGCCGCGGCTGGCGATCTCGCCCGGCTCGCCCGGCCCCGCCTCGCTGCCGTCAGTCTTGAACAGCGCCAGATCGACGTTGTAGGCCTGCCGTCCGATCGAGCCGAGCTTGGCCGGCAGATACCAGTCGCGCAGCGCCGTCAGCACGCCCATTTCCGACTGGCCGTAGATCTGCGTCAGCCGCAGCTCGGGCAGGCGCGCCTTCAGCTCGGTCTGCACCCAGTCCGGCATCGGCGCGCCGGCGAACGACAGCTTGCGCCAGCTCGCCAGCGCATCGGCGTCGAACTGCGGATGCGTGACCAGCGTGTTCGCCTGCGTAGGCACCATGAACGCGGCCGTGATGCGCTCGGCGGCGCAGGTGGCCATGAAGCGCTCCGGCGCCCAAGGCGTGACGAAGACGCAGCTCGCACCCACCAGGATCGCGGGCTGGAACATGATGTTCAGCGCCGCGACGTGAAAGAGCGGCGTCACGATCGCGACCACGTCGCGCTCGTCGAGCGCTTCCTCGACCGCGACGGTGTGCGCGGTGACCGCGCGGGCGCGGTGGCTGCACAGCACGCCCTTGGGCCGCCCGGTGGTGCCGCCGGTGTAGGTCATGCAGAACGGATCGGTCTCGGCCAGCGCGATCGTGGGCGGCATGTCCGGCTGGCCGGCGATGAACTGGTCGAAGCCGATGCGGCGCGGCGTCGAAGCGGGCGGCAAGGACGATGCTCCAGCCGGCGCGGCAACCGGGCTGCCGCCGTCGCCGTTACCGCCGCCGTCACCGCCGTCACCGCCGTCACCGCCGTCACCGCCGCCAGCGCCGTCGCTGCCGATGCGCACCAGCGTCCGCAACTGCGGGCAGTCGCCCAGTACGGCGGCCACCTTGTCGTCGAACGCGGCGTCGTAGACGAGGATCTCGGCGTCCGATTTGTTCAGCACGAAAGCCAGCTCGGCCGGCGCGTACTGCACCGAGACATTGACCAGCACCAACCCCGAACGCGCGGCGCCGAAGAACACGACGCCGTACTGCCAGAGGTTGCGCGACAGCATCGCGACCTTCGCCCCCTTGCGCCCGCCGGCGGCGTGCAGCGCATGCGCGAAGCGGTTGGCGATGCAATCGAGCTCGCCATAGGCCAGGCGCCGATCCTCGCAGATGATCGCCGCCTTGTGCGGGAAGCGCTCGG
>JBFWXS010000065.1:0-31003 GCA_050187175.1 Burkholderiaceae bacterium
CCCCAGTTCACCGATCCGCAACATCCAGGATCTGGTTGCCGCAGCCAGGAAGAACCCCGGCAAGCTGTCCTACGGATGGGCCAGCGCCTTCTCGCGCGTGGCCGTCGCATCGCTGATGCATGAGAGCGGCATACAGCTTCTCGATGTGCCGTACAAAGGCAGCGCTTCGCTGTCCTCCGAAGTACTTGCCGGCACCGTCGACCTCGCCTTCGAACCCATCGTCACGCTGCTGCCGCTGATCAAGAACGGAAGGCTGCGCGCCATCGGCGTGTCCAGCGCCAAGCGCGCGCCCGGACTTGAAGAGGTGCCGACCGTCGCGGAACAGGGCCTGCCCAAGTACTCATTCCTCGGCTGGCTGTGCGTATTCGCCAAGACGGGCACGCCGCCGGAGATCGTCAATCAGCTCAACGGTCTGATCAATACCGTGCTGAAGACGCAGCAGGCAAGGGACTTCTTCGCTCAGAACGCGGTCTGGGAGCCCATGGTGATGACGCCCGCGGAGACCTATCGCTTCGTCGAGAGCGAGATCGAGCTCTGGCGGCAAGGCGTCAAGGAAGCGAACATCGAGCCTCAGTGACTGCACCACAATGACAGCCCCCATCGACTTCAATACGATTCACTTCATTCCTCTGGAGCAACGGGTCCTTGGGCCGGTGCTGCGAGCCCGCGCCGAGATCGACGCCGACCGCACCTACATGCGGTTCGAGGGACAAAGCTGGACATTCGGCCAGACGCTGGACATCGCACGCTGCCTGGCCTGCGCCTTCAAGGACGCCGGCTTCGCCAAGGGCGAGCGGCTGGGCCTGTTCGTCCCCAATCTGCCGGGCTTCATCTTCTGCTGGTACGGCGCCAACCTGATCGGCGGCGTCACCGTGCCGATCAATCCCAGCTATACGCAGTACCTGCTGGAGTACGTCGCCAATGACGCCGACGTACGCGGCCTGGTCACCACCCGCGAGCTGCTGCCGGTGGTGGAATCGCTGTCGCCCGAGCGGCTGGCCAGGCTGCGCTTCGTGCTGCTGCTGGACGGCACCGAATCGGGCCGCCTCGGCAGGAACGGCCCGCCGCTGCTGTCGTTCCCCGCACTCGCGGCGGGCACCGCCGCCGGCCTGCCGGACCCCGAGATCGCGCAGACCTTTCGCGACGAACACAGCATCATGTACACGTCCGGCACCACCGGCCCGTCCAAAGGGGCCATGGTGCCGAACGGCCACTTCTTCAGCGCCAGCTGCGTCTTCCTGCGCGCCGTCGACCTGCAGCGCGAAGACGTGCTGTTCACGCCGCTGCCGCTGTTCCACGGGCTGGCCAGCCGCCTCGGCGCCCTGCCCTGCCTGATGGTGGGCGCCGAATACAATCTGGCGCCGCGCTTCAGCGCAAGCCAGTTCTGGAAGCAGGTGACCGACTGCGGCGCCACGGTCGCGCATACGATCTTCACGCTGCCCAACATGCTGAAGGCGCAGCCGCCCGGCGAGTACGACCGCGCCCATCGTCTGCGCGTGATGTACAACTCCGGCTATGACGCGGAGTTCGAGCGACGCTTCGGTGTCCGTCTGGCGGAGGCCTACGGCATGACTGAAGTCGGGCTGACGCATTACACGCCCTACCAGGAGCCGCGCCGCGAAGGCAGCTGCGGCAAGACGCATCCCGACTGGGAGTCGCGGCTCGTCGATGAACAGGGAATCGAGGTGCCCGTCGGCGAGATCGGCGAAGTCGTACTCAGGCCCAGGCTGCCGGGCATCATGATGAACGGCTATCTGAACAAGCCGCAGGAAACGCTACGCCTCATGCGCGACCTGTGGTTCCATTCCGGCGACTATGCCCGCCGCGACGCCGACGGCTACTACTACTTCGTCTCCCGTGCCAAGGAGCGCATACGCCGCCGCGGTGAAAACATCTCCCCTGCCGAGGTCGAAGCCATCGTCTGCACCCACCCCGAGGTCGGCGACTGCGCGGCGGTGGCGCATCCTGCCCGCGAGGGGGAAGACGACGTGCGCATCGTAGTGGCACGCAAGGCCGGCAGCAGCCTGGCGGCCCCGGCATTGATGGACTGGCTGCAGGGCCGCATGCCGCGCTTCATGATGCCGCGCTACATCGAGTTCATCGACGTGCTGCCGCGCAATCCGGCCGGCAAGATCGAGAAGTACAAGCTTCTCGACGCCGGCCTCGCGCCGACGGCCTGGGATCGCGACGCAGCCGGCGCCGGCGCTCGAGCCGTCAGCTCTCCAGGTCGATCGCTCAGCGAGCCGCCGCCGAACTGATGCGCTTGTACAAGGTCGTCATGTCCGCGGTCTCCTTGCGCACCAGCTCCGCCACCTGCGCGCCCGGCATGTCCACGATGGTCATGGACAGCCTGCGCATGGATTGCTGGAACTCCTCCCCTTGCAGGGCCTTGCGAAAGGCGGCTTCCAGCTTGTTGCGGATCGGCTCGGGCAGCCCCTTGGGCCCGATCACGGCCTGGATGTTGCGGACCTGCGGATACCCGAGCTCGGTCAGCGTCGGCACGGACGGGTATTCGTCGATGCGACGAGGCGCGGCCACCGCGAGCAGACGCACGCGCCCCTCGCGGACGAACGGCGCCCAGGTGGAGACCTCGCAGACGAAGTCCACGAATCCTCCGATGAGCGCAGGCATGGTCGCCGCCGAGCCCTGATACGGCACGTGCGTGAACTTCACGCGTGCCGCGTCGGACAGCGATTCGATCAGAAGATGCGGAGTGGAGCCCGGGCCGGCCGTTCCGAACTTGACCTCCTCAGGCTTGCTCCGCGCAGCGTCCAGCAGCTCCTTCAGCGTCTTGTACGGGGAGTCGGCGCGTACGGCGATTCCCACGGTGTTATCGCCGATGTAGCTGATGTAGCTCAGCGATTCGTTCACATCGAATGGCAGCTTCTGCCCCTGGGCCTGCAGCGCATACGTGGAACTGGACAGGGTTCCTATCGTGTAGCCGTCGGGCTTTGCGTGCGCGATCGCCGATATGCCGATCTGCGTGGAAGCCCCGGGCCGGTTCACCACGACGATCTGCTGGCCGAGATGCTCGGCCGCCGCCTTGGCCAGTGCACGGCCGGTCATGTCGCTCGAGCCGCCGGCAGCCCACGGAATGATCAGCGTGATCGGCCGCGAAGGAAAGTCGTCCTGCGCAGCGGCAGGCGACGAGCTGGCCGCTGCGAACACGGCAACGAGTCCATAGACGAAAGGCTTGATTCCGAGGTTCACGACGTTCACCGTCAGGGTTGTAAAGGATGACGATCATCCCTAGGCGAACGAAGTGTGGAACCGCGACATGCCAGCGTCAAACGCGATTTCGCACAGCGAACGGCGCGTTGTGCCCTGCCCCGAGGCGGGTCAGACTCCGTGCTCCCCGTTCATCAGCCAGCGCCAATATCCCATGTCAGATCGACTCGTCAGAAAGGTGGCAATCGCCGGCGCGGGCATAGGCGGCCTCTGCGCGGCGGTTTCACTGCTGCAGCGTGGAATCGACGTGGAGGTCTACGAGCAGGCCGACAGTCTTCGGGAGCTGGGGGCCGGCCTGCTGATCTCGATGAACGCGATGCGGGTCCTGGAAGCGCTGGGGCTGGAATCGGCTGCACGTTCGATAGACCTGCCTGCCGTGGACCGCGTCGTGCGGCTCTGGAACACCGGGACGACGAAGTCTGTCTATCAGACCCAGACCGAAACGCAGCGTAATCACACGGTCTGCATGATCCATCGCGCGGAACTGCAGCGCATCCTGGCCGAAGCAGCGCAGCGCATCAAGCCGGACGTGATCCGGTTCGGCGCGCGCGTGCTCGGTGCGAGAAGCGGAGCCGCCGATGCAGAGCTGCTGCTCGAGGGCGGCGAGTCGGCGCACGCCGACGCCGTGGTCGGCGCGGACGGCGTTCATTCCATGGTGCGAACGTCGCTTTACGGGCAGTCCGCCGGCCGGTACACGGGCTCGGTCGCCTGGCGGGGACTGGTACCCATAGAAAGGCTGGCGCCGGTCCACAGGCGGCCGATCGCCACCACATGGATAGGTCCGCAGGCGCATATCACCTGCTACCCTATGCGATTCGGCAGCGGACATCTGGTGAGTTTCTCGGCTCAGGTCGAGCGCGCAAGATGGGAGCGCGAATCCTGGTCGGAAGTGGGAACCGTCAGCGAAGCGCTGCAGGACTTCATCGGCTGGCATCCCGAGGTTCAGGAGATGATCCGTGGCGCTGAAACCCTGTACAAATGGGGGCTCTTCGTTCGAGATCCGCTGCCGCACTGGTCCGTCGGCAGGGTCACGCTGCTGGGCGACGCCTGCCACTCCATGGTGCCCTATCTGGGCCAGGGGGTGGTCATGGCGATGGAGGATGCCTTCGTGCTGGCGCGCTGCCTCAGCGGCACGGCGCCCGGCCCGCAGGAGGCGCTTCAGCAATACGAGAAGGCTCGCTACGAGCGCGGCAATCGCGCCGCCAGTGCCTCGGCGGCCATGCAGCACGTGTTCCATCATCCCGACCTCGCACACCAGGAGACCGCCATACCGTACATGGAGGCGAACTGGAGCCCGCAGGCCATCCGGGAACGCTACGAGTGGCTCTTCCAGTATGACGCGACACGAGTGCCCATCTGAATGGCGGCCTGCGTAGGCCTGCGTGGAAGGAGCGTCGGATGAAGGCAGAGAGCCAGCTGCACGAGACGGAAGGCATCAGGCACGACTACGTCGACAAGGTGACCGGTGCGGCATGCTTCGTCAGCGACGTCGTCGTTCCGGGCATGCTGCACGGACGGATTCTTCGCAGCCCCCATCCGCATGCATTGATCAAGCGCATCGACGCCAGCCGGGCGCTGCGCATGCCCGGCGTTGTCGGCGTGTTGACGGGAGCCGATCTGGCCGGGCTGAATCCCAACTGGGGAATGTACCTGCGCGACCGCCCGATCATCGCCGTCGACAAGGTACGGTACGTCGGCGATCCGGTCGCCGCCATAGCGGCGGTCGACGAGTTCACGGCCGAAGAGGCGCTCGAGCAGATCGAAGTCGAATACGAGCCGCTGCCCTTCGTCGTCGACGCGGAAGAGGCGATGAAGCCCGACGCTCCGCTGATTCACGAGGCTCCGGAAACACAGAAGGACTTCTACGTAAAGGGCGAGACGCGGCCGGTCGCGGGAACGAACATCTTCCAGCATCACCAGTACCGGAACGGCGATACCGAGCAGGCCTTCGCTTCCGCCTTCCGGGTATTCGAGAACGAGTACTCGTTCCCCATGGTCGTCCACTACGCGATGGAGCCGCATGTCGCCATCGCCGACCTGCAGCCGAACCGCGCCACCCTCTGGACCTGCGGGCAGTCGTTGAGCGCAGTGCAGAAGGTCATCAGCCAGCTGTTCGGCTACGACCTGGTCAACATCCGCGTCATCTCGGGATACGTCGGCGGCGGCTTCGGCGGCAAGGCCTTCGTCAAGCTCGATCCGCTGGTGGCGGCCCTGTCGTGGAAACTCGGGCGGCCTGTAAGAGTCTGCCTGTCGATCGACGAGTCGATGCGCACCGCGCGCCGCCTGAGCGGAGCGGTTGGGCTGAAGACCGCCGTCGACCGCGACGGCCGGATCACTGCCAAGAGCATACGCGTCGTGCTCAATGGCGGCGCCTACTCCGATACCGGCCCGATCGTGGCCGTCAAGGCAGCCATTCGCGCAATCGGCCCCTATCGGATTCCGAACCTGAAGATCGAGGCGTTCGGCGTCTACACGAACACGATACCGGGGGCAGCCTTCAGATCCATTGGCGGACCGCAGGGCGTGTGGGCCACCGAATCGCAGATGGACGAGATCGCCCATGCGATGGCAATCGATCCCGTTCAGCTGCGCCTGGACAATATGGTCGGGAAAGGCGAGCACATCCGGCCGGACCTGCGTCCGCTGGACATAGACATGGCCAGCATGCTCAAGCTGACCGAGCACGAGCTCAGTTCCATCGCCGATGACCAGCGCGCCGGAGCGGCCGCCGTCGGCGCCACCGACCCCGGCATCTTCCCGCTGGCCGCAGCCATGGTGCGCCTGAAGGTCGACGGTTCGATCGTCGTCCATGCGAACACCGTGGAGATCGGCCAGGGCACCCACGGCGTGCTCCGCTACGTCGCCTCGAAGCTCCTGCATCAGCCGCTCGGCAGAGTCCAGTATGCGATGCCGGATACCGACATCGCGCCGTTCGACTGGGGGACGGGGGGAAGCCGATCGACGGTCGTCATGGGGCGAGCCGTGCAGATGGCTTGCGAGGACATCATCCGCCAGCTCGCCCAGCTCGCGGCCGAGGTCAACGGCGGCTCTCCCGACGACTATGCATTGTCGCCGGCCGGCGTGTCGGGAAACGGCAAGTGCCTGTCGATCAGCGACCTGACGTACGCCGGCTGGAACATCCGCAGCGGCGAGTACATCGGAATCGGGCGCGTCACGCCTCGCACGCCCGGCATGACGCCGGCGCCGATCTTCTGGGAGACCTCGGCCGGTGCGGGCAAGATCGACGTCGACGCCGATACGGGGCAGATCCGGCTGACGACCTACGTGAGCGCAGCCGATTGCGGAAGAGCCTTGAACCGGACGGCCGCCGAAGGCCAGGATGAAGGGGCGGCCATGATGGGCATAGGCCACAGCCTCTACGAAGAGATCGTCTACGAGGACGGTCAACCGCTGAACGCCAGCCTGATCGACTACAGGGTCCCCAAGATCGACGACACCCCACAGCGGTTCCGGACGCTGCTGATCGAAAGCGGCGATGGACCAGGGCCGTTCGGCGCGCGCGGTATGGGCGAAGGCGCGATTCTTCCCGTCGCGCCGGTCATCGCCAATGCGCTGCAGCGCCAGTATGGCGTCCGCATTCGAGAGCTGCCCCTGACGCCCGAGCGGGTCTGGCGCGCGCTTCGCGAGCGCTCGCTCGAGCAGGAGTCCGGCCCCGCGGTGGAACCGGCCCTTGAATTTCGCAGCGCGGAAGCGTCGCAGCCGGCGCCGGAGCCTGCCCAGCAGCGCGCGGGCTACCGGCGGATCCTCGACAGCGTGCGCCGCAGGTTCGGCGCATCGGATCAGCGCCCTGCACCGCAGGAGAACGCCATTCCCGCGGCCTCCGAACCGCAGAGCGGACCGCAGGGCATCGCATTCAGTGCGGAGTTCGTCGTTCCCTCGCCAGTTGCGAACGTCTGGGCGCTGTTCTTCGACTTGAGCCGGATCGCAGGCCTGATTCCCGGCTGCTCCGACGTCGTCGAACTGGAACCGAACCGTCGATACAGCGCGGTCATGCGGCAGCGGCTGGGCGTCTTCAAGCTGGAAGTACCCGCCGTGATCGTGCTCGAGGAGCTCGTCGAGCACCGGACGGTCCGGGCGCGCGCGACGGGGACGGACAAACTGACCGGCACGAGCGTCGATGTACTGCTCGATCTGCAGCTGCAGGAGCTCGAAGCCGGGAAAACGTCGATCGCCGTGCACTCCACGACCCAGGTGCTCGGCAAGCTGGCCGCGCTGGGCTACCCCATCGTCAAGAAGCGCGCTCGCGAACTGTTCGGCGAGTTCGAGCAGCGCTTGCGCGCCGAGCTGGACGCCTAGATGCTGCCCTCGCGATTCGCCCTGCACCGCCCGCCTTCCGTCGAAGCGGCCATCGAGCTTCTCGATCGGCATGGGGAAGCCGCGACGCCGTTCGCCGGCGGTACCGAGCTGCTGGTCGCGATGAAGGCGCGAGCGCTTCGCTACGATCACGTCGTCGACCTGAAGAAGATCACTTCGCTGCGCGGCGTGCGGAGGCTTGCGGACGGCGGCGCGATGATCGGCCCTTTGTCCACTCACCGCGAGCTGTCGTCCGATCCGGTTCTGGCCGAGGTGCTGCCGACGTATGGAGCACTCAGCAGCAATATCGCCAATGTCCGCGTCAGGGCCAGCGGAACGATAGGCGGCAACCTCTGCTTCGCCGAGCCTCATGCGGATCCGCCGACCTATCTGTGCGCCGCTGACGCCGTGGTGCATCTGGCAGGACCGCGTGGCGAGCGCGCGCTCCCGCTGGCCCGGTTTCTGACCGGGGAGTTCTCCACCGCCCGGGCTCACGACGAGATCCTGACCGGCATCGAGATTCCGCCCTCGGCCGTCACCAGCCGAATCGCGTATGAATCCATCGGACATCTGGAGAGGCCGGCGGTGAACGTCGCATGCCGCGCCGACGACCTCGACGGGCAACGACGCTTCCGGTTCGTGGTCGGTGCTGCCTGCGGTCGCCCCACGGAGCTGCCGGCTCTGACCGGACAGTTGCCCGCCTCCGACGAGGTCGAAGCCGGGATCCGCATCCGGCAGCTGGCCGAGGCCGCCTGCGACAAGCTCGGCGACGTCGCCGACGACCTGTTCGGCAGCGCGGACTACAAACGGCATCTGGCCGCCGTGCTGATCTGCCGCACGTTCATGAAGATCCGGTCCATGGAGGTTCGCCAGTGACCCCGGAAATCCCCATGATGGAGATCAGCTTCGCCATCAACGGCAAGCCGATCTCGCTGTCCATCGAACCCAGGGAGCTGCTCGTCGATGTGCTCAGGCAGCAGCTGCGGCTGACGGGCGCCAAGCGTTCCTGCGACGTGGGCGTATGCGGCGCCTGCACGGTGCTGCTCGATGGGATTCCCGCCACCTCCTGCTCGATGCTGGCCGCCGACGTCGATGGACGAAGCGTGACGACGATCGAGGGGCTGTCGGACGGCAGTTCGCTGCATCCGATCCAGGCGGCATTCGTCGAGCACGGCGCCTTGCAGTGCGGATTCTGCACGCCGGGCATGATCCTGGCGACTCACGCGCTGCTTTCGGAGAATCCTTCACCCAGCGAAGCCGAGATCCGGCACCACCTCAGCGGCAACATCTGCCGATGCACGGGTTACGTGAAGATCATCGAGGCGGTGATCGATGCCTCCAGGAACGCATCGCCGGCGGGCAGGCCATGAACGCCGCCAGGGACTCCCTGCCTGCCGAGCCTGCCCCCGCGGTGGACAGGCAGTTCTGCACCAATCTGGCCCGGGGCCTGCGAGTGCTGCGCTGCTTCGGGCCTCGCGACGACTGGCTGAGCAACAAGGAGATCGCTGAGCGCGCCGGCCTGCCGCGCCCCACGGTATCCCGGCTGACCTACACGCTGGTCAGCCTCGGCTATCTGAGCTTCGATACGCGAGTCAGGAAGTACGCGCTCGGAACCGGTGTGCTCACGGTCGCCTATCCGATGCTCGCGAGCATGAGGATCCGCCAGGTCGCCCGGCCCTTCATGGAGCTGCTGGCCCAGGCCGGCGGCGGATCCGTCTCCATGGGCGTCCGCGATCAGCTGCAGATCGTGCACATCGAATCCTGCCGCGCTTCCCAGGGCGAGCTGACCCTGCCCGACATCGGCTTGATCCTGCCGCTGGCGGAGTCGGCCGTCGGCCGGGCCTACCTGGCAGTCTGCAGCCGCGACGAGCGCGAGACGCTGCTGAACCAGCTGCGCGTCGCGGATCCGGCGCGCTTCGCCGCGATGTCCGCCAAGATAAGGACCGACCAGGCGCACTACGGCAAGCGGGGGTTCAGCCGCTCGTACGGCGAAGTGCGGCCCGACGTCAACGCTGTCGGGGTCGCACTGCGAGACGAACCTTCCGGAAAGATCTTCGCGTTCAGTTTCAGTGTTCCCGCGCGGCTGGCCAGCATCGAGCGCCTGGATACCGAGATCGGCCCCGCCCTCGTGGCCACGGTCCAGAAGATCGAAGACAGCCTGCGCGGCCGCTAGAGGATGGAAATGACCCGAGCCCTAGTCCAAGCCTGGCGCGATCTGCTGAATCTGTGCCGCCTGCAGTCGGACGAGATCGTCGTGATCCTGGTCGGCGACATCACGATCCCGGATCACTTGTCGGCCGCGCGATTCGTGATCACCGAGACCGGCTGCGCCTGCATGACGGTCGATCTCGGCGAACCCAGGATTCAGCGGATCGCCGGCGACAGCACGACGATCGCCGCGCCGACGGCGCTGACCGGCCATCGACCGGCGATCGCGGCGCTGCGCGAAGCGGATCTGGTGATCGACATGATGGGCCTGTATCGAGGCAGCGAACAGGAAGCCATCCTCGCCGGCGGAACCCGGATCCTGCTGGTGAAGGAACCGCCGGACATCTTCATCCGCATGCTGGCAACGGCAGCGGACAAGCCGCGCGTCGAGGCAGCCGAGCGCAGGCTGAAAGCGGCGCGAACCATGAATGTGCGCTCGCCGGCCGGCACCGACCTGACCGTGGCATTCGGCGAGTATCCATGTCTGGTGCAGTACGGCTTCGCCGACGAACCCGGCCGATGGGATCACGCGCCCAGCGCGCTCATCGCCCGCTGGCCGGACGAACGATCCGCTTCAGGCATCGTGGTGCTTGATCGCGGCGACACCATCCTGCCCTTCAAGAAGTATGTCCAATCCCCGATCACTATGGAGATCGAAGCGGGCTACGTGCGCAGCATCGTGGGCAGCTTCGATGCGCAGTATCTGAAAGCCTACATGGAGTCGTTCAAGGATCCCGAGGGCTTCGCCGTGTCCCATCTGGGCTGGGGCCTGCACGACCGTGCGCACTGGACGATGCTGGGCATGTACGACAAGCAGACGAACGGCATGGATGCCCGTTCGTATCTGGGCAACTTCATGTTCTCCACCGGCCCCAACGCAGAGGCGGGCGGCACTCGGCACACGGCCTGCCACCTCGACATGCCGATGTCGTCATGCTCGCTGTGGCTGGACGGGGAGCAGATACTCGATCACGGCAATGTGCTTGCCATGGAGGAACGGCTATGAGCAGCAGCCAGGCCCGGCCCTGGGACGGCGTCATCCCGGAGGCTGACGAATCGCTGTACCGGCTGGCAGGATTCGGCACGGCAGCCGGCGTGGGCAAGCGCCCCGCCATGCTCGTGATCGACATGCAGTATCGGTCCCTGGGCCACGAACCCAGGCCGATCGAACAGGCGGTGCTCGAATACAAGACCAGCTGCGGAGACAGGGCCTGGCGGGCCGTACCGGGAGTGAGCAAGCTGATCGCTCATTTCCGCTCGCTGGGTCTGCCGGTGATCTTTCCTCATGTGGCGCCGAAAGGGCCGAATGACGGCGGACGGCTCGCCGACAAGCTGCCGGGCGTGCTCAGTGTTCCGCCCGCCGGCTATGAATTCGTCAGGGAGGTCGCTCCTGCTCCGGGAGAGATCACGATCGCCAAATACCACGCCAGCGCCTTTTTCGGAACGGCGCTGATCAGCCATCTGGTCGATCATCGTATCGACACCTTGTTCGTCACCGGCGGCACCACCAGCGGATGCGTCCGGGCAACTGCGGTCGACGCGAGCTCGCTGGGTTTCAAGGTCGTCGTTCCCTTCGATTGCGTGTACGACCGGTCGCAGACCTGCCACGCGGTCAATCTCTTCGACCTGGCGAGCAAGTATGCCGACGTGGTGGACGTGGACCGCGCCATCGAGCTGGCGAGCACGGCGAACGCATCATGACGCGGCTGCATGGCGGTCACATCAGCTCCGACGGCGTGCGAATTCATTTCCTGCGCTTCGGCGGATACGGCGTACCGCTGCTCATCGTACCCGGCATCACCAGCCCCGCGGAGACGTGGGATTTCGTCGGCGAGCGGCTGGGGCGGCGCTTCGACACCTTCATCATCGACGTGCGAGGCAGAGGACTGTCGCAGGCCGACGACGGGCTCGACTACTCGACCGAGGCCTGCGCGAAGGACGTGCAGAACCTGGCCGCCGCGCTGGGCCTGCGCCGCTACCTGCTGCTAGGCCACTCGATGGGAGCGCGAATCGGCGCGCGGGTGGCGAGCAGCTACTCGGCCGGGCTGGCCGCGCTCATACTGGCCGATCCGCCCGTCAGCGGTCCGGGGCGCAGGCCATATCCGAAGACGCTGCAGCCCTACCTGGACGCCATCGACAGCGCGAGCGGGGGGCGGATGGCGGTGGCGGACGTGCAGGCGGCCTATCCCACATGGAGCGAATCGCAGTGCTGGAAGCGGGTCGAGTGGCTGCACACCTGCAACAAGAACGCGGTCGCGAAGGCGCACGCCGCGTTTCATGACGAAGACTTCTTCGACGACGTCTCAGCCACGAAAGTGGCGGCCCTGCTGATCGCCGCCGGCCGCGGCGACGTCATCCGCCCCGAGGACGTCGAGGAGCTGAAGGCAAGGCTGCCGGCGCTCGAGACGGTCACGCTGCCGCAGTCCGGCCATATGCTCCCTTTCGACGCGTTCGATGCCTTCGTCCAGGCCGTCGAGCAGTTCTTCGGCAGCCTGGACGGAAGCGGAGCGCAGGCCTTCGCGAAAGCGTGAGCCGGCCTGCTCGCCCCTACTCGACCTCGAAGATCACGCTGGTTTCGACCGACATGCCGAACGGCAGCGCGGCGGCGCCGCGTGTCTCCCGCACGGCGAGGGCCTTGTCCCGGCCGAATACCTTGACGAACAGCTCGCTGCAGCCATTGGCCACGCTGGTGAGCCCCTTGAACTCGGGCTCGCAGAGAAGATTGATGTCCAGCTTGACGACTCGTCTTACGCGGCTCAGCTCACCGATCTCGGAACGCAGCAGCTGCAGCGCGCGAACACCGGAGAGTTCGGTCAGCAGCTTGCCGTTCTTGTCGTCGTGAAAGTCCTTTCCGAAGCGCCCCGGCAAGAACTTTCCCGCTTCGCCGAAGACGCCGTTGACGTCCTGCGGTGCAGCCACGACGAAGACGAGATTGCCGCTCCTGAGCGCGTTGACATAGTCGCCGAACGGCGGAGCCGCCTTCTCGAAGACTGAGCTGTAGCCCAGATCGCGAAGAACCTGTTCGGGGGTGGCCGCCATCTGCATTTCTCCTTGGTGTCTGGATTCCTGGAGGTTTCAGCTGGGCCGGATGCCCAGCTCCGTGACCACCGGTTTCCACTTCTTGATCTCGGACGCCAGCTCGCGCCTGAGTTCGGCCGGCGTGCTGGTAACGGCGTCGCCGCCCGTCTTCTCCCATTTCTCGCGAAACGCAGGATCCGCGAACGTTTCCCGGATCGCGTCGGCGATCTTGTTTATCACTTGCGGGCTGGTGCCGGCGGGAGCGAAGACGCCGTTCCAGAACGTCGCGACCGCCCCCGGATAACCTGCCTCGGCGAAAGTCGGCGTGTTCGGAAACTGCGCCATGCGCCGCGAACCCGACGATGCCAGCAAGCGTACCTTTCCCTCGGCGATCGCATTGCCGATCGTACCCAGCGAGGTCATCATCAGCGGCACGCGCCCGCCCTGGACGTCGACCAGCGCCGGGCCGCCTCCCTTGTAAGGCACCACGGTCGGCTTGACGCCGACCTCCCTGAAGAACAGCGCACCGGCCAGATGAATGGGGCCGCCCAGGCCCGACACCGCGTACTGGTACTTGTCCGGATCGGCCTTCAGCAGCTTGACCAGTTCCGGTATCGACTTCGCCGGAAAGTCGATATTGGCGACAAGCAGCGCGTCGTAGGCACCCGTCATCGCGACGGGCTCGAAGTCCTTTTCCGAATCGAACGGGGGAGGCTCCTGATTGGGAGCGGCAATGGCCATCCCTCCGTTGCTGCCGAAAAGCAGCGTGTAACCGTCCGGCGGCCTTCTTGCCACATAGCTGGCGGCAATCATGCCGGTGGCGCCCGGACGGTTCTCGACGATCACCGAGCCCAGCTTGGGCCGCAGCGCATCTGCGAGAAAGCGCGCGATGATGTCGGTTGCGCCGCCCGGCGTGAAGCCGACGACGAGCCGTATCGGCTGTGAAGGAAAGCCCTGTGCGAACGACTCGCGCATGCCTGCAGCAAGAAGACTCGCACCCATCAAGAAAGAACGACGATCCATTTCGCTGCTCCGTTTGGAAAGCAATTGCTCCGCCGCTGTGCTGCCCTGGCTGAAGGAATAAGCGATTCAGCTTGAGCGCGCAGGCCACGCTCGTCAAACAGGGTTTCGCACAGCGAACGGCTCGCTCCAACCGGAGAGCCAGTGCCTCTCAGCGGGCGAAGCTCAGCCCGTCGTCATTCCCGCGAACTTCGCCACCTTCGTCCACTTCTGCGTTTCGGCCTCCAGAAACTCCGCGAACGCCCGCGGCGTGCTTCCGACGGCGATCGCGTTCTGCGTTTCCAAGGTTCCCTTGATCTCCGGCTGGCTGATGTCGGCGACGATAGCGTCGCGCAGCGCCCGGACGATGGGCTCCGGCGTGTCCTTGTGCGCGAACGCTCCCCACCACGCGTCCACCTTCAGCTCCGGAAGTCCCGCCTCGTCCGTGGTCGGGATGTCCGGCAGCAGCGGGAGCCGGCTGGAGCTGGCCACTGCGAGCGCCTTGACCTGCTTCGCGCGCACCTGCGAGATGGACGAGAACGCGCTGGAAATGAAGATCTGCACCCGTCCCGCCATGACATCGTTCATCGCGGGGCCGACGCCCTTGTACGGCACGTGCGTGATATCGACCTTCGCCGCGCTCGCGAGCAGCGCACCGGCGAGATGGTTCGACGATCCGTTGCCCGACGACGCATAGTTGTACTTGCCCGGCGAGGCCTTGGCCAGCGCGATCAGTTCCTGCAGCGAATTGGCGGGAACCGAAGGGCTGACCAGCACCAGCAGCGGCGCCGTCGCGTACAGCGTGATGGGGGCCAGCGCCGTCAGCGGATTGATCACGCTGGCCGATTGCGCCAGCACATGGTTCAGCACCACCGGGTTCGCGCCGAGCAGCAGCGTATAGCCGTTCGGAGCCGAGTTCGCGACCAGGTTGACGGCGATGCTGCCCGAGCCGCCCGGGCGGTTCTCGACGACGACGTTCTGCTTCAGCCGCTCGGACAGGCTCTTCGCGATCAGGCGGCCGAGCAGGTCGGTGCCGCCGCCCGGCGCATACGGAATGACCAGACGGATCGGCTGCGATGGAAATGTCTCTGCGCGCGCAAGGCCCGAGGCCATCAGCAGCGCCAGGAACGATCTACGGTTCAGTTGCATGGTATGTCCCTCCTTCGATGTGCGTGGCCTCGGCTACGTCGACGCGCGGGGGCGCCGGCTCGAGTCGATCTGCTCCACGATTCGTTCGGTTGCCTCGAAGCGCTCCGGGGTTTCGGCCAGCGACCGGAGTGCCTCGCGCGCGATGTCGGCCGCCGGGTTGTCGGCCCAGGGCCCCGCCTGCAGGGCCATCTTGAAAAAGCGGATGGCGGTGGTGCTCTTCAGGCTGATGTCCTCGGCCATCTGTTGCGCGACCTCCATGACCTTGCCCGGTTCGACCACCATCGAGATGAGGCCGATCCGATCGGCTTCGTCAGCGCTGAACTTGCGTGCGGTCAGCACCAGCGGCATGCCCTTGGCCCGGCTGACCAGTTTGGGGAAGACCAGCGTGGCACCGACGGCGGTCACGCCGCGATCGAGTTCCGGCAGCGAGAAGTACACGTCCGACGCCGCGATCGAGATGTCGCCGAGGAAGGCCGTGATCGCTCCGCCGCCGATGGCCGGACCGTTGATCGCCGTGATCAGCGGCAGCCGGTAGCTCGACAGGTAGTTGTAGAAGTACGAGGCCGTCTCCGGCGACGACAGCCGCTGCTCGATGGCTTCGAGAGGCGTCTGCCGCTCGGCGTTCAGCTCCTTCATGTCCTTGCCGGCCGCGAAATACTTGCCGCGCCCGGTCAGCACGACGCAGCCGACGCCGGGATCGCGCTGCGCCTCTTCCATCGCCTCGATGATGCCGCGATACATCGGCTTGTTCATCGCATTGCAGGCTTTCGGGCGATTCATCGTCAAGGTCAGCACGCGGCCGGTCTGTTCGCGGAGAACCGCCGGCTCGCCCGCCCCGTCCGTCCCGGACTTGTCCATCGTTCTAGCGTCGGTCATCCGATCACCCCTTCGCCGATCAGCGCCTCGACTTCGGCGTCCGTGAATCCGCCGAGCCGTCTCATGACGTCCCGCGTGTGCTGTCCTACCGCCGGCACGTCGAACACCTTGACCGACGATCGCGAGAAGTGCCAAGGATCGTCGAACACCGGCACCTCGCCGTCCGGACTGCCCACCTGCGTGATGACGCGCCGCTCCTTCACATAGTCGGAGGCGGCCGCCTCGAGCACCGTTCTCACCGGGGCCGCAGGCACGCGGTGCGCGACGCAGGTATCGATTGCCTCCGACACGGTGCGGCCGATGAAGAAGCGCTGCATCTCGGCTTCGATGATCGCGGCATTCCGCGAACGCGCCTCCTTGGTCGTGAAGCGCGGGTCCGACAGCCAGTCTTCGCGGCCTATCATCGTGCAGATCGACTCCCACATCCGCTGGCGGCCGCCGGTGCACAGATAAAGCCAGCCGTCGCTGGCCTGGAACGCCTGGTTGACGGGCGGGCCGGCCGCGCGGTTGCCCAGGCGCGCCGGCTCTTCACCGGTCGTCATGGCCCCCGCCATCTCGGCATCGACCAGGCTGTATGCGCTCTGGCACAGCGCGACGTCGACGTGCTGGCCGCGGCCGGTGCGCGCGCGTTCATGCAGCGCCGCGAGAACGCCGATCGAGGCGTGCAGTCCGGCGACCCGGTCGACGATGGCCGGGCGCGTCTTCAGCGGGGGCATGTCGCTGGTTCCGTTCAGCATCATCAGGCCGGCCTCCGCCTGCATCATCCCGTCGAAGCCCGGCCGCTCGCGATAGACGGAGCCGCTGCCGTAGGCGGATACGCTGGCCACGATCAAGCGCTCATTCGCCGCCATCAGCTCGGCGATGTCGAGGTTCAGCGACTTCATCACGCCCGGTCGAAAGTTCTGGACCAGTACGTCGACCCGCCTGGCCAGCGCGCGCAGCACGCGCTGCCCCTGCGGACTCTTGATGTCCAGCGCCAGACTGCGCTTCGAGTTGTTCTCCTGCGCCCACATCGGACCATGCGTGCGTCCTTCCTGGCCGGAGACGGCTTCGACCTTGATCACGTCGGCGCCCAGGCGCGCCAGGATCAGCGCGCAGTGCGGACCGGCGCGGTGAACGCCCAGATCGAGGACGACGATGCCGGCGAGCGGGCTCGCGGCGCCGGATTGCCCGGCAAGGCTCTGGTTTTCCGATTCGATCGCTTCGTGCATTTCTACGTATCTAAGTTGTCGGTGGATGAGCCGATCGCTCGGCGTGTTCGGCACTGTTCAGGAGATCTCGATCTCCAGGGCAGTGCGGCCCAGTTCGTCCTCGGCCCACATCCGCCATCCGCCGGCGCTTCTTTCGCCGAGCAATGACGCCTGTCGGTTGCAGTACAGAGGCCGGAGGTTCCGGGTCGTCACTGAGCGGATGCCGCTGTCGAGCTGTGCGCGCGCCATCTCGACAAGCAGCAGCGCGGGAAGCCCGCCGTTGACCAGCAGGGCCGGATAGCCTTCGTCGTGCCGCGTGTACGGGTCGTCGAAGTGGATCCGGTGCGCGTTGAAGGTGATCGCCGAATAGCGAAACAGCAGCATCGGATCGAAGACGATGGAGCGGCGCAAGCTGGCGTGGCGCCGCGGCTCCGCGGCCGGCGAACCGGAGGCCGCGGGGACCGATGCCGCCGAGGAGGACTCCGGCGCTTCGCGGAAGATCGAATCCTGCTCCTCGACGATCACCGGCGCGGCGCTGCCCTCTTCGAAGATCCGGTGGCTGAGGGTCACGACCAGCAGCCGGCCAGTCCGGCCTTCCTTGCTCGTCGCCGACACGATCTCGCTGTCGCGCCGCACCGCTGCGCCGATATGCAGATCGCCGTGGAAAACGATGCGGCGGCCGCCCAGCATCTTGCGCGGAAAGCGCGCCGGATCCGGATTCGGCAGCAGCGTTTCTTCGACGGCCACGCCGTCCCTTCCCAGCGCCGACTGTCTCGCGCAGGGCGTGAACAGCGCCATGTGCCAGCCGCGCGGCACGACCTCGCCCGGCCTGAACGAGCACGGCTGATCGAGCAGCGCGGCCACGCGCCTGAACAGCGGCGCGGCGCAGACGTCCTCGTCGCAGGTCCGGCGCCCGATAAGCCCGTATTTTTCGTCTCTAAGCATTTGAAAACAAAAGAAAGGTACAAAAATGGACCGTCATTTCATATATGTACCTCACGGAATTTAGCCCTTGCTCGCCAGCGTTGTCAAGCCGCGCTCGGCGATGCGGAGGTCGCCTGGATCACGAATCGACGGATGGGCGAGACACGCGGCGTTCCACGCGTTTCGATCGGCTTAGAATCACCGACCGTTCAGTCGAAGCCAGGAACCCGAATGCCCAGAAAACCCGTCGGCGTGGCCGCCGTGGAGCGAGCGATGACCATCCTCGGCGCCTTCCGGGCCGGCGATCACGCGCTCGGCCTGCAGGAGCTCGTCGATCGAACGTCTCTGTCCAAGAGCACCGTCCTGAGGATCCTGATCTCGCTCGAGCGCTATCACTGTGTGCTACGGCGCGAGGACGGCAGGTATCAACTGGGTCCCGCCCTGCTGCACCTCGGCAGCTTGTATCTCGGCACGCTGCGGCTGGAGGATCACGTGCTGCCCGTCCTGCAGCGGCTGGCGCAGGACACGGGCGAAAGCGCGTCGTTCTACACGCGCGAGAAGGGACTGCGCGTCTGTCTGTTCCGCGTCGACTCGCCACATTCCGTGCGCGACCACGTGCGCGTCGGCGATCTGCTGCCGCTGGATCGCGGCGCGGCCGGCCACGTGCTCATGCGCTTCGATGCCGGGCGCGCGGCCGACGTGCCGCCGCCGGAATCACCGTTGATCGTCACGTTCGGCGAGCAGGATCCCGACTCGGCGGGCATCGCGGCGCCGGTCTATGCGGCGGGCAGGTCCTTGCGCGGCGCCATCTCGCTGTCGGGGCCGATCTCCCGCTTCACGCCGGAGGCCATCGCGCGGATGTCGCCGCGAGTGCTGTCGGCCGCGATAGCCCTGAGCGAGCGGCTCGGCGGCGACACAGCGCCGTTGACGGACACACGCTCGAACGCGGCGCGTTGAGGCCGCGCAGCGAGTTCCAAGCTCGTGTCCTGGGCCTCATTCAGGCTTGATATTGGCGCTCTTGAACGCCTCGCCGACGGTCTCCAGATCGGAGGCGATCGCCTTGCGGAAGTCATCGGGCGAGCCGCCGATCACGCTCCACTTCTGCTCCTCGATCTTGGCTCGCACATCGGGCTGCTGCAAGACTGCGTTGAAGGCCTCCGACAGCTTGCGCACGATGGGCTCCGGCGTACCGGTGGGTGCGAAGAAACCCATCCAGTTGCCGAACGGACGGAACGACGGCAGTTCTTCCGTGATGGCCGGCACATTGGGCAGCACCGGGCTGCGCCGCGTCGACATCAGCGTCAGAAGCTTCACCTGATCGGGCGTCCACGGGCCCAGCGGTCCCAGCACCGAAGCATCGATGCGCCCCGCAAGCAGTTCGGTGGCCACCGCGCCGGCTCCCTGGTACGGCACATGCAGCATCTCCACGCCGGCGGCGGTCTTGAACTGCTCCATCAGCACGTGATTGAAGGAGCCATTGCCCACGCTGCCGTAGTTCACCTTGGTCGGGTTCGCCTTCAGGTACTGCACGAACTCGCGCGTGTTGCCTGCCGGCACTCGCGAACTCACGATCAGCAGCACCGGGATGTCCGCCACGGCGGTGATCGGAGTAAAGCTGCGTACGGGGTGGTACTGCAGATCCTTGCGCACGAAGCTGTTCAGCAGGAAGGCCGACGTCGAGCTGAGCAGGATCGTATAGCCGTCGGGCGCCGCGCGGGATGCCAGCGTCTGGCCGAGGATGCCATTGGCGCCGGGCTTGTTCTCGAACACCATCGGCTGGCCAAGGCTCTTGCCTGCGCGCTCGATGATCATGCGTCCGATCGCATCCAGCGGCGAGCCCGGCGGATACGGAAAGACCACCCGGACCGGGCGCGTCGGATAACTCTGCGCATGAACCACGCAGGAGGCGGCGAGCAGCAGCAGCGCGGCAGCCGGACGAAGCAGTCGGGTCAGAAAAGATTTCATGGGTCTCCTTGCTTGGATTGCGTGATCAGGAACGAAGGCCGGTGGAGCGCAGAAGCATCGAGAAGGCCTCGCAAGCCGCGTCGCTGGCGCGTCGCGCGGCGTCGGACATCGAGAAGAAGCCGAAGAACGGATGGAACATGTCGGGGAAGTCGAGCACCTGCACCGGCACGCCGTCGGCGCGCAGGCGATCGGCATAAGCGAGGCCCTCGTCGCGCAGGGGGTCGTGGCCCGCCACCACGATGACCGCGGGCGGCGCGCCGGCTAGGCTGGCGGCGCGCGCCGGAGACGCTGGAAAGCTCGCCGCCCGCTGCGGCGTCGTGCCGATGTACAGGCGCGCGATGTCGGCCAGGTCGCGCGCATCGAGCATCGGATAGTCGCGCCCCGAAGCGGCGATCCGCTTCAGGTCGCGCGCGAGGTCGACACCGGGCACCACCAGCAGCTGCGCCGCCAGCGCCCCTGCACGGCTTCGCAGGGACAGCGCGGCGGCAGTCGCCAGATTGGCGCCTGCGCTCTCGCCGGCAATGGCGGCGCGCCGCGCGTCTCCGCCCAGCTCATGCACATGGTCCAGCATCCAGGTCGCCGCGGCCAGCGCGTCATCATGAGCAGCGGGAAACGGATGCTCGGGTGCGAGCCGGTACTCGACGGACACCACGACGGCCCGCAGATCGCGGCACAGCTTGCGGCCGATGTCGTCCATCAGCTCGACGCTGCCCAGCACGAAGCCGCCGCCGTGGAAGAACAGCACGGTCGGCAGCGGGTGCTCGGCCGTCGCCGGCCGATAGATGCGTACGGGCACAGCCAACCCGCAGGCCCGCGCAACCGTGTCCTCGAAGCCGGCGATCTCGGGCATCGCGGCGTTCGCGCGCCCCGCCATGACGGCGCGCCGCATCCGTTCGCGCGCCTCCTCCGGCGTACCGCTGAACGGCGACGGTCCGCCGCGCGCGCGGATGGCCGCGACTATCGCAGCCAGCTGCGGATCGAGCGGAACAGCGACGGGTTCGCGGCTCATGGCAGTGCCAGCACATGGCCTTGCGATGCGAAGGCTCGCCGCCGCAGCGCATCCAGGTCGATGCCTATCATCCGGCCTTCGCGCTTGACCTCGCGGCCCGCCACGAAGACCGTATCCACATTGCCCGGATGTGCGGCAAGCACCACTGCACCGACGGCGTCGGACACCGGCGTCAGATTCAGATCGGTCGCGCGCAGCAGCATCAGGTCGGCCTGCTTGCCGGGCACCAGCGATCCGACCTTGTGCGCCAGGCCGGTGGCCTGCGCGCCGGACAGCGTTGCGAAGCCGAGCACCTCGGGCAGCGTGATGGACGCCGGCGCATTCGGCACCGTCGAGTGTCCTCCGCCCATCCAGGATCGATAGTAGGCAAAGGCATGCCGCATCTGCGTGAACATGTCGCCCGCGCATTTGGTCTCGGTATCGCCGCTGAGGCTGGGACGGATGCCCACGGCCAGCATGCGGTCGAACGGGATGTCGCCTATGCCCTGGGCATTCATCTCGCAATGCACGCCCAGCGAGGCGCTGACGCCGGCATCGGCCATCATCGCGATCTCGTCGCACCCGCTGTGGCAGCAGTGCACGAAAGTGAGGTCCTCGCCGAGGACGCCCGCCGCATGCATCTGCGCGATGCCGCGCACCGGCGCATTGCGCCCGTAGGCCCCCATGTGTATGGTCGAGCGCAAGCCGAGTTCGCGCGCCAGCCGCAGATCGGACATCCACACTTCGTGCCGCGCCATCTCCGGCCCGCGCGCGGCCATGGCCAGCGTGAGCAGCTGATCGTCGCTGGCGAACTGCTCGCGGCGCAGGCGCCGGATGTCCTCCGGATGGCCGCGCGCGCTGTCGAACATCCACGACTCGGCGTCGACCAGCGGCCAGCCGTGGCCGAAGATGCCGCGGATGCCGGCATCGCGCAGCGCCTGGATCGCGGCGTCGGTGTGCCCGGGGCTGTTCTGCACGTGCGACCAGTCGAGCATGGTCGTGATGCCGCCCTCCAGCGCCGAGACCGCACCGAGCAGCGTGCCGACATACACGTCCTCCGGCCGATAGGCCGCGCCCTTGCGGCCGAGCATCTCCGCGAAATAGATCTGCGGCTCGATGTCGGCATAGCGATGCCGGACGCAGGTCTGCCACGTATGCCTATGGGTATCGACGAAGCCCGGCAGTACGATCATGCCGCCGGCGTCGATGATCTCCGTATTGCCGGCGTCGATGCCGTCGATGCGCGGCGCAAGCGCCGCGATACGCTCGTCCTCGATCAGCAGATCGCCGCATGGCAGCTCGCCGATCGCCGCGTCCATGCTGACGATCCAGCCGCCGCGCAGCAGGATGCGCCGCTCCGTCATATCAGCTCCCGCAGCCAGCCGTTCAGCTGCAGAGATGCGGCGCCGCTCGCGTCGGCGGCCGCTCCGTCGTCGGCCCAGGCCACATAGGCATCCGGACGCACGAGCAGACGCTTCACGCCTTGCAGGCTCGCGGGCAGCCGGCCGGCGCGGGCCTTCACTACGTCGACCGGCAGGCGCCCCGTCTCCAGCGCGCCGACCGACGGCCGGTCGGCCTCGAGATCCAGCAGCACGAAGCGCCGTTCGCGCAGCAGTTCGGTGATCGACGTGGCGCGTCCGGCCAGCGTGACGAGATCCAGGTCCGGCGCGCGCTGGCCGGCCAGGCGATGGCTGCCGGGCGCCGTGGGATACGGCTGCTCCAGGCCGCACAGCTCCAGTACCAGACGGCGCTGCACGTCGGGCAGCGGAACGATCTCGCTGGCCATGTAGCGCTTGAGCGCGACGCCTTCCGGCTCGAAGTTGAACTGCAGCGCACATTGCGCCGAGACGCTGCGCAGCAGTGCACGCATCACGGGCAGCCGCTCCGCCTCGTAGGAATCCAGCACTCCTTCCCCGCCGCGCCCCTGCACCACCTGCGCAAGCTTCCAGCCCAGGTTGAACGCATCCTGCAGGCAGAAGTTCATGCCGACGCCGCTGGCCGGATAGTGGATGCGCGCTGATTCGCCGACCAGGAACACACGTCCTTCGCGCAGCCGCGGCACGGAGCGCATCTGGTCGTCGAAGCGCGAGGCCCAGCGCAGCGTGCGAATGCCGTAGTCGGTGCCGTGCACGTCGCGCAGGCACTGCAGCACCTCCTGCAGCGTGACCGGTTCCTCCTTCGGCGCATGCCGGCGCTCGCGATGCACGATATTGAAGCGCGTGATGCCGTGGCCGAAGCGGTAGCCGCGTGCCCAGCCCATCTCGTTGTCGACGTTGATGCGGCCCTCTGGCCAGGGCGTTTCCAGCTCGGCGTCCACGACGATGCCGCGAAAGCTCGGCGCGCGCCCTTCGAAGGGAATACCCGCCTGGGTGCGGACCGCGCTGCGCCCGCCGTCGGCACCGACCAGATAGCGCGCGGACAGCGTGTTGCTGCGGCCGTCCGCGTCGACGATGCGGACCTCGACGGTGTCGCGTGTCTGGCTGAAGCTCTCCAGACTGCTGCCGCGCCGCAGATGGACGCCGCACTCCTGCGCCCATTCCCAAAGCAGCTCCTCCGTCATGTTCTGCGGCAGCCCGAGCGTGAAGCCGAAGCGGCTTTCCAGATGCTCCCAGCGGATCGGATGGAATCCTGCCCAGATATGCGACGGGCGCAGCGGAAACGGCGTGATCTCGCGCGTCCTGGCCACGACGCGATCGGCGATGCCGCGAGCGTCGAGCAGTTCCAGCACCCGCGGCAGGATCGTACCCGCCCGCGACTGCACGCCCTCGGTGCGGCGCTCCAGTACCAGCGTACGAGCCCCGTAGCCGGCCAGTTCCGCGGCAACCGTCAGACCCGACGGCCCCCCGCCCGCGACGATCACGTCGTAGTCCATCCCTCGCCTCCTCCTGTGCTGACGGGGCGAATGGTGGTTGCACCGGAGTCTTTTGCCAAATCAAACATTTAAAGGAATATCATTTGCGATATAAATAGGAGGAGACGCTTGCGCTTCAACAAGCTCGACATGAATCTGCTGGTAGTGCTGGACGCCTTGCTGGCCACCCGCAGCGTGGGCAAGGCCGCCGAGCGGCTGTTCCTCAGCCAGCCGGCCACCAGCCTGGCGCTGGGACGGCTGCGCGATTACTTCAAGGACGAGCTGCTGGTCCCGGTCGGCAAGGCCATGGTGCTGACCCCGCTCGCCGAGGAGCTGGCCGCCCCCGTGCGCGAGGTGCTCGTGCAGGTCCAGACGATCACGCGCGCGCAGCCCAGCTTCGACCCCGGCTCGACGCGGCGGCGCTTCACGATAGAGTCTTCCGACTACGTAATCGCGGTGCTGCTGTCGGAAGTGATCCGCCGCGCCGCATCGCTGGCCCCGCTGATGCAGTTCGACGTCCGCTCACTCAGCCCGCAGACGCCGCAGAACCTGAACGGCGGCGAATGCGAGCTGCTGATCGCGCCCGGCTTCGCCAAGGTCGCCGACCACCCGTCGGAGCGATTGTTCGAGGACTCGTTCTCGTGCATCGTCTGCGACCGGCATCCGGCATGGAAGAAGGGGCTGTCCGAGCAGGCCTATTTCGACGCCGGGCACGTCGGCGTGGAATGGGGCGGCGGCCGGCGACTGACCTTCGACACGCGCATCGTGGGCGCCGTGCCGCGCGAGCGGCGCCAGGACGTGATCGCACCCAACTTCATGCTCGTGCCGGAGTTCCTCGTCGGCACGCCGCGCATCGCGACGCTGCCGACGCGTCTCACGAAGCTGATCGAAAGCCGATTTCCGGTTCGGGTGCTGCCGTGCCCAGTGGCGATCCCGAGCTTCGTCGAGCTGCTTCAGTGGCACAAATATCGCGAGCGGGATCCCGCCATCCTCTGGCTGCGGTCCTTGATCCGGGATGTGGCGGCGAGCTTGCCGTAGCGCGCGGGTCGGTGACCGCCATCAGGCGCGAGACGGCATCGAAGTCCGCAGTATCCAGCGCGCTGTAGAAGCGATGCAGTGCGTCGGTGCAGCCGCGCTGCGCCTGCGGCTTCTGCTGAGGCGTCATGCCGCTTCGTCGACGACAGGGTTGGACAATATGCCGATCTCCGATATCTCGACCTCGACGCGATCGCCCGCCTTCATCCACAAGGGCGGCACGCGGCGGGACCCTACCCCGCCGGGCGTGCCGGTCGCGATCAGGTCACCGGGCAGCAATGTGGTGATCTCGCTCAGATAGCTCACGAGGAACGGGATCGAGTAGATCATGACGTCGGTGCCGGACCTCTGCACCTCGGTGCCGTTCAGCCGCGTCACCAGGGTCAGGCGACTCGGATCCGGAATCGCGTCCGCGGTCATGATCCACGGACCGCAGGAGCCGGAGCGCTCGAAGTTCTTGCCCGCCGTCACGGCGAACTGCTGGTAGTCGCGCACGCTGCCGTCGTTGAAGCAGGTATAGCCGGCCACGTGAGACAGCGCATCGACTTTCGCTATGTGACGGCCGGCGACACCGATCACAACTGCGAGCTCCCCCTCGTAATCGAACTGGGCCGATACCGAAGGCCGCACGAGCGGGGCGCCGGGCGGAACGATGCTCTGCTGCGTGCGGATGAAACTCGACGGGCGCGCCGGCATGGGCCGGCCTGTCTCCGCGGCATGCAGCGGGTAGTTGATGCCGATGCAGAACAGGCGAGCAGTGGGATCGCAGGGTTCGAGCAGCCGCACATTGTCGAGCAGGTAGTCCGGCGCCCCTTGCGTCAGCGTGGCAGCCTGGCCGCGCCCTTCGGGCGTCAGCAGCTCGGCGATGCGGCTCACACCCAGATGCTGCCCGGCGTCATACACGTGACCGTCCTGCAGCACGCCGACACCGATGCGGTGCTGATGCTCGAAGCGGATGAGTTTCATCGACTCTCCTCGAAGGCCCGCCTTCGGAGGCCTGCGCGCCCAGGGATTCAGCGCTCTTCAAAAAATAGGACGTCGTCCTAAAACGTTGTTATATTAGCACCGCGTCGCCGTCTCCCGAACCCCTTTGAACGAAAGAGCCTTCATGAAGACGAACTCCTTCAGCACATCGGCGTTCCCCGCATCGACGTTCCCGGTTGCGAACCCGTCGCGGCGAACCCTCATCAAGGCGGCGTCAGCGCTCGGAGCAGTGGTCGCCGCGTTCCCGGCGGCCGCGCAGTCCTTCCCCAGTAGGCCGATACGCATCGTCGTCGGCTTCGCGCCTGGCGGCGCCACCGACGCGTTCGCCCGCATCCTCGCGGAGAAGATGCAGGAGAATCTGAAGCAAGCGGTGATCGTCGATAACAAGGCAGGCGCGGGCGGCAACATCGGCGCCGAGTACGTGGCACGCAGCGCGGCCGACGGCTACACATTGCAGCTCGCGCACGAAGGCATGCTGCTGGTGCCGTGGCTGTTCAAGACGCCTCCTTTCGACCCGATGAAGGACTTCATCCCGATCGGCATCGGGGTGTACATGCCGCAACTGGTGGTCGTCTCCAATCGCCTGCCGGTGAAGACCATCCCCGAGCTGATCGCCTATGCCAAGGCCAATCCCGGCAAGCTGTCCTATGGTTCGCCCGGTGTCGGAACCGGCCACCACTTGAACATGGAGGCCTTCCTGAGCGCGACTGGGACCCGCATGGTCCACGTACCCTACAAGGGCGCAGCGCCGATGCTGACCGATATCGCATCCGGCAATGTCGACGTCGGTCTCAGTGCACTGAGCAGCACGCTGCTCTACATCCAGGGAAACAAGCTGCGCGTGCTGGCGGTGGCGTCCCGCGAGCGCGTGCCGCAACTCAAGGACGTCCCCACGGTCGCGGAAACCGTGCCCGGCTTCGCTGCCAACGTCTGGTTCGGCCTCATGGCGCCTGCCGGCACGCCGCAGGACGTGACGAACCGGCTGGCCGAGGAGTTGAAGCTGGCCGTCAGCGCGCCGGACGCGCGCGAGCGCCTGATAGGACTTGGCTACGTCGTCCGCCCGACACAGTCCGCTGCCGAGATGAGCCGCTTCCTGAACGACGAGCTTGGACGATGGGGCACGCTGGTCAAGGAGGCGAGTATTGAAGCCCGTTGACCGTCGCGAGGTCCGTAGTGCAACCCCTGGCGGTGCGTTCAAAGCGCCGGTGCGCATAGGCGTCGACATCGGCGGCACCTTCACCGACGTAGTGGTAGTCGACGCGAACGGCGCGGTTCATGCCTTCAAATCCCCGTCCGACGTCGCCGACCCTGCCGCCGGCGCAGTGCAGGCCTGTGCGATCGCCGCGCGCGGGCTCGGCTGCGAGCTCGCGGAGCTGCTCGGCGCCTGTGCATTGTTCTTCCATGGCTCGACCGTAGCCACCAATACGCTGCTCGAGAAGAAGGGCGCGCGCGTCGGCCTGTTGACGACGGCGGGGTTCCGGGACAGCCTGGAGATCCGGCGCAGCATTCGTGCGGATCCGTGGGATCACCGCAGCGCCTACCCGGAGGTGCTGGTGCCGCGCTATTTGCGGCTGCCGGTCGGCGGGCGGCTCGATGCCGCCGGCAAGGAACTGACGCCGCTCGACCTCGGCGCAGTCGAACGCGCGGTCGACGAGCTGCGCGCGGAGGGCGTCGAAAGCCTCGCCATCTGCTTCCTGCACAGCTATGCCAATCCGGCGCACGAGCATCGCGCGCGCGAGTTCGTGCGCGAGCGCTGGCCCGAGGTCTGGATCAGCTGCTCCGCCGACATCGCGCCGGCCATCGGCGAGTACGAACGCACATCGACGGCAGTCGTCAATGCCTATGTCGCGCCGCGCGTCATTCCCTACGTGCGTGCGCTGGAAGAACGGCTGAAGCAGCTAGGCATGGCCACCGACCTGCTGCTGATCCAGAGCAACGGCGGCGCCGTGTCGGTCGCCGAGCTGGTGCAGCGGCCGGTCCAGCTGCTGCTGTCCGGCCCCGCGGCAGGGGTCAGCGCCATTCGCGAATGCGGCAGAGACGTCGGCAACGACAAGCTGGTGATGATCGAAGTCGGCGGCACCAGCTGCGACGTGCTGCTTTCAGTCGGCGGCACGTCCGCAATGGCCGAGCAGATCATCGTCGACGGGTATCACCTGACGGTGCCAGCGGTAGAGATCCACACCGTCGGCGCCGGCGGCGGCACGCTGGCCGGCGTGGACGCGGGCGGGCTGATGCATGCCGGCCCTGCCGGTGCCGGCGCGGTCCCCGGGCCGGCAGCGTACGGGCTGGGCGGCGAGCGGCCGACGGTGACCGATGCCCAGCTCGTGCTGGGCCGCCTCAAGGCCGGTCCGTACGCGGACGGCGCCTTGACACTGGATCGGCAGCGGGCCGAACGAGCGGTGGCGCGGCACGTGGCCGAACCACTGGGCCTGAGCGTGGCGCAGGCCGCTGCCGGAATCGTCCGTCTCGTCGAGCAGAGCATGCGGCATGCGGTCGAGACGGTCAGTGTGGAACGCGGCCACAATCCGCGGCTGTTCTCGCTGGTGGCCGCGGGCGGCGCGGGGCCGCTGCACGGCGTGCCGGTGGCCCGCTCGCTCGGCTGCCGAACGGTCTACGTGCCGCGTCTCGCCGGCGTGTTCTGCGCCTTCGGCATGTGCCATGCAGACGTGCGCCACGACAGTTCGCGCGCGTATCTGCGCGATCTCGACGAAGACGGCGGTGCGGCAGCCATGCAGCAGGCCTTCGCGGCGCTCGAAAGTCCGGCACGGCAGACGCTGGAGCGCGAAGGCTTCGGCGAGGCCCGCATGCGCCTGGAGCGCAGCCTCGATCTGCGCTATGCCGGCCAGCAGTGGACGATCCGCGTCCCCGTCGATGCGGCTGACGCACCGGACGCCAGGCGCGTCCGTGACGCGTTCGATGTCGAGCATCGCCGGCTGTACGGCTACGCCCAGGCGGGCGCGCGCATCGAAGTGGTCAACCTGCACGTCACGGCCACGGGGACGTTCGACAGCGCGGGAAGCGGGCCGACGATGCACGATGCAGCCGTGGCAAGGACCGGCGTGAGTACGGGCGCGAGCAGCGTCGCCGCGCCGCACCCGATCGAGACGCGGCCCGTCTGGATCGACGAAGCTCACGGCGTGATGACGACAACGGTGTATGACGGCGCGTCGCTGCGTCCGGGACACACGATCGCCGGGCCGGCCATCGTGAACGAACGAACCACTACGCTGCTGGTGGGAGTAGGCGACGTGCTGCGCGTATCCGCTTTCGGCAACTATGTCATCGATCTGGACGCGGCCTCACGGGACAATGCAGAAAGGAAGCACGCAGATGCATGACCCGCACGCGAGCGGCCGCGATGATCCGGTCCTGCTGGCCATCGTCCAGAAGCAGCTCGATCACATCACCCGGCAGATGGGCTGGATCATGACGCGCACCGCGCGCAGCCCCATGGCCAGCGAGAGCCATGACTTCTCATGCTTCATCGGCACCGCGGACGGCGAGGTGGCGGCCCAGGCCGACGGCCTGCCGATTCACAGCGGCGGCGGCAGGATCGCGCTGCAAGCCGTGCTGGCGGCCATGCGCGACGACATCGCCGACGGCGACGTGTTCCTCATGAACGACCCCTACGTGGCCGGCGGCAACCATCTGCCCGACTACACGGTAGTCCGGCCGGTGTTCGTCGACGGCCGTCTGTGCGGCTTCGTCGGCAATCGCGCTCACCAGTCCGACATCGGCGGCGGCGCCGCGGGCACCTACAACCCTGCTGCCACCGAGATCTTCCATGAAGGCATCCGGCTGCCGGTGCTGAAGCTGATCGAGCGAGGCACGCTGCGCCGCGACGTCTGGCAGCTGCTGCTGATCAACACTCGCTGCCCCGACCTGATGGAAGGCGACCTGGGCGCCATGCTCGGCTCGACGCAGGGCGGCGCCGAACGCTTCAGCGCGCTGTTGCACGATCTGGGTCCGACGCGTGGTCTGGCGCTGATGGAGCAGGTGCTCGACTACGGCGAGCGGTCGATGCGCGCCGCCATTGCCGCCCTGCCCGACGGCACCTGGTACGGCGAAGAGATCAGCGACAGCGACTGCTTCACCGACGTCGAAGTGCCGGTACGGGTCCGCCTGACCGTGAGCGGCGACAGCCTGAACTTCGACTTCACCGGCAGCTCGCCGCAGATCAGGGGCTTCAAGAACAGTTCGCTGGCGAACACCTGCTCGGCGGTCTACGCGGCGGTGGCCGCCTTCTTCGATGCCGGCATGGTCCGCAACAGCGGCACGTTCCGGCCCGTCAGCATCGTCGCGCCCGAAGGCAGCATCGTCAATCCGCGTCCGCCGGCGCCGATGACCATGAACACCGTCTTCCAGGCCGCCGACATCATCCATGCCTGCTGGAAAGCACTGGCGGGGGCTGATCCCGACAGGGCCTGCGCGGGCTGGGGCAAGAGCGTATATGGCATCAGCACGGGCCTGCGCGACGACGGCCGCACGTTCGTGATGTATCACTGGCACGCTTCATCCGGCACCGGCGCCGTGCGCGGGCGCGACGGCTTTCCCCAGGCCGGCAATCTCCCCACGCTGGGCGCGCGCACCTTACCCAATGTCGAGACGTACGAGCGCTTCTATCCGTGCCGCATCCACCGGCAGGAGTTCCGCTGCGATGCCGCCGGCCCCGGCGAATATCGCGGCGGCTGCAGCGCGGACTATGAAGCCGAGGTTCTGGTGGACAGTGTGCATACGCTGCGTGCCGAGGGCCTGCGGCGCCCTGGCGGCTACGGCGTGGCCGGCGGCGGCTACGGCGCCAAGGGCAGCAATACCGTGCAGGAACGCGGCGGCGAGCCCGTACCGGTGCCGCAGTACGGCATTCAGCATCTGGGCCCGATGACGGTAAGGATCCAGGGTTCGGCGGGCGGCGGCTGGGGTCATCCAATGGCGCGGGAAACGGCCAAGGTGCTGCGCGACGTGCGCGACGGCATCGTCAGCCCGGCAGCCGCCCGCGCGGTCTACGGCGTGGCGATCAGCGCCGACGGACGCAGCGTGGACGCGGAGCAGACGCAGCGATTGAGGAGCACTAATGCCTGAGGGAAAAGCAACTGTTCCGATCAGCAGGCGTGTCGTCGTCGGAGAACATGCGGGGCCGGGTTCGGCCTTGGTGGAAGCCGGACCGCTGCTGTTCACATCCTCGTTCGACGGCAACCGCGCGACGCTCGCCGCCCCTATCGATCCCGCGCTGGCCGGCGCCGTCGAAGCCCAATGCGAGAACTCGTACGCCGCCAT
>JBFWXS010000066.1:0-28279 GCA_050187175.1 Burkholderiaceae bacterium
TCGTCAGTGGTTGAGTCAACAACCTCCACTTTGGCACTCGATGCCGTCAGAGGCGAGGCCCCACCGAGCTTCGGGGGGACGCGCCGCGGGGGGTGGGAGGCGTCCATACCATCTCGCTGCGCTCCCCTTCGGGGAGCTCCGCTCAAACAGACGCCGTAAGTCAGAAGTGGTGGCGCGCTGCGCGCGCGGTCCAAGCTTCCTGCGCTTCTCGGCTGCGCATACAGCGCCGCGCCCACTGGGCCCACGCGCCAGGCGCGCCGCGCGCGCCCGTGCGACGCCCAGCCGCAGCGCCCGGCCCACGCCTTTGCCGGCACATAAGTGGCAGGCGAAGACGAGCGATGTACTTCGGCTGATTCGTGTCGGCCAAGAACCGTGCCCCTGCTACTTCTGAACATCGCGATATTGATTCAGCACCTCGCGATCAAGCAAATATAACAACCATAAGAACCAGACAGCGCGCAGACCCCACTTGGTTTTCCGCCGCACGCCACAGTCGTTGCAGGGAGCGGCAGGCGTGGGCTGGCGGGTGGGATGGATGCGGCGCCGAGCAGCACAGGGAAGTCGGCCCACCGGGCCCACCGCCGCATCCATCCCACCCGCCAGCCCACGCCTGCCGCTCCCCGCCCCGCCCTGAGCCCGAAGCCACCAAGCGCTGGCCCGCCCGCCTGTTCTGTTTTATAATATACATGTTCTCAAATACAGAACAAATCGTGAACAACACGCTGATCAAGGGACTCGCGCTGCTGGAAGTGCTCGCACGAGCCGACGGCCCCATGGGCGTGACCGAGCTCGCGCGTCGTCTAGACATCGGCAAGAGCAACGTGCACCGGCTGTTGCAGGCGCTGACCGAGCTGCGCTATGTGCGCCGCGACGAAGCGAGCGGCACGTACCAGGCGTCGATCCGCGTCTGGGAGCTGGGCGCGGCGCTGTTCGACCGGCTCGATCTGCGGCGGCTCGCCGCGCCGGCCATGCAGGCGCTGCTCGAGCGCAGCCGCGAGACGGTTCACCTGTCGGTGCTCGACCACGATGACGTCGTCTACGTGCACAAGCTCGACAGTCCGGAGCCGGTGCGCGCGTACAGCCAGGTCGGCGGACGTGCACCGGCGTGCTGCGTGGCGACCGGCAAGGCCATGCTGGCCTTCGAGCGGCTCGACATCCAGCAGGCGCTGTCGGAGCGGCTGGTGCAGCACTCGCCGCGCAGCATCATCGATGCGGACGAGTTCCTGCGCGAGCTGGAACGAGTCCGCGCCAATGGCTATGCGGTCAACCGCGGCGAATGGCGCGAAAGCGTCTGCGGCGTGGCGGCGCCGATCCGCGATCCCGGCGGCAGGGTGATCGCCGCGATCGGCGTGTCGGGACCGGCCGAGCGGCTGCGCCCTTCATTGTTCAAGGCACTGGGGCAAGAGGTGATCGCCGCGGCGGCGGCGGTGGAGCGCGACTACGGCGGCGCGGCGTCGCCGCAGGCCGGCGCTGCGTCCGGCGCGGGTGCGCCCGGCGCAGGCGCAAGGGCCGCCTACAGGAACGGGTCCGCGCATGCCGCGCGGACGCAAGGTACTCATCGATGAACGAGGTTCAAGACATGCACAATCCCTCGAACCCCGCGTCGGACGGCGCTCGCGCAGCGAGTCTGCCGCTGGCAGGCGTTCGCGTGGTCGAGTTCTGCCAGGTGGCGGCCGGCCCCTTCTGCGGCATGCTGCTGGCCGATTTCGGCGCGCAGGTCGTCAAGATCGAGCCGCACGAGGGCGACGGTCTGCGGCAGTGGCCGCCGATCCACAATGGTTTTTCCGAGAACTTCGCATCGCTGAACCGCGGCAAGCGCTCGATCGCGCTCGACCTCAAGAACCCAGAGGACCGCGAAGTGGCGCGGCGCCTGGTGCTCGAGGCCGACGTGCTGGTGGAGAACAATCGCCCCGGCGTCATGCAGCGGCTCGGGCTGGGCTGGGACTGGTTCCGCGAGCGCAAGCCGGGCCTGGTCTACTGCTCGATCTCGGCCTATGGCCAGAGCGGGCCGCGCGCCGGCGAAGGCGGCTTCGATCTCACCATCCAGGCGGCTGGCGGGGTGATGAGCGTGACCGGTGAACCCGACGGCGCGCCGGTCAAATGCGGCGTGCCGGTGTCGGACTTCACGGCCGGCCTGTACGGCGCATTCTCGATCGCTGCGATGCTGGCGCGCGTGAAGGCCGGCGGGCCGGGCGGCCATCTCGACGTGCCCATGTTCGCGACGACGATCGCCATCGGCGCGCTGCAGACCAGCGAGTACTTCGGCACCGGCCGCAATCCGCGCAAGCTGGGCTCGGCGCATCCGCGCAACGCGCCCTATCAGGCGTACCGGTCGCGCGACGGCTGGTTCGCCATCGCCGCCGGCAACGACCGGCTGTGGCGCGCCGTCTGCGAGGTCGTGCAGACCCCCGAGCTGGCGGCCGACGAGCGCTTCGCGAGCACCACGCTGCGCGCTCGTCACCAGGTCGAGCTGAAGGAGCTGCTGGAAGTGCGCTTCGTGCAGCGCGACACCGCGGACTGGCTGGCGCGTTTCGCGCAGGGCGGCGTGCCCTGCGCGCCGATCAATGACTTCGCCAGCGCGCTGGCGGATGAGCAGGCCGAGCATCTGCGGCTGGTGCAAGCCATGTCCATGCCCGGCGGCACCGAGACGCGCACCGTCGTCTGCCCGGTCTGGATCGACGGCGCGCCGGTGCAGGTCGATACGCGCGCGCCGGCCCTCGATGAACATGGCGCGGAGCTGCGCGAGCACGCGGCGCGCCGGACCCAGGAGGCCTGAGCATGGGCGCGGCCGTCGACTCCATTTCGCCGTTGCGCGAATTCGTCGTCGCGATGACGCGGCTCGTCGAGCGCGGCGGCGACGAGGCGCTGCTGATGCGCGAGGGACGCGCGCTGCTGAAGCAGCTGATCGCCACCGACGACTGGCTGCCGGATGCGTTCGCGCAGCCGCATCCGCAGTTCTATCAGCAGTACCTGCTGCATGCCGATCCGCTCGGCCGTTTCTCGGTGGTCAGTTTCGTCTGGGGTCCGGGCCAGCGCACACCGATCCACGACCATACGGTCTGGGGGCTGATCGGCATGCTGCGCGGCGCCGAGCGCGGCGTCCGCTATCAGCGCGAAGCCGATGGCCGCCTGGTGCAGAGCGGCGACGGCGAAGTGCTGCAAGTGGGCGAGATCGACATGGTGTCGCCGACGATAGGCGACGTGCATCTGGTGGCCAATGCGGTCGAAGACCAGCCGTCGATCAGCATCCACGTATACGGCGCGAACATAGGCGCGGTGGTGCGCCACGTTTTCGATCCGAAGACCGGTGAAGCCAAGCCCTTCGTGTCCGGCTACTCGTCGACCTCGGTGCCCAACCTCTGGGACTGTTCGGCGACAGTGCGCGCCGGTCTGGAGTGATCGGATGAGCGCAAAGCACGGCCCTCGCCTGCAGATCGACGGAAGCATGGCGGTGTTCACGCTCGATCGCCCCGATCGCGGCAATGCGCTGTCGATCGATCTGGTCGAGGCCGGTCTGGCCGCGGTCGACGCGGCGGTCCGCGATCCGCAGGTCCACACGCTGGTGCTGCGCGGCGCCGGTCGGCACTTCTGCACCGGCTTCGACCTCAGCGAACTGGACAGCGAATCGGATGCGACGCTGCTGGCGCGCGTGGTCCGCATCGAGCAGCTGCTCGATGCGGTCTGGCGCGCACCGCTGCGCACCGTGGCGATCGCGCAGGGCCGCATCATGGGAGCCGGCGCGGATCTGTTCGCGGTCTGCGATCATCGGCTGCTGAGCGCCGCCGCCAGCCTGCGTTTTCCCGGCGCCGGCTTCGGACTCGTGCTCGGCACGCGCCGTCTCGGCCGGCGCGTCGGGGCCGACCGCGCACTGCGCTGGGTCAGCGAAGGGACCACGATCGACGCCGCGCAGGCGCTGTCGACCGGTCTTGCCAGCGCGCTGCTGCCCGACGACGTCGACGCGGCATCGGCGCAGGCGCTGGCATTGCTGCCGCCGCTGACCGTCGACCGCGTGACGCACGGCCAGCTGCGCGCCGCGCTCGACGACGGCGGCGCCGATGCCGATCTGGCTGCGCTGGTGCGCTCGGCCGCGCGGCCGGGATTGAAGCAGCGGATCGTGAGCTACCGTGAGCGGCAGCTCGCGGCGCGTGCGCCCGGCTGACGAGCGCACCGCGCTGTGGACAAGGGCCGCGGCTGACGAAGTGCTGCGGCCGATGAAGTGCCGCGCCGATGAAACGCCGCGCCGATGAAGTGCCGCGCCGATGAAGTGCCGCAGCTGAACCAATGCGGCTATTGAACGACAGCGGCGGCCTTCAGGCCGGCGCGATGACGCGGATCGGCTTGCCGTCGAGCCAGGCCTCGATGTCCTCCAGCGCGCCGCCGAACATGCCGCGGTAGTTCTCGGCGATCACGTAGCCCAGATGCGGCGTCAGCAGCGCATTGTCGAGCGAGCGCAGCGGATGGTCGTCGGGCAGCGGTTCGCGGTCGAACACGTCCAGGGCGGCGCTCAGCCGGCGCTGCCGCAGCGCATCCAGCAGCGCCGCTTCGTCGACCAGCGGGCCGCGCGAGGTATTGACCAGCAAGGCACCGGGCTTCAGCAGGCCCAGCTCCCGCGCGCCGATCAGGCCGCGCGTGCCGGCGTTCAAGGGCAGATGCAGCGACACGATGTCGGACTGCTGCAGCAGCTCGTCGAACGGTGCCGCGCGGGCGCCGACCGTGGCGGCCCGCTCGGCCGTCATGCTGCGCGACCACACGGCGACGTCCATGCCGAACGCGACGCCGATGCGGGCGACGGCCGATCCCTGCTTGCCCAGGCCCAGCACGCCCAGCGTCTTGCCGCTCAGGCCGATGCCGACGGTGCGCTGCCAGCCGCCGCTGCGCATGGCATTGATCTCGGCCGGCAGATGCCGGGCGAGCGACAGGATCAGGCCCCACGTCAGTTCGGCGGTGGGATGACCCATGCCCGGCGTGCCGCAGACCGGGATGCCGCGCGCTGCCGCGGCCTGTACGTCGATGGCGGCATTGCGCTGGCCGAAGGTGACGATCAGCGCCAGGTTCGGCAGCGCGGCAATCAGATCGGCGCGGATCGGCGTGCGTTCTCGGTTGGCGACCAGCACGTGGTACGGCGCGAGCCGCGCGGCCAGCGCTGGCGGCTCGTCGATGTGCTCGCGGATGGCGTCGACCTGCGCGCGGCCGGCCAGCCGCTGCCACGGGGCGGACTGCAGCCCGACACCCTGGTAGTCGTCGAGAAGGGCGATGCGTTTCATTTGAACGGCGAGCCTCCGGATGGGTCGTACGGGTTGCTGCCGAAGCCGCCGCCGCCGTCGAGCTGCAGGTTGATCGACCCCGGCGTCGCCTTGGCGGCGTCGCCCTTGTAGTGCGTGACCAGGCCGGGGAAGGCCAGCACGATGCCTATCATCGCCAGCTGGATCAGGATGAACGGGATCGATCCGCGATAGATCTGCCCCGTGGTCACGCGCGCGATGCGCCGGCCGGTGACGCGGTCATCATAGTCCTGATTGGGCGCCACCGAGCGCAGATAGAACAGCGACAGCCCGAACGGCGGATGCATGAACGAGGTCTGCATGTTGACCGCCAGCAGCACGCCGAACCAGATCAGGTCTATGCCCATCTTGTCGGCGATCGGCCCGAGCAGCGGCACGACGATGAACGCCAGCTCGAAGAAGTCGAGGAAGAAGGCGGCCACGAACACGAACACGCTGACGAAGATCAGAAAGCCCAGCTCGCCGCCCGGCAGGCTGACCAGCAGGTGCTCGACCCACAGATCGCCGTCGACCGCGCGGAACGTCAGGCTGAACACTGTCGAGCCGATCAGGATGAAGATGGCGAAGCAGGTCAGCCGCGTCGTGGTGTCCATGGCCTGGCGCAGCAGCGGCAGCGTCAAACGCCTGCGCACCAGTGCCATGAACAGCGCGCCCACCGCGCCCATCGCGCCGCCTTCGGTCGGCGTCGCCACGCCGATGAAGATCGTGCCCAGCACCAGAAACACCAGCGCCAGCGGCGGGATCATCACGAAGGTGACGCGCTCGGTGATGCGCGACAGCAGCCCGAGCCGCAGGATCCGGTTCAGGGCTGCGATGATGAAGGCGATCAGCCCCCAGACCAGGATGCCGATGACGAAGCGCGCGTCGAGCGAGGTGCCGTCGGTGACGAACTCGCGGTCTACGAAGACCGCCGCAGCGGCTGCGATCGACATCATCACGATCAGCGAGACGATGCCATGGCTGCCGTTCGGCTCGACGAAGGTGCGGGCTTCAGGCGGCAGCGCCGGCGCCATCCCGGGCCGTACGATGGTGAGAAAAGCCACGTAGAGCATGTACAAGCTGGTGAGCACCAGCCCGGGAAGGATGGCGCCCAGGTACATGTCGCCGACCGAACGCCCGAGCTGGTCGGCCAGGATGATCAGCGTCAGCGAAGGCGGGATGATCTGCGACAGCGTGCCGGACGCGGCGATCACGCCGCTGGCGAGGCGCCGGTCGTAGCCGTAGCGCAGCATGATCGGCAGAGAGATCAGTCCCATCGAGATCACCGACGCCGACACGACGCCGGTGGTGGCGGCGAGCAGCGCGCCCACCGCGACGACGGCGAACGCGAGACCGCCGCGCATAGGGCCGAACAGCTGGCCTATTGTCTCGAGCAAGTCTTCGGCCATGCCGGACCGTTCGAGGATCAGGCCCATCAGCGTGAAGAAGGGCAGCGCCAGCAGCGCATCGTTCATGACCACGCCGAGCACCCGCTGCGGCAGCGCCTGGAACAGCGCCGGCGTCAGCAGTCCGAGCTCGATACCGATCAGCGCGAAGACGATGCCGTTGGCCGCCAGCGCGAACGCCACCGGGAAGCCGAGCAGCAGGAAGAGGATCAGCGCCGCGAACATCAGCGGCGCCATGTTGGCGATCAGAAATTCGCTCATTGGCGTTGCTCCGGGGCGCCGGTGCGATCCGCATCGAGGCGGCGGGCCAGCTCTTCAGCGAGCTTCTGTTCGTCCGACTTCGCCGACTCGGGCTGCAACGGGTCCGGGCAGTGTCCGGTCAGGAAGCCGATGCACTTGATCAGATGCGAGAAGCCGGCGGCGATCAGCAGCATGAAACCGATCGGGATCAGCAGCTTGACCGGCCAGCGGATCAGACCGCCGGAATTCGACGAGACTTCGTTGCTGACCCACGATTCCCAGAACATCGGCCAGGCCAGCCACATGATCAGCCAGCAGACGGGCATCAGGAAGAACAGCACGCCGAAGATCTCGATCGCGATCTGCGTGCGCCGCGGCAGCTTCTGCGCCAGGATGTCGACGCGCACGTGGCCATTCTTCAGCAGCGTGTAGCCGGAGGCGAGCAGGAACAGCGCGCCGAACAGATACCACTGCAGTTCGAGCCAGGCATTCGAGCTGGAGTGGAGGAACTTCCGGCTGACGGCGTTGCCCGCGCTGATCAGCGCCACGATCAGCGTGATCCAGGTGACGCTGCGTCCGACGGCCAGATTGACGGCGTCGATCGCGCGCGATAGCGCCAGGAGTGCGCGCATGCGATTTCTCCCCGATATGATGATTCGGCTTGCGCCGGGGTCGATCGACGTCAGAGCTCGGACGGTTCCCGCCAGGGCATTGCCCAGCGTTCGAACCAGACCAGCGCGCCGTACAGCAGCATGCCCATCAATGCGAGCAGCACCAGCGCGGCGAACACGCGCGGCGTGTCGAAGGTGCCCTGCGCGCTCATGATGACGTAGCCCAGCCCGCGCTGCGCCGAGACGAACTCACCGACGATGGCGCCGACCAGCGCCAGGCCGATGGCGACCTTCATGCCGGCGACGATCGACGACATGGCGCTGGGCAGCTTGATCTTGAAGAACGAGTGGTACCAGGTGCCGCGCAGCACCCGGCTCAGGTCGAGCACGTCCGGCGGAACCGAGCGCAGCCCGTGGATGGTGTCGACGATGACCGCGAACACGGCGATCAGGAAGGCGATGGCGACCTTCGGTTCCGGGCCGGTGCCGAGCCAGATGACGAACAGCGGCGCCACCGCGACCTTGGGTACGCTGTTCAGCGCGACGATCATCGGGTAGACGAAGCGCTCGGCGAAGCGCGAGCCGACCACCAGCGCGCCGATCAGCACGCCGCCGACCACTGACAGCAGGAAGCCGATCATCGTCGTCATCAGCGTGTAGCCGGCATGGCCCAGATACCAGGACCAGTCGGTGATCAGCTCGCGCACGATCTGTGTCGGCAGAGGCAGCATGATGGGCCGGACGCCGGTCAGGCGCCCGAGGGCTTCCCATACCAGCAGGCAGACCGCAGTGGCCAGCGTGCCGGCGGCGATCGAATCCCACGATCGGCGATTGCTCATGAATGCTTCCGTTCGTCGATCAGCCCCATCTCTTCGAAGAGGGCGCGTATCTGGCCGACGTAGCGGCCGAATTCGGGCGTCTCGCGGACCGACAGCGGCCGCGGGCGCGGCAGATCGATCGTCAGCGTCGTGGCGATGCGCCCCGGGCGCGGCGAGAACACCATGACCACGTCGCCCAGGAAGACGGCTTCGGCGATGCCGTGCGTGACGAAGACCACGGTGTTGCGGGTCTCCAGCCAGATCCGCTGCAGTTCGACGTTCATCTGGTCGCGCGTCAGCGCATCGAGCGCGCCGAACGGCTCGTCCATCAGCAGCAGCTGCGGATCATCGATCAGCGCGCGGCAGATCGCGGCGCGCTGGCGCATGCCGCCCGACAGCTCGCGCGGATAGCTGTCGCCGAAGTCGCTCAGGCCGGTCATCGCCAGCAGATGGTCGACCTTGTCGAGATAGCGGTTGACCGGCTTGCGCGCGAACTCGATCGGCAGCAGCACGTTGCGGCGGATGTTGCGCCAGTCCAGCAGCGCGTCGCGCTGGAACACGATGCCTACGCCCTCGGGTGTGCCGTCGATCTCGCGGCCCTCGAGCTGCAGGCTGCCGCTGCTGATGCGTTCGAGCCCCGCAATGCAGCGCAGCAGCGTGCTCTTGCCGCAGCCGCTGGGCCCCAGGATGCTGACGAAGCGGCCCGGGGGAATCTCCGCGTCGACGCCGGCCAGCGCCTGGACGCCGCGCGGGCCGGGGTAGCGCTTGCTGACGTTGCGCGCGACGACGGCTTGCATTATTTGATCAGCGAATCGAAGCGCTCGGGCCTGACCAGTCCCGACACGTAGTAGTCGGTGGCCGGCCGCTGCCCGCCGATCAGGCCGACCGACGACAGCGTCTTCACCGCCTGCGTCCAGTCGGCAGGCACCGGCGGGCCGACCCGCGCACCGGCCGCGGGCTTGCCGAAGTAGCCCTTCAGCGCGTCGATCTGGCCGCGCAGCACGGCGCGGTCCAGCCGCGCCTGCGGGCGCTGCGCCATGATGGCCGACACCGCTTCGTCCTCGTGGCCGGCGAAGATGTACTCCCAGCTGCGCGCCACCACCGACGCGAACTTGCCGATAGCCTCGCCGCGCTCGGCCAGCTTGGCTTCGCTGGAGAACAGTCCGAAGCTCGGCACGTTCATGCCGAAGTCCGCGAAGCGCACGGCGGTGGACTTGCGCGTCTGCGAGACGAAGGGCAGCACGAACGGAATCGTCGAGAAGGCCGCGTCGGTCCGCCCGACCGCGTAGGTGGTGACCTTGCTGGCCGCATCCACGTTGATCAGCTCGACGTCGCTGCGCTTGAGTCCGCCGGCCGCCAGGAAGGTATCGATGAACGGCGCTTCCAGCGAGCCTGCCGTGTAGGCCACCTTCTTGCCCTTGAGCTGCGACGGATTGGTGATGCCCGACTCGGCCGGCACCAGCAGCCCGATGTCGTTCTCGCGCAGGAACACGGCCACCGCCTTGACCGGCAGGCCCTTGTCGCGCGCAATCATCATCGAGGCCAGCGCGGCGTGGCCGAGGTCGAACGCGCCGCTCGAGCCGACGATCTGCACCGTCGTCACCGAGCCGTTGCCGTCTTCCAGCGTGACGTCCAGGCCGGCGGCCTTGAACCAGCCCTTCTGCTGGGCCAGGTGCATGGCGGCGTGATTGCCCCATGGCGTCCAGTCGAGACGCACCTTGATCGGCTCGAGCGCTTGCGCGCCGGCGGTGCTGGCCAGCAGCCATGTTCCCAGGACCGCGGCGCCCCGGGTCCAGCGTTGACGAAGGAATTCGCGTAGCACGGTGAACCTCTCTGGATGGACGAGTGAAACAGGAGACCGGATCGGGTGCGCGGGCCGCCCGCTCGTGAGCCGCTCAGCCGCGGCCGAACAATCGCCGCAGGCGGTCCCGCAGGATCGCGAACAGCGTCTTCAGCGGGTCCAGCTGCGGCGCCGGCCCGGAGCCGGCCGGCGTTTCGGCGCCGCCGCCGAGCCGATGTTCGACGTTGCGGCCGAAATCGGCAATCATGCGGCGCACGAAATCGCGCACCAGACCCGAACGCGAGAACTGTGCCAGCGGGCCTTGCAGCGCATAGACCAGATCGACGTGGACGCGCGTCTGCGCCGGTCCCAGCCGCTCCAGCCGGTAGCCGATATCGCCCTGCGCGCGCGATTTGCTCAGCGAGTCCTGGCCGGCGCCGCGCAGCATCGCGCTCATGGCGGCGTCGTCGCGTTCGAGGCGGGCCGCACCGGCGAAAGCCGCCGACATGGGGCCGAACTTGATGCCGATGCGCCCTTTCACGCGCTCGCCTTCCTGCGATTCGATCACGGCGCCGGGCAGGCAGCCGGCCACGGCGGGCAGATCGCCCATGAACTGCCAGACCCGTTCGGCCGGGAACGGCAGCTCGAAGCTGCCGTCGATGCGCATGCCCTTGTCGCCGAGTGTGGAGGCCGGGCGTCCGGCCGGAGCCGCGTCTGCCGAAGGGGTGCCTGTCGACGCGGACGCCGTCGAGACGGCATCGACCGAAGCGGCGCCGGCCGTCGATGCGCCCCGCTGGGCGGCGGCGGCGGCCGCGCCCGCGCCCACGGCGGCGATCGGCTCGAATCGCGCCAGCCCGGCGTCCGCCTGCGCGACGGCCGGCCGCGGAACGATCGCGCTGCCGCGCGCGGCAGCCGCGCGCAGCGTCTCGACCGATTCGTCGGGTTCGCGCTGCAGTTGGCCGAGCACGTCGAGAATGGCGGCGACGATACCCATGTAGCCGGTGCAGCGGCACAGATTGCCGGCCAGTTCGAGTCGCACGCGCGGCTCGTCGGCCTGCGGCAGACGCAGCACGATGTCGCGCGCGGTCGCCAGCATGCCCGGCGTGCAGAAGCCGCACTGCAGCGCGTGATGGCGCGTGAACGCGGCGCGCAGCCGCTGCATGATCGGGTCGGCGTCGTAGCCTTCGACCGTGGTGACCTGCCGGCCTTCGCAGGCGACGGCGAAGGTGATGCAGGAACGGACCGGAACGCCGTCCAGCAGCACGGTACAGGCGCCGCAGACGCCGTGCTCGCAGCCGAGATGCGTGCCGGTCAGCCGCGCGGAGTCGCGCAGGAAATCGCCGAGATGCGTGCGTGCCGCCACTTCATGGCTGACGCGCCGGCCGTTGACGTCGATCGAGACCGTGTTCATGCCACCGCCCCTTCCCGCAGCAGCCCGGCTTGCAGCAGCGCGCGGCGCAGCCCTGCGGCATGGCGCTTGCGGTCGATCGCATCGAGCTCGGGCAGCGCGTCGCGGATGGCGGCATGCAGCGCGTCCGGATCCGCGCCGCCGTTGCCGGCGATATGGGCCGCCAGGCCCGGCAGCTGGCGCGGCGCGCCGTCGAGTGCACCAAGGACGACACGCGCCGTGCGCGTCGATGGTGCGACCAGCACCGCGGCGCTGGTCTCGGCGAACTCGCCCGGCTTGCGGCAGAACTTGTAATAGCCCCAGCGCGCATCGGCGGCCAGAAGCGGCAGGTGGACAGCGGTGATCAGTTCGTCGGCGGCAAGCACGGTGGTATAGGCGCCCTGCATGAATCCATCGATCGCGGTGCGCCGCGTACCGCGCGGCGACACCAGGCTCAGCTCGGCACCCAGCGCCGTCATCACGATGATCCAGTCGGCGGCCGGGTCGGCATGCGCGAGGCTGCCGCCGATCGTGCCGCGATTGCGCACCGCGCGATAGGCGATGCCGGCCGCCGCTTGCTGCACGGGGTGGCCGCGCAGCGGTGCATGCAGGCCGTCCTCGATCTCGGCGTGCGTGACGGCGGCGCCGATGTCGATCGTGTCCGCGCCGGCGCTGACGCGGCGCAGCTCGGCCAGCGCCGAGACGTCGATCACGGTGGCGGGGCGCGTCAGCCGCAGGTTCAGCATGGGCCCCAGCGACTGGCCGCCGGACATCAGCTTGGCGCTGCCGTCGCCGGCGGCCAGCAGCGTGAGGACCTCTGACAGCGAACCCGGGCGGTGATAGTCGAACTGCGCTGCCTTCATGCGCCGTTTCCTGGCTGCGCGCCGGACTCGATCGCCTCGAGCAGGCGGCGAGGCGTCAGCGGCGTCGTCGCGACCTCGGCGGCTCCGATGCGGCGCAGCGCGTCGTTGACGGCATTGAACAGCACGGCCGGCGGTGCGATCGCGCCGCCCTCGCCCATTCCCTTCGCGCCGAATTCGGTATGCGGCGACGGCGTCTCGAAATGGTCGATGCGAATGTGCGGTACCTCGGTGGCGCCCGGCAGCATGTAGTCGGCCAGCGTCGACGCCAGCGGCTGGCCGCTGGCGTCATAAGGCATTTCTTCGTACAGCGCGGTGCCGATGCCCTGGGCGATGCCGCCTATGGTCTGGCCCTCGACGACCATGGGATTGACGATGGTGCCGCAGTCCTCGACGACCACGTAGTCCAGGATCTCGACGCCCCCCGTCTCGGGGTCGATGGCCACGACGGCTGCCTGGCTCGCATAGGTGAAGGCGCCGGTATCGACCTTGGGCTTGTAGCCCATCGTGATCTCCAGGCCGCCCGGATCGACGTCGGCCGGCAACCGGTGCGGCGTCAGGTACCAGGCATTGGCGACGTCGGCAATCGTGGTCGACCGTTCGCCGGCATGCGCGTAGCCGTCGGAGAAGGCCACCGTGGCCGGGTCGACGCCCAGCAGATGGCCGGCGATGTGCTGCAGCCGAGGCAGCAGGCGCTTGCAGGCGACCGCCACGGCGCCGCCGGACATGACCAGCGAGCGCGACGCGTACGTGCCGGTGGAGAACGGCGTCTGTCCGGTATCGCCGTGCAGCACCTTGATCCGCGCCACGTCGATGCCGAGCACGTCGTTGGCGATCTGCGAGAACGTGGTTTCCATTCCCTGCCCGTGCGAATGCACGCCGACGCGCACTTCCAGGCCGCCGTCAGGCGTGACGCGGACCGTGGCTTGGTCGAAGCCGGGAATGACGGGCGTGCCCCAGGTGGCGAACACCGAGGTGCCGTGCGCCGACTGCTCGGTGTACGTGGCGGTGCCCAGCCCGATCAGCCGGCCGTCGGCCTCGCCGCGGGCCTGCCGCGCGCGCACCGCGTCGACATCTATCATCTCGAGCGCGCGCCGCAGGCTTGCCGGGTAGTCGCCGCTGTCCAGATGCTTGTTCGCGACGTTGACGTACGGCATCTGCTCCGGCTGGACCAGGTTCTCGAGCCTCACCTGCCAGGGCTCGCGGCCCACTTCGCGCGCCACCGCGTCGAGCGTCAGCTCGATCGCGAAGCAGACGCCGGTGCGCGCCACACCGCGGTAGGGGACGAAGCCCGGCTTGTTCGTCGCGACGCAGCGCGTCTCGCAGCGGTAGCCGCGGAACGCATACGGGCCGGGCAGATTGCCGACCGCCTGGCCCGGTTCGAGACCGACGGTGAACGGCCAGACCGAATAGGCGCCGCCGTCGATAGTAATGATCGCGTCCAGCGCAAGCAGCTTGCCGCGGCGATCGGCGTAAGCCGTCATCTGATAGTGATGCTGCCGCGAATTGGCGCCGGCGATCAGATGCTCGCGGCGATCCTCCAGATAGCGGAACGGCCGGCGGTAGGTCTTGGCCAGCCAGGCGATGCACAGCTCTTCCTGCTGCAGCACGCACTTGTAGCCGAAGGCGCCGCCGACGTCGGGCGAGATGATGCGTACGCGTGCTTCCTCGAGATCGAGGAACTGCGCCAGGCCGGTGCGGATCAGGTGCGGCACCTGGGTGGCGCTGCAGACCACCAGCTGGTCGGCCTGATGATCCCACCAGGCCATGACGGCCTTGCCTTCCATCGGCACCATGCACTGGCGCGACAGCTCGACCGTGCGCTTGACGACGACCTCGGCGCCCGCGGCCAGCGACTCGAACTCGCGGTCGGCGGTGAGCGTGACGAAGCGGTTGTGCTGCCAGCCGTCGTGGATCAGCTCGCTGCTCGCCGACAGGGATGACCATGAGTCGGCGTAGACCGGCAGCTCGTCGTAGTCGACATCGACCTGCTCGACCAGGTCCTCGGCTTCGGCGCGCGTCGGCGCGAAGGCCATGGCGACCGGCTCGCCGACGAAGCGGACCTTGCCGTGCGCCAGCGGCGGCTGCGCTGACGGCTGATAGGTCGGCAGCGTCGACGGCGAGACGATGTCCTGCGCGTCGACCATGGTGCTGCGCAGCGCGATGCGGTTGGCGATCGCGTCGGGCACGCGGATCGCCGCGATGCGCGCATGAGCCAGCGGGCTGCGCAGGAACGCGACCTCGCTGAGTCCGGGCATCATCATGTCGCCGACGAAGTTGCCCTTGCCGGCCAGATGGCGGGCGTCCTCCTTGCGGGGAACGCGCGCGCCTATGCCCTGCGGCTTGACCAGGCGGGTCGGTCGATCGCTATGATCCATGCGGCACCCCGAGGTGTCGGCCGACCGGCGACGTCAGCGCCGCGTCACCGCATTGAAGGTATAGCCGTCGAGCGAGGCCTCCGCGACGCGGAACCAGCCGGCCTGATCCTGCTGATACTGCTTCCATTTCGGATAGATGGCGGCGAAATCGGGGTTCTTCGCCGACAGCTCGTTCCACAGCTCCTGCGAGGCCTTGTAGGCGGCGTCCATGACGTCGCGCGGGAACAGCGCCACCTTCGCGCCGCCGGCCACCAGGCGCTTCAGCGCTTCGGGATTGGCAGCGTCGTAGCGCGCCAGCATCCGCATCGTCTGTTCGCCGCACGCCGCTTCGAAGGCCGCCTTGTACGAAGGCGGCAGCGCTTCCCACGCCTTCTCGTTGACCATGGTCGTGATCGACGCGCTGCCCTCGAACCAGCCCGGCGCGTAGTAGTACGGAGCGACCTTGTTCAGGCCCAGCTTCAGGTCGTCGTACGGCCCGATCCACTCGGCGGCGTCGATGGCGCCCTTCTCGAGCGACGGATAGATGTCGCCGGCCGCGATCTGTTGCGGCACCGCGCCCAGCTTGCTCAGCACCATGCCGCCGATGCCGCCGATGCGCATCTTCAGGCCCTGCAGGTCCTTGACCGACTTGATCTCGTTGCGGAACCAGCCGCCCATCTGCACGCCGACGTTGCCACAGATGTGATTGACGATGCCGTACTTCTTGTACAGCGCGCGCAGCATCGGCAGGCCGCCGCCGTAGTTGACCCAGGCATTGTGCTGCCGCGCGTTCAGGCCGAACGACAGGCCGGTGTCGAAGGCCAGCGCGGTGTTCTTGCCGATGTAGAACGTGCTCAGCACGTGGTTGCATTCGACGGTGCCGTTGCTGACCGCGTCCATGTTCTGCGCCGGCGGCACGATCTCGCCGCCGGGAAACGGGCGGATCTCGAACTTGCCGTCGGTGAGCTCGGAGACGCGCTTGCACAGCTCCTCGACCGAGCCGTAGATCGAATCCAGGCTCTTCGGCCAGGTGGTCGACATGCGCCAGCGAACCGTCGGATTGCCCTGCGCGATCGCGGGCGCGGCGACTACGGCTGCCCCGACGCCGCCGGCGCCGGCGACATGGTTGAGGAATCGGCGTCGTTGCATGAAGCGGCTCCTAGCGGTGGATTGAGCGGTTGTCGTGGGACGAAACAGCCGGGGCGCGCGTCGATGCAGATCCGGCGCCTGGCGCAACGCAAAAAGGCGGCCGGCGGCTTGCATTCCGCCTCATCGCAATCCTGTGCCAGAAATTGCGACGACTCCACCCTTTTTTTATTCAGTGTACTGACCGGATATCAGGGTGTCAACGAAACGCGAGGCGTGTCACGAGAGGCGGCGCACCCGATTTCGGCGGGCACTTCGGCGCGGCGCGGCATGCCTTGCCGCGGGTCGTTCAGCGGTGCAACATCGAGCATCGGCGCCGCTTTTGGTGCATCGCGGCGAGATCGCGGCCGAGCGGAAGCGACGGCTGGCGCGGGCGTGCCGGCAGCCGCGGCGCGGGCTGGCGCGCGCGAGGCTTGCAAAGTGGCGGTACACTGCATATCATTGTTCAGCATACTGAGCAAACGCTGCGGCAGGCGGCGTCGGCGCAGGCGAAAGGAACACGCCTGCGCTTTCGATCATTCCCTACGGACAAACCCCGATGGACTGGATCAGAATCGCCAGCGCGGATGCGCTTCAGGACGACGAGGCGATGCCCGTCACGGTCGGCGGGCTGCAGATCGCGCTGTACCGCAGCGAAGGCGAATACTTCGCCACCGACAATGTCTGTACGCATGCTTACGCATTGCTGTCGGACGGATATCTCGAAGACGGCTGTATCGAGTGCCCGCTGCATCAGGCACGGTTCGACATTCGCACCGGCAAGGCGCTGTGCGCGCCCGCGACGGTCGACGTGAAGACCTATCCGGTGCGCGTCGACGGCGACGACGTCTATCTGTCGCCGCAGGCGGCGGGGGGCGATCAGTGAACCTGTCGCCGCTGACGCCGCAGGCCTCGGTCGTCATCGTCGGCGCCGGACAGGCTGGCGCGATGGCCGCCGCGGCGCTGCGCGATGGCGGCTTTGCCGGCCGCATCGTGCTGGTCGGTCACGAGCCGCACCGGCCGTACGAACGGCCGCCGCTGTCCAAGGCCGTGCTGTGCGAGGCTGATGAACCGCGTCTCGACGTACTGCCCGATGCGGCGTTCGACGAGCGCGGCATCGAATGGCTGGGCGGCGTCGCGGCGACCGGGCTGGCGCCGGAGCGCTGCGAGCTCATGCTGTCCGACGGGCGCCGCCTCGGCTACGACCGCTGCCTGCTCGCCACCGGCGGTCAGGCACGCGGCTTGCCGGCGCTGCCGCCAGGCACGCCGAACGTCCACTATCTGCGTTCGCTGGACGATGCCCGCGCCTTGCGCGCGCGGCTGGTGCCGGGTGTGCGCGTGGCGGTGGTCGGCGGCGGCTTCCTCGGCCTGGAGCTGGCCTCGTCGGCGCGCGCGAGAGGGGCCGACGTGGCGCTGCTCGAAAGCGCGCCGCGGCTGCTCGAGCGCTTCGTGCCGCCCGAGGTCTCGGCCTGGCTGGCCGAACGGGCGCGTGCGCTGGGTATCGCGCTGCATCTGGGCGCGTCGCTGTCGAGCAGCGAAGCGCGCGCGGGCGCTGCTGATCCCATCGTGCTGCACACTGCCGCCGGTGCCCGCCTGGCGGCGGACCTCGCGATCGTCGCCATCGGGCTCACGCCGTCGGTGGAGCTGGCGCAGGCCGCCGGCCTGCGGCTGGATCCGGTCAACGGCGGCATCAGCGTCGATGCCCATGGCCAGACCAGCTGCGCCGGCATCTATGCCGCCGGTGACTGCGCCAGCCAGTTCCGCGACATCGCCGGCGCGACGCTGCGTCTGGAATCGTGGCAGAACGCGAACGAGCAGGGACGGGCCGCCGCTGCCGCCATGCTCGGACTGCCACCGCCGCCGCCCGCCTATCCGTGGTTCTGGACCGATCAGCTCGGCTGCAACGTGCAGATGCTGGGCCTGCCGGCGGCCGACCTGAACTACCAGCTGCGCGGCGATCCGCTGGCTGATCCGTGCAAGGCGATCTGGCTGGGGCATCGCGACGGCGTGCCGGTGCACGGCATCGCGATCAACGCCGGCGGCGATCTGCGCGTGCTGCGGCCGCTGTTCGAGCAGCGGGCCGCGATCGACCTGAGCGGATTCGGCGATCACGAGCGGCCGCTGCGCGGCTGGGTCAAGGCTTTGCAGGCGCAGCCCGGCGCGGCGACTTCGCGCTGAACGAGATGATGCGCAAGATTCAAGGAGTGCTGTCATGTATCAATCACAGACGGTGATCGGCCAGACCCTCGCCGCGAAGGACCCGCCGCTGGCCGAATGCGTCTGGCCTGCCGATGCCGGCCACTTCATTCCGGACTGGGTCTATACGAGCCAGGCGGTCTACGATCGTGAGATGGAGCGGATCTTCCGCGGGCGCACGTGGAACTTCGTCGGCCTCGAGGCCGAGATTCCGAATCCGGGCGACTACAAGCGCTCGTATGTCGGCGCCACGCCGGTCGTGATGGCGCGCGCCGACGATGGCGAGATCAGCGTGTTCGAGAACCGCTGCGCGCACCGGGGCGCGGAGTTCTGTCGCACCAACCAGGGCAACACGCGCGAGTTCGTCTGCCCGTATCACCAGTGGTCGTACGACCTGAAGGGCAATCTGCAGGGCGTGCCCTTCAAGCGCGGCGTCAATCGCCAGGGCGGCATGCCCAAGGATTTCCGCAACGACGAACATGGGCTGCTGCAGCTGCGCGTCACCACGCGCCACGGCGTCGTCTTCGCTTCGTATTCGGATGACGTCGAGCCGATCGACGAGTATCTGACCCCGGAGATCCTGACCGACTTCGACGTCGTGTTCTCCGGCCGCAAGTTGAAGATCCTCGGGTACTACCGCAACGAGTTGCCGTGCAACTGGAAGATGTACCACGAGAACCTGAAGGATCCGTACCACGCCACGCTGCTGCATTCGTTCCTGGTCGTGTTCGGGCTGCTGGTGGCCGGCAACAAGTCGATGATGCTGGCCGACGGCCGCCATGGCCGGCACGGCACGATGGGCTCGGCCAAGACGGAGGAAAAGTACGCCACCGTCAGCGAGGAGAACAAGAAGGAGATGCGTTCGTTCCACGACGGCCTGCGGCTGCGCGACGACCGCTTCCTCGAGTACGTGCGCGAGTTCGATTCGCCGTGGTCGGTCACGATGCAGACGATCTGGCCGAACCTGATCGTGCAGCGCGAGATGAATACGCTGGGTGTGCGCCACATCATTCCGAACGGTCCGCACAGCCTGATCATGCAGTGGACGATGTTCGGCTACGAAGACGATTCGCCGGAGATGCTGCGGCACCGGCTGCGCCAGGGCAATCTGATGGGGCCCTCCGGCTTCCTGGGGCTGGAGGACAACGAGGCGATGAAGTTCGTGCAGGAGGGCCTTCGCCGCACGAACACCGGCGTGAACGTGCTGAAGCTCGATGCCGACCGCATCGGCACTTCGGACTCGCTGATCTCCGAGGCCGCGATCCGCGCGATGTACGCGTACTACCGCGAAGTGATGGGCTTCGACTCGCGCGGGGTGGCCGCATGAAGACGCTGACGTCCTATCAGCCGCGCAGCCTCGCACCGGAGCGCGCCGCGGCGCTGCGTCGCGACATCGAGGAGTTCAATGCCGACTACTGCGCCGTGCTCGACGCGAACCAGGTCGAGATGTGGCCCGAGTTCTTCGTCGAGGACGCGATCTACCGGATCACGGGGCGCGAGAACGCCGAGCTGGACCTGCCGGTGGGACTGGTGTACGCCGAAGGCCGCGACATGATGCATGACCGCGCGGCGGCCATCGCCGGCACGCAGATGTTCGCGCCGCGCTACATGCTGCACGTGCTGGGCCAGACGCGCGTGCTGGACGAGACCGATGGCCGCATCCGCTCGCAGACCGCGTTCATGCTGCTGCAGACGCTGGTCGAGGGACCGACTACGGTCCATCTGGCAGGCACCTTCCACGACACCTTCGTGCGCATCGACGGCGCGCTGAAGCTCGCCGAGCGCCAAGTGATACACGACACCAACGTATTGGCCAACGACCTCGTCTACCCGGTCTGACCGTGGTAGCCCCTTCCTTCAACGGAGACCCTGCCGTGGCACGCATTCCCAAGATCGCCTTCGAGGAGCACTACACGGCGCCGGGCTTCGCCGACTACTCGAAGGCATTCATCCAGCACATCTCGCCCGAGCTCGCCTCCTACCTGGGCGAGCGGCTCAGCGACTTCGACGACATGCGCCTGAAGGAGATGGACGAGGCGGGCGTCGAGTACGCGATCCTGTCGCAGACTGGCCCCGGCGTGCAGGCCGAGGCCGATACCGCGCGCGCCATCCAGCTGGCGGCTGCCAATAACGACTTTCTGGCGCAGCGCATCGCCGCGCATCCGACGCGGCTGGGCGGCTTCGCACATCTGGCGATGCAGGATCCGGCGCAGGCTGCCGACGAGCTCGAGCGGGCGGTGCGCAAGCTCGGCTTCAAGGGCGCCCTGGTCAATGGCCATACGCGCGGCGTCTACTATGACGATCCGGCCTATGACGTGGTCTGGGAGCGGCTGCAGGCGCTGGACGTGCCGCTGTATCTGCATCCGGTCGATCCGTACGTCGTGCCGCACGTCTACGGCGGGCATCCGGAGATCGTCGGCGCCTGCTGGGGCTGGGGCGTGGAAACCGCGTCGCATGCGCTGCGCTTGCTGTTCGGCGGCGTGTTCGACCGCTTCCCGGGCGTCAAGCTGATCCTGGGCCACATGGGCGAGGGCCTGCCGTTCCAGCGCTGGCGCTTCGACAGCCGCTTCGCCGTCTATCCGCACGGCGTCAAGCTGCAGCGGCGGCCGTCGGAGTACATAGGCACGAACATCGTCATCACCACCTCCGGTGTGTGCTCCGGCGCCACCGTGGCCGGCGCGGTCGCCGAAATGGGCCCCGAGGCGGTCCTGTTCTCGATCGACTACCCTTACGAATCGACCGCGCTAGCGGCCGAGTTCATCGAGACGGCCCCGCTGTCCGACGAGGCCCGCCGGCTGGTTTGCTACGAGAACGCCAAGCGGCTGTTCAAGCTCTGACAGAACCGAGAGGAGTTGCGCCATGCAGAAGACCTATCGCATCGGGCAGATCGTGCCCAGCTCGAACACGACGATGGAGACCGAGATTCCGGCGATGCTGCTGGCGCGCCAGCAGATCCGGCCCGAGCGCTTCACCTTCCACAGCAGCCGCATGCGGATGAAGAAGGTGGTGAAGGAGGAGCTGGCGGCGATGGACGCGGAATCGGACCGCTGCGCGGTCGAGCTGTCCGACGCCCGCGTCGACGTGCTCGGCTATGCCTGCCTGGTCGCGATCATGGCCATGGGCCACGGCTACCACCGCGTGTCGCAGCAGCGGCTGGGCCTGCGCACGCAGGAGAACGGCGCACCGGCGCCGGTCATCACCAGCGCCGGTGCGCTGGTCGACGCGCTGAAGGTGATCAAGGCGGAGCGCATCGTAGTGGTGGCGCCGTACATGCAGCCGCTGACGGATCTGGTCGTCGACTACATCCGCAACGAAGGGCATACGGTGGTCGATTCGCGCGCGCTGCAGATTCCCGACAATCTGGAAGTCGGCCGCCATGACCCGCAGCGGCTGCCGGAGATCGTGCGCCAGCTCGACTACGCCAAGGCCGATGCCGTCGTGCTGTCGGCCTGCGTGCAGATGCCGTCGCTGCCGGTGATCGCCAAGGTCGAAGCGATGACGGGCAAGCCGGTGATCACCGCCGCCGTCGCCACCACTTACGCGATGCTGAAGGCGCTCGACCTGGAACCCGTGGTGCCGGGCGCCGGCGCGCTGCTGTCGGGCGCCTACTGAGCCGCCGGCGAGAGGATCCCGCGATGAGCCATCTGCGCTACGGCGCCAACGTGCATGCGAACGGCATCCGGCAGCACTATCTGCGCTATGGCGGCGCCGATGCGGAGCGTGCCGGACTGGACCCCGTCATCATCGTGCCGGGAATTACCAGTCCGGCGGTGACCTGGGGCTTCGTCGGCGAACGCTTCGGCCGGCGCTTCGACACCTACGTGCTGGACGTTCGAGGGCGCGGCTTGTCCGAGGCCTCGGACACGCTCGACTACGGCATCGATGCGCAGGCGGCCGACGTGATCGCATTCGCGCAGGCGCTGGGCCTGCGCCGCTACTCGCTGGTCGGGCACTCGATGGGCGCGCGCATCGCATCGCGCGCCGCCGCGCAGAACCCGGCGGGGCTGGCCCGGCTGGCCATGGTCGATCCGCCGGTCAGCGGCCCGGGCCGCCGGCCGTATCCCGCGGCGATCGAATGGTATTCGGAGTCGATCGCGCTGGCGCGCAAGGGCATAGACGCTGACGGCATGCGGCGCTTCTGCCCGACCTGGACCGAAGAGCAGCTGCGGCTGCGCGCGCAATGGCTGCACACCTGCGACCTGCGGGCGGTGCTGACCAGCTTCGAGCAGTTCCATACCGACGATTTCCACGCCGACCTGCCGAGGATCCGCGTTCCCGCGCTGCTGCTGAGCGCGGAACGCGGCAATGTGATCAGCGACGACGACGTTGCGGAGATCCGGGGTCTGTGCCCCGGCATCGGCCATCTGCGCGTAGCCGGCGCAGGGCATATGATTCCGTGGGACAACGAAGACGGCTTCTACGCCGCGTTCGGAGATTTTCTGGGTGCCTCCCTCTGAGCCCGCAACGGAGATGAACGATGCCTGTCGGTGACTATCAATTGATCAAGGCCTGGCAGCAGGTGCTGGAGCTGTCTCAGCTCAAGGCTGGCCAGACGGTGACGATCCTGACCGGGGCGGCGACGCATCCGCAGAATCTGTCGGCGGCAACCGTGGCGGCGCAGTCGCTGGGCGCCGTCGTCAGCCGCCTCGACCTGCCGCCGCTGAACGGCGAGAAGTCGCTGAGCCGCGACGCGTTCGCGTATCTCGGCGAGACGCCGCTGACCGGTAATGCGCCGGCGCTGGCGGCGCTGAAGGCCAGCGACCTGGTCATCGACCTGATGACGCTGCTGTTCTCGCCCGAGCAGCAGGAGATCCTCGCCGCCGGCGCCAAGATCCTGCTGGCGGTCGAACCGCCCGAAGTCCTGGTGCGCACCGTGCCGACGCTGGCCGACCGCACGCGCGTGCGCGCTGCCACCGAGCGGCTGGGCCGCGCCAAGACGATGACGGTGAGCTCGCGTGCCGGCACCGAGGTGAGCTTCCCGCTCGGCGAGTTTCCGGTGATCGGCGAGTACGGCTTCGTCGACGAACCTGGACGCTGGGACCACTGGCCCAGCGGCTTCCTGTTCACGTTTCCGAACGAGCGCGGCGCGCGCGGCCGCATCGTCATCGATCGCGGCGACATCCTGCTGCCGCAGAAGAGCTATGTGTCGGAGCCGATCACGCTGACCGTGGAGAACGGCTTCGTGACGCGCATCGACGGCGGCGTCGACGCCGAGCTGCTGCGCGAGTACATGGCGACGTTCAAGGACCCCGAGGCCTATGCGATCTCGCACATCGGCTGGGGCCTGCAGCCGCGGGCGCACTGGTCGACGATGTCGCTGTATGATCGCGAGCAGACCATCGCGATGGATGCGCGCGCCTACGAAGGCAACTTCCTGTTCTCGCTGGGTCCCAACAACGAGGCGGGGGGCAGCCGCACCACCGCCTGCCATATCGACATCCCGCTACGCGCCTGCACCGTGAGCCTGGACGGCGAAGCCGTGGTCCGCGACGGCAAGGTGCTCGATGGAGTGAAGTGACAATGACCGAAGCTCGCACGGGCAAGGACGAGACCGCCGTCTATCAGCGCCAGGGGTTCGGCGCCGTGATGTCGCCGAAGGCGCCCTACGGTCTGCTGATCGTGGATTTCGTCAACAGCTTCGCGAATCCGGCGCGCTTCGGCGGCGGCAACATTCCGGCGGCCATCGAACGCACGGCCGGCCTGCTGGCCGCGGCACGCGAGCGCCGCTGGCCGGTCGCCCATACGCGGATCGTGTTCGCCGACGACGATGCCGACGGCAACATCTTCTCGCTGAAGGTGCCCGGCATGCTGACGCTGAAGGAGGAGGACGCCGATAGCCACATCGTGCCGTCGCTGACGCCCCGGACCGGCGAGCTGGTGGTGCGCAAGACGGTGCCGTCGGCGTTCTTCGGCACCTCGCTGGCGCCATGGCTGACGCAGCACGGCGTGCAGACGCTGCTGGTGGCGGGAGCGGTTACCAGCGGCTGCGTCCGCGCCAGCGTCGTCGATGCGATGTCATGGGGATTCCGGCCGCTGGTGGTGACCGACTGCGTCGGCGATCGCGCGATCGGTCCGCATGACGCGAACCTGTTCGACATGGGACAGAAGTACGCGATCCTGATGCCTCGCGACGAGGCCCTGGCTGCGACCGCTTGATTGCGACCGCCTGATCGGCAGGGACCGGGCGGCCCTGCCGGCCGCCAGTCGCTGGAGGTCTGCTAGATGGCTTTCAGCGAGGTCCGGCTGTACTGGTTGTTGGCCTCGACCAGCGAGGCGAGCAGCTTCATGAAGATCGCCTGATTGCGCGGCGAGAGCGGCGACAGCAGCCGCTGCTGCGCGCGCAGCATGCCCTCCTGCAACTGACCCATCACTCGCAGCCCTTCGGGCGTGATCGCCGCCTGCCGCGAGCGGCGGTCCAGCGCGTTGATGCGGCGTTCGATCAGCCCCTTCTCCTGCAGCCGCTTCAGCACGTCGGCAGTGGTTGTGCGGTCCAGGCCCAGCTCCATGGCCAGCGCCGTCTGGTCGAGCCACGGACTCAGCGACAGGGCCGTGAGGATGCCGTACTGCACCGGCGTCACGTTCTGCTCGGTGCATTCCTCGAAGAACATCGCATAGTGGATCTGGTTCAATCGCCGCACCAGATAACCGGGGCGCGACCAGAGCACCTGCTTGGCCGGGTCGAACGCGAGCTCGGTTCTCGGTCTTCTCTTGCGTTGATTGGTCTGGGCGCCCCGTGCTGCCATGGATCGATCCGTTCATCGAGGGATTTTCTTTAGTGTACTGATTAAATCGGCGAAATAGGCGTGGTCACTGCATATTTTTGGTTCGCCGTGAAATTGGCGCGGGCAAAGGCGTGGGCCGGAGACCGGGCGCCGGGCGCTGCGCGAGCCGGCGGGTCGCGGGCGGGCAGGTCGCAGGTGAATGTGGCGCTGATGCTTGCCCCTTTGCTTCGCAAAGGGGTTCCCTGCGATGCTCGGAAGCTTGGCCCACGGCGTGACTCGCTGCGCTCCCCTTCGGGGAGCTCCGCTCAGACAGACGCCGTAAGTCAGAATGGTGGCGCGCTTTGCGCGCGGTCCAAGCTTCCTGCGCTTCTCGGCTGCGCATACAGCGCCACATTCACCTGCGACCTGCCCGCCCGCGACCCGCCGGCTCGCGCAGCGCCCGGCGCCCGGTCTCCGGCCCACGCCTTTGCTGATACGGCGGTGGCAGGCGATGACGGTTGGCTCGCCTGCGAATTCACTTGCGAATCCATGATGCGAGTCTTCAACCGATTTCTTTGGCCGAGCGGTCGCCGGCCATACATCCGGAATCAAAGGCCATCGCTGACCATGGCTGTGCGGCTCCCGTTGCGATTGCTGCGTAGCGCGCGTTGCGATGATCGAGCGACGCTCGTTGAGCCGACCCGCGCCTGCCGCTCCCCCGCCCCAACCAAAGCACGAAAAAACCAAGCACCGTCACGCCACTCCCCCGAGCGCGAACGCGTCCATCGACAGAATGCCGTACGCAATCCCGCCCGCAGCCTGCGTCACACGAGAGAAATCATCGGCAGCCCCCATCGCAATGAACAGCGGCAGCAGATGCTCGTCCGTCGGATGCGCGCGCTGCGCATGCGGCGCCTGGCGCCGGTAGTCGAGCAGCGCCGACAGGTCGCCGGCCTGCAGCCGCTCGCGGATCCACGACACGAACTGCGTCACGTAGGGCTCGACCTCGTCGTCGCCGCGCGTGCGATCGAACTCGTGCAGATTGTGCGTCAGGCTGCCGGAACCGACGATCAGCACGCCGTCGTCGGCAAGCGGCGCCAGCGCGCGGCCGATCTGGAACTGCGTGGCGGGATCGCGCTGCGGTTGAAGCGATAGCTGGCACACCGGCATGTCGGCCTGCGGATACATGAACCGCAGCGGCACCCAGGCGCCGTGGTCGAGGCCGCGCCCGGCGTCGGTACCCGCCTGCAGTCCGGCGGCGCGCAGCAGGTCGAGCGCCTGGCGCGCCACGTCAGGAGCGCCGGGGCACGGGTAGTCGATTTCATACAGCGCTCGCGGAAAGCCGTGGAAATCGTGGATGGTGGGCGGCCGGTCCGCGGTGCTCAGTACCGGCTGCGCTGTGCTCCAGTGCGGCGACACGACGAGCACCGCGCGCGGCCGCGGCAGCGATGCTGCGAACCGGTGCAGCGCGGGGCCGACTTCGCCGGGGTCGAGTGCCAAGGTCGGCGCGCCGTGGGAGATGTACAGGCTGGGCAGGCGGGTCATGGCGGCGGCTGTCGGGTGGGGGCTTCCTCAATATAGGCCTTGCCGCCCGGAACGCAAGTCGGTTCGGCACCGGAAGAGGTGCCGCGGCATGGACGGCCCGACGCCGCCTGGCCCGGTCAGGCACGGCCCGGCGCGCGATCCGATGCGACGTCACCCCATCCAATGCGCCGCGGCGACGTGTCAGGAGAAAGCCCGGGCGAGCCTGGGGACAAGCCTGTGGATATGTAGCGGGCAAGTGGCGGACAAGCCTGGGGCAAGGTGGGCACAAGCCAGGGAGAATCGCAGAAACAAGATGGGGGCAACTTGGGAACAAGCGGCGCACAAGCAGCGTGCAAGCTGCGAACGATCGGTGGACACCGCGTGGATGACTGAACGGCGGAGGCCGCAGGAGACCCGAGCGGCGGCCGCTACCAGAACCGCCTACGCGCCGCCGCCATGGCGCCTGCGCGTCCGGCACCAACCCAGTTCCGCGCCCCGGAACCGACGGCGGTTTCGATTGTTCGCGATCAAGCATTCGCCAAGAATGCCGCCTGCCGTTCGAGCGGCCCCGCATTCGCCATGCGGAGATCGAGTCAACGATTCCGAGGAGCACATTCATGCAGAAGCTCAAACGCACCATCGTCCGAGCATTCCTGGGGGCGGCCGCCGTCGCACTGTCCGCCGCCGCGGCCCACGCGGCAGAGTGGCCCGAGCGGCCGATCCGGCTGATCGTACCTTATCCGACCGGCGGTCTGGCCGATATCGTCTCGCGCACGATAGGCGACGAGGTCAGCAAGGTGCTGGGTACGCCGGTGGTGATGGAGAACCGGTCGGGCGCCGGCGGACAGATCGGCCTGCAGACGATGCTGCAGGCGCCGAAGGACGGCTACACGATCGCCATGGTCGTGCCGGCCACGATGATCACGCTGCCGCTGACCAATCCGGACTACAAGATCAAGCCGCTGGAACAGCTCGAGCCGATCACTATCGCGGTCGATACCTTCGTGACGCTGGTCGTCGATCCTGCGCTCGGCATCAAGACGCTCGACGAGTTCGTCGCCTACGCCAAGAGCAAACCCGAGGGCCTGAACTACGGCACACCGGGCGCGGGGACTTCGTTCCACTTCGCCGCGGTGCTGATGGCGCAGAAGCTGGGCATCAACGCGGTGCACGTCCCGTACAAGGGCGAGCAGCAGATCCTCAACGACATCGCCGGCCGCGCGCTGCAGTTCGCGCTGGTGACGAACACCGGCAAGAGCTTCATCGACGCCGGCAAGGTGACGGCGCTCGCGGTGACTTCGAGCAAGCGCGTCAGCTCGCTGCCGAACATCCCGACGTTCCGCGAAGCGGGTGTCGACTTCACGACCGACGGCTGGGTCGGCTATGCGGCCGCCAAGGGCACGCCGAAGCCCATCATGGACAAGCTGAACGCCGCCTTCGTGAAGGCGCTGAACACGCCTGCCGTCAAGCAGCGTCTGACCGACATGGGCTATCAGGTCATCGGCAACACGCCGGAGCAGTTCACCGAGTCCGTGCGTGCCGGCATGAAGAAGTACGGTGATCTGGTGCGCTCGGGCGCGGTCAAGATGAACTGACAGCGGAGTATCGAGATGAAGCAGCTTCTTCGCACCATCCGATCGACGATTGCTCCGGACAACGACAATCCGTTCCTGCAGGGGCCGTTCACGCCGGCCATGGACGAATGGGTGGCCGACAGCGACAGCATGCAGGTCATCGGGGAGATCCCGAAGGATCTGCACGGCATCTACGTCCGCAACACGCACAATCAGGTGCACGAGCCGATCGGCATCTATCATCCGTTCGACGGCGACGGCATGCTGCACGCGATGCATTTCGAGGACGGCAAGGCCGTCTATCGCAATCGCTTCGTCGAGACGACCGGCTTCCTGGCGGAGCAGGCCGCGGGCCGCTCGCTGTGGCCGGGGCTGCTGGCGCCGCAGCTGGCCGCGCGCCGCGGCTGGGGTGCGATCGGCGCGATGAAGGACAACGCGG
>JBFWXS010000067.1:0-6276 GCA_050187175.1 Burkholderiaceae bacterium
CGCCCCCCCGATGCCCGCCCCACCGGCCGCGGCCAACCGATCGCCGCCCACCGAGCCCAGCCTGCCGCTCCGGCAACAGCGGTGGTGTTCGACGGAAAACATCCAGCGACGGCCGGCGTTGCGTGGGGACTGGTATCTCGCCCGCGACGGGCAAGCGGTGTTCGGTCAGCGGGACGGAGCTTTCAGCTGGATGATCATGCGTATCTCGAAGCTTCAATGCTTCGATGCTTCGATCGCTTGATGCATCGACGGCTTGATGCGTCGAGCCAGGAGCGAGGAGCCGAGGAGCCGAGGAGCCGAGGAGCCGAGGAGCCACAGGGGCGAGGAACCGAGTCTCGTCGCTTGTCACCGCTGTATCGGCAAAGGCGTGGGCCGGGGGCTGCGGCTGCGGTTGGGGCCGCTGGGCCGGGTATCGGTGGGCGCGGGTCTGTGCGGCGCCGAGCAGCGCAGTCTTGGGGCGGCGCGCGCAGCGCGCTTCGTCTTCTATATCGCGGCATCTGTTTGAACGGAGCTCGCGCAGCGAGCGTAGTGAGTCATGCCGCGCCAGCCCCAAGACGAGCAGCGCAGGGAAGTCGGCCCGCAGGGCCGACCGCCGCACCGACCCACGCCCACCGATACCCGGCCCAGCGGCCCCAACCGCAGCCGCAGCCCCCGGCCCACGCCTTTGCCCGCCCCGCCCGAGAGCCACGCGAAAACACCCTACCGCCCTGAAGCCTCGATCAGCTCGATCTTGTAGCCATCCGGATCCTGCACGAACGCGATCACCGTACTGCCCCCCTTGACCGGCCCCGCCTCGCGCGTCACCGTCCCGCCCGACTCGCGAATGCGCTGACAGGCTGCCGCGGCATCGGGCACTTCGATCGCGATGTGGCCGTAGGCGCTGCCCAGGTCGTAGCGGTCGACGCCGTAGTTGTAGGTCAGCTCCAGCACGCTGTTGTCCGTTTCCGAGCCGTAGCCAACGAAGGCGAGCGAGTACTTCTGATCGGGCCGGTCGGTGGTGCGCAGCAGCTGCATGCCCATCACCTTGGTGTAGAAGTCGATCGAGCGCTGCATGTCGCCGACGCGCAGCATGGTGTGAAGAAGCCTCATCGGAACCTCCTGGTCAGCCCACCGGCATGTCGTCGGGGAAATCGCGCAGCCAGGTGCGTGCCCGCTCGAAGTCGGGGAACAGCTCGCCGACCGTCGACCAGAAGCGCGGCCCGTGGTTCAGCTCGCGCAGATGCGCCAGCTCGTGCGCGATGACGTAGTCGATGATGTCGAGCGGGAAGTGCACCAGCCGCCAGTTCAGCCGGATCGCGCCGTCGGGCGTGCAGCTGCCCCAGCGCGTGCGCGCCGACGACAGGCCCCAGCGCGACGGCGTGCGGCCCAGCCGCTGCGCGAAGATCGGCAGGCGATCGGCGAAGACTTCGCGCGCGCGCTCCTGCAGCCAGGCCTGGACGCGGTCCTTCAGCTGCTCGGCGCCGGCGTTCGGCGGCAGGCCGACGATCAGCCGGTTCTCGTCGCGCACGACGTCGCGGGCGCCGCCGCGGACCTCGAGCGTCAAGGTCTCGCCGAGGAAGCGCAGCGGTGCGCCGTGCTCCCAGCGCACCGTCAGGCGCTCGCGGCGTGCTTCGTGCGCGCGCCATTCGACCAGCTTACGGACGATCCAGCGTGCCTTCTCCTGCAGCGCGCGTTCGATCTCGGCGAGCGAGACCCAGCGCGGCGCCGTGACGCGCAGTCCGCGGTTGTCGATCAGGAAGCCGATGGTGCGACGGCGCGAACGGCGCAGTTCGTACGGCACCGGCTGCTCGCACAACCAGACGCTGCGCAGGCCGTCGGCACTGCGCCGGGGCGCCGCGGGAGGCGCAGGCGGCGCGGGTTCGAACAAGGGCAGGCTCAACTGCAGCGCTGCATCGGCAGCGCCAGGCCTGGCGGTAGGCGGGTTTCGGCGTTTCAAGCGGTCTCGTGCTCCGTCGCGATGGCAGCGGTGCCGGCGCGATGATACAGATGCGGGCTGAGTTTGCGCATCTCCGATTCTATCCAGGCTTCGACTTCCGTGTTCAATGTTTCGGTGCTCTTGCCACTGCTTTCGATCGGTGCGCCGATCGATACGGTGATCAGGCCAGGGCGTCTGATGAACGACTTGCGCGGCCAGCATTCGCCCGAGTTGACCGCGATCGGCACCACGGGCACGCCGGTGCGCACGGCCAGCCGCGCGCCGCCGCTCTTGTACTTGCCCTGCGAGCCTGCCGGCGTGCGCGTGCCTTCGGGAAACATGATGATCCAGCGTCCTTCGGCCAGCTTGCGCGTGCCCTGCCGGACGACGTGCTCGAAGGCGTCGCCGCCGCGGCGCCGGTCGATGTGGATCATCTTCAGCAGGCCGATGCCCCAGCCGAAGAAGGGCACGAACAGCAGCTCGCGCTTGAACACGAAGCACAGTTCGCGCGGCATGTAGCTCGGATAGAAGAAGGTCTCCCACGTCGACTGGTGCTTGGACAGCAGGATCACGGGCTTGTCCGGCAGGTGCTCGGCGCCGATCACGCGGTAGCGTATGCCGGTGATCCAGCGCGCTCCCCAGATGACCAGTGCCGGCCAGCCGGCAGTGAGCCGGTAGCGCCAGTGCAGCGGCAGCGGTGCCCATAGCAGGCAGGCCAGCGCATACGGAATGACCGTGATGATCTGGAACAGCAGGAACAGCGCGGAACGGATCGCGAGCATCGCGCGTGGCCTCAGGGCGCCAGTTCGGCGGCCACCGCGGCGAGGTCGACGCGCACGACGGTGTCCGGCGGCAGATCGCCTTTCTTCATCGTGGCCTGGCCCTTGCCGGTCAGCACCAGGACCGGGCGGCAGCCGGCGGCGTGGGCCGCCTGCAGGTCGCGCAGATGATCGCCGATCGCGTGCACCTCGGCCGGCACGGTCTTGAAGCGCTGCAGGATCTCGAGGATCATGCCGGGCTTCGGCTTGCGGCAGGCGCAGCCCGCGTCGGGGCCGTGCGGGCAGAAGAAGACCGCATCGATGCGGCCGCCGGCGGCGGCCACCGCCTGCTGCATCTTCGCGTTGATGCGGCCCAGCGTGGCCAGGTCGAACAGGCCGCGCGCGACGCCCGACTGGTTCGTCGCCACCACGACGCGGTAGCCGGCCTTGTACAGCCGCGCGATGGCCTCGAGGCTGCCCGGCAGCGGCCGCCATTCATCGGGGTTCTTGATGAAGGCGTCGCTGTCGTGATTGATGACGCCGTCGCGGTCCAGGATGATCAGCTTCACGGTGCTGCGCTCAGGCTGACAGCCGGGAAATGTCGGCGACGCGGTTCAGCATCTGGCGCAGTCCGGACAGCAGCGCCAGGCGGTTCGAGCGGATGTTCGGGTCTTCGGCCATCACCATCACCTCGTCGAAGAAGCGGTCGACCGATTCGCGCGTGCCGGCCATCAGGCTCAGCGCGGCCGTGTAGTCCTGGGCGTTCATCCGCGCGTCGACCTGCGGCCGCAGCGCGTCTATGCACGACGCCAGCGCCTGTTCGGCGGGCTCGGTGAGCAGCGTTCGATCGATTGCGTCGCCGACGAATCCGTCTGCCTTACGCAGGATGTTCGCGATCCGCTTGTTGGCGGCGGCCAGCGCTTCGGCTTCGGGCAGCTTGCTGAAGGCGCGCACGGCGTCCAGCTGCGCCGGTACCTGGGCGAGCTGCGCCGGCTGCTGGTCCACCACCGCGGCCACATCCTGCGTCGTGAAGCCGCGCTCGCGCAGGTAGCCCGACAGCCGCTCATAGATGAACTGTTCCAGCTCGGCGCGGGCCGGTTTGACGCGGTCGCCGAAGGCTGCGAACGCGGCTTCGAGCAGCGCGTCGAGCCGCAGGTCGAGCCGCTTCTCGATCAGCATGCGCACCACGCCCAGCGCATGGCGGCGCAGCGCGAACGGATCCTTGTCGCCGGTCGGGAGCTGGCCGATGCCGAACAGGCCGGCCAGCGTCTCGAGCTTGTCGGCCAGCGCCAGCACCGTGCCGGTCTCGGTGGCCGGCAGCGCGTCGCCCGCGAAGCGCGGCTGGTACTGCTCGGTCATCGCGCGCGCCACGGCCTCGGGTTCGCCGTCGTGCCGCGCGTAATAGGTGCCCATCACGCCCTGCAGCTCGGGGAACTCGCCGACCATGCCGGTGAGCAGATCGGTCTTGGCCAGCAGCGCGGCGCGGTCGGCCAGCGACGCGTCGGCGTGCAGCAGCCGCGCCACGGCTTGCGCGATGGCGCGCACGCGCTCGACGCGCTCGCCCTGCGTGCCGAGCTTCGCGTGGTAGACGACCGAACCCAGCCTGGCGACGCGGTCGGCCAGCGGCGTCTTCAGGTCCTGTTCGAAGAAGAAGCGCGCGTCGGCCAGCCGCGGGCGCACGACGCGCTGGTTGCCGTCGATGATGAAGCTGGGATCAGCCACCGCCATGTTCGAGACGATGAGGAACTTCGGTAGCAGCTTGCCCTGCGCGTCGAACAGCGGGAAGTACTTCTGGTTCGTGCGCATGGTCAGGATCAGGCATTCCTGCGGCACCTGCAGGAACTCGCGCTCGAACTCGCCGACGTAGACGGCCGGCCATTCGACCAGCGCCGTCACCTCGTCCAGCAGCGGCGCCACCTGTCCGTCATCGCCGAGCGAGGCCTGCAGCTGCTGCGCGCGCTCGCGCAGCATGGTGTCTATGCGCGCGCGGCGCGCCTCGAACGATGCGATGACGCGGCCGCGCGTCTCCAGCAGCTGCTCGTAGTGTCCGGCATCGCCGATGTCGATGGCGTCCTTCGACTGGAAGCGGTGACCGTGCGTGCTGCGGCCCGACTGCAGGCCGAGCGCCGAGGCCGGGACTACGCGGTCGCCGTGCAGCGCGACCAGCGCATGCGCCGGCCGCACGAAGCTCACCGTGGTGTGGCCGTCGGCCAGCTGGTACTGCATCAGCTTGGGGATGGGCAGCTTGGCCAGCGCCTGCGTGATGACAGGCGTCAGCGCCTCGTCGAGCGTCTCGCCGGCGACGGTGCTGTGGAAGTAGAAGCACTCCTGCTTGCCGTCGCTGGCTCGCGTCAGCTGGTCGATGCGGGCGCCCTGCTTCTCGGCCCACTTGATCAGAGCCTGCGTCGGCTGGCCGGCGGCGTCGAGGCCGACCTTCAGCGACGGACCCTTCAGCTCGACGCGACGGTCGGCCGCGCGCGCCGGCACGCCGGCCACGCGTACGGCAAGCCGCCGCGGCGATGCGAAGCCGTCGACGCGCGCGTCGGGCGCGGCCAGTCCGCGCGCGCGCAGGCCGTCGGCCACGGCCTGGGAGAAGGCTTCGCCGAGGCGCTTCAGCGCCTTCGGGGGCAGCTCCTCGGTGAACAGTTCGACCAGCAGGGAGGCGCTCATCGCTGACTCAGGCGGCGGTGACCGGAGCCGGCGCGGCTCCGCTCGTCTTGACCATAGGGAAGCCCAGCCGTTCGCGGGCTTCGTAGTAGGCCTGCGCGACCGCGCGCGCCAGCGCCCGTACGCGGCCGATGTAGGCGGCGCGTTCGGTCACTGAAATGGCGCCGCGCGCATCCAGCAGGTTGAAGGTGTGCGAGCACTTCATGACCATCTCGTAGGCCGGCAGCGCCAGCGCGGCACGGATCAGCCGCGCGGCTTCGGCTTCGTACTCATCGAAGTGCCGGAACAGCATCTCGGCGTTCGAATGCTCGAAGTTGTAGGTCGACTGCTCGACTTCGTTCTGATGGAAGACGTCGCGGTACGTGATGCCGTCGGTCCAGACCAGATCGTAGATGCTCTCGACCCCTTGCAGATACATCGCGAGCCGCTCGATGCCGTACGTGATCTCGCCGGTGATCGGCTGGCATTTCAGCGAACCGACTTCCTGGAAGTAGGTGAACTGCGTCACCTCCATGCCGTTGAGCCAGACCTCCCAGCCGAGCCCCCAGGCGCCCAGTGTCGGCGATTCCCAGTCGTCCTCGACGAAGCGCACGTCGTTGATGCCGGTATCGATGCCCAGCGCGCGCAGCGAACCGAGATAGAGGTCGAGTATGTCGGGCGGCGACGGCTTCAGCACCACCTGATACTGGTAGTAGTGCTGCAGGCGGTTCGGGTTGTCGCCGTAGCGGCCGTCCTTCGGGCGTCGCGACGGCTGCACGTAGGCCGCTCGCCACGGCTCGGGCCCGATCGCGCGCAGGAAGGTGGCGGTATGGAAGGTGCCGGCACCGACTTCCATGTCGTAGGGCTGCAGCAGGGCACAGCCCTGGCTGTCCCAGTACGCCTGCAGCCGCAGGATCACTTGCTGAAAGCTGAGCATAGGGCCGAGGTGGCGGGAAA
>JBFWXS010000067.1:6376-27475 GCA_050187175.1 Burkholderiaceae bacterium
GAGGTGGCGGGAAAAGGCGTCATTCTAGCGGGTTCGCGCCTTGCGACCCCACTCGAAGCCCTCACGAATCCAGCGCTGGCGGCCCTTCTCGGCCCGCTCGCCGGTCCGCACGCCGGCCCGCTCGCGCGGCTAGCGCCCCCGCGCCCAGCAGGGCCAGCGACAGGGCCAGCGGGAGCAGAGTCGCGGCGCGCGCGAACGGCGTGACGCCCTTGGCGCCGGCGATCTCCAGCGTCAGCGCGCCCACCGTGTACGGCGGCAGCTGCGCGACGACGCGGCCGTGTGCATCGATCCCTGCGGTGACGCCGGTGTTCGTGGAGCGCAGCATGGGCCGCGCGAACTCGATCGAACGCATGCGGGCGATCTGCAGGTGCTGCGGCAGCGCATGCGAGTCGCCGAACCATGCGATGTTGCTGACGTTGACCATTACGGTCGCGCCGTCGTGGACCTGTCGCGCCAGTTCCTCGCCGAACAGATCCTCGTAGCAGATGTTGAAGCCGACTCTTGCGTCGCCCACCGTCAGCGGCGCTTGCCGGGCCGCGCCGCGCGCGAACTCGCCGAGCGGGATGTCCATCAGCCGGACGAACCAGCCGAAGCCGGTGGGGATGAACTCGCCGAACGGCACCAGATGCCGCTTGTCATAGCGGGTCGTGACGGCGCCTGAGCCGTCGATGACGCCGACGCTGTTCGTGATTCGGCGCTGCAGAGGCGCGCGAGGACTCGCGCCGGGGCCGGTGTTCGCGCCTGCGTTCGCGCCGCTGCCGCCGCGCGGCGCGGCGTCGGGCGGCATGGCGGCCGGCGGTGCGGCCAGCGGCATGCCGATCGCGATGCGGGCGTCGTGACGCGCCGCATGCGCAGCCAGCGCATCCACGAGCTGCGGCGGCGTGGCGCCCCACGGAACGGTCCAGGCCGTCTCGGGCAGGACGGTCAGTGCCGCCGGTGCCTGCAGCACCTGCTCGGTGTAGTTCAGCATCGCGCGCAGGCTGCGCTCACGATCGAACTTCATCTCCTGCGGCACATTGCCTTGCAGCAGCCGCACCGTCAGCGGCCGGCCGGCGGGCTCGACCCAGTCGATCTGTGCCAGCCCGGCGCCGGCGGCGATGGGCAGCAGTGCGCAGGCCAGGCCCGCCCGAACCGTCGCGAGCCGCACCAGCAGCGCGAGGCCGGCGGCGGCCAGCGCAGCCAGCGCGCTGATGCCGTAGACGCCGACCCACGGCGCGAAGCCGGCCAGCGGCCCGTCGACGTGCGCGTAGCCGGCGGCCAGCCACGGGAAGCCGGTGAACAGATGGCCGCGCGCCATCTCGGCCAGGCCCCACAGTCCGCCGAACAGCAGCGCCGCGGCCGATGCGGCGCGCGCGTCGGCGGCGAGGCCGTCGACGCTTGCCGCACGGCGCAGGCCGCGCGCCGTCAGCAGCGCGACCAGGGCAGGAAACAGCGCGAGATAGGCCGCGAACAGCAGCAGCGCCAGCGCCGCGAGCGGCGCCGGCATGCCGCCGTAGCGGTGCATGCTGATGTACAGCCACGAGACCCCGATGAGGAAGGTGCCGAGCCCGAACGCGAAGCCGGCGACGGCGCTGTCGCGCGGCGCCCGCAGGATCAGCCACGGCAGCACCGCGAGCGCCGCGAACTGCAGCCACCAGGCCTCCAGCGGCGTGAAGCTCAGCGCGTGCAGCGCGCCTGCGCCGAAGGCGAGCGTCGCGTGCAAGGCGGTGGCAGCGCGCGGCCGCGGCGTCGCGGTCATGGGCGTTCGCGCCTGGCGCGTCCGGGCTCAGGCTGCCCGGCCGTCGGCGTCGGCATTGCTCAGTCGTTCGACCAGCAGCAGCTGCACCTGGCGCGCGTCGGCGCGCAGCACGTCGAATGCCAGGCCGCCGAGCTCGACGCGTTCGCCGCGCCGCGGCACTCGCCGCAGCTGCTCGGTGACCAGTCCGCCGATCGTGTCGAATTCCTCGTCGGACAGCGAGGTGCCCATCACTTCGTTCAGCTGGCCGATCTCGGTGATGCCGCGCACTCGGTAGCGCGGGCCGTGCTCGCCGGGTTCGACCGCTACGATGTGATCGCTTTCCTCGTCGAAGTCGAATTCGTCCTCGATGTCGCCGACGATCTGCTCGAGCACGTCCTCGATCGTGATCAGCCCGGCGGTGCCGCCGTATTCGTCGACGACGATGGCGAGATGGTTGCGGTTGACGCGGAAGTCGCGCAGCAGCACGTTGAGCCGCTTCGATTCGGGGATGAAGACTGCCGGCCGCAGCAGATCGCGAACGTCGACGCGATCGCCGGTGTAGAGCCGCAGCAGTTCCTTGGCATGCAGGATGCCGAGCACGTTGTCGCGGTCGCCTTCCACTACCGGGAAGCGCGAATGCGCGGTTTCGATGACGTGCGGCACGAATTCGGCGGGCGGCTGCGAGATGTCGATGACGTCCATCTGCGCGCGCTGCACCATGATGTCGCCCGCCGAGAGCTCGGAGACCTGCAGCACGCCCTCGATCATCGACATGGCGTCGGCGTCGAGCAGCGAACGGTCATGGGCCTGGCGGAGCACGGCCAGCAGCTGTTCGCGATCATCGGGGACGCGCATCAGCAGCGTGGCGAGGCGTTCGAGCAGCGGCTTGCGGTGATCGCTGCCCGACGGGGCATCGGACATGGGCTAAAGCGGGAGTCTGTCTCCGGGGCAGGATACCCGAAGCGTCCTGCCGGCGCCAATCGGCGGCGAGGGCGGCCGTCGGACGCATGGGTCGGCCGGAGGGTTCGGTGGCGGCCGGTCTGTGCGCAGCGGCTCAGCCGCGCGGCCTCCGCCGTCCGCTGCTGGGCACGAGATAGGGGTCGGCGATGCGGAAGCGCGCCAGCAGCCGCAGCTCCTCGGCCTCCATGCGCTGCGCCTCGTCAGGATCCTCATGATCGTGGCCGCCGGCGTGCAGCACGCCATGGATCACCAGATGGGCGAGGTGATCGCGCAGCGTCTTGCGCTGCTCGCGCGCCTCGCGGCGCACCACCGGCAGGCAGATGACGATGTCGGCGCGCACCTGATCATCGTCATCGCCGGTCTCGTCGTAGCGGAACGTCAGTACGTTGGTGGCGTAGTCGCGATGGCGGTAGGCGGCATTCAGCATGCGTCCTTCGCGCGCATCGACGAAGCGCAGCGTCAGCGCGGCGTCGGCATCGAGCGCTGCCGCCACCCAGCGGCGCAGCTGCGTTCGCGATACCGGCAGCTCGTCGATGCGGTCGCCGCGCTGGATCGACAGCGACAGCGCGGGGGCGCGCTGCGCCGCGCTGCGCGCGGGCCGCCGCGGCATCAATCCTGATCCGAGGCGAACTTCGCGTACGCGTCGACGATGCGCGCCACCAGCGGATGACGCACCACGTCGCTGCTGTCGAACTCGGTGAACGCCAGGCCGCGCACCTGCTTCAGCACGCGCCGTGCTTCGATCAGGCCGGAAGCCTGGCCCTTGGGCAGATCGATCTGCGTCATGTCGCCGGTGACCACCGCGCGTGAACCGAAGCCGATCCGCGTCAGGAACATCTTCATCTGTTCCGGCGTCGTGTTCTGCGCTTCGTCGAGGATGATGAACGAGTGGTTCAGCGTGCGGCCGCGCATGTAGGCCAGCGGTGCGATCTCGATCGCCTGCTTCTCGAACATCTTGGCGGTCCGCTCGAAGCCGAGCAAGTCGTACAGCGCATCGTAGAGCGGCCGCAGATACGGATCGACCTTCTGCGCCAGATCACCGGGCAGGAAGCCCAGCCGCTCGCCGGCCTCGACGGCCGGACGCGTCAGCACGATGCGCTTGATGGCGTCGCGCTCCAGCGCGTCGACGGCGCAGGCCACTGCCAGATAGGTCTTGCCGGTGCCGGCCGGGCCGATGCCGAACGTGATGTCGTGCGACAGGATGTTGCGCAGGTACTCGCGCTGGCGCGGCGTGCGCCCTTGCAGATCGGAGCGCCGCGTGTGCAGCACCGGCCCGTCGGCGTCGGGATCGGCCTCGCCGCCGCCGGTTTCCGATGCGCGCGGCGGGCCTTTCAGCTCGACCAGCCCGAGCTGGATATCGTCCAGCGTCAACGGCCGTTCCGAGCGCTGCCAGAAGTACTGCAGCGCGGCCACGGCATGCCGGCCGGCAGCGGTGGGGCCGCTGACGCTGAAGCTGTCGCCGCGTCGCGCGATGCGGACGTCGTAGGCTTCCTCGATCTGCCGCAGGTTCTGATCGAGAGCGCCGCACAGATTGGCCAGGCGGCGATTGTCGGTCAGGGCGGGGGTGAACTCCTGCGTGCGCGTTTTCGTCATGAATGAGGGGCCGTTTCGCGGGTGAGCACTTCACCGCGCAGCGAATGGGGCAGGGCGGCGGTGATCCGCAGCTCGACGAAGTGGCCGATCAGCCGTTCGGGACCGGCGAAGTTCACGACGCGATTGTTCGAGGTGCGGCCGGCCAGCTCGCTGTGGTCCTTGCGGGCATGTCCTTCGACCAGCACGCGCTGCACGCTGTCCACCATGGCGGCGCTGATGCGTGCCGCCTGCGCATCGATCGTCGCCTGCAGCCGCTGCAGCCGCGCCAGCTTGACGGACTGCGGCGTGTCGTCGGGCAGGTCGGCCGCGGGCGTGCCCGGGCGCGGACTGTAGATGAACGAGAACGAGCTGTCGAAATCGAGCTCCTCGACCAGCGCCATCGTCTTCTCGAAATCCGCGTCGGTCTCGCCCGGGAAGCCGACGATGAAGTCGGAGGACAGGCTGAGCATGGGCTGCGCGGCGCGCAGCCGGCGAATGATCGACTTGTACTCGAGCGTCGTGTAGCCGCGCTTCATGGCGGCCAGCACGCGGTCCGAACCCGACTGCACCGGCAGATGCACGTGCGTGGCAAGCTGCGGCAGCCGGGCGTGAGCGTCGATCAGCCGCTGCGTGAATTCCTTGGGGTGCGAAGTGGTGTAGCGGATGCGCTCGATGCCGGGGATCTCGGCCACGTACTCGAGCAGCAGCGCGAAGTCGGCGAAATCCGCCGGATCCGAGGCCGCGTTCGGCGCGCTCGCTGCACTGCCATGGTCGTATCGGCCGGTATGGCCCGGCATCGCGCCGCGATACGCATTGACGTTCTGGCCCAGCAGCGTCACTTCGCGAACACCTTGCTGCGCCAGGCCCGCCACTTCGATCAGCACGTCCTCCAACGGCCTAGACACTTCCTCGCCGCGCGTGTACGGCACGACGCAAAAGCTGCAGTACTTGCTGCAGCCTTCCATGATGGACACGAAGGCGCTGGCGCCGTCGGTGCGGGCCGGCGGCAGATGATCGAACTTCTCGATCTCGGGAAAGCTGATGTCGACCTGAGGCCGGCCGCTGTCGCGCCGGCGCGCGATCAGCTCGGGCAGCCGGTGCAGCGTCTGCGGACCGAACACCACGTCGACGTACGGCGCCCGCGCCACGATCGCCGCACCCTCCTGGCTGGCGACGCAGCCGCCGACGCCGATGATCAGCCCCGGCCGTTCGCGCTTGAGCGCCTTCAGCCGGCCCAGGTCGGAGAACACCTTCTCCTGCGCCTTTTCGCGCACCGAGCAGGTATTGAACAGGATGATGTCGGCGTCCTCGACGCGATCGGTCGGCTGCGCGCCGTCGGACTGCGCGAGCACGTCGGCCATGCGGTCGGAGTCGTACTCGTTCATCTGGCAGCCGAAGGTGCGGATGTAGACCTTCTTGGCCGCGGCGTTCCTCGTCTTGCTGTCCATGGTCTTGCTCGTCACTGCTGCGCGGCCGGCGCCCCGCCCTGCGCCTTGCGGCGCGCCTGGGCGGCGGCCAGCTCGGCCTCGGTGAGGATCCAGATGCGGCCGATCTGGCCGTTCATGTCGCGTTCGATCAGCACGTCATGGATGCCGGTCACGCTGGCCGGCAGCGCGATCAGATTGTTGCGATCATAGATCCGAGTGCCGGCCGATAGCTGGGCGGGCTTGCCGTCGATGCGGGCTTCGGGAAACGACAGCACCTGCAGCTTGGCGAGCTGCGCCGACGGCGGAATCGGGCGCACGATCTGCGCGAAGGCCGCGGCCGGCAGCGCAGCGAGCACGGCGGCCAGCACGGCGGGCGCCAGCCGGCTGAGGAGAGCGCCGGGTCCAGCAGCGAGTGCTGGCAGCTTGGAGCCGAGGCCTGTGAGCCTGCGGGGGAGATCTGCCAGCCGCGCAGCAAGCCGTGCCAGCCAAGCGGCGCTCCATGCCGACGAGGCGGAGTCTTGGGACGGACTGCGCAGCGGGGAAGTCGAACTAGGCGAACTCGGCGAATGCGGCATCGCGGGCTCCTGGGCCGGCGCGGCGACTGGCTGCCGGGTGACGCCGGAACCCGGTCGGGCCATAGGGCCGGGCGACACCTGGGCTTGTCCGGCCGGATGCAGGAGGCGACGGTCGCGCATCGTCGCGCCATTCGCACCGCGCACCGGCCTGCCGGCCGGGCCGCCAGCCTGAACGAAACCTGCCAGACTCGGGCCCGAGCGGCCTAGCCACGGCCTCGCCGAAGCCCTTGGAATTGGGTGGTGGCGCATCAGGGACTCGAACCCCGGACCTGCGGATTATGATTCCGTCGCTCTAACCAACTGAGCTAATGCGCCGAAAGAGAACCCATAATTCTAGGAATTCCGCGCGCATCTGTCAAAACCTGCTTCAAAGGCCGGCCCCCGCCAGCGCGCTGCGCAGCGCGTCGCGCGTCTGCCGTGCGGCGCGCTCGGCCGCGGCGGCGAAATCGCTGCCGCTGCTCGCATACAGGATGGCGCGCGACGAATTCACCACCATGGCGCGGCCGCCGGCGCGCACGCTGGCCTCGATGTCGCCGCCCTGCGCGCCTATGCCGGGCACCAGCAGCGGCATGTCGCCGACCAGCTCGCGGACGCGGGCCAGCTCGGCCGGGAAGGTGGCGCCGACCACCAGCCCGAGCTGGCCGTTGCGGTTCCAGGGTCCGGCGGCCAGCCGCGCCACGCGCTCGAACAGGCGCTCGCCATCGACCTGCAGCGCCTGCAGGTCGCTGCCGCCGGGATTCGAGGTGCGGCACAGCAGGAACACGCCGCGATCCTGCCGGCCCAGATAGGGCTCGATCGAATCGAAGCCCATGTACGGGTTGACCGTGACCGCGTCGGCGCCGTAGCGCTCGAAGGCTTCGCGCGCATACTGTTCGGCGGTGGCGCCGATGTCGCCGCGCTTGGCGTCGAGGATGACCGGGATGCCGGGATGACGGCGATGGATGTGGTCTATCAGCGCTTCGAGCTGTGCCTCGGCCCGCGCCGCCGCGAAATACGCGATCTGCGGCTTGAACGCGCAGACGTGGCTCGCGGTAGCGTCGACGATTTCGCGGCAGAATGCGAACACGGCGTCCGGACGCTGCGTCAGCTCGGCAGGCAGCCGGGAAGGGTCGGGGTCGAGCCCGACGCACAGCAGGGAATCGGCCCGCCGCCAGGCCGCTTGAAGCGATTCAACGAAACTCACCCGATGTCCTCACGTCGCTGCCGTCAACGGCCCTGATTCTATCGATCCGATGAATGCCTCGCTGCGCTTCTCGACGCGCGACCTCTGGCTGCTGGCGCTGATCACGGTCGCCTGGGGCCTGAACTGGCCGATCATGAAAGCGGGCGTCGCCGGCATGCCGCCGATGACCTTCCGCAGCCTCAGCATGGTGTTCGGCATCCCGCTGCTGGCGGCGATCGCGGCCGCGCGCGGCGTGTCGCTGCGCGTGCCGCGCGAGCACTGGGGCGAGCTGCTGCTGCTGTCCTTGACCAATCTGACCGTCTGGTACGTGCTGGCCATGTACGGGATCCAGCTGCTGTCGTCGGGCCGCGCGGCGATCCTCGGCTACACCTTGCCGGTGTGGACGGCCCTGATCGGCGCCTGGGTCTTCGGCGAGCAGCCGTCGCGCCGCATGTGGGCCGGCGTGGCCGCGGCCGCGCTCGGCGTGCTGCTGCTGGTCGCCGGCGAATTCACCGCGCTCACCGGCCAGCCGCTGGGCACGCTGCTGATGCTGGGCGCGGCCGTGAGCTGGGGCTTCGGCACGCAGCTGATGCGGCGGCGCCGGCAGCGCACGCACGAACTGACGATCACGTTCTGGGCGCTGGTGATCTCGCTGGTGGTCTGCGGCGCTCTTGCGCTGCTGCTCGAGCGGCCGGCCTGGCCGCTGCACGCTCCGGCGGCCTCGTGGGGAGCGGTGTTCTACAACTCGTTCGTCGTGTTCGGGCTGGTGCAGGTCATCTGGTTCCGCATGGCGTCGACGCTGCCGCCGGTGGCCAGCGGCCTGTCGCTGATGCTGATTCCCGTCACCGGCCTGTTCACCGGCGCGCTGATGCTCGGCGAGCGCATCACCTGGCTCGACCTCGCTGCGCTGCTGTCCATCCTGCTCGCGATGGCGACCGTGCTGCTGCCCGCGCGGCGGCGCTGAGCGGGCTTCGGAGGGTGCCTCGGCTGGCGGCCGCGGGCCCGGTATTTGCACGCCTCTGCTGTCGATCTGGTCCATAATCAAAGCTAGCGCCGCGCCACAAGCGCAGCGTCCGTTCCCGCACCGCAGCACGGTGGCGGTGCCGGGCCGTTGACCAGGACACGATCTAGGTTGGAGGCCATCATTCCATGAACGCACCCGTTTCGCGGGCCGTTTCCGAGGCGCTCGAACGCGCGCTCGCCCAAGTCACGCTCGACGACAAGTACACGCTGGAGCGCGGCCGCGTCTTCATGTCCGGCACGCAGGCGCTGGTTCGGCTGCCGCTGCTGCAGCATGAACGCGATCGCCGCGCCGGTCTGAACACCGCCGGCTTCATTTCCGGCTATCGCGGCTCGCCGCTGGGCGGCTTCGACCAGGCGCTGTGGAAGGCGCGCGAGCACCTGAACGCGCATCGCGTCGTCTTCCAGCCCGGGCTGAACGAAGACCTCGCGGCGACCAGCGTCTGGGGCTCGCAGCAGGTCAATCTGTCGCCCAAGGCCAAGGTCGACGGCGTCTTCGCGCTGTGGTACGGCAAGGGTCCCGGCGTCGATCGCAGCGCCGACGTGCTCAAGCACGCCAATGCGGCCGGCACCAGCCGGCACGGCGGCGTCATCGCGCTGGCCGGCGACGATCACGGCGCGAAGTCGTCGACGCTGCCGCACCAGTCCGACCACATCTTCAAGGCCTGCGGCCTGCCGGTGTTCTATCCGGCGACCGTCCAGGAGTATTTGGATCTCGGCCTGCACGGCTGGGCGATGTCGCGCTGGTCGGGCCTGTGGGTGGCGATGAAGGCGGTGACCGAAGTGGTCGAGGCCTCGGCATCGGTCGAAATCGATCCCGATCGCGTGCAGATCGTGCTGCCCGAGGAATTCGAGCTGCCGCCGGACGGGCTGAACATCCGCTGGCCGGACACGCCGCTGGCGCAGGAGGCGCGGCTGTTCGACTACAAGTGGTACGCGGCGCTGGCCTATGTGCGCGCCAACCGGCTCAATCACACGGTGATCGATTCGCCGAACGCGTGGTTCGGCATCATCACGGCGGGCAAGGCCTATCTGGATACGCGGCAGGCGCTGGAAGACCTGGGTCTGGACGCCGCCGCCTGCGCGCGGATCGGCATCCGCCTGTTCAAGTGCGGCGTCGTCTGGCCGCTGGAGGCGCAGACGGTGCGCAGCTTCGCCACCGGACTGGGCGAGATCCTGGTCGTCGAGGAGAAGCGCCAGATCCTCGAATACGCGCTGAAGGAGGAGCTGTACAACTGGCGCGACGACGTGCGTCCGCGCGTCTACGGCAAGTTCGACGAGAAGGACGACCGCGGCGGCGAATGGGCGATGCCGCAGGGGCAGTGGCTGCTGCCGGCGCACGCCGAGCTGTCGCCGTCGCTGATCGCCAAGGCGATCGCGGCGCGGCTGCTGAATCCCGGCAAGTTCGGTTCGGCCTTCGAGCTGGCGCCCGATCTGCGCGCGCAGATCGAGGCGCGGCTGGCCATCATCGAAGCCAAGGAGCGCTCGCTGGCGCAGGCGCATGCCGCCGCCAATCGCGTACCCACCTACTGTTCGGGCTGTCCGCACAATACGTCGACGCACGTGCCCGAGGGCTCGCGCGCGCTGGCCGGCATAGGCTGCCACTACATGGCGACCTGGATGCCCGAGCGGCGCACCGAGACCTTCTCGCAGATGGGCGGCGAGGGCGTGCCGTGGATCGGCCAGGCGCCGTTCACGGATGAGCAGCACGTGTTCGCCAACCTCGGCGACGGCACCTACTTCCATTCGGGCCTGCTGGCGGTGCGCGCGTCGATCGCGGCCGGCGTGAACATCACGTACAAGATCCTGTACAACGACGCGGTGGCGATGACCGGCGGCCAGCCGATCGACGGCACGCTGACGGTGCCCATGATCGTCGCGCAGCTGGCGGCCGAGGGCGCGCGCAAGATCGTCATCGTCACCGACGAGCCGCAGAAGTACGACGGCGCGGCGCGCCGCGAACCGGCGCTGGCCGGCATCGAGGTCCGCCATCGCGACGAGCTGGACTGGGTGCAGCGGCAGCTGCGCGAGATCCCCGGCTGCACGATCCTGATCTACGACCAGACCTGCGCGTCCGAGAAGCGGCGCCGGCGCAAGAAGATCGTCGACGGCAAGCCCGGCTTTCCCGATCCGGCGCGGCGCGTGGTCATCAACGAGCTGGTCTGCGAAGGCTGCGGCGACTGCAGCGTGCAGAGCTCGTGCGTGTCGGTGGAGCCGGTCGAGACCGAGTTCGGGCGCAAGCGCCGCATCAACCAGTCCTCGTGCAACAAGGACTTCTCGTGCCTGAAGGGCTTCTGCCCGAGCTTCGTCACCGTCGAGGGTGGCGGCTTGCGCAAGTCTGGCGCGGGGAAGGCGGGCGCTGCGGCTGCCTCCGCCATGGCGTCCGGCGCCACCGCGTCCGGAGCCGCGGCCGCCGCGGCCTCCGCCGCCGCCGGTGCTGCGCCCACCGCCCCCGCATCACGCGCCACGCCCGACCCGCGCGTCGACGAGCTGCCGGAACCCTCGCTGCTGCCGATCGACGCGTCGGGCAACCGCAGCTACGGCGTACTGATCACCGGCGTCGGCGGTACCGGCGTGGTCACCGTCGGCCAGCTGCTGGGCATGGCCGCGCATCTGGAAGGCAAGGGCGTCTCGGTGCTCGACATGGCCGGGCTGGCGCAGAAGGGCGGCGCCGTGTTCTCGCACGTGCAGTTCGCCGAGCGTCCCGACCAGCTGTTCGCCACCCGCATCGCCACCGGTGAGGCCGACCTGCTGATCGGCTGCGACCTGGTGGTGGCGGCCAGCGGCGAGGCGCTGTCCAAGATGCGTCCCGGCGTGACGCGCGGCGTGGTCAACAGCGACGTGATGCCGACGTCCGACTTCCTGCGCGATCCGGACTGGCATCTGCCGGTCCCCGCCCTGCAGCAGGGCATCCGCGATGCGGCCGGTCCGGTCGACGTGGATTTCGTCGATGCCACGGCCGCCGCCGAGACGCTGCTCGGCGACGCGCTGTTCACCAATGCGCTGCTGATCGGCTACGCATGGCAGAAGGGCTGGCTGCCGCTCGGCCGCCGTGCCATCGAGCGCGCCATCGAACTGAACGGCACGCAGGTGGCGGCGAATCGCCGTGCGTTCGATTGGGGGCGCCGCTTCGCTCATGATCCGCTGGCGCTGCGGCGACTGATCGCCCCCGCGGCGCCGGTGCAGGTCGTCGAACTGCGCCGCGGCGCGGCCTCGCGCGGCGGCATCGGCAGCATCGGCAGCATCGGCGGAGCTGGCATCGGCGGCCTCGCCGGCATCGACAGCAGCGCGGCGTTGGACCGCCTCGTCGAGCGCCGCGAGCGCTTCCTGGTCGACTATCAGAACCGTGCCTATGCGCAGCGCTATCGGGCCCTGGTGGAGCGCGTGCGCCGCGTCGAAGCGCAGCGGCTGGGCGCGAGCGCCGGTACTGCGCTGACCGAAGCGGTGGCGCGCTACGCGTTCAAGCTGATGGCCTACAAGGATGAGTACGAGGTGGCGCGGCTGCACACCGATCCAGCCTTCCTCAAACGCATCGAGGCGCAGTTCGACGGCGACTGGAAGCTGCACTTCCACATGGCGCCGCCGCTGCTGTCGCGCACCGATCCCAAGACCGGGCGCCCGCCCAAGCGGTCCTTCGGCCCCTGGCTGCTGCCGGTGCTGCGCGGGCTGGCGCGGCTGCGCTTCCTGCGCGGCACGCCGCTGGATCCGTTCGGTTATACGCACGAGCGGCGCGTCGAACGCGGTCTGATCGTCGAGTACGAGCAGCTGATCGACGAGCTGCTCGGCGGCTTGACGGAGGCCAATCATGCGCTGGCCGTCGAGCTTGCCTCGCTGCCTGAGCAGATCCGCGGCTTCGGTCCGGTCAAGGAGCGCCATCTCGCCGAGGCCCGCGAACGGCAGGCCCAGTTGCTGGATCGGTGGCGCCAGCGCAGCACGTCGGTCGATCTTGCCGCAGCGCAACCGGCCTGACGCCTCCTGTCGGTCTTGTCACCCGGGCATCAGACTTGCCCGGGATGACGAGTCGACCTTGAAGGAGGCAAACATGCAAGGAACCCGAATTCTCGTCGTCGTGCTCGCCGCTTCGCTCGGCGCGGCAGGCTGCGCGAACATGACCGACACGCAGCGGCGCACCGCGACCGGCGCCGGCATCGGCACCGCGGCCGGGGCAGTCCTCGGCGGAGCCGTCGGCGGGGGGCGCGGCGCAGGGACCGGCGCCGTGATCGGCGCTGCCGCGGGGGCCGTCGGCGGCTACATCTGGTCGAACCGGATGGAAGAGCAGAAGCGCACCATGGAGCAGGCGACGCAGGGCACGGGCGTCGGGGTGACGCAGACCGCCGACAACCAGCTGAAGCTGGAAGTGCCCAGCGACGTGTCCTTCGACGTCGGGCGCGCCGACATCAAGCCGAACTTCCAGCCGGTGCTCGATCGTTTCGCGCAGACGCTCACCGCGAATCCGGGCTCGACGGTGCGGATCATCGGCCATACCGACGCCACCGGCAGCGATGCGATCAACGATCCGCTGTCCGTGAACCGCGCCGCGAGCACGCGGCAGTATCTGGCCGCGCGGGGCGTCTCGCCCGAGCGGGTGGTCATCGACGGCCGCGGCTCGCGCGAGCCGATCGCCGACAACCAGAGCGAGCAGGGCCGCGCGAAGAACCGCCGTGTCGAAATCTACGTCGGCGAACCGCAGCAGGCGCAGCTGTCGCGCTGATCCGTCCGCAGAGCGGCTCCTTAGGGCCGCTCTGCTGAGTCGCTATGCTGGGTCGCTCGCGGCACCGCTTCGCTGCGCCGGTCGGCCGACCCCATTCCGTAGAGTGGTCGCGCCGACATCAGGGAAACCGATTTCGATTCCTTGTCTTTCAATGACTTAGAAACAGGAATCCCGACCAGCGGAATTTCGATTCGTTGTACTAGAGCGTGGCGCTGGCCGGTGTGACAATCCGGCCGCATGTCAGCCGTTCATGATCAACCGGCCGCCTCGCGCGCCACACCGAACCGGGACGACCCCCAGTACGTCACGGCGCTGGTGCGCGGCCTGGAGATCCTCAGTGCCTTCCGCGAAGGCGGCGTGCTGCTGGGCAACCAGGAGCTGGCGCGGCTGACGGGACTGCCGCGCTCGACGGTGTCGCGGCTGACGCACACGCTGACGGCATTCGGCTACCTGCTGTACGACGACGCGACCCGCAAGTATCGCGCCGGTGTCGGCCTGCTGGGCCTGGGCGCGTCGATCCAGCGCAACCTGCGCGTTCAGAATTGCGCGCGCCCGTTCATGCAGTCGCTGACGCGCGAACTGGGCGTCACGGTGGCCATCGGCTCGCGCGACCGGCTCGGCATCGTGTTCCTGGAGATCGCGCGGCCCGCCGATACGCCGCGCGTGGTGAACACCGACGCCGGCACGGTGCTGCCGCTGCATAACACCGCCATCGGGCTCGCCTATCTGGTCGGCGCCACGCTGGCCGAACGCACCAGCGTGCTGGAAGAGCTGCAGCTGCGCCACGGCGCGAGCTGGCCCGAGGTTCGAGCCATCATCGAACGCGCGCATGCCGATTATCACAGGCGCGGCTTCGTCGTGTCGCTGCGTTCGTGGTCGCGCGCCGTCAACGCGGTCGGCGTGCCGCTGCTGCTGCCCGGCGGCCAGGGCGTCTACGCGTTCAACTGCGCCAGCCCGTCTCAGGATGCGCCGCGCAAGCGGCTGCTCGAGGAACTGGGCCCGCGGCTGGTCGAAACAGTGGCGCGGATCCGCGTCGAACTCGAACGGGCCTCGCCGACCATGCTGGTGGAGCCCAGCGTGTACCAACCCTGATCGAACGCTGAATGCGGCACGGCGCCGAAGCCGTGCCGATCGAACGAAATCGCTGCAAGGAGACGAGCTTCGTGAGCATCTACCGATTTCCGGACTACCAGGTGGCGGGCGACGCCGACACCACCGTGTTCCTGCTGCACGGCGCCTATGGCTCCAAGCACTACTACGAGCACCAGATCGGGGTGCTGGTCGGCGCCGGCTATCGCGTCGTCGCGTGGGACGCACCCGGCTACGGCATCAGCCCGCTGCCGGCCGACTACCGGATCGAAAGCCTGGCCGACACCTGCGCCGCGCTGATCGAACGGACCGGCACGCGCCGCAACGTGCTGTTCGGCCACAGCATGGGCGGCATCATCGCGCCGCGCACGGCGGTGCTTCTGCCGCAGAAGATCCACGCGCTGATCGTCTCGGCCACGCTCGGCTCGTTCACGCGCAAGAGCCCTGAAGACCGGCGCATCTTCCTCCAAGAGCGGCTCGCCCCGCTCGACCGCGGCCTGACGCTGGCCGATGCCGCCATGCCGGTGATCCGCTCGATGTTCGCGCCCGGCTCGAAGGGGCCGCTGGTCGATCGCGTCATCGAGGTGGCCGCCGCGACGCCGCTGCAGACCTTCCGGGCCGCGATCACCGCGATCGTCAACTATGACGGCGACGCGGCGCTGAGCCAGGTCGCCGTGCCGACGCTGCTGATCGCCGGCGAGCACGACAAGGTCGGCCGCCCCGACGGCATGCGCGAGACCGCCAAGGCGATCCGCGGCGCGGAGTTTGTCTGCGTGCCCGACAGCGCGCACTATGCATGGGCCGAGCAGCCCGAACTGTTCAACCGCCATCTTTTGTCTTTCATCGAGCGCGCACTGACCGCGCGGACGAATGCCTGAATCCACAGGCATCGATTCACACCAAAGGAGAACTGCAATGAAGTCCTGGAACCTGCGCTCGATCTGTCGAGCTGCCGCTGCTTTCGCCGTCGTCTGCACTGCCGGCGCTGCCCACGCCGCCTGGCCCGAGCGTCCGATCCGGCTGATCGTGCCGTACCCGGCCGGCGGCCTGACCGACGTCGTGACGCGCACGATCGGCGACGAGGTCGGCCGCATCCTGGGCCAGCCGCTGGTCATCGAGAACCGCGCCGGCGCCGGCGGCAAGATCGGCCTCGACGCCGTCAAGCGCGCCGACAAGGATGGCTACACGATCGGCCTGGTGGTGCCGGCGACGATGGTGTCGCTGCCGCTCGTCGACAAGAACTTCGGCCTGACGATCCAGGACTTCGATCCGATCACGATCGCGATCGAGACCTACAGCGTGCTGGTCGTGAATCCGGCCTCGAAGATCACCAAGCTGTCCGAGTTCGTCGAGCACGCCAAGCGCAACCCGGGCAAGCTGAACTACGGCACCCCCGGCGCGGGCACGACCTTCCACTTCAATACGGTGAACATGGAGCGCATGCTCGGCATCCAGGCCACGCACGTGCCGTACAAGGGCGAAGGCCCGGTGCTGAACGACCTGGCCGGCGGCCAGATCGATTTCATGATCGCCACCAATTCCGCGAAGGCCTACATCGATTCCGGACGCCTGGTGGCGCTGGCAGTGGGTGCCGCGCAACGCGTGCCGGTGCTGCCGAACGTACCGACCTTCCGCGAACTGGGGATCGATTTCACCACTGACGGCTGGGTCGGCTACGTCGCGCCCGCCGGCCTGCCCGCCGACGTGCTGCAGAAGCTGAACGGCGCGTTCGTGCAGGCGCTGAAGACGCCTGCGATCCAGGCCAAGTTCCGCGACATGGGCTACAACGTCGTGGCCAATTCGCCGCAGGACTTCCGCAAGCTCGTCGAGCAGCGCTCGCAGCGCTACGCCGATCTGATCCGCTCCGGCGCCGTCAAGATCGAGAACTGAACCCGCCGGAAACCGAAGGAACAAGCCATGCTCGAAATCGTCAATACCATCAAGCTGACCATCTCGCCCGAAAACGACAACCCGTTCCTGCACGGGCCGTTCGAGCCGAATGCGAATGAGTACACGGCCGACACCGACAGCCTGAAGGTCATCGGCGAGATCCCCAAGGATCTGAACGGCATCTTCGTGCGCAACACGCACAACCAGGTGCACGAGTCGATCGGCGTCTATCACCCGTTCGACGGCGACGGCATGCTGCACGCCGTGCATTTCGAGAATGGCCGCGCCACGTACCGCAACCGCTTCGTGCGCACCACCGGCTTCCTGGCCGAGCAGGCGGCCGGCCGTTCGCTGTGGCCGGGCCTGATGGCTCCGCAGCTGGCGGCGCGCCGCGGTTGGGGCGCGATCGGCGCGATGAAGGACAATGCCGGCACCGACGTGCTCTGTCACGCCGGCAAGCTGATCGCCAGCATGTCGCAGGGCAGCGAGCCGTGGCGGCTCGACCCGATCACGCTGGAGACGCTGGGGCCCGATCCGGAGTGGGCGCGCAAGGTGCCGGACGGCCTGAGCTCGCACTACAAGGTCGATCCGGAGACCGGCGAGATGATGTTCTTCAACTATCCGGAACACTGGCCGTACATGCACTACGGCATCATCGACCGCGACAACCGGCTGACGCACTACGAGCCGATCGAACTGCCGGGACCGCGCTGGCCGCATGATCTGGGCATCACGCGCAACTACACGATCCTGCACGACCTGCCGCACTTCTTCGATCCCGAAGCGCTGAAGCGCGGCGAGCGCAAGCTCGGCTTCTACCCCGACATTCCGTCGCGCTTCGGCATCGTGCCGCGCCACGGCGGCAACGACCAGGTGCGCTGGTTCGAGGCCTCGCCGTGCTTCATCCTGCATCTGACCAACTGCTACGAGGACGGCGACGAGGTCGTCATGGACGGCTGCATCATGCCCAAGCCCTTCGTCGCGCCGGTCGGCTACGAAGGCAAGGACATCTACGAGCGCATCCGTTCGCGGCTGGACAAGCACAACAACAAGACGATGATGCACCGCTGGCGCTTCAACCTGAAGACCGGCAAGACCACCGAGCAGTACATCGACGACGAGATCACCGAGTTCCCGGTGTGCAGCAACGATTACGTCGGCCGTCCCTATCGGTACAGCTATAACATCCTGTACAAGAAGGGCGACTGGCTGTTCTCGGGCCTGAAGCGCTACGACCTGGTCACCGGCCAGACGATGCGCTACGAGTACGGCGAGCACCGCTACGGCAGCGAGCCGCAGGTGGCGCGCCGCATCGGCGCCAAGGCGGAGGACGACGGCTACGTCATCACGATGATCGCCGACATGAACGCCAACCGCTCGGAGATCCTGGTGCTGGACGCGGCAAACATCAGCGCCGGCCCGCTGGCCACCATCGTGCTGCCCGAGCGCATGTCCTGCGGCACGCACGCATGCTGGGTCGAAGGTGACCGCATCCACGGCGAAGCGCGCTCGCGCGACGCGATCCCCGCCTGAGCAGGGACGACGAAGAAAGGACGACGAACGATGAGACGCTACGAACTGCCCGACTACCTCGTCAGCGGCGAAGGCGACACCACCGTCTATCTGCTGCACGGCGCCTACGGCTCCAAGGAGTACTGGCGCTACACGACCGCGCGGCTGAACGCCGCCGGCTACCGCGTCGTGGCCTGGGATGCGCCGGGCTACGGCACCAGCCCGGTGCCCGAGCAGCTGAGCATCGTGAGCATGGCCGAGCTGGTCGGCCGGCTGATCGCCGCCACCGCGTCGCGGCGCACAGTCGTGCTGGGCCACAGCATGGGCGGCATGGTCGCGCAGAAGGCCGCCGATCTGTACGGTGATCGCATCGACGCGCTGGTGCTGTCGGCCACCGCGCACACCTTCAATCACTCAGGCGAGGAATGGCAGCAGAACTTCCTGCGCACGCGGGTGGCGCCGCTGACGCAGGGCCGTGCCATCGCCGAGTACGCGCCCGACCTGCTGCGCTCGATGATGGGGCCGGGAGCCGCGAATCCGGCCATCGAGCACGTGCTCTACTGCATCCGGCTGATGAACGGCGCAGGCTTCCAGAAGGCCATCCAGGCGACCTCGCAGTACCTCGAGGACGACGTGCCGGCGCGGCTCAAGATGCCGGCGCTGTGCATCGCCGGCGAGCTCGACGAGACCTGCCCCTCGCGCGTCATGCAGGTGATGGCCAAGTTGATGCCGCGCGGCGAGTTCCACGAGATGAAGAACGTCGGCCACTTCGGCTGGGCCGAGCGCGAGGACGAGTACCACCAGGTACTGGGCGACTTCCTCAAGCGGCACGTCGGCTGAGGCGCGCCGAATGTACTATCGCCCCGCCGAGGGTTCCGGGCTGCCGTACAACCCGTTCAAGGCCTGCTGCGTGCCGCGTCCGATCGGGTGGATCTCGACGGTCAGCAGCGAGGGCGTCCACAACCTCGCGCCGTACAGCCAGTTCCAGAACCTGACCTGGGACCCGCCGACGATCCTGATCGCCGCGAATACGCGCGCCGACGGCTCGCCGAAGGACACCGCGGCCAATGCGATCGACACGCGCGAGTTCGTCTGGAGCATGGCGACCTGGGCGCAGCGCCAGGCCGTCGTCGCGTCGTCGACCGAGCACCCGCCGGGCGTGGACGAGTTCGAGCGGCATGGCATCGACTGGCTGCCGTCGCGCGAGGTCAAGCCCAGGCGCGTCGCCGGCGCGCCGGTGCACTTCGAGTGCCGGCTGCAGCAGTGGCTGCACGTGCCTGGCAATACGCCGGGTTCGGGAACGCATCTGCTGATCGGCGAGGTCGTCGGCATTCATATCGACGAAGGCGCCTTGCGTGACGGACGGCTCGACCTTGCCGCGATCCAGCCGCTGGCGCGCCTCGGCTATCGCGACTACACGCGCGTGACCGAGGTGATCGAGCTGGCCGACCTCGAGCAGACGACCGGCCGCACCGCCGACACGATCGCGTTCCTCAAGGAGCCGGCGCGCTGAACGCGCGTGCCGCCGCGCCGCCCCTGCAGGGTTCCCGTCGGGGCGGGACTCTGCCATCGCGGCCGGAAGCTTCATCGACGCGACGGGCGCCGAGGCCTGCATGATGCAAATGATTCATGTCCGGCTTTGACGCTGCGACGCCGCACGGGCGGCGATCGCGCGTCGACGACCCCGCGCGATGGTGATCGCCGCCGTTGCCGGCGTCTGCCCCAGATCGGGGCATCGCCCGGAAAGCCGCGCTGCTCCTCGTTCCGCGCCCGCCGACGCATCGACGGCTTCAATCGTCATGCGGTCCGCGCCGGCTGCGCAACTTCAATGGCATGCAAATTGCGATCGGCTCCTTGCCCGCCGAAGACGGGCATCCCTCTATCAAGGAGCTAGTCGTGGCAACTTCCTCAGCCGTTCTGCCCCAATCGCTGCGGGGCGGGTTGGCGGTATTCGCCGTTTCGATGGCAGCCGTCCTGTCGCTGGTGCCGTCCAGCGCGCATGCCGATCTGGTCTTCACAGGCGAGGCGGGCGCCTCGCATACCGTCGCACCGTTCTACCGCAGTTTTGCGTACTCCGGATTCGACTACGAGCCGGATCCCAGCAGCTTTGCGATCGACAACGGCACGATCCACGACAGCAATGTCGCGCCGGCATCGGGCGTCTACGTCAATGCGACGGAGACCAAGAACGGCGCGACCATGCAGTCGAACGCCTATGCGCTGTACAACGGCTTCTATTCGGGCCGCGCCTACGCCAGCATGACGGTGACGAACGCGCAGACCAACGACGGTTACTACACGGTGGCGGGCCAGGGGAACTGGACCACGGCGACCTTCTACACCGCGAGCGCCGCGGCACAGCGAGCCGTGTTCCGCTTCAACGTCACAGGCAGCAGCACGCTGCCGCTGGGCGAGGGCGGCAGCCGGCTCGACATGCTGGTCGCACCGCATTCGACCGGCTACAACTGGAACGACCTGTTCCTGACCTCCGGCACCGGCGCGCAGACTTACACCGGCGCGGGTCAGTACGAGTACCACGCGAACATCACCGTCGGTGAGCTGATGGACTTCATGTTCTGGTCGGCAGCCTACGTGCAGGTCAATGTCGGGCAGGCGGCGCAGGGCCAGAACTTCACGATGACGGCCAACTATGCGAACACCTACGACCTGGTAGGCATAGACCTGTACGACGCGAACGATCAGCTTATCAGCGAGTGGGAACTCGTCGACGAGCGCACGGGCCAGATCGTGTTCAACCAGAACGGCCGCACCGATGCGGAGCTGTTCCCGATCGGCGAGCCGCCGCCGACCGGCGACGTACCGCTGCCGGCCACTGCCGCGCTGCTCGGCGTGGGGCTGCTGGCCTTGCGCGGCCAGCGCGGTCGGCGGCAGGCCCTATAGACGGGCAGGGGCAGCGCTTCCAGCCTTCGCTCGATCAGTCTCTGCGTTAGCCGTCGGCTCTGCGCCGTCATGCCGCGCGCCGCCGCGCCAGCAGGAAGGCCATCACCGCCAGCAGTACCGATAGCACGCCCAGCGTCCACGCCGACAGGGTCGGGATGCTCGCCGGCGCGCCTAGCACCGTGGTCTGCGCACTGGCCGCATTGTTCGCCGGGTTCGTGTCGCCGGGCGCATCGACGATGGCCGTGTTGCGCAGGCGGCCGCTGCCCGTGTACGGCGAGGCAAGGCGGGCATTGACGATGAAGCTGCGCGAGCCCCCCACCGCCAGCGCCCCGACGTTGCAGCTCACGGTGCCGGACACATGCACGCAGTCCGGCGCGGCCACGAACAGCAGGCCGGCCGGCAGTATGTCGATGACCTGTGTGCCGTCGCTGGGCAGCGGGCCGTTATTGACGACCGTCAGTGTGTAGGCGAGGTCGGCGCCGCCGCTCAGCGGACCGGCAGGGCCGCTCTTGCTGATCTGCAGGTCGGTGTTCACCGTGAACCGGCGCGCCGTCGTGTCGTGC